>JAJZFQ010000020.1 GCA_021805275.1 Pseudomonadota bacterium
CCTGGGTCACGTACGAGTACGTCGGCAAGCGCTATGAGGACACCTTCGGGCTGCAGCCGCTCGGGACCTACAGCGAGGTCGGCGCCGGAGTCGTGGCCGACGTCGGCAGCCATTGGGAGTTCGCCGTGCGCGGCACGAACCTGACCAACACGATTGCCCTCACCGAAGGCAACTCGCGTGAAGCGGGCGTGTCCCTCGGCGTGAACAACGTCCTGCTGGGACGTGCGCTGTTCGGCCGGGAAATCAACTTCAGCGCGCGGTACAAGTTCTAAGTCCGCACCGTCATGCCCCCGCGCCCGTCCGGGCGCGGGGGCTTTTTTTTCACCTGTGCATCTCTCCGGCGCGCTCTGGGCTGCGGTCTGTGGCCCTTCCATGCGAAAATCGCAGGCCATGCCCGCGCCAACCGCATCGAGCCGACCGTGAGCACTCCACCGGAGCTGCTCGAGGAGATGCGCGCCATCGGCGCGCTGCTGCAGGGCGGCCAATACGGTGCAGCGCGCACACGGCTCGAACCCATTCTGGCGCGCCACCCGGACTACGTCGAAGGGCTGCGCCTGCTCGCCGGCACCCGGCTCGCGCTCGGGGAGAGCGAAGCGGCAGAAGCGCTGCTGCGACAGGCACTCGAGCTCGATGCGAACTGGCCGCCGACGCTCACGACGCTCGGGGAGCTGCTGCTCGCGAGCGGCCGAACCGCGCAGGCCGAGCCGCTGCTTGAGCGCGCGGCTACCGGCTCGCCGGCCGATCCACGGGCGGCCTGGGTGTTGGCACGGCTGTACAGCGATTCAGGCCGGGCGGCCGAGGCGGTGCGGCTCCTGGCGCCGTTCTGTGCCGCACCGCGACTCGACGCAGCGCTCGCCGCGCAGCACTCCGGTGCGCTCGCGGCCCTCGGGCGTGCCGAGGAGGCGATCGAGTTCTACCAGGCTCGCGTGCACCGCACGGGGGCTGATGCGGGCGCCGCGCAGGCGCTCGTGATCGCGCTCGGCGCGGCGGGCCGCACCGCCGATGCGGGTCGAATCGCCGCGGACCTGCTCGGCCGCGGCGCACGCAGTGCCGAGCTGTGGTTGGCGCAGGCGCGCACCTGCCTGGCCGCGGGCGAGCAGTCCGGTGCCGAGGCCGCACTGCGCGAGTGCCTCACGCTCGATCCGCGCCAGCTCGAGGCACACCACAGCCTGGCGCAGCTGCTGTGGGTGCGGAGCGGGAATCTCCACCAGGCAACCGCCTCGCTCGATGCGGCCCTCAGTCGGTTCGCCGAAGATGACGCGCTCTGGGGGGCCAAGGCGGCCATCCTGCAGGGCGCGGGCGAGGCGCGCGCCGCCTATGAGTGCCTGGTCCCGCGCACCCAGCGGGCGCGTGCCGCACCCTCGCTGCTGGTGCGCGCCGGCCTCGCGGCGCTCGAGTTCGACCCCGGGGCGGCGCTGATCCTGGCCGAGCGGGCGCTCCACCTCGCACCGGCGAGCGCACCGGCGCGCACGCTGCTCGCGGCGGCGCAGCTCGGCGTCGGCCAAGCTGCCGCGGCGCTCGAGCTTTGCGTGCTGCTGTTGCAGTCGGCGCCGGACGATCAATACCTTCTCGCGCTACAGACCACCGCGCTGCGTCTGCTCGGGGATGCGCGGTATGGCGCGCTGTGCGATTACAACCGGCTGGTGCTGCCGCTGATGCTCGAGCCGCCCCCACCGTGGAGCGACCTCGGAACGTTCCTCGCCGACCTCGGCGCAGCGCTCGCGCGCCTGCACGCCCCGGATGGACACGCGTTGTTGTTCCAGTCTCTGCGCCGCGGGACGGAGACGACCCAAGATCTCACGCGCAGCCGCGATCCGGCGATCGCCGCGCTGTTCAGTGCGTTCCGAGCGCCGATCGAGCGCTATCTGGAGCACATCGGCCGCGGCGCGGATCCGCTGCGCCGGCGCACCGGAGCCGGGTGGCGGTTCAACGGCAGCTGGTCGGTGCGTCTGCGCGACCGCGGCTTTCATCTGAGCCACGTCCATCCGCGCGGCTGGATCTCCTCGGCCTGCTATATCGAATTGCCCGAGTGCATGCGCAGCGGTCGCAGCGAAGCCGGTACGCTGTCCTTCGGCGTGCCCGGCATCCTCACCTCCCCAACCCTCAGCCCGGAGCACACGGTCCGTCCCGAGCCCGGCATGCTGGTGCTGTTCCCGTCGTATTTCTGGCACGGCACGGTGCCGTTCGAGAGTCCGCAGTCGCGACTCACCGTCGCCTTCGATGCGGTCCCGGACCGCAGACGCGCCTGAGCGGCACCGCAGCCCTCACAGGCCGCGCGTGCAGGCCTCGACGAACGCGCGCAGCTTCGGCTGATTGCGGCTGGCGCGCGGGTAGTAGATGAAAATCCCGTCGCGGGCGGGGGAGAATTTTTCCAGCACCGGCTCGAGCAGGCCCTGTTCGAGTTCGCGCGCCACACTCAACGTCGCGCTGTAAATAAGCCCCAGGCCCTGGCGCGCCAGGGCCCGCAGCAGCGCCCCGTCGTTGACCAGCACCGAGCCCGGCGGATCGATCGCCACGGCCTGGCCCTTGCGCTCGAACTCCCAGCGGTAGATGTCGCCCACCTCAGGCCGGCGGTAGCGGATACACTCGTGCTCGGCGATGTCCTCGGGGACTTTCGGCCGGCCGTGCGCCGCGAAATACGCCGGCGCGCCGAACACCCCCCAGCGAAACAGCGGCGAGACGCGCACCGCGAGCATGTCGCGATCGATGTACTCTCCGATGCGCACGCCCGCATCGTACCCGGCGCCCACGAGGCCGCCATGGTCGTCTTCAATGGTGATCTCGAGTCGCACGGCCGGATAGGCACGGCGAAAGCGCGGCACGACCAGCTCAATGACGTGCGCCACGGCGAAGCGCTGCACCAGCAACCGCAGCGTTCCGCTGGGCGCAGCACCCATTTGCGCCAGCTCCGCGAGTGACTCGGTGATGGCCTGCGCCGCCGGACCGACACCGGCCAGCAGGCGCTCGCCGGCCTCGGTGAGCGCGACGGAGCGCGTGGTGCGCAGGAACACCGGCACCCCCAGGCGCCGCTCGAGCGCCTGCACCGCCTGACTCACCGCCCCGGGTGTCACCCCGAGCGCGTGCGCAGCCTTGCGGAAGCTCCCGTAGCGGGCCACCGCCAGAAATTCGGTCAATCCTGCGAATCCATCGTTGCGCGCCATGGTCGCTCCCGCCGGTACGGCACTTGTAATTTAGTTTTTCTAAACAGCCCATGCAATGAACGATCACTTCTTAAGAACAAACCAAGGGTCTAG
>JAJZFQ010000029.1 GCA_021805275.1 Pseudomonadota bacterium
GGGGACAGTGGCGTCGGCATCTGGTTCGACCGCGAGCCGCGGTGGGCGCGATGGCGGCTGCTCGGTCCGTTGCATCCGGTGCGCACGCACGATCGGCACGGCCGGCCACTCTACGGCATCTCCGCGCTGCTCGAACTCACCGGTGATCCGGCGCTGCAGGTGCACCAGGCGGTGCTCTCGAGCATCCGCGTGCTGCGCGATTATGGTTCGCTCGGCCGGTTGCCCCCGGGCATCGCCACGCCGGCGCAGGTGAGCGCACATCGCATCGCCTGGGCGCGCGAACGCCTCGACGGCGGTGCCGCCTATCGCCTGACGGTGCAGGTGCTGCGCGGGCGGCTCGAGGGTACCCGGATCCTCGCCGATCGCCACGGCGTGATCCGTGTGCGGCTCACGGGCCTCACCGGAGAGCCGCCGCTGACGCCGCTCGCCGGCCGGCAGCTCTTGCGCCATCCGCACGCCGGGAGCACCGCGGCGCGCGACACGCTGACCTTCCTGGCGTACCGGCAAAAATTTCTCGCCGGCTCCTGGCGGTTCGATACGTATTTCGGTCGCGACACGCTGATGAGCGTACGGCTGCTGATGCCGGCGCTCACCGCCCACGCGATCGACGATGCACTCGACTCGGTCCTGGAGCGGCTCTCGGCGCACGGCCAGGTCGCGCACGAAGAGGACATTGGCGAGGAGGCGGTGCTCGAGAACCTCAAGCGCGGGGTGCGCTCGGCGGCGCCGAGCTACACCTATCTCATGATCGACGAGAACTACCTGCTGGCGCCGGACGCCGCCGCATGGCTGCTCAATCCGCGCGAGCGGGCTCAGTCGGCAGCATTCCTCGCCGCGCCGGTGGGCGGGCCTGAGGAGCGACACGGCACGCACGGTGCGGCGCTGGTGCGCAACCTGACGTTCGTGCTCGCGAGCGCCGCGCCGTTCGCTCGGGATCCGGTCCGCTCGCACCTGATTGGCCTGAAACCGGGCGTCCCGGTCGGTGACTGGCGCGACAGCAACACCGGCCTCGGCGGCGGGTACTACCCGTACGACGTCAACGCGGCACTCGTGCCGGCGGCGCTCGATGCGATCGCGCGGCTGTATGCGAGCGGACTGCTCAACCCGTATCTCACCGCCGCCGAGCGGCCCCAGTTCGCGCAGGCGGCCCGGCTGGCGCAGGTCTGGAGCCGGCGTGCCGCGCCGCTATTCACGGTGACGGTGGCGCATGCCGCCGCGGTGCGGGACGTCAGGGCCTATGCCGCGGCGGACGGCGTTCCGGCGCGGGCCGCTCTGGCCTCGCTCGGTCGCGGTCCGGTGTCCTTCCCCGCGCTCTCGCTGAGGCGCTCAGGCCGGCCCGTTCCGGTGATGCAGTCGGATGTCGGCTACGTGCTGCTCTTCGGCAAGCCCGCCGCGCAGACGCTGCAGCGTCTGGTGGCCGCCGTGATGCGACCGTTCCCGGCAGGGCTGATCACGGGCGCCGGCCTGGTGGTGGCCAATCCGGTGTTCGCGCCGCACACGCTCGCGGCTGAATTCACTCGCAATGCCTATCACGGCACGGTGGTCTGGTCCTGGCAGCAGGCGCTGCTGGCGGCGGGCCTCGCGCGCCAGCTGCGCCGCACGGATCTGCCACCGGCGGTGCGCGTGCAATTGCAGAACGCGCAACGCACCCTGTGGCGGGTGATCCACGCGACGCATTCGATGGCCAACAGCGAACTGTGGTCCTGGACGTACAGTGGCGGCCACTACCACATTCGCCCGTTCGGCTCGGCCCGCGCCGATGCCTCTGAAGCCGACGCCGCGCAACTCTGGAGTACGGTGTATCTGGCCGTACGGCCACCCGCGGGCCTGATGCGTGCAGCATCGCCCGTGGCGGCCGGGACGCACTGAGCGTGCCGCGCGCCGGCCTCGGGGACGCAACGGCCCGCGTGGTGGCGGTCCTCGGGGCGGCGCTGTGCGCGGCCGCCGGTCCGCTGGCGCACGCTGCCGGCGGGTTTCACCTGCGCGTGGATGCCGCGGGGCTGGGGGACTATTTCCCGGGCATGCTGGGCAACGGCATGCTCGCGACCCTCACCGCCCGGCGCGGCACCCGCGCCACGCAGACCTACATGGTCGGGCTGATGGACCGCACTCCCGGCGATATGGCCCGCCCGGCGCTGCTGCCGGGGTGGAACGGCATCGACTACAACCCGGACCCGGTCGCGAGCGCGGCCGGCTGGATGAATCACGGGACCCTGAGTGCGGCGCGGTTTCGCGCCTATCACCAGACGCTCGATCTGCACGATGCAGTCCTGACGACACGCTACCGCTATGTCGACGGGACGCGGGTCACGTCGATCACGGCGGTCAGTTTCCTCAGCCAGACGCAGACGCACCTCGGTGTGATCCGCCTGAGTATCACGCCACACTTCAGTGGACGGATTACGGTCGCCTTCCCGCTCACGCTGTGGCGACCGCACACGCCGCGCTTTGCGCTCGGACGGCTCACCGGGACGCAGGTCAACCAGGCGCTCGCCGCCCATGGATTGACGCTGACACCGCGGGCGCCGGCCACGCCGGACCGCGCCGCGCTCTGGTACCCGGGCACCGTGATCGTGAACCGCCGCGGCGTCTCGGCGGCCGATCGCACCGTGTGGCTCGCGGGTCGGGCGGCGAACAGTCTGCCCATCGCCCTCGCCGCGGCGCTCTCGCTGCCCCGGCACGCGCCGGTGCGATCCATCCGCGTGCGCCGCGACCCACATCGCGTGGCGCTGGTGGTGCGCATGCAGGTCGAAGCAGAGCACCGCTACACCTTCACCACCTTCGCCAGCCTCTCGCGCAGTGGCTGGGGCGGTGGCCGGCGCGCGGATCTTGCCCGGGTGCGAGCGGCGCGACGCAACGGCTTCGCGGCGCTGCTGGCTCAGCAGCGCGCCGCTTGGCGCACGCTGTGGCGAGCGGACATCCGCATCGAGGGCGACCGGCAGGCCCAGCAGGTGGCGCACTCGGCGTTGTACTACCTGCTCGCCAACACGAGTCCGGACACCGGCTGGGCAGTCGGACCCTGCGGGCTGACGCTCTGTTATGCCGGGCACGTGTTCTGGGACAGCGATACCTGGGTGTACCCGGCGCTGCTGCTGCTGCACCCGCGGCGCGCCCGCTCGCTGCTGAATTTCCGCGACCGTACGCTGCAGGCGGCGCGTCAGCGCGCCCGGGCGCTCGGCTACGCCGGCGCGATGTACCCCTGGGAGTCCGATCCGTACAACGGCAGCGACCAGACCCCGGCCTCCGCGCGCGC
>JAJZFQ010000066.1 GCA_021805275.1 Pseudomonadota bacterium
CGCGCGGGCCGATGCGCGCGAACGGCTCACCGGCCCGGCGGCGCTGCTCGGCGGGCACTCCCGGTCCATTGTCGCTCACGGCCAGATGCGCCAGCGCCCCGTGCCGCTCGAGCCCGATTTCGATCCGCCCGCTGGCGGGCACGAACTTCAGCGCGTTCTCCACGAGATTGCTGATCAACTGGGCGAGCAGCTGGCGGTTGCCTTCGACGAACACCCCCGCATCCGCATGTCCGGTGAGCGCAAGACCGCGCTCGCGCGCGACCGGCTCGAACAGTTCCACCAGTTCCCCCACCAGCGCCGAGAGGTTCACCCGCGACACCGCCGCCAGCGGTGCGCCGGACTCCGCCAGCGCGATCTGCAGCAGCGTCGCGAGCGTGCGCTGCAGCCGATCGACCTCGCGCAGCGCCGACTCGACCGGCTCGCGCAGTTCCGGTTGCAGGTCCGCCAGACGCAGCACCGCATCCATCCGTCCGCGCAACCGCTGCAGGGGCGCACGCAGATCGTGCGCAACACTGTCGAACGTCGCGCGCAGCGTGAGGGACTGCTCCTCGAGCCGATCCAGCACGCGATTGACCGACACGGCGAGCGCATCGAACTCATCGCGACTGCCGGCGACCGGCAGGCGCCGCGAGCGCTCCCCACTCATGATGCGCACGCAGGTCTCGGTCACCGCCCCGACCCTCCGGCTGAGGCGAAAGCTGAAGGCGAACCCGGCGATTGCCGCCACCAGCACCGACAGCCCCATGCCCCAGAGCGTGGCGGTCTTGAAGGCCTGAGCGTAGCGCTCGTCCTGCGACATATCGGTGCCGACGAGCAGCCAGTCGCCGTTGGACAGCTGGCGTACCGCAGCACGCACCGGGTGCACGGAGCGCTGCCCGGGCTCGATCGACTCGATGCGAAACTCCGGCCAGCGCTCGCGCGGCGCGCCATCGAATGGCCAGTTGGTCACATTGCCCGCGATGCGCTTGAAGCGCGGACTGGCGAGCATGTACACCGAGCCGATGCGCCCCCAGCTGTCGATGCGCACGTTGATCTCGGCGGTCACGCCGTGCACGCCGCGCAATACGTACTGATCCTGCAGGCTGTTGAGCTCGGTGGTGATGATCAGATCGACGTTGTCGCGCAGGATGCGCTGCGTGAGCAGGTACGTGGTGCCGAGGGTCACCCCGACGGCCATCGTGACCAGCAGCGTGTACCCCATCGACATGCGGAATGCCGTGGTCTGGAACAGACCGCGGGGCCTTGGCCACCTCATGGCTCTTCGCGCAGCACGTAGCCGGCACCGCGCACCGTGTGGATGAGCGGTCGATCCGAGCCACGATCGACGGCCTGGCGCAGGCGACTGATGTGCACATCGACCACGTTGCTCTGTGGATCGAAGTGCAGATCCCACACGCCCTCGAGCAGCATCATGCGGGTGACGACCTGTCCGGCCCGACGCATCAGAAACTCGAGTAGCTTCTGCTCGCGCGCGGTGAGATCGATCTCGCGCCCGCCGCGCATCACCTGCCGGGTCAGCAGGTCGAACTTCAGATCCGCGACCTCGAGGAGCGTGCTCTCGCTGGCGCGGGCCCGCCGGCGCAGCAGCGCCTCGATGCGCGCCAGCAGCTCATCGAACGCAAACGGCTTGGTCAGGTAATCATCGCCGCCGGCCTTCAGGCCGCGGATCCGATCATCGACGCTGCCGAGGGCGCTCAGCACGAGCACCGGGGTGGCGAGCCCGGCGAGGCGCAGCTGACGGATGATCTCCAGCCCGTCGATCTTCGGCAGCATCCGATCGGTGATGATCAGGTCGAACTTGCCCGCGAGCGCCCGCTCGAGGCCTTCGCGCCCGCCGGCCGCGTGATCGATGACATAGCCGCTCTCGCGCAGTCCCTTGACGAGAAACTTCGCGGCCTCGACATCGTCCTCGATGAGCAGGATGTGCACGGGCCGGTAGCGTACCTGAGCGCGTGGCGAAGCGCAGCGGTCCGCAGCACCGGTGCCCCGGCGCCGCTCAGCGCGCCCCGCGGGACCGCGGCGGCGGCCTAGGGCTCGAGCAGCTCGATCAGGAGCCGGCCGGCCTGCTCCGCGGTCCCCTCGTTGCGAATCACGGCATCGACACCGACCACGGGCAACAGCGCGCTGCGGCTCAGCCGCGACTCGATCACCTCCGGCATCTCCCGGCCGCGCGCCAGCAACCGCTGCCGCAGCAGCTTCAGTTCGGCCGTAATCTGCACCACGAATATGTCCGGGTAGCGTCGCCGCGCCTCGTAGAGCGCCGCACGCGAACCGTTGACGAGCACGCTGGCGCCGCTGTCGAGCGGCCGCAACGCTTCACGGCGAATGCCGTAGCGCAACCCATGCGCGTCCCAGTGAAGCGCGAATGCCCCGGCGCGCAGCAACCGCGCGAACTCCGCCGGCGTCACCGCCTCGTTCAACTCACTCGCATCGTCTGCCGATCGCGTGATCGTGCGCCGCGCGACGTGCAGCCGCTCTGGCCGCGGTTGATGCGTCACCAGCCAGCGCAGCACCGTGTCCTTGCCCGCGCCCGACGGACCGATCAGATAGACGAGTCGCCCCCCGGGGCCCGTCACGATCCGCTCGCTCCACCGCCCCCGAGCGGTACGCGAGCGACCCGTCGCAGCGGGGCGGCGGGCTGCGGCTGCGCGAAGAGCGACAGCGCATCGACGTGCACCGGCTGCGGCAAGGGATCGAAAGTCGCGGCCGCCGCGGCCTGCAGCTCGGCACGCTGGGCCGCAGAGAGCGGCTCGAGCCGCTCCGTCAACGTCATGTGAAAGTGAAATTCCTCGAGCACGTACGGATACCCCCAGGCGCGCAGATACTGCTGCTGACGCAGACTCAATCCTCGGGCGCTGTAGCGCTCGAGCTCGGCCGCCGTGAGGGGCGCAGCCGTCGGCTGCAACCGCACGACGCATGCGTCCGCCAAGGCCTGCAGCGCGGCGCAGGGGTGCACCGGCTGCAGGGCGAGGAAGCCCTCAGGACTGCCCAGACGCAGCGGCGGCAGATCGAACGGGGCGATCTCCGCCGCCAGCATCCTCAAGACGCTCAGCACGTCCGCCGCAGAGCATCCTGGCGCCAGGCGCCACGGCGCGCGCAGCGTCCCGTGCCAGCCGTACCGGCGCGGCGCGGCCGTCACCCACGACCAGGTCTGTGCGCTCCAGCCGGCGATGCGCGGCGCCGGTCCGCAGGCCCCGCCATCGACATCGCGCCCGAGCCAGCCGGCGCCGGCGCGGGCCCACGGCGCCTGCGGCGGCGGTGAGAAATACACCGCCCACCGATAAGCCCCTGCCATGACCGCTGCGCGCTCCTCGGCGTCACTCATCAGCCTTCACCCGAAGCCCGACGCGATCACCCGCAAAATAGGCCAGCGCATATTCGATCGGCCGCCGCTCGAGATCCTCATTGAGGCTCTCGACCCGCAGCACCGGACGGCACGTCGCCTGACGCAGCAGCACCGCGATCTGCTCGGCCGGCAGCACCGCACTGATTCGGCTGTCGCGCCGGAGGTAATCGATCACCCCGCACTCGGCGAACGCCTGCGTGATGGAGCCGCAGCGCCTGATCCGCTCATCCAGTCCCATGAAGCGCGGCAGCGGAAAGAATCGCTCGCTCACATGCAGCACGCGCCGCCGGGCTTCACCGAGGGTCTGCACGCGCAGAACCGGCTGGCGGGGCGCGATCTGCAGCGCCCGCGCCACCTGCACCGGCGCGCGCATGCGCACCGCATCGAGCACGCGCAGCGTGCCGCGAACACCCGCCTGCTGCAGACTCATGGACTGGCGTGTCCGTCTTCCCAACATCAACTCCAGCGCGAACTCCTGCACGTACGTGCCGCTGCCCTGCACGACCCGCACGACACCACGGGCCGCGAGCTCCGCGATCGCCCGTCGCACGGTGTGCCGATTGACGCTGAAGCGCTCCGCCAGCTCGCTGGCCGCCGGTAAACGCGCGCCCGGGGGATAGGCTCCAACGCGAATGTTCCGCGTCACTTCCCCGGCGACGCGCGACCAGGCGCAACCGCGCCGCAGCGCGCTGCGAAATTCAGATCCGCCGATCACTGCTGTCATAAAAGGTAAACACGCTGGTCCTAAGCTGCCGCTGTAGCTCTGAAGTTGTCTATACCACCATTGATAGCACCGACATGTTGCAAGACGATGGCATCGCTGCAGTGCTCACCGCCCCGTCGCGCCAGGCCTGGATGCGCTTACTCAGCCGTGCCCCGCTGCAGATGCTCGAGGCGAACCTCGCTGATCTTGCCGGTGCGCAGCCCCGTTGGCTGCGCCGTCCGGAATCTGGACTGGTGATGGTCCGGGGCCGAATCGGCGGCAACGGCGAGCGCTTCAACCTTGGCGAAGTCACCGTCACCCGCTGCGCCCTGCGAACGGACCCCGAGCGCGTGCGCTGCGACCACGTCGGTGTCGCCTACATTCTCGGGCGCTCGGCACGCCACGCCGAACTGGCGGCCACGGCCGATGCTCTGCTGCAGGATCCGCTCGGCCGAGCGCGGCTGCCGGCGGACCTGCTCACTCGCATCGCCGAGTGGTTGGCCGAACAGCAGGCGGCACAGGCAGAGAAGGCCCGTGCGACGCGGGTCGAGTTCTTCACCGTGGCGCGCGAGAGTGCCGGTGAACCCACCGAGCCGCAGCCGTCATGAACGCCGTGGCCGGCGGCACACCGCTCGATCTGCACGCGGTGGAACCGGGGTTCAGCGATCCACCGCTCGCCAGTCAGGCGGTGTTTCGCGCGGTATTGAATGCGTTCGCCCGACCCGGGCAAATACAGCGGGTCCCGAGCGACGCGCAGCACCCGAGCGGGGCAGCGCCTGCGGCGGCAGCGCTGCTGCTTGCGTTGCTCGATCCGGATTGCACGTTGTGGCTCGCGCCGCGATTGGCGCACGGCTCAGCGGCCGACTGGCTGCGCTTTCACACCGGCTGTCGCATCGTGAGTGAACTGCGCGAGGCCCAATTCCTCTGGAGCGACGCCGACCAGATGCCACCGCTCGAACAACTGCCCGCCGGCAGCGAGTTCGAGCCGGAGACCGCCGCGACCTGCGTCATTCAGGTGCACGCACTCGAGGACACCGCAGGCTGGCGGCTGCATGGGCCGGGAATCGAGCAGACGCAGCCTCTGACGGTGCGCGGCCTGGGCGAGGCGTTCCTCACGCAATGGCGAGCCAACCATGCGGCGTTTCCGCGCGGCATCGATCTGCTGCTGTGTGCAGGCGAGCGCGTGGCGGGACTGGCGCGCACGACGAGCATCGAGGGCTGAACGGATGTACGTTGCCGTCAAGGGCGGAGAAGTCGCGATCGAGAATAGCCAGGCGTTGCTCGCCGAGTTTCGCCGTGGCGATCCAGCGCTGCCGGAGCTCTCCAGCGCGCAGATTCAGGCCCAGCTGCGCCTCGCGGTCGACAGAGTCATGACGGAGGGCTCCCTGTACGATCCGGAGCTGGCCGCATTGGCGCTGAAACAGGCCGCCGGCGACATCGTGGAAGCCATCTTCCTGCTGCGCGCCTACCGCACGACGCTGCCGCGGTTCGGCTACAGCGTTCCGCTCGAGACGACGCGGATGCGTCTGTGGCGACGCATCTCGGCCACCTTCAAGGATCTGCCGGGCGGACAGATTCTCGGCCCGACCTACGACTACACCCAACGACTGCTGGATTTTGCGCTGCTGGCCGGAACACCCGTGCCTCCCGCGCCGCGGACACCCGCACCGGCGGCCACGGGCAATCGCCCGGGCGTCCTTGACCTGCTCGATCGCGAAGGGCTCATCGAGCCGCAGCCGATCTCTGCCGCGGATCCCGAGCCGTTCGATCTGACTCGTGAACCGGTGCGCTTTCCGGCCGCGCGAACCGCTCGCCTGCAGAACCTGGCACGGGCCGACGAAGGCTTTCTGCTTGCGCTGGCCTACTCCTCCCAACGCGGCTATGCACACACGCATCCCTTTGCCGGAGAGGTGCGCTTCGGGAGCGTCGAGCTGGAAGTGATCCCGGAGGAACTCGACTTCCCGGTGTCGATCGGCGATGTGGCGCTCACCGAGTGCCAGATGATCAATCAGTTCTCCGGCAGCGCACGGCAACCACCGCAATTTACTCGCGGCTACGGGCTCGCCTTCGGACACAGCGAGCGCAAAGCGATGGCGATGAGTCTGGTCGACCGAGCGCTGCGCGCGCCGGAGCTCGGGGAGGCGATCGACTCGCCCGCGCAGATGGAGGAGTTCGTGCTCTCGCACAGCGACAATCTGGAGGCCTCCGGTTTCGTTCAGCATCTGAAGTTGCCGCATTACGTCGACTTCCAATCCGAACTCGAACTGGTGCGCCGCATGCGTGCGGCGGGCAGCGTGCAGCAGAGTGAGCCATGAGCGATACGTCGTCGATCTCCGCGGCGCGCGACCCGCACGTCAACTTTGCGTACCTCGATGAGCGTACCAAGCGCATGATCCGCCGCACCCTGCTCAAGGCGGTGTGTATTCCCGGTCACCAGGTGCCGTTTGGTTCGCGCGAGATGCCGTTGCCGTATGGCTGGGGAACCGGCGGTATCCAGGTCACGGCAGCCATTCTCGGGCCCACCGACACTTTGAAGGTCATCGATCAGGGCTCCGATGACACCGTGAATGCGGTGAACATCCGCCGCTTCTTCCAGCGCACCGCGGGTGTCGCGGTCACCACCGATACCACAGCCGCGGACATCATCCAGACCCGGCACCGGATTCCCGAAACCCCGCTGCGCGAGGGCCAGATCCTCGTGTATCAGGTGCCGGCGCCTGAGCCGTTGCAGCGGCTCGAGCCGCGCCGCAGCGAGACCCGCACGCTGCACGGGCTCGCCGAGTACGGCCTGATGCACGTGAAACTCTACGAAGACATCGCCCGCTACGGCCACATCGCCACGACCTACGACTATCCGGTGCTGGTCAACGAGCGGTATGTCATGTCGCCCTCACCGATTCCGAAATTCGACAATCCCAAGATGCACCGCTCCCGAGCCCTGCAGCTGTTCGGCGCCGGCCGCGAGAAGCGCATCTACGCCGTCCCGCCCTACACTGCGGTCACCAGCCTCGCTTTTGACGATCACCCCTTCTCGATTCAGCGCTGGGCGAGCGCCTGCGCTCTGTGCGGTGCCGCGGACAGCTTCCTCGACGAATGGGTCACGGACGACCGCGGCACGAGGATGTTCGTCTGTTCCGACTCGCACTATTGCGCCACTCGGCAAGCGCGCGCGACGGCCCCAGAGCCCTCCCATGGCTCGAAGTGATCTGAACGCCGCGCTCCTGCAGGTGCGCGCCGTGCGCCGATGCTACGGCGCCCGAGCCGCGGTGGATCAGGTGTCCTTCGACTTGTGGCCCGGCGAGGTGCTGGCGATCGTCGGGGAGTCCGGGTCGGGCAAGAGCACGCTCTTGCAGGTTCTCGCCGGTCTGCACGCACCGGATGACGGTGAAGTGCTTTTCAACCTGCGCGACGGCGGGGTGCACGACATCTACCGCCTCACCGAGGGACAGCGCCGCGCGCTCACCCGAACCGATTGGGGCCTGGTGCACCAGAGTGCCGCGGACGGACTGCGTATGAACGTCTCGGCCGGCGCCAACGTGGTCGAGCGGCCCATGGCGCTCGGCGAACGTCACTACGGCCGGCTGCGCCGGTTGGCGCTCGAGTGGCTCGAGCGCGTCGAAATCGATCCGAGCCGCATCGACGATACGCCGGCAACATTCTCAGGGGGCATGCGTCAGCGACTGCAGATCGCCCGCAACTTGGTGACGCTACCGCGACTTGTCTTCCTCGATGAGCCGACTTCGGGCCTCGACGTGTCGGTGCAGGCCACGCTGCTCGATCTGCTGCGCCAGCTCACTCGCCAGCTTGGACTCGCCGCCGTGCTGGTCACCCACGACCTGGCGGTTGCGCGACTGCTGGCGGACCGCATGATGGTCATGCAGGGCGGCCGGGTCGTCGAGGCGGGGCTCACCGACCAACTGCTCGATGATCCGTCCCACCCCTACACCCAGCTGCTCGTAGCCTCGGTGCTGCCGCCATGAACGACTCCGCCGCACCGAGGCTGCCGCTCTTGCAGCTCGAGGCAGTCGCCAAGCAGTTCACCCTGCACCATCAGCATGGGGTGGTGCTGCGCGTCCTGGAGAACGTCCACCTCAGCATCCACCCGGGTGAGTGCGTGGTCCTCGATGGGCCCTCCGGGACCGGCAAGAGCACGCTGCTGAAGCTGATCTATGCGAACTATCGCGCCAGCGCCGGGCGTATCCGGCTGTTCCCCGGGACGCCAGAGGAACTGGAACTCACCGGCGCCGCGCCGCGCGCCCTCGTCGCCGCCCGACGCGACGCCATCGGCTACGTCAGCCAGTTCCTGCGCGTCATTCCGCGGATTGCGGCACTGGACATCGTGGCCGAGCCGCTCGTCGGCCCTGAAGAACCGGACGGCTGCGCCCCTCTGCGGCGCATCTTGGCACCAGACCGCGAGGCGCTGCAGGGCGCACGGGCCGAAGCCGGACAGTGGCTGCAGCGCCTGAACATCGGCCGACAGTTGTGGCCCCTGCCCCCGGCAACATTCTCCGGCGGTGAGCAGCAGCGCATCAATGTGGCCCGCAGCCTGATCAAACCGCGCCCCCTGCTGCTCCTCGATGAGCCGACCGCATCCCTCGATGCCGCCAACACCGCTGTGGTGCTGGAGATGATCAACGAAGCTCGGGCGCGCGGCGCGGCGATCATCGGTGTGTTCCACGATCCGAGGATTTCGGAACAAGTGGCGACGCGCCGAGTCCACATCGAGCCGTTCAGGAGTGCGCCATGAGCGCGACGCTGATCACCAACGCCCGCTTGGTGCTCGAGAACGAGATCCTGCTCGGCACGCTCGGATTCGACGCAGCGGGCATCACATCGATCGATACCGGTCGCACATCGGTCCCGGGCGCACTCGACCTTGAGGGCGATCTGCTCGCCCCCGGACTGATCGAGCTGCACACCGACAATCTGGAACGGCATCTGATGCCCCGGCCCAAGGTGAGCTGGGCGGAAGTTCCCGCCCTGCTGGCGCATGATGCGGAAGTGGCTTGCGCCGGCATCACCACCGTTCTCGATGCGCTCGGCGTCGGCGAGACGGACAGCGACAGCGTGCGCGGCAGCGCCTGGGACACTCTGCTGGCGAGCCTGCAGCACTGCAGCGAGCAAGATGCTCTGCGTGCCGAGCACTTCCTGCACGTGCGCTGCGAGCTGCCGGCGCCCAACACCATCGAGCTGTTCGAGCCGTTTCACGGTCACCCGCGCCTGTGTCTCGTATCATTGATGGATCACACGCCGGGCCAGCGCCAGTGGGAGAACGTCGAGCATGCGCGCATCTACTACACGGGCAAGAAGGGATGGAGCGCGGCAAAATACGAGGCGAGAGTGGCCGATGCCATGGACATGCAGCGCCGCTATGCCGAACCGCACCGTCAGCATTTCGTCGACTACTGCCGCCGCCATGACATCGCCCTGGCGAGCCATGACGACACCACCGCCGAGCACGTGCAGGAGGCCTACCGCGACGGGGCCGTGATCTGCGAGTTCCCGACGACCCGACAGGCTGCGCAGGCCGCACGGGCCCTCGGTCTTGCCACGGTCCTCGGCGGCCCGAACGTGGTGCGCGGCGGCTCGCATTCCGGGAATGTTGCGGCCGCGGAGCTGGCCCGCGACGGACTGCTCGACATCCTGTCGTCCGATTACGTACCGGGCAGTCTGGTCAGCGCCGTATTCGCCTTGCACGACCAACTGAAACTCCCGCTCGCCCGGTGCTTTGGGATGGTCACGCGCCAGCCGGCCCACGCACTCGGACTGAACGACCGGGGGCGGCTCGCCGTCGGGTTACGCGCCGATCTGGTCCGCATCCGCCCCTTGCGCACTGAGGAGAGTCGCGTCCAACCGCTGGTACGCACGCTGTGGCGCCAGGGCCGCCAGGTCGCCTGAGCGCATCGGCCCGTGCTCGTCGCAACTCGATATTCCGCGGTCCACACCCCTCTCGGCACCCATGCAGCGCATTAACTGCGGCACGCCGCCCAATCCCTGGTCCGCCGGTCGCGCGATCCGACCGGCCCCCGAGATCGACCCGACCGCCTGGGTGAGCGAGTCGGACTTCGGGCGCTACACCTACCTCGGACCGCGCTCCAGCGTCGCGCACAGTCAATTCGAGGATTGGAGTTATGCCATGGGGGACAACCAGATCCTCCATGCGCGCATCGGTAAGTTTTGCAACATCGCGACGGGCGTGCGCATCAATCCGAGCAATCACCCCTGGTGGCGCGCGACGCTGCATCACCTGACCTACCGTAGCCAATCCTATGGCTTCGCGCTGCCGGACGATGTGGACTTCTTCGCCTGGCGTGCACGCGACGCGGTCACGATCGGGCCCGATGTGTGGATCGGCCACAATGCGCTCATCATGCCCGGGGTCACCATCGGCGCCGGCGCGGCGGTCGGCAGCGCGGCCGTGGTCACGCACGACGTGCCGCCGTTTGCCATGGTCGTCGGCGTGCCCGCACGCGTACTGCGCATGCGGTGTGATTCGCGCACGGCCGAGCGTCTGCTCGAGCTCGCGTGGTGGGACTGGGCGGACTCTCGCCTGCGGGATGCGTTGCCCGATCTGCGCGCTCTGGACATCGAGACGTTCGCGAACAAATACGGGCGCTGACTCTGGCCGGAGACCACGGCGCGCACCGAAGCTCGTTGCGCTTCACATATCGGTCACGTTGAGCACCTACCATCGAGCGGGACGTCGGCTGAAATTCTCATTCAACCGACCGACGAACCACAACGCAACGTCGGTGTGACGAGTTCGCGAAGCATATCCGCTGCGCGTCAACATTCAACGCGTGGGGAATTCTGCCCATCCCAGAGCAGAGCTCCACCATGAGCCGAAGGCGCGGCCCGCGGAGCGCTCGAGCATCTTGCACCGGGCGGATCATTCGCCCGCGCCGGCGGCGGACCGGAGGAGTCGGATCGTGACGCAGATCGAGTCCTACCTTGATGAACTCAGTCCGAGGCGGGCGCACGTGCGCTTGATCTTCAGTTCCGGCCTAGGCGTTTTCCTCGACGGATACGACTCGGCGATGATGGCCGTGGCCATCGTGTTCATCGCCCCCGCCTGGCACCTGACACCGGCGGCGCTCGGCCTGCTGGCCGCCTCCACGCTGCTCGGGGCGATGATCGGGGGAGGCGTCGGCGGACGATGCGCCGATCTGTATGGACGCAAGTGGCTCTATATGATCGACATTGCGACCTTCTTCGTCGCGGCGCTGCTGTCCGCGGTCGCATGGAACTTCGCCTCCCTGTTCATCTTCCGCATGCTGGTCGGTGTCGGTATCGGTATCGACTACCCGCTGAGCGCGACCTTCCTGGCGGAGTTCGCACCGCGCACACGGCGCGGCTCGATGATGACGTGGTCGTTCGGCTTGTTCTTCTATGCCGGCAGCGTCGCGGCGATGCTCGTCGGCTTTCTGCTCGCGCACTTCGGTCCGGACGCCTGGCGCTTTCTGTTCGCCTCCGGAGCGGTGCCGGCGCTCGCGCTGCTGATCCTGCGTCGGACGCTGCCGGAGTCGCCGCGCTGGCTGCTGCGCCAGCGCAAACCCGATCAAGCCATGGCCGCCTTGCGCAGATTCCACCCGGACGCCGACCTCGGGGAGCTGCCCGCCGACGACGGAGCACACGTCGGCCGAGAGAGTGCCCCTCAGGGCCGCTGGCGCGAGCTGTTCACGCGGCCGTACCTGCGGCGGACCGCCCTGATCACCTTGCCGTGGTTCCTGATGGACATGGTGGATTACGGCTTCAGCATCTACATTCCGACGCTCCTGCTCGCGTTCGGCATGCGGTCTTTCGGCGGCAGTATCCTGCTCTCGGCCGCACTGTCGAGCCTCGGCACGCTGGGCTTTGTGTTCGTCGCTGGCTGGATCGAACGCTGTGGCAGGATCCGCGCCCAAAGCATGGGCTTTCTCGGCCTCGCCGCCGGCATGGCCGCCCTGGGACTGATCTCCATGAGCGGCACGGGCGCGATCGTTCCGATCGCCGCGTGCATCCTGTTCGTGAAACTCGCCAACGCGTTCCCGGACATCACCACATGGGTCCTCCCGGTCGAGCTGTATCCGACCGACCTGCGTGCCTCGGCGCACGGACTGGCCACGTCGTTTTCGCGGATCGGCGCGGCCACGAGCGTCTTTCTCTTCCCGATCCTGCAGCGCGCATGGGGGATCGGACCGTTGCTGCTGGTGATCGCAGCCGCTCAGCTGGCCGCCTCCCTCCTGACGGTGCTGACCGGCCAGGAATCGGCCGGCCGCAGCCTGGAGGAGATCGCACGGGGACCCTCCCGACCCTCCGTGGTCCCGACCGCGCCCGCGCCGCGCGCACTGGCGGCGCCACTCTTGCCGGAAAAATAGGTGACGGCGCCGCCTACGGCCGTGCCGGCGTGTGACTTACGCACGCATGCATCGACTAAAATCGCGCTCGCTCCTCAGCTGCGCATTTTCGACACCCAGCCCAGAGGCTAGCGCCTCCAAGTCGCTCGCGGGACAACGCCTGCCGCCTTTGATGACCCCGCCGTCACCGGCGTGGCGAATGCAATCGATCCATGTCCTGACCTACATGTCGAGCGTACCGACTGCCCTTCTCGCCCCGGGAATCTCCGTCAATGACGCTGCGTGCGCCTGGCGTTCGGCGGCATCATCACCAGGAACCTGATGGTTCATAGCAACCTGCCGCTGGTAAGCATCCTCCCTCCATTGAGGACCCGTGAACGGCGCCACATCATCAATGCCCAAGCCACTCCCGCAATGCCCTCACGATCCGGTCGATCACGTCGCGCCAATTGTCACGCTCTGGCTGCCGAAATAGCCTGCCGGTCGGATACCATGGCGTGTCGTCTCGATTCATCATCCACCGATAATCCGGGCTGAACGGCAGCATCACCCAGACAGGCTTTGCCAGCGCGCCGGCTACGTGCGCCACACTAGTGTCCACACTGATTACCAGATCCAAGCAATCGATCAACGCCGCGGTGTCCGAAAAATCGATCAGATCAGCCTGGTGCTGGTGGATTTGCGGATGCTGATTCAAGACTGGCAGATCACGCTGACGATAGATCTTCTGCAAGGAATGCCATTCGACTTCCGGAATGATCATGGGCAGCAGCTCTTGGAGCGC
>JAJZFQ010000288.1 GCA_021805275.1 Pseudomonadota bacterium
TGACGCACAAGACACTCCGTTTGCAGATCCCAAACGATGACGTGCCCGCACACGCTTGGCGTGCGAGCACCGATCCGCAACGTGGAGTGTTAGAGTCTCAGACGGAGGGTCGAAAGATAGGTATCGCGCCCCGCCGAGGAGGCGGTGGCCGTGCGCGGGGGACCCTGCGGTGGCGGCCTTCGATGAGCCGCCACAGGAGAGACAGCAGTCCATGCCGGCGCGGACGGAGCGACGGCATGCACATTTCGGATTTCAATCCCGCTGACTCGAGCAGCGGGTCCCGCCGGCACCCATCCACAAGCGCTGGGCATCCCGCAGGAGACGCCGCGGGACAACGACGCACCACCACAGGGCATCGGCATTCGGTGACCCGTCATCGGGCAGCGCATCGGTACCGGAGTTGGGGACAGCATCATGGGACACGCCCAGACCTGCTGGCCGTACCCGAGGGTCACCACTGCCAGCAGCAGGAGCGTGAGGTAATGCGAATGAAATCGCCGAGCCATCATGACCTTGTCATGCTAACGCTTTTGAGACTGAAACGCCACCGCCGAGAAGCCTGGGCATTCCGGGGATTGCTCATCTCCTGAGGGAAACTACCGCTGCGGGCCCTTCCCTTCCATAGGCATTCCCTGCATCGCCTGCATCTGCCCCATCATCTGCTCCATCATCAGTTGCATCATGTCGAGACGGTTCTGCATCTCGTCCCGCATCCGGTCGTGCATCCGCTGGCACTGCTGCGCGGAGGGTGCATTCCGATTGCCGCCCCCCATCATGCCGTGACCCATCATCCCGTGCCCCATCGAGGGACCGCCCATCATCCCCCGAGGCATCATGCCAGACATCATCCCCCGCCCATGGCGCGCATGGCCCGCATCTGCTCCATCATGGTGTGCATGTGCTCGCGCAGCAGCGTCGCTCTGACCTCTGGACTCTTCGTCTCGCGGATACGCCGCATCTGCTCCTGCATGAGCTTCATCCGAGCTTCCACCTCATTGAGATGCGTTGCGGCTATAGAGGTCCGTTCGGTTGCTTGAGCCGCCGGCGGTTGGGGTGAAGGGGGCGCGGCCTGCGCGGTCGCGATCGCGAACAGCGCCAGGGTAACGCCCGGTAGTGCCATTGAGAGTCTCGATTTCACTGGAGTCTCCTCGCTTGAATGACGCCGTGCACCGGTTAAGGCCCGGCCTCCTCGATGAGCCGGCGCCAACCGCCGCGCCCCGGGAAGAACATGGGCACTCGCCGCCGGTACTCCTCGTACCGCTCGCCGAATTTCGCGATCATATCCCGCTCTTCCCGATACGCGAGCCGAGTGTAGACGAACACGATGATTGGAACCAACGTCACGGAAAAGACGGTCGGCCAATGAACGACGCCTTCGCCGAAGAGTCCCACGAAAAGCCCGGTGTACTGGGGGTGGCGCACGAGTCCGTAGAGGCGGTCGGATGCGAGTCTGCCCGCCTGGTGCGCGCGGTAGAGCTCGCGCCATCCCTCGATGAAGAGGCCAATGCCGAGAAAGAGCAGCACATACCCGATCAGCATGGAGATCATCATACCGGTATCGCCCATGCCGAGCGGCGTCGACCACAAGTTCGCGTTCAAGCCACGGCGGTCGAGATGCAAGAACCGCACGAGCAGATAGATCGTCAGCGGAAAGCCGTACATTTCCGCGTAGAGCGCGATGATGAACGCCTGGACCAAGCCCGCGCCGGCCCACTCGCGCCACCCCTTGGGAGCGAAATATCGATAGAAGACCCAGGAGGCGATCACGATCATCACGATCGCGAGACCCCACGCGCCCGAATGTGCAATGTGCACGCTCATGGCTGACGACGGCCAAACAGAAACACGTTGTAGAGCGGCACCCAGATGAGCGCAATGAACCAGCCGTAGGCGTAGCTCTCGATCAACCCAAGGGCAAAGGACCCCCAGGTCAGCCAGTGGAAACCGGGCACGAGTCCGAGCCAAGTGTGATACATGGCATAGCGCGGGACGAGAAGGTCAAATGCCACGCACAGTGAGAAAGTAATCGCGAGAAACAGCCCCGTCGCCATCCCGGCCGCTTTGAGCGAGATGCCCGTTTTCATGGGGCCGACCTCTTCCCCGGTATCTCCGGCACTGCCTCCGTCGTCGCTCCAGCGCCGAGATACCGCTCCGGCTGTGCTTCGAATCTATCGAGGCAATCTCGCGAGCAGAAACGCAGCGTCTTGCTTCGATAGACGCTCGCGTAGCCGCTGGCCGGCTCGACCGCCATTCCGCACACGGGATCGACGCCCGCATCGAGAGCATGGTGGGTAGACGGGGTGACGGTCTGGTCACTGTTGTTGTCGCGCTGGTGAGTGTGGCCGCCATGGCCGCCGTGACCGACATGCGCTCCGCAGCCGAAGCGCATCATGACAAAGAACAGCGCCCCAAAGAGCAAGAATGAAAGAAGGCCACTCATGGCGCGACACCTGGCCCCGGCAGGAATTGTTACCCACTATGCGCCCTCAGCGCTTTGAATCCATTACGTAGAAATCCTCATGTTCTCAGGGCCCCAACGCAATACGATTCGGCGGGAAGTTATTTGACCACGCTTCGCTATTGCCCACCCGGCGCGGCGCGAAGGGCGTATGTCAAAGAGTAGAGAACACGGCGGGCGACTGACCAGCCGCCGGCCTCAGCGGAACCATAGCTGGCATCGCCGGCCTGGCCGGAGAAACAAAGGCTCCGCGACGATGCAGGGAGCGCCTCAGGCGCGGGATCGCGCGACTGTCGGCGTCATCTACCAGGTCTCGGGAACACTGTGCGCGCCATGAATTCGCGTCACACGCACCGGCGAGGCGATAATTCGGCTCCGACGGAACCTCATACGGTGTCCGGGGAACTCGCCGCAGGGATGGGTGAGCGCGATCTGACGGATCCGGTGTGCGGGATGCGAGTCTCGCCGCACTCCCAGCACCACTGGCGCATGGGAGTCAGTCCTACTGCTCGTGTTCGAGCGGCTGTCTCGAGAAGTTCTGCGCGGCGCCCGACCGGTATCTCACTAATCATAGTCGATTGGGAGCCGAACCCGTGAACAAACCGATGCGCGAAGATGGCGGCCAGGCAACGGCGAGCCCGTCGGGACTGGCTGCCGAGTCCCGACTCGGAACGATCTACACCTGTCCCATGCATCCGGAGGTTCGCCGGAGCGCGCCGGGCAACTGCCCGATCTGCGGGATGACGCTCGAACCGGTACAGCCGGCAAGTGTGACGGGTCAAAACCTCGAGCTGCGAGACATGACGCGGCGGTTCTGGATCGGTGCGGCACTCGCCGCCCCGATGGTCCTCCTCGACATGACCACAGAGATCCCCGCGCTCGCGACGCATCGAGTGATCTCTCCCGTCCTGTCGATGTGGATTCAGTTCGCACTCGGGACCCCGGTGGTGATCTGGGCGGGATGGCCGCTGCTTCAGCGCGGGTGGGCCTCCGTGCGCCGCCGCTCGCTCAACATGTTCAGCCTCATCGCGCTCGGCGTCAGCGCCGCTTACCTCTACAGCCTCGTGGCGATCTTCGCACCGGGTCTCTTTCCGCGAGGACTACGCAGCGAGAACGGTCTCATTCCCGTGTACTTCGAAGCCGCCGCGGTCATCACAGTGCTCGTGCTCCTGGGGCAGGTGCTCGAGCTGCACGCGCGGGAAGCTACCGGTGGCGCCATTCGCTCCCTGCTCAATCTCGCGCCAAAATTCGCCCGCCGCATTCGCGACGGCAGGGCCGATGAGGAGATTCCCCTGGATGCCGTGCAGGTCGGCGACCGATTGCGGGTACGCCCCGGCGAAGCGGTTCCGGTGGACGGAGTGGTGCTCGAGGGCGTAAGCGCCGTCGATGAGTCGATGGTCACCGGCGAATCCATCCCGGTGGCCAAGGTCTCGGGGGCCAGGGTTATCGGCGGCACGATCAACGGGACCGGCACGCTGATCACGCGCGCCGAGCGCGTGGGCTCGGACACGATGCTCGCGCAAATCGTGCAGATGGTGACCGAAGCGCAGCGCAGCCGTGCGCCGATCCAGCGACTCGCCGACCGCGCCTCTTCGTGGTTTGTCCCTGCCGTGATTGTGATTGCCCTTGCCGCATTCCTCGCGTGGATGCTGCTTGGACCGCCGCCTCAGCTCGCCTACGCGCTGGTTGCGGCGGTATCGGTGCTCATCATTGCCTGCCCCTGCGCGCTCGGGCTCGCGACTCCCATGTCCGTCATGGTCGGTGTCGGCAAGGGTGCCGCGGCGGGCGTGCTGATCAAGAACGCCGAAGCGCTGGAGCGATTCGAGAAGATCGACACCCTCGTCGTGGATAAGACCGGAACACTGACCGAGGGCAAGCCGCGCGTGGTGGCCGTCGTGCCCGGGGAAGGATACGATGAGGCGGCGGTGCTCACCTTCGCAGCGAGCCTCGAGCGCTCGAGCGAGCATCCACTCGCCGCCGCCGTGGCCGCATCGGCGAACGAGAGGGGTATTGCACTGCAAAGCGTGGCCGGCTTTCGCTCGGAAACAGGCAAAGGCGTCATCGGGACTGTCAACGGTCACGCGGTCGCCGTGGGCAATGCCGCACTGCTCGATTCGCTCGGAATCCCCGGGGCGAGCCTCGATACCCCGGCGGAGCGGTTGCGCAGCGAGGGGGCCACTGCCATGTTCGTTGCGATCGACGGCCAACCCGCGGGCGTCGTCGCCGTCGCCGATCCGGTGAAGCCGAGCACGCCCGCCGCACTCGAGGCGCTCAGGCACGAGGGCATCCGGATCGTGATGGTCACGGGGGATCATCGCGCCACGGCTGAAGCCGTCGCGCGCCGGCTCGGAATTACCGACATCGAGGCGCAGGTGTTGCCGGATCACAAGAATGCCATCGTGCAGCGCCTGCGCGGCGAAGGACGAGCGGTCGCCATGGCAGGCGACGGCATAAACGACGCGCCGGCCCTCGCCGCAGCTGAAGTCGGCATCGCCATGGGCACGGGGACCGATGTGGCCATGCAGAGCGCTGGTGTCACCCTCGTCAAGGGCGACCTGACAGGCATCGTGCGCGCCCGCGTGCTCAGCCGCGCCACCATGCGCAATATCCGCCAGAATCTCTTCCTCGCCTTCATCTACAACGTGATCGGCATCCCGATCGCCGCCGGCGCACTGTATCCGGTTTTCGGACTGCTCTTGAGCCCCATGATCGCCGCGGCCGCCATGAGCCTGAGCTCGGTGTCCGTCATCGGCAACGCGCTGAGGCTGCGCATGATTCATCTCGAGACGGCGCACGGGGTCCCCGCTCGGGCGGGCTGATCAGCGGCCGCCGCGGGAGTCCTGTGGCTGTTCATCTGCCTCAGGCTGTCTCGCATGCTCAAAGACGTGCGCGTCCCGTCCGGGTCTCCGCCGCCCGGTCTTGCAACCGGTCAATGTTGCTCGCGCGGCACTGATCGCCCTTCGGCACCGATTCACACTGATCAACCGGCTGGCGATGGCTGTCTCACGGGAGGATCACCAGCCGCGAGGGCCTGCAGGGCCACAAAGGCCGCTCCAAACGTCGTGACACGGCCGAGCCACGGATCGAACGGCGCGAGAACGCGCGCAAGGGTGCCGATGGGCGGGTAGTAGACCGCCCCGCGAATCACGGTGACGGAAAGTCCGGCGGATTCCGCGAGGGTGCGCAGCTCACCTGCCGTACGGAAGCGCGCCGCCTTCCAGGTCTCAGCACCCCGCCAGCCGCGTACGCGGCGAATCATCGCCCAGAAGCTACACCGCCCGAGCTCGCCGAGCACGAGACGTCCGCCCGGCCGCAGCACACGCGCCATTTCGCGCACGGCCCCGGATGCGTCAGCGAGGAAACAGAGCACCGTGGTCGCAACCACGATATCGAAACTCGCATCGGCAAAGGGAATCTGCTCGATGCGTCCCTCCACAAACGCTGCCTGGACATGCGCTCCCGCTGCCCGCATGCGAGCTGCCGCCAGCATGGCCGGATCAGGATCGAAACCCGTCGCGACCGCGCCACGCGCGGCCGCCGTGCAGACCAGCGCGCCGTCGCCGCAGCCAGCATCGAGGACACGGGCATTGCGGAGCTCTCCCATCAGCTCAAGAACGAGGCGCTGCTCGATCGCCTCGGTGACCCGGCCGAGCAGAGTCGCGCGCCAAGCCTCGCAGGCTTTCGGACCGATCTGACCGGGGGCAATCGCCCCGCTCATGCAAGCAGCCGACGCAATCGATCGACGACTTGCTCGATCTCCTTCTCCGTCGTACCGCGCCCCAGGCTGAAGCGGATCGCACCCCTGCTGACTTCCGGGGCGATCCCCATGGCCTCGAGGACCGGCGACAACTCGGTCCGGCCAGCGTGGCATGCTGAGCCGGTTGATGCGGCGAGCTCCGGTAACCGAGCCAGGATTTCTGCCCCAACCTGTCCCGCGAACGAAACATTGAGCGTGTTCGGCAGGCGCTCGTGGACATGACCGTTGAGAGAGACGCGCTCGCCGAGCTCCACACGCAGGCGCTCCCAGAACAGGTCGCGCAAGCGTCGCGTCGCCGGCATGCCGAGCCCAGGCTGAGCAACCTCGCACGCCTCGCCAAGACCCGCCGCCAGGAGGGCGCTCTCGGTGCCGGCGCGCCGCCCGCCCTCATGTCCGGCGCCATGGATCAGGGGCTCCACGACAACTCCGCGGCGGATATAGAGGGCACCGATTCCCTTGGGTCCATAGAGCTTGTGGCCGGCAATCGAGAGCAAATCGACGCCGAGCGCATCCACGTTCGTTGGTATCTTACCGGCGGATTGCGCGGCGTCGGTGTGCAAGGGTATTCCGTGCGCATGCGCGACCTTGGCGATCTCGGCGATCGGCTGGATCGTACCGACCTCGTTGTTGGCGTGCATAATGCTGATGAGGACAGTATCGCCGGTGATCACCTTGCGGATGTCGTCGGGGTCGACGCGACCGGTTCCGTCCACTGGTACGTAGGTCACCATCGCGCCTAGGCGCTCGAGAAACCGGCACGGCACGAGGATGGCCGGATGCTCGATCCGCGAGGTGACGATGTGCGCGGGTCTATCGCGCCCGCGGAAGAACAAGCCCTTCAGCGCAAGGTTGTTCGCTTCACTCCCGCCGCTCGTGAAGACGATCTCCTCCGCGGCGCAACCGAGAAGCGCCGCGACTTGCGAGCGAGCCCGCTCGAGTGCAGCCTTTGCGGGCGCACCCGCCCAGTGAGCGCTCGATGGATTCCCGTAGGCGCTCTCGAGCAGCGGCCGCATGATCGCTGCCACCGCCGGAACAATAGGCGTACTCGCGTTGTAGTCGAGATAGATCGGCTGCATGGTCAAAATACCAACACCTTGCCCCTCTTCGTCGGCACCATCGAGAACTCACTCAACCTACGGCGCGCGCTCGATTGGCGAGCATGGCGGCCTTCGATTCTGTGCTTCGGGTCGCTCGACATAGATAACGTCTTCACCGCATCCGATCGTGCTGAACGGCAGACACCTTCGAGGCGGCCCGTGCAATGCGACCGCGCGTCGATCGGGCGACGGCGGAGCGTTCCTGCCCATTGGCGTATACGTGAATGCTGCCCGAAGCGAGTTGCACCCACGGCTCCTCCGTCAGCGGCGATGTAGCGAGCAGGACGACGGTCTGTCTACAGCCGTCCTTGCGACAACTCCGGCGCAATGCGTACAGCCTCGTATGGACATGAGTGATGAGGCTCTCGCCATTGCCCAGCACGAAGTTGAACTCTCCGAGTTCGGCCAGCCGATTGACGAGCGGCCCGATGGTTCTCACGATGGCCGGCGCGCAAGGCCCTTTGGTGGCCTCGGCATGCGACGCCGCGATGGCGTCGAGCAGCACGCAGAAGGCGTATTCGGAATCAGTCTCTCCCAACGGCCGGAACCGCCGGATAGGATATTCGGGGTTCTCGCGCAGTCCGGGCAGCATCCCGTTATGCGCGAACACCCAGGAGCGGCCGTTCCATTCTCGTTCGAAGGGATGTGTGTTCGCGGAAGCGCGTCCAATCCGCTCCGGATTGGCCTTGCGGATGTGGCCAATGACCATGGTGCTCCGGAAGTCGTATTCCGCGATGAACGCCAAGCACCGGCTTTCGGCGGCGGGCACCGGCTCCTTGAAGACCCGTGCGGCGCGGCCGTCGTAAAAAGCGATGCCCCAGCCATCGGCATGCGGGCCGACGTCGCCACCCCTGGGCCTGAGCAAGACCAGCGAGCGGTTCACGTCGGTTGGTTGGCTCGCACTCATCGCGAACAGCTCGCACATCATCAATCTCCGCTGTCAGTCAAGATTCTCAATGCCGGTCCCGCAATTCCAACGGAGCCGCCGGTTATCGATCTCGACAATGGACATGCGGTCACTAAAACCATCGATAGAACCAATACTTTTCGGAGGCGACCTTGCCCAGATGCAGCAAATATCCCGGAGCGCGCAAACGCAGCTGTGGCGCAGGCTCGGCGAAGAAGTTGCCGCTCCCGAAGCCGGCACGGTTGCCGCCGATTTCAATGAAACAGGCACCATGACCCTCAAACGAGCGCGGCGCCCCCGCGCCGGTAATGGCGCATGTGATGTTCCTGCCCACCACCTCCGCTTCGCCGTGAGCGAACACGCCAGCCTTCGGCAGCGGCCTGCCGGTCACCAGCGGGATACCGGTCACATCACCGATAGCATAGACGCTCGGGAATTTCGTTTCGAGCGTCTCCCGGTCCACGGGCACCCAGCCGGACTCGCCGGCAAGGCCGGCTGCACGAACCACAGTCGGAGCGCGGTGCGGCGGCACGTAGGCGAGGAGATCGAAGGGGGCGGTCGCGCCATTCGTGAAGCGAATCAGCCGCGCCGACGGATCGACCTCCTTTACCAAGTGCTCGGTGTGGACACGCACCCCTCTGCTCTCGACCATTTGCCGCACCGTCGCCGATACCTCCGCGCCGGCCACCGGCATCGGGCCGGGCTCGGGTGTGTAGAGGTCGACAGTGACGGCCGGGTGCACGCCACGCTTGCGAGCGTCCGCCTCGAGCAGCATGGCGGCCTCATAAGGTGCCGCGGGACATTTGAACGGCGTTCCACCAACCAGCACGGCCAGGTGCCCCTCGCGAAGGTCCCTGCGCGCCCGGTTGAACGATTGCGCTCCCGCGAGTGTGTAGAAATTATGCCCAGCCTCGGCGAGGCCCGGAATTGCTTCCGGTGCGAACTCGGCGCCCAGCGCGACCACCATGTAATCGGCTGCGATTTCCCGCCCGGCCGCTCGTACGCTGAGTGTTTGCGGCTCGATCCGTTCGACCTCGCCGTGCACGAACTCGATGCCTAACCGGGCAAGGCGCTCGATCGGGCGCGAAATCTGCTCTTCGCGCCGAGCTCCGATCATGAGCCACAGCAGCGAAGGGGGAAAGACGTGTCGCGGCTCCCGCTCCACGAGAATGATCCGATGCTCACGAGCCAATTGCTTGCGCAGCAGACTTGCCGCCACGATGCCGCCGATGCCGCTACCCAGGATGAGAATGGTTTTGGCCGCGGTCATGGCTCTGTCCCCGGATTGCTCAGAACACCAGCACTTTGTCGGCCGAGAGCGTCAGCGCGGCAAGCTCATCCATCGAGCCGCGCCGGGCGCCTTCGACAAGTTCGGCTTCGGAGAGGCCGCGCGCATCCATGCAGGTGCCGCAGAGCACCACCTGGTGAGCGCCGCTCCGGAAGCGCTTCAGCATGCGCTCGAGGCTGTAATAGCCCTCGGGCGTCTTCTGGCCGCTCTTGGCACACCCGACCGCGTCAGCCATGAGGAAGACCGTGATCTCGGTCGCGGGGTCCGCCTTGCCGAGCGCATTGGCGAGGCGCAGCGCGTTGTAGCAGCGCTCCGTGCCGTAGGGCGGATCGTTCAGGATAAATAGAATCTTCATGGCATGTTACCTGCTTGGCGCGCAGACGGCCGGGCGCTGCGCTGGCCTATGCTTCAACCGGCAACCCCGCCGCCTTCCATTCCGGATAGCCCTCCTCGAGACGGTAGGCTTCACGGCCTTTCAGTCGGAGCGCCGCGACCGCCTCGTAGGACAGAACGCAATAGGGACCCCGGCAGTAGGCGATCACGGCAGTGTCCTTGGGTAGTCGTGCCAAGGCGGCATCGAGCTCGGCGAGGGGGATGTTGATCGCGCCCGGTAGATGGCCCTGCGCAAACTCATCGGCCGGCCGGACATCGAGGAGGGTCACTGACCCGCCATGCAGTCGCTCGAGCAGTGTGTCGCGAGAGATAGGCTCAAGCGCATCGCGCGCGCGGAAATAGGTGCTGATGATCCGCTCGACCTCGGCGACATTGCGCTCGCCGACCCGGCCGAGTGAGCCGAGAAGAGTAATGACGTCGGTGTCGGAGATCAGACTGTAAAGCATCCGCTTACCTTCGCGCCGCGGCTCGGCCAAGCGTGCGCGCCGCAGGATCTGCAGGTGCCGTGAGGTATTGGCAATCGAGAGGCCGCTGCGCTCGGCGAGCTCCTCGACGCTGCGCTCGCCCTGGGCGATCAGCTCGAGCAACTCCAGGCGATGGGGATGCCCTAGCGCCGAGGCGATCTCGGCGAGATGGGCATAGATGCGCTGCTTGGGTCGACTGCTTGACATCGTGATCGCTTCACTCAATCATTCTCCAAATAGATTGAATATTCAAGGGCCGAAATTGAGGAATGCCATGATTCTGCGCCAGTTCCTCCACAGAGATCCGGTCGCCGTGTCGTACCTGCTGGGCTGTGTCGGCAAAGGGCTCGCGGCGATCGTCGATCCCGTTTATCCGATCGAACCTTACCTCGATGCCGCGGTGGCATTCGGGACGCCGATTCGCCTGGTCATCGATACCCACCTCCATGCCGATCATCGATCGGCTGGCCGTGAGCTGGCCGCGGCGGTCGGAGCGGACTATGCGCTGCATGCCTCGGCGGAGACCGGCTTCACCTTTCGCGTGCTGAAGGACGGCGAGCGGATCGAGCTCGGCAACGTGGCGCTCGACGTCCTGCACACTCCGGGTCACACGCCCGAACATATCAGCCTATTGGTCACTGATCGGACCCGCGCCCCAGAGCCCTGGTGCGTGCTGACCGGGCACACGCTCATGGTCGGCGACGTGGGCCGCACGGAACTCGCCTCCGAGGCGGCAAGCGGCGCTCGGACATTGTTCGAGAGCCTCAATCGACTTAAGGCTCTGCCGGAGCACATCGAGGTATTGCCGGGTGCGGTGGCCGGCTCAGTGTGTGGCCGCGGACTCTCAGGCAAGCCGGTCTCCACGATCGGATTCGAGCGGCGCTACAACGCCGCTTTCGGAATTGCCGAGGCGGAGCGCTTCGTGGCATTCATGCTCGAGAACATCCCGCCAGCGCCGCCCAAGGCGGCTGAGCTACGCGCCACGAACGCCGGGCTGCCGTCGGGCGAGGCCGCATGAGGGCAGAGCCGCGCGGCGCCGTCGCGACGGCGACGTACACGCGCGGCATCGCAGCGAATCGGGGACAGTTCAGCCTGCAGATGCTGCAGGTATTCTTCGTCGGCCTCGTCATTGGCATGGAGCGCGTCGTCATTCCGGCGGTCGCGCGCGATTTCGGGGTGGCGCGCGGAGCGTTTCTGTACCTTGCGAGCTTCGTGCTCTCCTTCGGCTTGGTGAAGGGCACGCTCAATCTCGTGGCCGGGGGCCTCGCCGATCGATTCGGCCGCAAGCCCGTCCTGCTCGCCGGGTGGCTCGCCGCCATCCCGATCCCCGTGCTGATCTATTTCGCGCCCAACTGGTGGTGGATTGTCGCGGCGAACGCATTTCTCGGCGTCAACCAGGGGTTCACCTGGACGATGACGGTCACCAGTCAGATTGATCTGGCGAGCAGCCATCAGCGCGGACTCGCGGTCGGGATCAACGAGGCCACCGGCTATATTGCGGTCGGTGTCGCCGGACTTGGGGCGGCGCTCCTGGCTCACCAGCTCGGCGCCCGACCAGCATTGCTTCTGTTTGGTCTCGCCACGATCATCGCGGCGCTGGCGACGCTCGTTCGAGTGCGTGACACGCTGGCCTGGGTCCATGCAGAACATGCCGAGGTTCACGGAACTCGGCCCGTGGTGGACGATTCCCACAGGCTTGCCGCGACCTTCGTCCGGATCTCATTTCGCGACCGTGGTGGCAGCGCGCTGTGCCAAGGTGGGGTCGTCAACAAGATCGCGGATACCCTGGTGTGGGTGATGTTCCCGCTGTACTTCAGCGCATATGGCGCGGGATTAGTGGAGATCGGCTGGCTGACGGGAATCTATGCGGTGACCTGGGGACTGTCCCAGCTCTGGACCGGACATCTGGCCGATCGCATCGGGCGTAAGCGGCCGCTGGTCGTGGGGTTCTTCCTGTTGGCGGGAGGCATCGCTCTCACGGCACTTGGGCGAGGGGCGGGCCTATGGGTACCGGCTGCCGCGATCATGGGGGTCGGGATGGCGCTCCTCTATCCGAACCTGATCGCCGCGATATCTGACCGTGCGCCGCCTCTCATTCGCGGCAAGGCTCTCGGCACGTACCGCTATTGGCGTGATACGGGCTATGCCATCGGCGCGTTGCTCCTCGGGTCGATTGCGCAATTTGCACACGCGGTGTTGCCGGCCATTTGGACCACGGCGGCACTGGTGGCCGGCTCTGGCCTGTGGATTGCTATCGCGGTGAAGGACAGCGGTGGCGTTCGAAGATGAAGAGAACACGAAGCACCCGATCAACGGCGTAGCGCAGGGTCGCGGGCTTGCGCAAGCGCGCTTGCTGCGCCCATCCGCAAGCTGTACGCCCCGTGGGGCGGCGAGCATTTAGCCGCTAAAATGCGTGAGGAGAGTGGTCTCCAAGCGGGTAGTCTGCGACCGCCTCGCGCGCCACCTGTAGACTAGCCATTGCTGTCACCGCCGTTGCGAAGACGCCCTAGAATGGCGGCGGGCTTATGCTCACACTCGCGGCACGAGCAATTGTTGTCACCCAGTTCACTTGAGAAATCCGGAACTTATCAGCGTCTTGGCGTCGGTGACATCAATGATCAGTCCTCACAC
>JAJZFQ010000016.1 GCA_021805275.1 Pseudomonadota bacterium
AGTAGGCACTGAGCGCCCGCAGGTCGCGCCGGTAGTTGCTCACCGTGTGCGGCGAGCAGCGCCGCTCGGTCGCGAGGTAGCGCTCGAACCGCTCGAGCCAGAGCCGCGCCGCCGGCGTCATGGGCGCTCAGCCGCGCCTCAGGCGCCGCGGCGCATCGTCAGCGCGTCGCCGATCAGATCCGCCATGCGGCCGAGGAACTCCGTGCTCATGCCCGGGTGGAAGCGGTCGCGGTCCGGGCTGCCGAGGGCGAGCACCCCGAGCGGCGCACCCTTCTCGGTCAGCGGCACCAGCGCGATCGAGCCGATTTGCGCCGAGTCCGGACCGAACAGCAGCTCGCGCTGCGAGTCCCGCGCCTGTCCGCAGCGCGGCTTGCCGGCCTCGAAGAGCGACTCGAAGGACTTCAGGCCCGGGTTGTCGCGCGCGACGGCACGCACGAAGCGCTGCGGCACCAGATCGGGATACTCCCCGACCAGCAGCAGCACGCTGTGGAAGGCGTCGAAATCCTCCCGCAGGCTCGCCTCGATCCGACCCACCGCATCGGCGCGGGTTTGCGCCTGCAGCAGGCGGCGCGTGAAGCGGTGCAGCTTCTCGGCGATCGCATCGTTGCCGCGGGCCACCGCCACCAGCTCGGCGAGCTTGCTCTCGATGGCCGAGTGCTTCTCGCGCATCACCTCGATCTGCCGCTCGACCAGCGAAATCGTAGAGGTGCCGCGCGCGTGCGGCAGACGCAGGCGCAAGAGCACCGACTGGTGCCGTTCGAAAAAATCCGGATTGTGCTGCAGGTACGCGGCGATGGACTCCTCGTCCTGCTCGCCAGCGGCGATGCCGCGCGCTTCACGTGTCGTCATGATATGGGAGCTCCTACAAATCGATGTGGCCCTGGAAGGCAAACTGCGCCGGGCCGGTCAGCCAGATCGGTTCTCCCGGGCCGCCCCAACGCACCCGGAGCTCGCCGCCGCGCGCGCTGATGCGCACCTCGGGATCGAGCAGACCCCAGCGGCGCCCGACGGCAACCGCAGCGCAGGCGCCCGTGCCGCATGCGAGCGTCTCGCCGACGCCGCGCTCGTAGACCCGCAGCCGCACATGCGTGCGGTCGCGGACCTCCATGAACCCGACGTTGACCCGGTTGGGAAAGCGGTGGTGATGCTCGATCGCCGGCCCGAGATGGTCCACCGGAGCGGTCTCGGTCGATTCCACCGTCAGCACCGCGTGCGGGTTGCCGATCGACACCGCGCCGATCTGCACCGTCTCGCCGTCCACCTCCAGCGGATAGGCATCGGCCTCACGCGGCACCTCGAACGGCAGCGCCGCCGGGTCGAACCGCACCGGCCCCATGTTCACCGCAACCTCTCCGCCGGGGTGCACCTGCGCCTCGATGCGCCCCGCGGGGCTGTCGAGCGTCAACGCCCCGGAGCGGGCCGCGCCGCGCGCGGCGAGCAGCGCGGCGATGCAGCGGGCGCCGTTGCCGCACTGCTCGACTTCCCGGCCATCGGCATTGAAGATGCGGTAGAAGACGTCGGTCGCGGCACGGCGCGGCGGCTCGAGCACGAGCGCCTGATCGAAGCCGATGCCGGTATGGCGGTCGGCGAGGCTCCGCAGCTGCCCGGCCGCCAGCGGCGCCTGACCGCCGGGCGCATCGAACAGCGCAAAATCGTTGCCGAGCGCGTGCATCTTGGTGAATGCGATGCGCATGGCGTGAGGATACCCCAACGGCGCGGGCGGCGGTCAGATCCGGAAGCGATCGAGCAGCTCGCCGGCGAGCCGGCGGCTCACGGGCAGGGTCGCGACGAGGCCGCACAGCCGTACGCTGTAGCGGCCATCGGTGCTGCGCTCGATGCCCTCAAGATGCGCGGCGTTGATGAGCGTATTGCGGTGGATACGCACGAAGCGCGCTCCGAGCTCCTCCTCCAGAGTGCGCAGCGACTCCTCGATCAGGTCCTCCCCGCCGGCATGGCGCACGGTCGTGTACTTCTGGTCGGCTTGGAAGAACAGGATCTGCTCGAGGGGAATCAGCCGCAGCTGCTCGCGTCGACGCACGGCGATGTGGGTGCGGCCGGCCGCACCGGCAGCCACCGCCAGACGCTGCAGTTGCGCACGCGTCAGGCGGCCCGCCTGCTCGAGCGCGGCGGCGAGTTTGTCCTTGCGCACCGGCTTGAGCAGGTAGCCCGCCGCACGGGTCTCGAAGGCGTTCAGGGCGTACTGATCGTATGCGGTGGTGAAAATGACCGCCGGCGGCTCGTCGAGCTCGCTCAGATGCCGGGCGGTTTCGATGCCGTCCATGCCCGGCATGCGCACATCGAGCAGCACGACGTCCGGCGTCAGCCGCACGGCCTGTTCGAGCGCCTCCGTTCCGCTCGCCGCCTCGCCGATCAGCTCGGCCCCGCCGATCTCCGCGAGCAGCTGCCCGAGGCGCGCGCGGGCCGGCGGTTCATCATCGACGATCAGCACGCGCAGCACGGCCCCGGCGCCTCAGGCCGTCCCCGCGGTCGCGGCGACGTATGGAAAACGCAGCGTCACGATGTATTCCTCGCCGAATGCGCCGGCCTTCACCAGGGCGCGCGCCCCGTACAGCAGCAACAGCCGCTCGCGGATATTCTCGAGCGCCAGATGGTTGCCCGAGCGCGCGGCGGCAGGCGCACCGATCGGATTGCGCACCACGACCGAAATTAACTCCCCGGAGCGCTCCCCGCGAATGTGGACCGCACCCCCGGCGGTGCGCGGCTCGATCCCGTGGTAGATCGCATTCTCCAGCAGCGGCTGCAGCAGCAGACCGGGCACGCGCGCATCACCAGGCAGCGCCTCGACTTCCCAGATGACCTCCAGCCGCGTACCGAGACGCAACTGCTCGATGCGCTGGTAGGTGCGTGCGATTTCCAACTCGTCGGCCAGCGTAATGGTCTGGCGCGGATCGGCGAGGGAGGCGCGAAACAGATCCGCCAGATCCTGCACCGCCTGTTCGGCCTGCGGCGGGCTGGAGCGCGTCAGCGCCGCGATGGTGTTCATGCTGTTGAAGAGAAAATGCGGCCGGATGCGGGCCTGCAAGGCGTGCACGCGCGCCGCGGCGCGCATCTCGATGTTGCGCCGCCACTGATCCGTGACGTAGAAATAACGCAACGCGACGGCGGCGATCACGAAACCGATCGCCGTGTTGCGCAGCACGAACGGGGCGATGCGACGCGGAAAGAGCACCGC
>JAJZFQ010000111.1 GCA_021805275.1 Pseudomonadota bacterium
GCGGAACTTTCACATCCTCGAGCTCGATCGGCTCTGGGTGGCCGACATCACCTACATTCCCACATGGATGGGCTTTATGTACCTGGCGATGGTGCTGGACGCGTGCTCGAGGAAGGTGGTCGGCTGGACGATGGAAAATCATCTGCGCACCGAGCTCGTAGTTGCCGCGATCAACATGGCGCTCGCGCAGCGGCACCCACAGGGGGTCATCCATCACTCGGACCGCGGGTGTCAATACACCAGTTTCGTTTTCGGCAAACGGTGTCTGGAAATGGGCGTGATCCCTTCGGTCGGTTCGGTAGGCGATGCGTACGATAATGCGATGGCCGAGAGCTTCTTCGCCTCCCTTGAGTGCGAGCTGTTGGATAGACGGTGCTTTCACACGCAGGCCGAGGCGAAGCTTGCCGTCTTCGAGTGGATCGAAGGTTGGTACAACACGCGCAGACGGCACTCCTCGCTGGGCTATCTTTCGCCCGTGCAATTCGAACGCGATCTGCGTGCCGGACGCATCAGCGCAGCGGAGCTTCTGCCGCGAAGCGCCGCAGACCGCACTGCTGTCAAATCCGTTATAATCACGAAGGAGAGACCTCACAAGAACGCCACACTACGTCAATGAGAGAGCTTCTACCCGTCCACTAAAGCGGGGCAGGTCCATTCGGAACCGGCGCCAATTCCCTCTCCAGCCTGAATGCACTGCCCTTCACTCGCGTGAAGATCGACGGCTCCTTCATTCGCGACATTCTCACCAACCCTCGCTCCGAGGCCTCGGTGCGCGGGGTCGTCGAATTGGCCCGCAGACTGCGACTCAAGACGGTGGCCGAATACGTCGAAACCGAAGCCATCGCCGCGACGCTGCGCAGGCTCGGCGTCGACTACGCGCAAGGTTACGCCTTCGGCAGGGCGGAGCCTCTCGAGGACATCCTGCGCGCACTCGCCGCGGAAGAATCCCAGCGCCTGCATCGCCTGTACCGGGAAATGTAGGCTCGAGCCGGTCGGCTGCGCGCGCCGAGGCGCGCGCAGCGCCGCACCGGGATCTGCCGCGGCTCGGGCCGAGGTCCCGCTCGCCCACCGCGATCGCCTCTCCGTCCACTGGCGATCGTAGGTAGATCACCGAATGCCGTAATCCGCATCTGGGCCCAAAAAATAAGGCGTGCATCGAAGACATCCTTGTTGCAACCAGACGGGAGTATCGCCATGAGCCTCATTCGCTGGGATCCGTTCGCGGACGTCGAGAGCCTGTTCAACCGCATGATGCCGCGGACCACGCGCGGCCCACGCCTCGCCCTGGAGGAAGACGGCGGTCTGACCTTCGAGTGGTCACCATCGGCGGACATCAGCGAGACCGACAAGGAGTACCTGGTCCACGCTGATCTGCCGGGACTGAAGAGGGAAGAGGTGAAAGTCACCTTCACCGATGGGGTGCTCACGATCCGGGGAGAACGCAAGCAGCACAAGGAGGAGACGAAGGAGAAATATCACCGGGTCGAGAATTACTACGGGAGCTTCAGCCGGGCGTTCTCACTGCCTGAGAACATCAAGGCCGATGCCATCCACTGCGACAGCCAGGACGGCGTGCTGAGCGTACACATTCCCAAGGCCGAACAGAAAAAGCCGCGGGAAATCACCGTGCAGTAACGACAGTGCCGCCGAACGTCGCGGGCACGGCATGCGATTGAGCGCATGCCGTGCCCGCGCCGGGGGCAGTCTCTGAGCAGCCGACTGCGCGTCGGCCCGTCTCAGACCTGAGCGCACTCAGGCGCGACGCCAGCCTCCCTCGGTGCGATCCCGGCCGGCGGCCGGGCGCTCACCGCCTCGACGCTCGCTGCTGAACCGCTGTTCCTGGCCCTGAGCCGCGCTGCGGCCGGGTGCCTCGGTGCGCGACGGGCTGCCCGAGTGCTGATGCGAACGCGGTTCGCTCCGGTGAGCATCCGGGGCGCGCTGCGCGCCGTGCGGCGTGTGCGAGCGCTCCCCGGCGCGTCCGCGGCCCGAGTCGCGTATCGGCCGACGCCCGTCGCGGCGGGCACCCTGCTGACCGTGGGCACTGCGCGTGTTGCCACCCGCACCATCCCGCCGGCCACCGCTCGGGGCGGGGCGGTCCGGCTCCGCCGGCGTCGCGATGATCGCGAACTTCGGCACCGCTGCCGCCGGGATCGGCGTGCGCAGCAGTTTTTCAATGTCCCGCAGCAGCGGCTCCTCGTCCGGCGAAACCAGCGAGACGGCCGCGCCCGCCGCGCCCGCCCGAGCGGTGCGGCCGATGCGGTGGACGTAGTCCTCCGGCACGTTCGGCAGCTCGTAGTTGACCACGTGGGGCAGCTCTTTGATGTCCAGGCCCCGCGCCGCGACCTCGGTTGCCACCAGCGCCGTGACGCGCAGACCCTTGAAGTCCGCCAGTGCGCGCACGCGCGCCGCCTGACTCTTGTTGCCGTGGATAGCCGCCGCCGCGATGCCGGCCCCCTCGAGCTGCTTGGCCAGGCGGTTCGCACCGTGCTTGGTGCGCGTAAACACCAGCACCTGCTGCCAGTTGCCTTCCTGGATCAGATGCGCCAGCAGGTGGCGCTTGCTGTCCTTCTGCACTCGGTACAGCGACTGCGTGACCCGCTCGGCAGTGGAATTGCGGCTCGCGACCTCAACGGCCACCGGATCGCGCAAGAATCGCTGTGCGAGAGCACGGATGTCGTCCGCGTAGGTCGCCGAGAACATCAGGTTCTGGCGCTGGGGCGGCAACAGCTTCAGAACGCGGCGGATCGCAGGGATGAAGCCCATGTCGAGCATCCGGTCCGCCTCGTCGAGCACGAACCAGCCGACGCGGCTCAGATCGAGTGCGCGCTGCTCGCTGAGATCGAGCAGCCGCCCCGGCGTGGCGATGAGTAGATCGCAGCCGCGGCGCAGCTGGTCGATCTGCGGATTGATGCCGACGCCGCCGAACACCACGGCGGTGCGCAGCTGCAGGTATCGGCCGTAGCCGGCGGCGTTGTCGGCGACCTGTGCGGCGAGTTCGCGCGTCGGAGTAAGCACCAGGGCGCGCGGCGGGCCGGAGCCAGTCCCGCCCGAGAGGTGCTGAAGGATCGGCAACACGAACGCGGCGGTCTTGCCGGTGCCGGTCTGGGCTCCGGCGAGCATGTCACGGCCGCTGAGAATGGCGGGAATCGTCCCTGCCTGGATAGGAGTCGGCTCGGTGTAGCCTTTCTCGGCCACCGCGCGCAGCAGCTCGGGCCGCAGCCCGAGAGTAGAAAACGACATGAATACCTCTGTGAGTCTGGCTCGCGCGTACGGCCGGCCGCCCGCTGCGGCAGAGCCGGCGGACAGACCTGGTTTTCAGGCCGTGGCGGTCGAAGCGAGTATGGTGTGGGAATCGAAGCGAAGCCGGAATGGCTTGACCGCGAGCGAGGCAGGCGCAGACCGCTTGGCGCCTGTATAGTCTTGCGCCGCCGACTATACCGATCCGCCGCTCGCCAGTCCATCGTTATTCGAGCCCACGAGATGTCCCTGATCACACTTCGCGATGCGCAGCTCGCCTTCGGCGAGCGCGCCCTGCTCGATGGCGCACAGCTGAGCCTGCAGGCCGGTGAGCGGCTCGGATTCATCGGCCGCAACGGCACCGGCAAATCCACGGTACTGAAGGTGATGGCCGGGAGCCAGTCCCTCGACGAGGGGGAAATCCAGCGACGCTCCGGGCTGCGCAGTGCCTTCGTCGAGCAGGAGCCACTGTTGCCGCCAGCCGCCACGGTACGCGACAGCCTGCTCGAGCGGGCGCGCACCGTAGCACACGCCTCGGCCTGCACCGCCGAGCAGCTGCACGGCGCGGACCGGGAGCGCTGGCAGTTGCAGTCGCGCCTGGCGGAGTTGCTGCAGCGTTTCGGACTGCACGGCGGGGAAGACCCGGGGAGCTGTTCCGGAGGCGAGCGCAAGCGCGCGGCGCTGGCGCTCGCCTTCGCCTCCTCGCCGGAGCTGCTGCTACTCGATGAGCCGACCAACCATCTCGACATCGACGGCATCGGCATTCTGGAGGAGTTTGCGCAGAAGGCGCCGGCGGCCCTCATCGTCACGCACGATCGGGCATTTCTTGACCGCGTCGCCACGCGCATCGTCGAGCTCGACCGCGGCGTAATCCGCTCCTACCCCGGAAACTTCGCCGCCTACGAGACTCGCCGCGACCAGGAATGCGCCGCCGAAGATCTCGAACGGCGCCGCTTCGAGAAATTCTGGCAGCAGGAGGAGATCTGGATCCGCAAGGGCGTCGAGGCGAGGCGCACGCGCAACGAGGGTCGCGTGCGGCGACTCGATCAGCTGCGCCAGGAACGCCTGGAGCGCCGCGACCGCATCGGCAGTATCCGGCTCGCCCTCGATGCCGGGGAGCGCTCCGGCAGGTTGGTGGCCGAGCTGACCGACGTCGGTCAGTCCTTCGCCGGGCGCGTGCTGATCGAGGGCTTCTCCACCCGCATCATGCGCGGCGACCGCGTGGGATTGATCGGCTCGAACGGAGCCGGCAAGACCACGCTGCTGCGCATCATCCTCGGCCAGCTCACTGCGGAGCGCGGCACGGTGCGTCTCGGCACCAGCCTGCAGGTGGCGTACTTCGATCAGATGCGCGAGCAACTCGACCCGCAGGCAACGCTCGCCGAGGCGATCAGCCCCGGTTCGGACTGGATCACGATCGGCACCGAGCGCAAGCACATCATGACTTACCTCGGCGACTTCCTGTTTCCGACGCACCGGGCCGGCTCCCCGGTGAGGATGCTCTCCGGCGGGGAGCGCAACCGGCTGTTCCTGGCCCGTCTGTTCGCGCGGCCCGCGAATCTACTGGTGCTCGACGAACCGACCAACGACCTGGACATCGACTCGCTGGAGCTGCTCGAGCAGCGCCTGCAGGACTACCCGGGCACGCTGCTACTGGTCAGTCACGATCGGCGGTTTCTCGACAACGTCGTCACCCAGACATTTGCCGCCGAGGGCGCAGGACGCTGGGGAACCTATGTGGGCGGCTACAGCGACTGGGTGCGCCAGAGGCCGCAACCGCCGCCCCCCCGCGCGCGCATGGCGACAGAGAACGCCGCGCCGGGCGAATCGGCACCGACGCCCCAGCAGCGGGCGGCTCGTCCCGGGCGCCTCAGCTACAGGGACGGTCGAGAACTGGCAGCGCTGCCCGGGCAGATCGAAGCGCTGGAGCGCGAGCAGACCGAGATCGTCGGCCGCTTGGGCGAGCCGGCATATTCCGCCGCGGGCCTGGAGCGAATGCAGGCCGACGGCACGCGCCTGCAGGAGATCGCCACCATGCTCGAGGGCCTGTACGCACGGTGGGAGACGCTCGAGGCCCAGCTCAGCGCCAGCTGAGCGGACCCGGCCCTGCCACCGCACACGCCGCCGAATCCTCGTGCCCCGCCAGTATTCGTGACCCGGCCGGTCCGCGCGCAGGCACGCCGCTCAGGCCGAGTTCCAGGCGGGGGACATGCCGTCCAACGCGCCGGTCACTGCAGCGACCCGGAACGCGCTCAATGCGCGTATCAATGAGCATCATCGGGCAACGAACGGATCGATGCGTTTGCATCGCAAGGCACGAGGATCTGCCGTGCTCCGCATCATCCGCCACGGCTGCGCGCGCCACGGCCTGGGTTGCCCTTCCCTAGCGCGCCACGACCGAATTGCGTGGCGCGCGGTGCCCAGCGCGCTCCATGGCGTCGGATGGCTCCGGCTTGATCAACAGGAAGTCGCTCTCGAGTGCCTCGACCAGCGCCGAGGTCAACGTTCCGACCAGCCGCACCGGCGCCTTGCGGTGGGTGAGTGCACCGAGCGCGAGCACGTCATAGTCGCGCCCTGCAGCGAACCCTGCAAGCTCCTGTTCCGGCGGACCGGACAGGATATGGGCGTGCTGCTCGTCGAGATCGGCCTGGCGAGCCAGCGCACGCAGTCGGGCCGCGTGAGCGCGTCCCTCGGGGCTTTCGGACCGCAATGGCTCGGCGTAGAGCAGTTCCAGCTCCCCGCCGGTGGCAAGGGCCAGCCGGCGGGCGATCCGGATGATCGCCCCGGCCAGCCCCTCGGTCTCGTGATCCGACACGTCGATCGCCGCGCCGATGCGCAGCCGCTTGCGCCAATGCCGGTGCTGCACCAACGTGAGCGTCGCGGGGCAGGTGCGCATCAGCTGCCAGTCGTTCTCGTCAAAGGCGCTGTGACCGCGCCGGTCAATGCCCCCCGCCGCCTTCACCACCCACTCCGGATGGCTGCGCTGCACCTTGTGCACGATGCCCTCGCAGAGTGGACTTTCGCAGGCGGCATCGATGGCGACCGCACTGACGGCCGGATCGATCAGTTGGCGCTGACTGGCCAGATAGGCCTTGGCACGCGCCACGCACTCGCCCATGGCCTTGTCCCGACCGGTTGGCTGGTAGGCATGCTTCAGCGCGTAAGCCTGCTCCGCATCGCACAGGAACAGTTCCAGCGCAAAGCCGAACGAACGGGCGAGCGCGGCGGCTTTGGCGAGCAGCACGGTATCGGACGCAGTGCCCTGGGCGATCGCGAGTATCGAATTCGTCTTGGCCATTGCGCGAAACTCTCGTGGCGCACGGTAGAGCGCCCCTCCCGGCCGAACCCCGTATACGCTCGCACGCACAGGCGCGCGACGCCATCCGCACTGTCCCTGACCGCCCCCTCGGAATCGCGATGTCCGCGATCCGTCGCCCTCAGCGCAGGTAAGCCTCCGTGGCGTACCGGCGCATCATGCGGTGGCTGTTGAAATACGCCGCATTGGTGCCGATGACGGCCTTCATCAGCCGCACCCAGCCGTGCCGCCCGTCAGCCGAGCTGTAATAGAGCGGCAGCACGGTCCGTTCGAGTTTCTCGTAGAGGGATGCAGCGTCGTCCACGCTCCAGCCGGTCACCCCTTCGATACAGCCCTCGATCCACCAGCCGTCGAGCACCGAAAGACTCGGTACCCCGTTGAACGCCGCCTTCATCCCGCTAGTGCCGGAGGCCTCGAGCGGCGGCAGGGGCGTGTTGAGCCACACGTCCGAGCCGGACGTCAGCAGCATCGCGAGCTCCAGATCGTAGTCCGGCAGATATACCACGGTGAGCGCGCCGGCGAGCTCGCGGGCGTGCGCGTGCAGCAGCCCGATCAGGTGCTTGCCCGTCTCGTCGTGCGGATGCGCCTTGCCGGCGAGCACGATCTGCAGCGGCTGCCCGCGCGCGATCGCCTTGAGCCGCTCGATGTCGGTGAAGAGCATCTCGGGCCGCTTGTACGCGGTCATCCGCCGCGCAAACCCCAGCGTCGCGACCTGCGCCGCCAGCCCCACCCCGGTGAGGCTCTTCACCCGCGCGATCAGCGCCTGCTTGGCCTTCTCGTGCGCGGCGAGCAGATCCGCATCGGGGATGCCGTGGACACGCAGCAGCATCTCCGGCTCGTGACACCAACCCGGGACGCACCGATCGTAGAGCTCGCGGAAGCTCGGCGCGCTCCACGTATAGGGGTGCACGCCGTTGGTGATCGCCCGAACCTGATAGCCGGGGTACATCTTGGCCGAGACTTCCGCGTGGCGCTTGGCAACACCGTTGACGAAGTCGCTGACGCTGAGCGCCAGGCGCGTCATGTTGAGCGAATCCTCGCCGGCCAGTGCGGTGAGGGTTGCGAACTCGATCGGCCCGTGCTCGGTGCCCGGCGCGCCGGACTGGGGGGTGTGGTGGTTGTCGTAGCCGTAGACACTGCTTGCGAACAGGCGCTTGACCAAGTCGTAGGGAAAGCGGTCGTGGCCGGCCTCGACCGGCGTGTGAGTGGTGAAGCGGCACAGGTCACGCACGCGCGGCAGGTCGTACAGCGACTCCCCCGGCCGCACGTCGTCGGCCGGATAGGCAAAGCGGCGCATCAGCTCGACGCCGAGCAGCGCCGAGTGGCCTTCGTTCATGTGATACGCGCTGATGTCGAACCCGAGGGCGCGCAGGATGCGCACCCCGCCAAAGCCCAGAACCATCTCCTGCTTCAACCGATACGCCTCGTCACCGCCGTACAGGTCGCGCGTGATCTGGCGGTCGTCCGGCTGGTTCTCGGGCAGGTCCGTGTCGAGCAGCAGCACCGGGATGCTCCCGCCCATGCGGCTCTCGATGACATACAGCCAGGCCATCACCCAGACCGGCCGGTCCTCGATGCGCACCGCGATCTTCGCATCCAGCGGCAGCGCCCAGCGCGCCGGATCCCAGGTGGCCGGTCGCTCGATCTGCTGGCCTGCGACGTCGATCTCCTGGCGGAAATAGCCAGCGCGGCTGACCAGCGTCACCCCCACCAGCGGCAGGCGCAGATCGGCGGCCGAACGCAGCGTGTCGCCGGCGAGCACCCCGAGCCCCCCGGCGTACGTCGGGATCTCGTTGCGCAGCGCGATCTCCATGGAGAAATACGCTACGCAAGGCAGACGCAGAAACTCATCCAGCATCGGCGCCCCTTCGCTTCCGACCGGCCGATCGATGATCGTTCAGCGCAGCGCCTCCGCCGGCACGTGCGCCCTCACCTCGTCCTCGCCCTGATGCACCAGGTCCTTCGGTACCTGCGCCACCACGCAGCGCTCGAGCTGCTCCGGCAGTTCCTGGCGCAGCATCCCGAGAAAGCGTGGATCGGCCATCAGTACCACCCGGTCGAACTGCCCCTGGCGGTGCGCGCTCTGCAGCTCCAGCGCGATGCGCCGCGCGAAGGACTCCGCCGTGCGCCGATGCGCCGTACGCTCCCCGCCCGTGGCGTGATGGGCCACCGCCCCGCGTCGCCAGCCCTGGGGGGTCGCATGGTCGAATACGCGGCCCGGCCGGTCGCTCACCAGGTCACGCTCGTGAAGTCGGGCCTCTGGGTCGGATAAATGGCCACTGGCGCGCAGATGCGGATCGGCAGATTCGGTGTCGTAAAAACGCGCCTCGGCCTGATCAGCCACCACGATTCGTATGCGCATACAGTTGTGCTCCGGATGGGTTCGGGCGGTCCCTTCCACAGAAGTCACTCTACGGCGGCCAGCGCGGCTGGCAATACGTAAATCCCGGGCACCGGTTGAGCGATGCGCAGGCGGACAAATACTTATTGAGCGACAGCCCCGCCCACGTTCATTCTGCGCCTGAGGATGCGGCATCAGGCTCGCTATCCGGCCAGTGCCTCAACGATCACCAGAGACCACACAGATGTACAAGCGGATATTGGTACCGATCGACGGCAGTCCCGCCTCCAATCTGGGGCTCGAGGAAGCCATCCACCTCGCCAAGGATCAGAATGCGGCGTTACGTCTTCTGCACGTGCTGAATGAGTGGCTGATGATTTCCCCGGACAGCACGGGCGCCAATCCGGGCGAGATGCAAGAAGCGCTGCGCAAGAGCGGCGACGCCCTGCTCAACGAGGCCGATGCGCGCGCCCGCGCCGCCGGCGTCACCGCGACCTCGGCACTGATCGAGCAGATGGGCTCGCCGGTCGGTGCCGCCGTCCTGCGCCACGCCGAGGAGTGGTCTGCCGATCTGATCGTCTGCGGCACACACGGCCGCCACGGCGTCCGACGCCTGGTGCTCGGCAGCGACGCCGAGTACATCGTCCGTCACACCCGTGTGCCGGTGTTGCTGCGCCATTATCCTGCCGAAGGCGAGAAGAGCTGAAGCGATTCACCGGCCCACCGCACGTGGTGCCGCTCGCGCCGCGCGCAACGTACAGGAGACCCGCATATGCTCGTCGAGAATCTCATGTCCAGACAGGTCCAGTCCTGCCGGGTGGGCGATTCGCTCGCCCGTGCAGCTGAGCTGATGTGGCAGCACGACTGCGGCGCGGTACCCGTTTGCTCCGGCGAGGGAGCACGGCGAGTCGCCGGCGTGATTACCGACCGTGATATCTGCATGAGCGCGCTGTTCAGCGGCCGGCCGCTGAGCGATCTGCGCGTGAACGAGGCGATGTCGAAGTCGGTGACCGCCGTGCGGCCGTCCGATTCCCTGGCGCAGGCCGAGCGCGTGATGCGCGATGCACACGTACGCCGCCTGCCCGTGCTCGATCACGACGGCGGCCTCGTCGGCATGATTTCACTTGCGGATCTTGCACGCGAGGCAGCCCGCGAGCGCGTCCAGCCGCGCAAGGAGATCACCGAGACCGATATCGGCAACACCCTGGCGGCGATCTGCATACAGCCGCGCCGCACGCTCGCCGCCTGAGCGGTCCCGGGACCGATCCGGCGGGGCAAGCCCCGCGGCATACGCCGCATCAGACTCACTCGTTCAGGGGACGATCGATGACGTTTCCGATCCAGGTCAGCTTTCAACAGATGGAGCCTTCGCCGGCGCTGCGCGAGCGGATCCGCGAGCTCGCGGCGCGGTTGGAACGCTTCAGTCCCAGCATCCTGCGCTGTCGAGTACGGGTCGAGCGCCCGGCGCAGCACAAGCAGCAAGGTGGGCTGCACGATATCCGCATCGACATCTCCGTTCCGGACGATGAAATCGTCGTGCGTCATAGCCATGCCGACGATCACGCTCACGAGAATGCCTATGTCGCACTGCGCGACGCGTTTAACGCAGCGCGGCGACAGTTGGAGAACTACGAGCGCAGGCGCCGCGGGGAGATCAAGCGCCGAGACGGCATCGCGCAGCCGGCACCGAACTCGCGCCCATCATCCCGCGCTCGCCGCAAAGTCCCGCCTCCCGGGGCGGAGGCGAGCGCACCGAACGATGCAGTGGTCGTTCCGTTCGTGACGCGCCAAACGCGTCGCTGAGCATCACGAACGTTGAATCAGTGCCGGCCGCAGAGGGGTCTGACACGCGGGCAGGCCCATAGGCCCGCGGGCATACGCCCCCGGCCGCCAGCGTCCGCGCGGTGCCCGCTCGAGCGGGAGCGAGGCCGGCATGACCCGGCAATGCATGCGGATGGATCGGCACGTCGCGTCGAGGATCGAGTTGTCCAATCAGTGCCGGAAGCGGGACAACACGCCCGCCTTGCCCCTCATCTGCAGGTTCACGCCCGCAGCCTGGAGCGGCGCTCTTCCCCGGAGAGCCGGTCGGCCTGTGTATCGGCGCCAACCGTTGAGCGCCGCACAGCGCGCGCCGCCGTCGCTCAAATGACCCGCTTGGCCGCGAGAGCGTCGAGCCGCTCGACGCTCAGTCCAAGAAGCTCGCTGAGCACCGAGCGCGTATCCGCCCCGAGCGCCGGGGGCGCATGCCGATACTGCACCGGCGTGCCGGACAGATGCAGCGGACTGGCGACCTGCGGCACGCCGCGCCCGTCCGCCCGCAGCATCTCGAACTGCATTCCGCGTGCCCGGACCTGAGGATCTGCGAATACCGCATCCAGCGCATTGACCGGGCCGCAGGGAACCTGCGCATGCTCCAGCCGTTCGATCCACTGGGCTGTCGTTCGCCTCGTGAGCACCGCGCACATCTCGGTAATCAAGGCATCACGGTGCACGACGCGCGCCGCGTTCGAGGCAAAGCGCGCATCGGTAGACCAGTCGGGACAACCGACTTCCGCCGCCAGCCGCGCGAACTGGCCGTCGTTTCCGACCGCGATGATCATCCGACCGTCCGCCGTCGGGAAGTCCTGATACGGCACGATGTTCGGGTGCGCATTGCCCATGCAGCCCGGCACGTGGCCGCCAACGAGGTAGTTCATCGCCTGGTTGGCCAGGCAGGCCACTTGCACGTCGAACAACCCGACGTCGATCTGCTGCCCTTCGCCGGTGCGCTCGCGGTGCGCGAGCGCTGCCAGAACCCCGACCGCCGCGTACAGCCCGGAGAAAAGATCGGTGACGGCGACGCCGGCCTTGAGCGGACCGGCGCCCGGCTGTCCCTCCGGCACGCCGGTGAGACTCATCAGGCCGCTCATGGCCTGAATGATGAAGTCATAGCCAGGCCGGGCGGCGTAAGGTCCGGACTGCCCGAACCCGCTGATCGAGCAATAGATGAGGCGCGGATTGATGCGCCGCAGGCTCGCGTAATCGAGCCCGTGGGCCGCCAGACTGCCGACTTTGAAGTTCTCGATCACCACGTCCGCGCGCGCCGCGAGCGCCTGCACGATCTCACGCCCCTCGCGTGTCGTGAAATCGACCGTCAGCGAGCTCTTGTTCCGGTTCGCGCACAGATAGTACGCCGCATCGCCCGGTCCGGCCCGGGTCGCCGGCACGAACGGCGGACCCCACGAGCGCGTCTCGTCACCGCTGCCCGGCCGCTCGATCTTGTACACCGTGGCGCCAAGGTCACCGAGGATCTGACTCGCCCAAGGTCCGGCGAGCACCCGCGACAGATCGAGCACGGTCAGGTGCGACAGGGCACTCGGGGCGGTTGACGACGGATTCACGGCGCGCGACTCAGCGGGAAAACGCCATCATACCTCGGCAGCGCGGGCAAAATGGCGTCCCGGATCCCCCCCCGGCCCGATGCCTGCGCCCGCACGCCAGCGGGCGCAGGCCGCGCCGTTCGCTCGCCTACTCGTGCTTCTGGAAGCTGTAGTGAAAGTTCAGCTCGATGACCCGCGGCCGCATCGGCGTTTCCGTCAGGATGAACAGCCCCGCGCTCGAGGACAGACTCTTGTTCACATTGGTGAGATTTGTGCCGTCCAACGAGACCGACCAATCGCCCTTGGACACCCCGATCGAGGCATCATAGGTGGTCCAACTCGGCTGCTGGTAGATCGCCAGGTACCCGGTGGCCGAGTGCGTCTGAGCCTGGTGCTGGAAGCCGACTTGCACGAACGGCAGGTAGGAACCCACGAGCCAGTCGTAACGCACGCGCAGGTTCGCCTCGAACGGCGGCGCGTACGCAAGCGAGCTGCCCTGAGGGCCGTAGACGTTCGGCACGGCGACCGGCGCACCCTGCTGGTAGCGCGTCGTGATCGGCTTGCCAAAATCCGGGTTGGCAGGATTATTGTCGATCAGGGCCGGTGAATTGACCAGGTTGCTGCTGTTCCAGGCTGCCGATCCCTGCACTGACAGTCCGGTGAACAGTCGCGCCGCCAGCTGCATCTCCGCACCGCGCACCCGGTAGAACGGCCCGTTGGTCTGGAACGTCACGTTACCGAACCCGCACGACGGGCAGAACAGCGCCGTCTGCACGTTGTCCCAATTCTCCTGATAGACGGCGCCGTCGAACATCATGTGGTGGTTGAACCACTCCGACTTCCACCCGACCTCGTTGTTGGTCAGCAGGTCCGGTCCATCATATTTGGGCGTAATGTACTGAGCCACCCCGTTGGCGTCGGGCAGCAATTTCTTCGCACCCCGGTTGAACGTTCCTGGGCGGTAGCCCTGCGAATAGGTGTAATACACCATCAGATTTGGCGTGATATGCCAGCTGAGGTTTGCCCGGCCGAGATGCCCGGTGTTGACCTGACTATTTGGGTTCTGCAGATTGAGGTTCACACCGTTCGAAGTCGTGCAGCGCCCGAAGTAGCTCGTCGGGCTAAACGCCTTGCAGTAGAAGCTGCCGATGTCCCCACCGAGCAGCTGCTCGTACATGTCGAAATAGCGGATCCCGCCGGTGATGGTCAGAACTTTAGGCACGATGTCGTAACTGACCGACACGAAGGCCGCCTTCTGCGTGAAGGTCTGCTGCTCATCATCGGTGAAGGCCGTGATTGAATTGCGCAGTCCAGGACTGTTGGCCGACTCTCCCGGCGGCGGGCCGATCGGCAGGAAGCAGTTGGACGTCGGGCCGCCCGGCGCGCACTGTGGCACGCTGCGATACAGCCAATTCGAAACATCGTTGACGTGATCGTCCTCGTAGAACAGGCCCACCAGGCCGCGCAGCCGCCAGTCGTCCGGGGTGCTCAGGCGCAGCTCCTGGCTGAGGTGATCGTTGTGCACAGCATCCTGCCAGACCTGTGCCGGCGAATAACAGGTCGCGTTCGGGTTGCCGACGTGCGAGGAATAGGTGACGCCCGTGCACTGGTAGTAGTAGCCATATCGGCCGCGCGCATAGTTCGTGTAGTCGCCCTGGGACTGCACGTCGCGCGACAGATACGAGCCGGCGTAGACGAGACTGAGCGGGCCCACCTCGCCATGGATGGTCAGCGCCGTATTCTCGAACCGGTCGTGATCGTACGCCGGCTCGAACAGATTGACCGACAGCGGCGGCAGCGGCTGCCCGCCGCTCGGCTGCCCCGAAGCACTGAGCACCGTGCCCTCAGAGCCATAGGGCATCTGGTAAAAGACGCCCTGTGCGTCCATCGTCTGATAGGTCTGTTCGAGCAGCGCACTCCAGTTGTCATTGATCTTCCAGAGCACCGAGGCCCGCCCGCCCTTGTAAGTCACCGGATTGATGTGATTCGCGGCGATCTGATAATTGTTGATCGAGACGCTGTTCGTGGGCACGACGCCGCCGTTCTCCAGCGCGAGTCCGAGGTCCGTGCCACTGCGCGAGAAGGTCGCCGGAAGATTATTGATATAGCCGCCGCGGTTGTCGGTGAACACGACGAAGCGCGCGGCCAGCTTGCCCGGAATCAGCGGCAGATTAAACACGGCGTTGGCGTTGCTGTTCGGATCGCCGTGCGCCGTCACGCCGTAACCCGCATTGACGACGGCTTGAAACGTGTTCAGCCGGGGCTTGTTGGTGATGTAGCGGATGACGCCGGCCTGGGCGCCCGCGCCGAACAGCGTCCCCTGCGGGCCCTCCAGCACCTCAATACGCTGCAGGTCGACCGCATAGACGTCCAGCTGCCGGTCGGGCATCGCGGTGGACTGGTTGTCGATGTACAACGCGACGTTCGGGAACTGGCCGCCGGCCGTGTTGGCGAAGCCCCCGGCGCCAAGACTGAGCCCACGCATGAACAGACTCTGGTTGCCCGGCCCAAGGCCGCCGATGGTCACGTTCGGGACATACTTGATGTAGTCCGAGAGCGTCTGGACGTGCAGATTTTCCAGCGTCTTTCCGGTCAGCGTCTGGATTGCAAACGGCACGTTCTGCACGTTGCGCGCCCGGCGCGTCGCGGTAACGATCACCTCGGACAGCTGCGAAGAGTCTGCCGCGGTGCTCGACGTCGAGCTCGGCGTTGCGCTCGCGGCCAGTACCGCATGCGCGGCGGAAGCAGCCAGGATGGCCGCTACGGTGCGTGACAGTTTGCTTTGACGTGACATGCAAGGTTCCCCGTTTTGTTGGCGAACCAGCGCAGCATTGCTGCCCGTTCGCACCGCGTTGCTGTTCTGGATTTGGTGCGCAGCCGCGTCGTGCCCACCCCAAAGTGCGCGCAGCCCGTCCTAGTGGCTGCCCGAGCGTAACGCCCATCAGGCGTCTGGGCTTGAACGTATTCGACGGTCAATGTTCTGTTTGCGGCGGGAGCGCTCCACCCCGAGGGGCACGCGACCGTCCGCTGCGGGGCGCCGCCCCCGCCGGCACTCAGCTCGTGAGCTGCGTGGCGCTGCCGCGCTCCTCCATGAGCCATTGGCGGAATTCCGCGACCACTTCATCTTCGCCGCGGCCTGGCGGCTCGACGATGTAGTAGCCGCGGTCGGTCCGCATCGGCGTGCGGGTCAGGCACACGAGCTGGCCGTTTTGCACCAGCTCATCAATCAGCGGACGCCAACCGAGAGCAATGCCCTGGCCGAGCAGTGCCGCCTGCAGAACCAGCTGGTAATTATTGAATATCAGGTCGTGGCTGCGCCTACCCGTCGGCGTGCCCTGCTCGGCGAACCAGTCGGCCCACGACATCCAGCGGGGCGGATCGGACGCCGCAAGATGCAGCAACCGCTCGTTACGAAGATCTACTGCATCCTCGAGTGACCGACGGCGCGCATATTCCGGGGTGCACACCGGATGGACGGTCTCGGGGAACCACTGCACGATGCGTTTGGCGCGCCAATCGCCGTCGCCGAACCACACGGCGACATCGGCATCGGCCTGCCGAAGATCGACCTGGCGCTGCGCGGTCACCAACTGCACCTCGACCTCCGGCACGCGCTCGCCCCAGCGCCCGAGCCTGGGGATGAGCCACCACGCCGCGAAACCATAGTCGGTACACACCTGGAGAATCTTCGGCCCGCCGCGTCGGCGCAGGGTCAGGACGACCTCGTGCATGGTCGTAAGTCCCTGACCGACGGCATCGAGCAGCTGTACTCCGGCGGGAGTCAGCACGACTCCGCGATGCTGTCGACGGAACAGCGCCATGCCGAGGCGGGACTCGAGAAAGCTGATCTGATGGCTCACCGCCGGTTGCGTCATGCCGAGTTCGGCAGCCGCGCTGCTGAAATTCAGGTGCCGGCCGGCCGCCTCGAAGACGAGCAGGCTATTGAGCGGCGGCAATCGGGCGAACCGTCTAGCCATTACTTGTCCTTATACCAGCATGAAGAAATTATCACTTCACCGCCTGGACTGAATCAAGTGATCATGAGGGACCTGCAGCCACCTGCGCGACGGCGGAATCCATGGCAAGTCGACCAAATTTCCTCATTCTCATGGCCGATCAGCTCGCCGCTTCGGCCCTACCTGCTTATGGGAACCGCGTCGCCAAGACTCCGCACCTGAATGCGCTCGCCGAGCGCAGCGTGGTCTTTCGCTCCGCGTACTGCAACAGCCCGCTGTGCGCGCCATCGCGCTTCGCTTTCATGACCGGGCGGCTCCCTTCCAGGATCGGCGCGCACGACAACGCCGCGGAGCTGCCCGCACATATTCCGACCTTCGCGCACTACCTGCGCGCCGCCGGCTACCGCACCTCGCTCAGCGGTAAGATGCACTTCTGCGGGCCTGATCAGCTGCACGGCTTCGAGCAGCGACTGACCACCGACATCTACCCGGCGGACTTCGGCTGGACGCCTGATTGGCTGAACTTCGACCAACGCCTCAGCTGGTATCACAACATGGACTCAGTCACGCTGGCCGGCCCGTGCGTCCGGACCAACCAGATCGACTTCGACGATGAAGTGATCTTCCAGGCGAAGCGCCACTTGTTCGATATTGGCCGCGGGAACGACAAGCGGCCGTTCTGTCTGGTGGTCTCGATGACCCACCCGCACGATCCTTTCGCGATCCCGACCGAATACTGGAACCGCTACAACGACGCGGAAATCGACATGCCCCGCGTGCAGATCAAGCCCGAGGATCTCGATCCCCATTCGCGACGGTTGCGCTACGTCTGCGGAATGGATGCACAGGCCATCACCACCGAGCAGGTGCACGCGGCGCGACGCGCCTATTACGGTGCGATTTCCTACGTCGATGACCAGTTCGGATCAGTGTTGCGCGCCCTCGCCGACGCCCGGCTTGCGCAGGACACGATCGTCATCCTCCTCGGCGATCACGGGGAGATGCTCGGGGAGCGCGGCCTTTGGTACAAGATGAGCTTCTTCGAGGGCTCATCCCGCATCCCGCTGATGGTGCATGCGCCCCAGCAGTTCACACCCGGCACGGTTGCCCAATCGGTGTCGTCGGTCGACTTGCTGCCCACCCTCGCCGAGCTCGCCGGCGACGGCAAAGCCCCCGAATACGCGACCGAACTGGACGGCCGCAGCCTGCTGCCGCACCTGCAGCGACACTCGGGGCACGACGAGGTGATCGGCGAATACCTCGGCGAGGGGGCGATCGCGCCGATTGTGATGATCCGCCGCGGGCCGCATAAGTTCGTCCACTGCCCTGCGGACCCGGATCAGCTCTACGATCTGACACAGGATCCCGACGAGGTGCACAACCGGTCCGGTCTCGAGAAGGCCCTGACCAGCCAGTTCCGCGCGGAGGTGCAGCGGCGCTGGTCGCTCGAATCACTTCATGCCCAAGTGATCGCAAGTCAGCGCCAAAGACGGCTCGTCGCTGCGGCGCTCAGCCAGGGCCGGCCGACCTCATGGGACCACCAGCCGTTCATTGATGCGAGCCAGCAATACGTGCGCAATCACATGACACTCGATGAAACCGAAGCGGCCGCACGCTTTCCGCGCCCGAGGTAATCCCAACCCCGTGCGCCGGCCTGCCACTTTCGACTGCGGCGGTCAGCAGCAACGATCCCCGAGCGCCATGCCTGATCCACACACTGATCCAGGATTGCAACGTGCTGCGCGCCGCCGTGCGGGCGTCCGCACGGTGCTGAGCGCCTTGGCGGGCGGACTGCTGGCACTCGCGGCTGCCACGGCGCCCGTGTGCGCCGGCTCGCCCGCCGCGCCGAGCGCCGCGATGCAACGCGATGGCGCGCAATGCCGAGTCGTGCGCATCTCGGACATCGGTTGGGCCGATGTGACCGCCACCACCGCCCTGTTCAGCGATGTCGTGCGGGATCTCGGCTACGAGCCCAGAGCCACACTGCTGTCGGTTCCAGTGACCTACGAGTCGATGCAGCAGGGCGACATCGATGTGTTCCTGGGCAACTGGATGCCCGCGCAGGCACCGATCATCCGGCCGTACTTGCAGAACCACTCTGTCGCGGTAGTCGGCGCCAACCTGACCGGCGCCCGCTACACGCTCGCGGTGCCCGCCTATGCCTATCGGGCCGGGTTGCGCTCCTTCCAGGACATCGCGCATTTTGGGGCGCAGATCAAGCACCGGATCTACGGGCTCGAGCCTGGCAATCCGGCCAATCTGCGCCTGCACCGCATGATCGATCGGGGTCTGTTCGGACTGCGCGGATTTCAACTCGTGACCTCAAGCGAGGCCGGCATGCTCGCCGAGGTGGCCCGCGCGGTGCGCGCACACCAAATGATCGTGTTTCTCGCCTGGGAACCACATCCGATGAACCTGGAGTTTCACCTCAGATACCTTTCGGGCGGCGATTCGATTTTCGGTCCCAATTACGGCAGCGCGACGGTTTACACGACCACGCGCGCCGGCTACTCAGCGCTGTGCCCCAACATCGGACGGCTGCTGCGCAACCTGAGGTTCACGGTGCGCGGCGAGACGCAGCTGATGTACGCGATCCTGGACCGCCATGAGCCGCCGCGCGCGGCAGCAGCCGCCTGGCTGCACAATCACCCCGCTGTGGTACGCGCGTGGCTGGACGGAGTCAGCACCTTTTCCGGCCAACCCGCAGCGCCGGCCGTCCTCACCGCCCGAGGACGAGCGCACCCGGCCACACGCAGCTTTCAGAACTGGGTCCGGACGCACAAGATCCCGGTGGGACAGGTCGTCACCCTGGGGATCAATTATCTGAAGGCGCACAGTCGCGGCGTTCTCGACACGATCTCCAGGGTTGTGCGCGGCGCTGTGGACGGTCTGACCGCCCTGCTGGCGGCGATGCCCTCCTGGCTGCTGCTCCTCGCGCTGGCAGCGCTCAGCTGGGTCGTGCGCCGCTCGATTCCCCTGACGCTGTTCGTGGTCGCGGCGCTGCTGTTCATCATGAACCAGGGCTACTGGACCGACACGCTGCAGACACTGTCTCTCGTGGTCGTCTCGGCAGCCGTGTCAGCCGTGATCGGGGTCCCGCTCGGAATCGCCGCTGCGCACCGCCCGACGCTCAGCGCGATGCTGCGGCCGGTGCTCGATCTAATGCAGACGCTGCCGACGTTCGTGTACCTGATCCCGACTCTGGTGCTGTTCGGGCTAGGTGTCGTTCCCGGATTGATCTCCACCGTCATCTTCGCGCTGCCTGCCCCGGTTCGCCTGACACAGCTCGGCATCAGTGGCGTACCGAAATCGCTGCTGGAGGCCGGAGAAGCGTTTGGCGCCACGCGGCTGCAAGTGCTGTGGAAAATCGAGTTGCCGAGCGCTGCGCCGACCATCATCACTGGCATCACGCAGTGCATCATGCTGAGTCTCTCCATGGTCGTCATCGCCGCGCTCGTCGGCGCCGGCGGACTCGGCGTTCCGGTTGTGCTCGCACTCAACACCGTGCAGATCGGCATGGGCTTCGAGGCCGGGCTGGTCATCGTGCTGCTCGCGATCATTCTCGACCGCATCACCACCCGCCCCGCCGCCAAGGGACCGAAGGGGTGAGCGTCATCGAATTCCGCAACGTCGATATCCTCTTCCCGCCCGCCGATGCTTCGCACCGCCGTGCCCGTGCAGCGATGCAGTCCGCCGTTGCGCTCCTGGACACCGGTGCGTCCCGCGGCGAAATCGCCGCCCGCACCGGGGTGATCGCCGGCGTCTGTGGGGCAAACCTCGCGATCGAACGCGGTCACATCTCGGTGCTCATGGGGTTGTCCGGCTCGGGTAAATCCACCCTGCTGCGCGCGGCCAACGGACTGAACTCCGTCACGCGCGGAGAGGTGCTGCTGAGCGACGGTGAGGCCACCGTCGACATCGCGCGCTGCGATGCCGCCACGCTGCGCAGGGTGCGTCGGTTGCGCATCGCGATGGTTTTCCAGCAATTCGCCCTGCTTCCCTGGCGTACGGTGCGCGAGAACATCGGCTTGGGGCTCGAGCTGCGGGGCGAACCGACCGACGCCCGCGAGCGCATTGTCGCCGAGCAGCTCGAGCTCGTCGGGCTCGCCCAATGGGCGGACCGGTACTGCAGCGAGCTCTCCGGCGGCATGCAGCAGCGCGTCGGACTCGCGCGCGCCTTGGCGACCAACGCCGAGATTCTACTCATGGACGAACCGTTCTCGGCCCTGGACCCGCTGATCCGCTGCAAGCTCCAGGACGAGCTTCTAGAGCTGCAGAGGCGTCTGCACAGAACCATCGTCTTCGTCACCCACGACCTTGACGAGGCGCTCAAGATCGGCGACCAAGTAACGATCCTGGAGGGCGGCCGCATCGTGCAGAGCGGCTCCCCACGGCAGATCGTCGAGCAGCCGGCAGACGACTACGTCGCCGAATTCGTCCGCCACGTCAATGCCCGCTCCTTATTCAAGCAGGCCATCCAAATCGCATAGCCATTAGTCACGCTCATACCGCCATGAGGGGATGACCTCTTCACACGACTCTCCGGTGGCGCAACGTCCGCCCCAATCGCACCGGCGTGTCCGAAAAAGCAATAAGCGATGGACCGTATGATCGGAATCTACATGGGGGCATCAGGTGAATCTGCCCTTGGGAGCCGCCGCGGCAGTCTCGGATGCAAGCGTCTGCGGGGCGATCCGGTGCGCTGTGGGCTCGTCCAGTTCCGCCGGCTGTTCATCACCGGGCAGGAGCTCACCTATAGCCTGGAGCACATCGGGCGCCGGTACCGCGCGGAGGCGGCGCTGATGCATCACTGCGACGATGTTCTACCCGGCTGGATCCTGCGTGTGCGGCCTGAGGGCCTGTTCGCCGATCCGGCCGCAGCACTGCGTCGCATCCAGGAATTCGACGGTTTGCCGCTCGAGGCACTCCGCAGCCGGCCGCCCCGTGCCTATGGCACCGCGGCGGCCCACGACGGGCCAGCACTTCGCACTGTGGCTCGGGGAGCTCGCAACGGCTCTCGGGAAGTGTCCGGCTCTCCCCGAGCCCAGCACGGCCGGGCCGTGATTTCATCGCCAGACTCCGCTATCGTGATGGTCTCGGCCGCCGCGGGGCCGCCGGCATCGAGCGACTGCATCGCCGCAACAACAAGATGGCGAAGGAAGACGCATGAATCGACCCGTCGGGCTGGTGGCTGCAGCATCGCTTGCATTGCTTGGGATCGTCTGCGCGCGGCGCTCTTGCGCCGCAGCGGCCGGTTCCGGCCCCCCGCCGCTCGCGCTTTACGGACAGCTGCCCTCCCTGCAGGATCCGGCGCTCTCGCCGGCCGGCGATCGGCTCGCCTACATCATGCGCATGCACGGGCAGCGCTACATCGCGGTGATCGATCTCGTGACGGACAAGCCACTCGCCGCCACCCGCATCGGCGGCACCAAGGTGCGCGCCCTGCGCTGGTACGACGAGCATCGCCTGCTCATCCTCTACTCCGCGACCTCCGACCCGCCATTCGGCGTGTTTGGACACCGCAACGAGTGGTTCATGCTCGAGACTTGGAACATCAAGACCAACAGCATGCGCTCGGTCAAAATGCGCGACTCGACGTACGCAACCATGAGCGTCATCACCGGGTCCCTGGAGATGCGGATCGTGAAGGGCCGCCCGGAGTTGTTCGCGTCGGGCTCCTACCTCAGTGGTCAAGACTACCTGCCGGCCTTGTTCCGGGTCGATCTGGAGCACGACTACACGAGCCTGATCGACGGCGGCGATACACTGGGGGCCGATTGGGCGGTCGATGCGCAGGGCCGCGTCGCCGCCTCCTTCGAATGCCACATGACCGGGTCGGACCAGGGCCAGTGGGTTCTGCGCCTGCGGCGCCACGGCGACATGCAGCGGATCGCCAAGGGCACCTCGATCCTCGATCCGCCGTCCATGATCGGCTTCAGCTACGATGGCAAGGCGCTCATCGTCGCCTTCGACACCCCGGGCGGCTGGATCTGGAAGCCGCTCAACCTCGCGACCGGGACCTGGGGGGCACCGCTTGATTCCGGCAACACCTTCTTCGATGTGATCCGCGACCGACTGACCGGTCGGATTCTCGGCGGCGTCCAGGATCCATCACATCCGCGGCAGGTGTTCTTAGACCCCCGGCTGCAGGCGCGCTGGTCCTCACTCGCTGCGGCCTACGCCGGGGAGCGGGTGGAACTCGTCTCGCATTCCGACGACTTCTCGAAATTCCTGCTGCACATATTCGGCCAGCGCGATGGGGACAGCTATTGGCTCATCAACTGGCGCACCGTCCACGCCCACCGCCTGGGCGGGGTGTACCGCGGGTTGCGGACGTTCGCCAAAGTCGAACCCATCACTTACCACGCCGCCGACGGCCTGCAGATCTCCGGATTCCTGACCCTGCCGCCGGACCGGGCGGCCAAGCGCCTGAGCCTCGTCGTGATGCCGCACGGCGGACCGGCAGCCTCAGACGACGGCAATTTCGACTGGTGGGCCCAGGCGCTCGCCTCGCGCGGCTACGCGGTGCTGCAGGTCAATTACCGCGGATCGGACACCACCACGGCGCTGCTGCGCGCCGGATACGGTCAGTGGGGACGCAAGATGCAGACCGATCTGTCCGACGGTGTCCAGTACCTCGTGCGCCGCGGCATCGCCGATCCGAAACGGGTCTGCATCGTGGGCGCAAGTTACGGCGGCTACGCGGCGCTCGCCGGCGTGACCCTGCAGAGCGGCATCTACCGCTGTGCGGTCTCGGTGGCCGGCATCGCCGATCTCGCTGCATTCCTGCACTGGACGAGCCAGCGCATGCTGACGAGCCAGAATCCATTCACCCGCTACTGGGATCGCTTTCTCGGTGTCACCGGCCCCGATGATCCGCGCCTGCGGGCGATCTCGCCGATCGATCACGTCGCGGCGGTGACGGTTCCCGTCCTCCTGATTCACGGTCGCGACGACACCGTCGTGCCGTACTCGCAGAGCGCGGCAATGGCCAGAGCGCTGCGCCGTGCCGGCAAGTCCGTCGAGCTCGTCAGCCTGCCGAACGAGGATCACTGGCTGTCCCACAGCGCGACGCGCGAGCTGATGCTGAAGACGGTGGTCAAATTTCTCCAGCAGAACGATCCGCCAATCTAGCCACATGCGGGTCAGCGCCGCGCTGCTCGCCGTGCCGGTCAGCAGATGCGCGGCAGAGGATCGTCCTCGAGCTCCTCGAGCACTCGCTCACCGCCGATTCCAGTCTCAAGGATGACCTGGCCGCGTCCCGGCAGCATCCGGCCGATGCGCGCTGCGGCCGCGCCGCCCGGCAGCGCCCGCCACAGCTCGAGGATGGCGCCGGCAGCCTGCACGTCGGCCACGGCGAGAACGCGTCCCTCGCACGCGAGGTAGTACGGATCATAGCCGAGGATGTCGCAGCAGGAGCGCACCGCGGCGCGCAGCGGGATGTCCGGCTCGCGCAGCCTGACCTCAAGGCCGGTCGCAGCCGCGATCTCGTGCGCGACCGTCGCGAGTCCGCCCCGGGTCGGATCGCGCATGAAGCGCACTCCATCCAGCCCGCAAATGGGTGCGGTGAGCGGTGTGACCGCCGCGCAGTCGGACCTCACCTCGCCCTGCAGCTCGAATTCCGCCCGGGCCAGCATCACCGCGATGCCGTGATCGCCGATCGGGCCGCTGACGAGCAGTTCATCGCCGGGACGGATGCTCTCCAGGGCGAGCCGGCAATCCGGCGCCCGATACCCGACGCCGGTCGTCGCCAGATACAGCCCGCCCCCCTGCCCCCGGGGCACGACCTTGGTGTCGCCCGCGATAATGTTCACCCCGGCGGCACGGGCCGCCGCGCCAAGACTGCGCACGATGCGATCGAGCACCACCACCTCGAGACCTTCTTCGAGGATCGCATTCAACGTCAGCACGCGCGGGATGGCGCCGCTAACGGCCAGATCGTTCACCGTGCCGTTCACCGCCAACGTCCCGATGTCGCCGCCGGGGAACTCCAGCGGCTGGACCGTGAAGGCATCCGTCGTGATGTAGGGCACGGCGCCCGGCTCGAGCTCGATGCGTGCCGCATCGAGCCGCACGTCGAGGGCCGGATTCGCCAGGTGTCGGGCAAAGATCTGCTCGATCAGCTCGCGCATGTAGCGACCGCCATTGCCGTGGGCAAGCGTGATGTGCGTATCTTCGATCATGTGCGCTGCGCGACCGGCGCTGGTGTCTCGCGATGCGCCGCCTCGATCAGCTGGCCGAACGCGAGTCCGCCGTCGTTGGCCGGCACGGCAACCGGCAGCAAAGCGCGCACGCCCTCGGCCGCGAGCAGACTCAGTACGCGCTCGGCGAGCCATCGGTTCTGGAACACCCCGCCGGTGAGTCCGACCGCTTCGAACGATTCGGTCTCGGCGATCTTGCGCACCTGATCGAGCAATGCCTGGGCAATGCTCTCGTGGAAGACCGCGGCGCGCGTGCTCGCCGGCAGACTCACATCGCCCAGCGTCGGCAGCAACGCGGCCCAATCGCTGCGCCACACGCCCTCGGCATCGCGCTCGAGCGCGAGCGGTACACACGGCCCGCGGGGCGCCGCCGCGCTCTCGAGCCTCATCGCTGCCTGACCCTCGAAGCTGGTCGACTCGACGCCGAGCACCAGAGCGGCGGCAGCGTCGAACAAGCGACCCACCGAGGAGGTCCGCTGCGTTCGGGCGCGCTGCATCCAGGCCTGCTGCGCCAGTTCGCCGCCCGCGGCTTTCGGCTGCCACGGCTGACCGACGTCCCAGAGCAGAGCGGCGGCACTGCGCCACGGCTCGCGCGCGACCTGATCGGCGCCCACCACCTCGAAGCGGCGCCAGCTGGCGACCCGCCGCCAGCTGCCCGCAGCCCCGAGCAGCGCCTCACCGCCCCAGAGCTCCCCGTCCAGACCGAGCCCCATGCCATCCCAGGCGAATGTCAGCCAGCGACCGATCTGCGGCTGCTCGCCGGCGAGCGCCGAGGCATGCGCAATGTGGTGCTGGATGCGCACCACCGGCAGTCCGCTCGCGGCCGCCCAACGCGCGCTGGCGTACCCGCGATGCGGGTCGCACACCACCTGCTCCACCGCAACGCGGTAGAGCCGCTGCAGATCGTTGATCAGCTGCTCGAAGACCGTGCGGCTGCGCAGGCTGTCGAGATCCCCGATATGCGGCGACAATACGATCCGCTCGTCCCAGCCGAGCGCGATGGCGGCCTTCATGTGTCCGCCGACCGCCAGCGTCGGGCGCTCGAAGCGCACCGCGCAGGGCCGCTCGATCGGGGCGCCGCCCCGACCGGCGCGAATCACTCGCATGCGCGCGCCGACCCGGCGCACCACGGCATCATCGGCGGGCCGCACGATGGGACGGTCGTGGTGCAAATAGGCATCGGCGATGTTCGCCAGGCGGGCACGCGCCTCGGCCGGATCCGTGAGCACAGGCTCGCCGCTGAGATTCGCGGACGTGGCCACGAGCGGCCCGCCGAATCCCTGCAGCAGCAGATGGTGCAGCGGGCTGTACGGGAGAAACACGCCGAGCTCGTGCAGCCCCGGCGCCAGCGCCGCGCTCAGCCGATCGCCCGGGATGCGCGCGGCCAGCACGATCGGGCGGGCTGCGCTGGCGCAGGCCTGCGCCTCGATGGCGGAGAGGATCACGCTGGCGCGCACGGCCTGCAGTCCGTCCGGTCCGTCCTCGGGAAACATGACTGCAAGTGGCTTATCGGGGCGGCACTTGCGCTCACGCAGTCGCGCAACGACCGCATCGCTCGCCGGGTCGCACATCAGGTGATAACCGCCAACGCCCTTCACCGCGAGGATCGCGCCGGAGCGCAGGCACTCGATTGCCGCGCGGAGCGCCGCCTCGTTGCCCGACAGCGTGACACCGTCGCACTCGAAGGACAGGCCCGGCCCGCACTGCGGACAGGCGAGCGGCTCGGCATGGAAGCGCCGATCGGCCGGATTCTCGTATTCCGCCTGGCAGCTCGGACAGAGCGCAAAGCCGCGCATCGAGGTGCTCGCGCGATCGTAGGGCAAGGCCTCGATCAAGGTGTAGCGCGGGCCGCACTGGGTGCAGTTGGTGAATGGATAGCGAAAGCGGCGCTGCGTCTGATCGAGCAGCTCCACGCGGCAGTCCGGGCAACAGTGCAGATCCGGCGGCAGGTGAATCTCGGGCGCCTCGGCGGCCTCGCTCGCCAGGATGCGGAACTCGGCACTGCCCATGCACTCGATGGGCTCGGATCGCCTCAGGTACGCCTCGGCCAGCGGGGGCGCCTCGCGGATCAGTGCCACCTCGAATCGGTCAAGGTCGGCGTCGTGACCCTCCACGTGCAGCAAGACGCGGCCGGCGTCATTGCGCACCCAACCGGTGAGCGCGAACCGCTGCGCCAGCCGGTACGTGAACGGCCGGAAGCCGACGCCTTGCACGCGGCCCGACACGACGATCCGGCGCGCGGCGCGTCGGATCGCATCAGCCGTGCGCGGCACCGGCATCCTCGCTCCTCGCGCGCACTCCCGTCGACCACCAGATGCGGCAGGCCCCCTCATCGGACACCATGCACGGCCCGATCGGGGTGCGTGGCGTGCAACCCTTGCCGAACAGGACGCATTGGTTCGGGTAGATCTTGCCCAGCACGACGCGCGCGCAATCACATCCCGGCGGCATCTGTCCGGCGCGCTTGCGCGGCGGGCTCGGGTCGAGCGTGAAGCGCTCCAGGGCATTGTAGGCGGCGTACTCGGGCCTGAAGGCGTAGCCTGAATTGCGGATGGTGCCGATGCCGCGCCAAGTGGCATCGCGGATCTCAAAGACGCACTCGAGCACAGCTCGGGCCGTCGGGTTGCCGCCGGCGTGCACCACCCGGCTGTAACAGTTGTCGAGGAATGCCCGCTTCGCCAGGTGCTGGCGCAGCACCGAATACAGCGCGGCGAGCAGACTCCCCACCTCGAATCCCGCCACCGCGGTCGGAATCCCGTAGTCCTGCGGAACGAACTGCCATTGCTCCGGACCCATGATCGTCGCCACGTGGCCCGGCGCGATCAGTGCATCGAAGCCGGCCGCCTCGCTCTCGAGCAGCATCGCAACGGCCGGCCAAGTGAGACGCCCCGAGAGCAACACGACGAGATTCGGCGGCGGGCGCTGCGCCAGCAGCGCCGCCACGGGCGCTGTCGTCGTCTCGAACCCGGCGGCGAAGAACACCACCGTCCGGTCCGGATGCGCCGCCGCGATGCGCGCCGCCTCCGTCGGTGATGCGATCGGTCGCACATCCGCACCGGCCGCGTGCGCCTGCAACAGTGAGCGCGGCTCGCTGCGCGGCCCGTTCGCGGGAACCCGCAGCATGTCGCCGAACGCCACCAGCGTCACCCCGGGGCGTCGCGCCAGCTCGATGGCGGCGTGAATGTCCTCCTCCGGACAGACGCATACCGGACAGCCGGGACCGGGAATCACCTCGATCTGCGCCGGCAGCGCACGCCGCAACCCCGCCATGCTGATCGAGCGCTCGTGTCCGCCGCACACGTTCATGACCCGCACACGCCCCGGCAGCGGCAGCGCGCGCAAGCGCTCAAGCCACTCGCCAGGAGATACGCCGCCCGCTCCGGTGCAGATCGTCGGATCCAGCGCAGCGGAAGTGCGCTCGTGCGCGACGCTCATGCGCCGGACCGCAGCGCCCCGAGGCGTGCTTCGATCCAATCAATCCAGGGCGCAAGCGTGGCCGGCTGCCGGGACGAGACGCGCATCACCGGCGCCGGATTGGCGAGCTCGCGCACGTGCCGCTCAGCGGCCTCGCAGGAAAAATCGTCGAGGACGGTCAGCAAATCGGTCTTGCTGAGCATCACCAGATCGGCACCGCGGAACATCCCGGGGTACTTCGCCGGCTTGTCATCGCCCTCGGTGACGGCGAGCAGGGCAATGTCTGCATGTTGACCGAGGGCGAAATTCGCAGGACAGACGAGATTGCCGACGTTCTCGATCATCAGCACGTCGATGCCGTCCAGATCGAGCGCGTGCAGCGCATCGTGCACCATCGCCGCATCCAGATGGCAGGTTTCCCCGGTGGTGATCTGCACGGCCTGAACACCCTTGGCGCGGATACGCCGTGCGTCGTTCTCGGTCTGCAGGTCGCCCTCGATCACCGCCATGCGGAAGCGGCCGCCGGCGAGTTCGATGGTGCGCTCGAGCAGGCTCGTCTTGCCCGAGCCCGGCGCCGACATGAGATTCAGCGCCAGAATGCCGTGCCGCTCGAGGTGGCTGCGGTTGTGCTCAGCCTGATGATCGTTGTGCGCGAGGATTCCGCTCAGCACCTCGATCGAGTGCCGCTCGGCCGGTCGCACGGAATAGATGCCGTGCGTGTCCGTCACCCGCACCGCCTCGGCCGTGACCGAACAGCCACATTCAACGCACATCGCCGCCCCCTGTTCAGCACGCCGCCGGAGCCCGCGGCGCCTGTTCGTTCACCTCGAGCTCCAACTCCACCGAGCGCAGCAGCAACTCCTCACCGCGTACGAGCTGCACTCGCCAGCCTCCACAGCGCGCGCACACGAGTGCGTTCGGCGCAACCTCCGACTCCAGATCGCACACGGGGCATCGGATGCGCACGCCGACCGATTCGATTTCCAGCTCCGCCCCGTCGGCAAGCGTTCCGGCACGTGCGATGCTGAAGGTCCGTGCGAGCTGCTGCGGATCGATGCCGCAGAGCGCCCCGACTGAAACACAGATTTTCGCTGCCGCTCGGGCGTGGTGGGCGCGGGCCACGCACTCGACCTCTCGAATCAATCCCTGGCAGATAGCCAACTCATGCATCGGTGCGGATCGCCTCCTCGGCGGCGAGCATGGTGTCGAAAAGCTCCCATGCGCTTCGCGCCTCCTGCTCCGAGATCTTCTGGATGGCGTAACCGACGTGCACGATCACGTGATCGCCCGGCACCAGATGCTCATGCTGCAGCAGGAACAAGCTCACGTCGCGGCGGATGCCCTTGGCATCGCACCGAGCGGTTAGCTCTTCCACCTCGACGACGCGCATCGGAATGCCCAGGCACATTTTATGCAGATCCACCTATCGCGACGTTACACATCCTAGAGCCCAGGCGATTGGACGCCTATACGCACATGCCCGTATGGGCTGCATCCAGCCCGTGGCAGAGAATTTCTGCGTGAAAACGCAGCCAACAGGGGCGCCCGGTCTCGGCGACGGGACAAGCCGCCGGCTCGCGCAGCGGCCGGCGTTACTGCTCGGGTTGGGCAATGTTCTGCTCACCGACGACGGGGTCGGCGTACACGTATTACACGCGTTGCGGTCCGATTTCCCCCCCCGTGGCGCGTGCTCCTCGATCAGATTGTGCGACGGTGGGACACTCGGTCTCGAACTGCTGACGGAAATCGAGGACGTCGACTCACTGATCGTGATCGACGCCACCCGCTTCGGCGCCGCACCCGGCAGCGTGCGCGTGTTCATCGACGGCGAGATGGACAAGCAATTGCGGGGCGCGCGCCGCAGCGTGCACGAACTGGCCCTTACCGATCTGATTGCCGCAGCGCAGCTAACCGAGCGCGCACCAGCCCGCCGCGCGCTGGTGGGCATACAGCCGGAATCACTGGCATGGGGCACCGAGCCGACGTCGAGCGTTCAGGCGGCCATACCGTGGGCCTGTGCCGCGGTGCGCGAATTGCTCAGCGAGTGGGGAGAATGCGATGCCAGGCGCTGAATCAATTGAGTCGCCACCACCGAGCGGCACGGCCGTCGTCTGCGGGGTGCTGCGCGAGGTCGCCGAGCGGCTCGAGGCACTGGCCGAGCGTGGCGAATGCGGCGTCATCGACTTAAAGAGCCTGCCGCTGTCCGACGACCATCTGCAGCAATTGCGCGAGCGGCTCGGTCGCGGCGAGGTCACCGCGCAGCTCGAGATACTGGGGCCAAGTGAAATCTGGGAAACGCGTTATCCCGGCGTTTGGTGGATACGTCATCTCGACGTGACCGACCGCATCGCCGCGGAGCGCATCGAGATCACACCGGTTCCGGACATTCTGTCCGCGGCGCTGCCGGATGTCGTCACGGCCGCCCAGAGCCTAAACGACGACCTCGCGCTGTACGCGGCGCCGTGCCGGGAGAGAACCGATCATGGCCGAACCTGAGACGATCGGCGAACTGCTGCGCGAGCGCGGTATCTCGCGCCGCGCACTGCTCAAGTACGCTGCCTACATCGCGAGCCTGATGGCCTTGCCGCCCTGGCAGTCCAACGCCATTGCCGATGCGCTTGCGGCGGCGCGACGCCAGTCGGTGATCTGGCTGTCGTTCCAGGAATGCACCGGCTGCACCGAATCGCTGACCCGCTCGTTCAGCCCGACGCTCGAGAACCTGATCTTCAACCTGATCTCACTCGACTACCACGAGACGCTGCAGGCGGTTTCGGGCGAGGCGGCCGAAGAGGCACGCCGCAGCGCGATGCGCGAGAACAAAGGCCAATACATCGTGGTCGTCGACGGATCGGTCCCGACTCGCGACGGCGGCGTGTACGGCACCATCGCCGGACAAACGATGCTACAGATCCTGAACGACACCGCTGCCGGGGCGAAGGCACTGATCGCCGTCGGGACGTGTGCCACCTTCGGCGGCATCCCTCATGCCCAGCCGGACCCGACCGGCGCGGTGCCGCTCACGAGCCTCATCAAGGATAAGCCGATCATCAACATCTCCGGCTGCCCGCCCATACCTGAGGCCATGGCCGGTACGATCGCCTACCTGATCACCTTCGGACGATTACCGGACCTCGATCACCTGAATCGGCCGAAATCCCTATTCGGCAACACGATCCACGATCGCTGCTATCGGCGCTCCTTCTACGATAAGGGACTGTTCGCGAAAAGTTTCGATGACGAAGGCGCGCGGCGGGGCTGGTGTCTGTACGAACTCGGCTGCAAGGGACCGGTCACCTACAACTCGTGCGCCACGCTCAAATGGAACGGCGGGGTGTCGTTCCCGATCCAGTCGGGACACGGATGCCTCGGCTGCTCGGAGCCCGATTTCTGGGACAAGGGCGGCTTCTATCGCCCGCTCTCGACTCCGACCGGCCATCCAACCGCGGCGGTCGGCGCAGCGGCCGTCGCCGGAATCGGCGTCGGCGCCGTGAGCGCGTTGCTCGCGCGGCGCGCCAAGCGTAAGGCCACATCCACCGGAGAAAAGCCGTGACGTTGCTCGATTTTGCGCGCGGCCCAGCGCTGACGGTGAGCTTCGCGGTATTCACATTCGGGGTTGCCTGGCGCCTGCTGTTCGTGGTGCTGTTGCCGTGGTCCCGCGACCGCGCGCCGGCGCGCGCCGGCGCGCCCGCAGCGGTCCTCGGCGCCGTGCGCGGCTTCGCGCGCCACCTGTGGCCACGCAAGGCGTTCGCCGGCGCGGCCCGCTTCACGACCGTCAACGGTTACGTGATGCACTTCGGGCTGGCGATCGCATTTTTTGGCTTCGCGCCGCACATCCTGTTCCTGCAAGCGGTGTTCGGCGTGCACTGGCCGAACCTGCCGAGCGGCCTGATTTCGGTTGCGAGCGTCGTGACGCTGGTCTCGCTGGTGCTCGCCCTCGGCCATCGATTCGCGAGCCCCGTGCTGCGCCTGATCTCGACGGCGAACGACTACTTCAGCTGGTTCGTCACCGCCCTGCCCGTGGTGAGCGGCCTGGTGGCCGTAAGTCACCTCTGGGCGCCTTACGAGATCCTCCTCGCCGTGCACCTGCTCAGCGTCGCATTGCTGCTGATCTGGTTTCCGTTCGGCAAGCTCATGCACGCCTTCCTGGTGTTCGTGACGCGCAGCGAGACCGCCATCCACTACTCTCGCCGGGGAACCGTCCTGTGAACAGCGCCGCCAACACACGGATCGTCGTCGATCCGATAACCCGCATCGAGGGTCATCTGCGCATCGAGGCCGAGACCAACGCCCAGGGTGCCATCGTCGGCGCATTGAGCTCCGGCACGATGGTGCGCGGCATCGAGTTGATCCTGCAGGGTCGCGACCCACGTGACGCCTGGGCGTTCGCCCAACGGATCTGTGGGGTCTGCACGCTCGTCCACGGCATTGCCTCGGTGCGTGCCGTGGAGAACGCGCTCGGCTACCCGATCCCACCGAACGCGCAACTGATCCGCAACCTGATGATCGCCGCGCAGTTCGTGCACGATCACGTGATGCACTTCTATCACCTGCACGCCCTCGACTGGGTCGATGTCGTGTCGGCCCTGAAGGCGGATCCGGCGGCGAGCTCCCGTCTCGCACAGTCAATCTCGCCGTACCCGAAGTCGAGTCCGGGTTATTTCGCGGACACGCAGCGCAAGCTGCAGAAATTTGTTGAGGGCGGACAACTCGGCATCTTCGCGAACGGCTTTTGGGGCAATCCGGGCTACAAGCTACCGCCAGAGGCGAACCTCATGGCGGTGGCGCACTACCTGGAGGCGCTCGAATGGCAGCGCGAGGTCGTGCAGCTGCATGCGATTTTCGGCGGCAAGAATCCCCATCCGAACTTCCTGGTCGGCGGCGCGCCCTCGCCGATCAGCATCGACACGACCGGCAGCGGCGGTGTCTCGGCGACTGCGCTGAACATGGACGGGCTCGAGCGCGTCGCAACAGTGATCGCGAAGATGCGGGAGTTCGTCGATCAGGTTTACCTGCCCGATACGCTCGCGATCGCTTCCTTTTACAAGGACTGGTTCGCACGCGGCGAGGGCGTCGGGAATTTCCTCACCTACGGGGATTTTCCGGCCAAGGGAACCGACGATGCGAGCAGCTGGCTCATACCGCGCGGGGCGATCCTCAGCCGCGATCTCACCCGGATCCATCCCGTCGATCTTAATGATCCGGCCGAGATCCAGGAGTTCGTGTCGCACTCCTGGTACGACTACTCGAGCGGCAAGGAAAGCGGTCTGCACCCCTATGTCGGTCAAACCCATTTGCACTACACCGGACCGACTCCACCCTACAAGCACCTCGAGACGGATCAGAACTACTCCTGGCTGAAGTCGCCGCGCTGGCGGGGCAAGGTGATGGAGGTCGGTCCGCTGGCGCGCGTGCTGATGCTCTATGCAAGCGGTCATGAGCCGACCCGGGCCCTCGCGGACGCAGCCCTCGCCAAGCTCGGCCTGCCCTTGAGCGCCATGTTCTCGACGATGGGGCGTACCGCGGCGCGCACGCTCGAGTCCAAGATCATCGCCGATCAGATGCCGCTGTGGTTCGCCGAACTGACCGGGAACATCAAGGCGGGCGATCTTGCCGTACATTCCGAGGCGAAGTGGGATCCGGCAACCTGGCCGCGCGAGGCGCGCGGCGTAGGCTTCATGGAAGCGCCGCGCGGCGCACTCGCGCACTGGATCGTCATCCGCGACGAGCGCATCGAGAATTACCAAGCGGTCGTTCCCTCGACCTGGAACGCAGGCCCCCGTGACCCCAGCGGCCAGCCCGGCCCTTACGAGGCGGCGCTCATGGACCGCCATACGATCTTCGATCCGAAGCAACCGCTGGAAATTCAGCGCACCATCCACAGCTTCGACCCCTGCATCGCCTGCGCCGTTCACGTGGTCGACGCTCACGGCGAAGAGCTGATGCAGCTGCGAGTGCGCTAGAGGACCGTCCCATGACCACCGTGATCGATCGGGATGCTGCAACCCGCACGTTTCTGGCGCACACCGAGGGGCACCTGGCGACCTATCTCGAGGGGTGTCTGCACTGCGGGCTGTGCGCCGAGGCCTGTCATTTCTACGTCGCCTCGCGCGACCCCAAGCACACGCCGGCCTACAAGCTCTTCCCGATCGCCAAAGCTCACCGCCGCAACAAGTTTCCACTCGCCCTGCTCGGACTGGCGCCGCGGGTGAGTGCCGCGGATTTGCAGCACTGGGAGGAGCTGTTGTTCGACAGCTGCACGATGTGCGGCCGCTGCACGATGGCCTGTCCAATGGGCATCGACATCGCCTCGATCGTCGGGGAGGCGCGCCAGGCTTGGGTCGCTGCGGGTCTCGGCCCTGCCGACCTGCTCGCGGCGGCCGACAGCTCCCGCGACCACGGCAGCCCGCTCGGGGTCACCGCGGAGAAGCTGCGCGAACGCATCGACTGGATCGCCGACGAGCACGAGGTCGAGATCCCGCTCGATCGGCCCAAAGCCGACGTACTGCTGACGCTTTCCTCGGTCGAGGTGATGAAGTACCCCGATTCAGTGGCCTCGATGGCGAAGCTCTTGAATCATGCAGGCGTCAGCTGGACGCTCAGCACCAAGGGCTATGAAGCCACCAATTTTGGCTACCTCGCCGGCAAGGCGGACATCGCCAAGGTGATGGTCCAGCGGATCGTCGCGGCCGCCGAGGGGATCGGCGCCAAGACCGTCATCATCCCCGAGTGCGGACATGCATTCGGCGTACTGCGCTGGTCGGCGCCGAACATGATCGGCCGCCCCCTGCCATTTCAGGTGCTGCACATCACGGAGTACCTCGCAGAGCTGAAGCGCGCTGGGAAACTGCGCCTGGAGCCGCTCACCGAGCCGATCACCTACCACGATCCGTGCCAGATATCGCGGCGCGGCGGTGCAACGGCCGATGCGCGTTATCTGCTGCAGGACTTCGCCACGGATTTTCACGAGATGGCGCCGACGGGCACCGAGAACTGGTGCTGCGGTGGCGGTGGCGGGGTACAGGCCATCGGTCGCGCGGCAAACCTCCGCTACCAGGTCTTCAAGCTGAAGATGGACCAGGTGGAGAAAAGCGGTGCGAAAACGATGGTTTCGGCCTGCTCCAACTGTCGCCTGACCATGGACGAGAGCAAGGCACACTGGAAATGGGACGGAGGCCTCGCGAGCCTCGTGGAGCTGATCGCAGAGCATCTCGTCGAGAAACCCGCCTCCTGAGCCCGCCCGGCTCGTGACGGCGCGATCCGTTCGACTGCCTCTGGGGAACGACTCGCGGCGCTGCGCCCGGCACAATGACCTCGATATCGATCGCCGTGCGGACGCTTCCCGCAATAGCGTCCACCCAGAAATCGCAGCTCGCGCACCGGCGCGCAACTCCCCCGAATAGCCGCAACCCGACCGCACGGGGGATGAGTGCCCACGATCTCAGCGACTACACTTGAAACGATCGCGGTGATGCACGTGCGACCGACGTCACGCTGAGCCAGGCGATCAACGCTCATCTTCTCTTGTCCCTGGGTCCGGCACCTGAGGTGTGCAACTGAAGAACCCGGGGGGTCTGGTGACGGTTGGAGACAGGGATACGTCCCAAGCGCAGTGTCAACACAGCACGACGCGCCCGGACGCTACGGAATGACGGACCCAAGCGGGCAGCATGGTGTGTATCGCGACGTCTTTAGATCTCCGCGAGACGCCGTACGGTATCGGGATAGCGCTGCACGAGGCGAATGAGGAGCGCCGCTTGCGCGTTGGGTTTGGCCCGGCCCTGCTCCCAATTTTCCAGCGTGCGGACGTTGGTGCGCAGGTATCGTGCGAAAAGGCTGCGGGAGAGCTTCATGTCCTCCCGGACTTTCGTGAGTTCGTCAGCGCGGATCTGCGGCACGGGCTTCAGTTTCACAGCATGCGTCCGAAGCGTTCGTTTGCCAGCGCGCTGATCAGCCAGGGCGTCAAACCCTTCCACCAGCTCATCGAACAGATTGCGCTTCTTTCTCATGTCTTGCGCCTCGCTTTCAGCTCGTCTTTGATGCGCTCCTTCAACGCCTCTCGCTGTTTGGGCGTCAAATCCGCCATCTCATCTTTGTCGTACAGTGTGAACAGCCAGAACTCCGGGCCACCCGTCCAGTAGTAATAGATCACCCGCAGACCGCCGCGCTTGCCCTTGGAGCGGCGCGCGTCGCTGAATCGCAGCTTACGCAAGCCGCCCGTACCCGGGATCACCTCGCCCGCCTCCGGGTTCGCCATCAAGGCTTCCTGAAGGCGACCGAAGCCACCGTCATTCAGGTAGCTCTCGCGACTTCGCTCGAAAGCCGGTAATTCCACAAAGACTGCCTGCATGACGAACGTATTATACGCAATCTGCGTATAGTGGCAAGTTGCAGTGAAGAGCGCAAATCCTGGCTTCTTCAGCAAGGCCTGCCACGATTGTTATCGATGTCCATCGGCGCCCGCAGCCGGCGCCCCGTCCTGCGCCCGGCGCGCAGCTTGGCACGGCCGCTGAGGCCAAGGAACCAAGCCAGGAAGGACGGCTCGTGAATCAGCAACTCTCCGCATGGAGACTCGAAGACAGCGGTCGTGAGCCCGTTCACGGCGCGGCATCGCAACGCCCAAGTGACGCGATTGACGCTGAGCAAGTGCGGGTGTCGGGCAACGAGCTGAGCTTTGGTGACGAGCTCCGTCGTTGGCGGAACGGAGGACGGAACAACGAGCATGGGTAGCTCCGCTTGGATAGGCGGAGGTCCGAACACCTTCGGGTTGCTTCGTCGGCTCATCGAGTACGTTCCTCGTGTCGCTCCGGCTCGCGGGTGCTTGTCCGTTCCTCGAGCTTCGATACCAGCTGCTCGTCGGTCGTGAGCGGTCGGTGCATGCCACCGATGAAACCCCAAATCTTCTCGGCGATCGCGCCCTGCCCTGCAGCCAGGAGGACATCAGCCACGGCATGCCACCCTGCGATCACATCGCTGCGGGTTGCGAAGAGCTTCGTCTTTCCGGGGTTTGGCTTGAGGCCTCCGTCACAGAGCTCCTCGGCGATGCGCTGTACGCGCTCCCGCAGATAGCGGGAATCGCCCCGGAGCAATGCGCGATGGATCGCATCCTTGAAACTCGACCGGCTCTGGCCCCGCACTGCACGCTCGGTCGCGTTGGCAGCGATTCCGTGGGCGCGCAAATGTTGCGCGAAGAGTCCGCGCCACTCTCGCAGTGTGGCTTTCCGGATGTTGAGACGCTTCCCATCCTCGCTCACCGCCTTGACGACCAGGTGCACATGCGGATGAAGTCGCATGCGAGCACCGACTTGCCGAGCAGCTGGAAGTATTCACCGCGAGTCGCAGCGGCTACGGACGGCGGTCCACGAAGAGGCGAACAAGTTCCGTGGGCATCTACGGTTTGATGATCTCACAAAACAAATCGAGCAGCTCCCAGAAGGCGCAACGTGAAGGACATCTTTTCCGCAATCATCGCTTACGCGCAGGCGTATGGCGTTCTGGAAGATATCCAACGTGGTACGGATTCACCACTCCCGAGAGGCGATCAAAAGACCGGCGTCATTGCCGAGTTCTATGCTCGGCTGTTCGCTCGCCATTGCTTCACTGACGCAGAATTGCTGTACGGCTCTCCATCTCAACGAGCCTGGGACATCGCGGTACGGCGCACCGACTCGCCTGTGCACTACGTCCAAGTAAAGGCCGTCTCGTCACACTCGACAACGCACCGGATATCGCCGATTCACAAGGGATGGAATGAGCTATGGCTCTTCCGGCTGGATAGGAACTTTGCGCCAGAAGGTTTCTGGATTCTCGACGCGCGCGACTGCGACTGGAGCAATAGAACGCTGAAGGCGAGCACGATGCCGCGCGGGACCGTTCTAGGTCGCCGCTTCACAAACGCGACGGATCGGCTGTGCGACCTAGTTGCCGTCCTGAGGGAGGCTGGCGGCGGAGCCTAATCGCGCAATCGAGTGATCCGAGAGGCGGGACAGGTGCGGTGAACCTCCGTGACGCACTGGAGAGGCTGCAATCCCACGGTGTCTTGGCAGAGCCATGGAGCGAATCGCCAACCGTCTGGCGCGTAACGGTGCCGATCACCGACGAGGGGCCGTTTCCGGTAATCGAAGCCCTCCGCATCGCCTTGCCTTGCTTCGACGAGGACTGCGGATACGAGTGGAACGGCACGCAGCAAGTGCTCTTCGTCTGGGAGCACTGAACCAAGAGGGGATGCTTACTGTGCGCTTACTTTCGGCTTGCTGCGCGAGGGGATCTAAATCCGTAGCGTAACTACTTGAATTGGTGGGCCGTGTAGGGATCGAACCTACGACCAAGAGATTAAGAGTCTCCTGCTCTACCAGCTGAGCTAACGGCCCGTTATCGGTCGCAGAAGTCGCTCAGAGCGCCTTCCGCCAAATTTGGGGTGGACGATGGGACTCGAACCCACGACAACCGGGATCACAACCCGGGACTCTACCAGCTGAGCTACGTCCACCGTCGTCGCAACCATCCCCCCCTCGCGGCTGTGCCGGCCGCCGAAGCGGCTGGCGTGCCCGGCAGGACTCGAACCTGCGACCACCGGCTTAGAAGGCCGGTGCTCTATCCAACTGAGCTACGGGCACGCGAAACTGCATCGCCCACTCGCCCGCAAGCCAGACCTGCCGCACGGGGGCGCGAATGATACGGAACCGCGCGTGCCAGCGTCAATTCCTTCGCCGGCCGCGGCCGCGGCCCCCGGTGGCGCCGCGGCGGCAGCGGTATCATCCCATACCCGGGATACGGATCCCCGTTCGCCCCCCGCAGGATCACCTCTGGCATGCCCGCCACCCCACCAGCGCCCGCCTCCCAGGACACCCGGGAAGTCGAGTGGCAGCTGGCGGCCTCTGACCTGGCTCCGATCCGGACTTGGCTGGCGGCGAACCCAGCGGTGGGCGGACTGCGGATCGAGCCGCTTGCCGGCGTGCGCCTGCGCGATACCTACCTGGATACGGCCGACTGGAGGGTCTTCCGGGCGGGTTACGCCTTAAGGCTGCGCCACGGAGACTCGCGCGCCGAGGCCACCCTGAAGAGCCTTAGGTCGGCCCGGACGGACCTCGCGGACCGGCAAGAGATCACCGAGGCGCTGGCGGACGGCCAGAACACCCCCGAGCTCGCCCCCGGCGCGGTGGGCCGGTGGCTGCGCGGCGTGCTCGACCGACAGCCGCTGGCGTCCCTGTTCACGGCATGCACCCAGCGGGAGCGCTTCGCCGTCTACGCGGCCGCTCCGGAGGTGGTGATCGGGGAGATCGCCCTGGATGAGACCCAGCTGCTCGGGGCCGCCCAGGCAGCGCGGGAGCACCTGCTGCGCGTCGAGGTGGAACTGCGGGACGGTGATCCGCAGGCCCTCGTACCGCTTGTCGAGGCCCTGCGGCGGAATTGCCGGCTCACGCCGGCCCGGGAGAACAAGTTCGCCGCCGGCCTGCGCGCCGCTGCGCTCGCCCCGCCGCTTCGCTGAGCGCCGCTCAGTGTGCGCCGGCAGACACCTCGGCGGACATCGTGGACTTGACCGGGCGGGCGAACCAGACCAGGACCACCATCGCCACGAACAGGTAGCCGGAGGCGTAGAAGATGTCGTCGGCCGAGAGCATGTACGCCTGCTGATCGATCAGCCGGTTCAGCAGCAGCCGGCCCTGGGGATGCGACAGCCCGGCGGCCTGCACCTGCGCCATGAACTGCGTCGCCTGTGGATTGGAGGCGAGCCGCTCGACAATCTGCGCGTGATGCAGGGTCGCTCTCTGCCACCACAGCGTCGTCGTGATCGAGGTCGCGAACGAGCCCGCGGTGATGCGCGTGAAGTTGATCAACCCGGAGGCCGAGGCGATGCGTTCCGGCTCAAGCCCGGAGAATGCGAGCGCCAGCAGCGGGATGAAGAACGTCGCCATCGCAGCGCCCTGGATGAGAGTCGGCGTCAGCAATACCTCGACGTCCGCCTGGGTATTGAAATCCGCCCGCATGAACATCACGAGGGCGAACACGAGGAAGGACACCGTGACGAACCAGCGCGGATCGAGCCGGTCGACCAGGCGGCCGACGATCGGCGTGAGCAGGATCGCCAGCAGGCCCACCGGCGCGAGGACCAGACCCGCCAGGGTCGCCGTGTAGCCCATGTACTGCTGCAGCCACAGCGGCAGCAGCACCACGTTGCCGAAGAACAGGCCGTAGCCGATCGACATGGCGACCGAGCTGACCATGAAGTTGCGCCGCCGGAAGAGGCCGAGATCCACCACCGGGTGCGCATCGGTGAGCTCCCAGACCAGGAACACCATGAACGACACCGCCGCGACGATGGCCAGCGTGACGATGAACGGGGAGTTGAACCAGTCGAGATTCTTGCCCTTGTCGAGCATGATCTGCAGCGCACCGACCCACAGAACCAGCAACGCCAGTCCCACTTTGTCGATCGGCAGCTTCACGGTGGCCGTTTCACGCCGGCGGTAGATACTCCAGGTCAGCAGCGCGGCCACGACTCCCACGGGCACATTGATGTAGAAGATCCACGGCCAGGAGATGTTGTCAGTGATCCACCCGCCGAGCACCGGCCCGACGACCGGCGCGACCAGGGTGGTCATGGACCAGACCCCCAGCGCCGCACCCGCCTTGGATTTGGGAAAGCTCGACAGCAGCAGAGCCTGCGACAGCGGGATCATCGGGCCGGCCACCAAGCCCTGCAGCGCGCGGAACGTCACCAGCAGACCGAACGTCGGCGCCAGGCCGCAGAGCATGGAGGAGATCACGAACAGGATCGTCGAGGCCGTGAACAGGCGCACTTGGCCCACCCGGCGCGTCAGCCAGCCGGTGAGCGGCATCGAGATGGCATTCGCGACCGCGAAGGAGGTGATCACCCAGGTGCCCTGGTCGGGCGAGACGCCCAGATCGCCGGCGATCGCCGGGATGGATACATTGGCGATCGAGGTGTCGAGCACGTTCATGAACGTCGCCAGCGACAGCGCAATCGTTCCCAGAACGACCGCCATGCCCTCGAGCGGTGGCAACGCAACCGGCCCCGGGGTCGGGCGCGGTGCCGGTGAGGACGTCGCGTCGGTCTCGCTCATGACCTACCGGCCCCTCAGTACATCCAGTGATCGGCGCGGATCGGCCGGCCCGAGGCGCGGTCCGCAACGCGATCCACCGCGACCCGCTGCAATCGTGCCCGCGCGTCCGCGCCCGGCGTCCGAAGTAGGCGGGCATCGGCGGCGTGGGCAGGCACATGCACCGGGGCATGCGCCGGCACTGCGCCCGGATCGTTGGCGGCAATGATCCGCTCAATCGTGCGATCGGCCTGAGCGTCGACAGATGCGAACACGTCCGTGGAGGCGTCCGGACCGGTGCTCGCAACCTCAGGCATACGCGGCGAACGGTCATGGCGAACATCGACATAGGCGCTCATCGACAGACCGATCTGCAGCGGATGCTTCGCCAGCTCGCGTGGATCAAGCGCGACTCGCACCGGCACGCGCTGCACGATCTTGATCCAGTTGCCGGTGGCGTTCTGCGGCGGCAGCAGCGAGAACGCCGAGCCGGTGCCGGCGCCGAAACCGACGACATGCCCGTGGAACACGACGTTGTCGCCGTAGAGGTCCGAAATCAGCCGCACCGGTTGGCCGATGCGCATGTCGGCGAGCTGCGATTCCTTGAAATTCGCGTCAACCCAGACTTGGTTCAGTGGCACGACGGACATCAGCGCCATACCGGGGTTGACGTGCTCGCCAAGCTGCACGTCGCGCTTGGCCACGAAGCCGGCGACCGGCGCCGGCACGACGGTGCGCGCGTAGGTCAGGTACGCAGCGTGCACCGCGGCGGCGGCGGCCTGCACGGCGGGGTTGGTCGAGATGGTCGTGTGATCGACCCAGGCCCGATTGGCCGCCATGCGCTGCTCAGAAGCGGCGAGCGCCGCCTGCGCGGCGCGCACGGCATCCAGCGCGTGCTGCACGTCCTCGCCGGAAACCGCGCCCGTGCGTGCCAGCCGGGCCCGGCGCGCGTAGTCGGCTTGTGCCTGCCGCAGCGCGGTCTGCTGCACCCGCACGTCGGCGCGCAGTTCGTCGGTGGTCGCAAACAGGTTGCGCACCCGCCGTACCGTGCTTGCCAGCTTCGCCTCGGCCTTCTGCAGCGAGACCTCGGCATTGGCCCGATCGAGGCGCACCAGCACATCGCCAGCCTTCACGAACTGGGTGTTGTTGGCCGCGATGGCGATGACCGTGCCGGAGGTGCGCGGCGTGATTTCCACCACGTTGCCGCTGACGTACGCGTCGTCCGTGTACTGCACGTAACGGGCGTAGGTAAACCAGTACAGTCCGTAGCCAATGCCGCCGAGCACGACGACCGCGGAAATCCCCGTCAGCCAGCGCGCCCTGGGGTTACCCCAGAACGAAATCTTAGGGTCTTGAGCACTCGTCATGATCTGCTGTCTCCCGGCCAGCGCCGCCGAAGCATGTCTTGCTGCCGCGGCGATATATGCCTAGGCAATTTTTAACCCTTAAAACGAGGAACGTGTCTCAGCCTGCCTGCTGCAGCATGCGAGTCAGATATTCCTTCAACTTCTCCGCCTCCGGCCGCTCCAGGCCCTGCAGAAAGCGGTTCTGAACGGCCACGGAGATCTCGAGCATCCGGGGGTAGGCGGCCCGCCCCTCATCCGTCGCCTCGAGGTAAATCAATCTGCGGTCCTTCATGCAGCGCATCCGGCGCACCAGTGCCTTTTTCTCCAGCCGGTCAATCATCCGGGTCATCGCACCCGCATCGTACGAGAGCTCCTTGCACAGGTCCGAGGCGGACTTGCGATTGCCTCCGCCAACCAGCCGGACCATCACGATAAACTGCGCCGAGGTCACCCCGAGCGACGAGAGGTGCGGATCGGCGGCGAGCTCACGGTCGAGCGCAGCAAGCATCTCGACCTTCACGCGGGTCATCAGGTAGCCGATGCTCTCGGTCGGCCGGTAGCTCAGGACGTCATAGATGTTCGCCAACGCTGGCCTCCACGCGAATCCCTCAGAAGAGATATCTGCACATATATTTGCCTAGGCCGCAATTGTATTGGCAATAACTGTCCAATTCAATCCCGAGGAGAGGTGGGTTCTGCCGAGGGCTGTAACTTGATCTTGACTGTAATATTCGTGCGGCCAGATGTTCCCGGAACTGTCACACCGGTCTGTCAGCTTAGTGGGGAACATCGGAGCACTTGCGATGAACGCTGACCCTTACAACCGCTGGAGAGCGGCGCTCTCGGCCGCGGCCCGCCAGACGCTCGCCGCCCGCTGGCACAGCACCATGCACTCACTGCGCGAGGCTCGGCTGCAATACCGCGCGCTCTATGCGGCCGATGAGGCAGACATCGGGGCGCTGCGCAAGGCGGCGCAACGCATTCACGACCTCGAGCAGTTGCGCGGCGTGCTCGCCGGGGAACTCGGCAGGCCGGCCTGAACGGCCGGCCCGCCGCCGTGCTCAATCGCCGGCGGCCAGTCCCGCCGGTCGGCGTCGGTCGTTGGCACCTTCGAGCAGGTGCGTGCGCGGATTGATCACGATGGCTTCATCGGCGCCCCAGGACTTGACCACCTTGAAACGGTAGCCCATCGCCCGCAGCCGCCGCTCCACACCGGGGCTGATCAAGCCCGGCTCCATGAACACGACGTCCGGGTACCACTGCTCGTGCACCCGCGGCGCATTCACCGCCTGCTGCACGTTCATCCCGAAGTCCACCACGTTGAGGAAGCTCTCCAGCGTCGTCGAGATGATCGTCGAGCCGCCGGGGCTGCCCGTGACCATGAACACCCGCTTGCCCCGCAGCACGATGGTCGGGGCCATCGAGCTCAGCGGCCGCTTGCCGGGCTCAATCTGGTTCGCCTTGCCCTGCACCAGCCCGAACGAGTTCGGCACGCCGGGCTTGGAGGTAAAGTCGTCCATCTCGTTGTTGAGGAAGAAGCCGCTATCCCCGGCGATCTGCCCCAGTCCGAACAGGTAATTGATCGTGAAGGTCACTCCCACCGCGTTGCCGTGGCGATCCACGATGGAGTAATCGGTGGTGTCCGTGCCCTCGTAGGGGCCGAGGCTGCCCTTGATCTGCGCCGAGGGAGTGGCCGCAGCGGCACGGATGCTCGCACGCAGCTTGGCGGCATGCTGCGCCGAGAGCAGCCGCTCGATGGGATTGTGCACGAAGAGCGGATCGCCGAGATACGTGTTGCGGTCCGCAAACGCGCGCCGCTCGGCCTCGACCAGATAGTGGATGCTGTTCACTGAGCCGTAGCCCCACTTGGAGAGGGGATACGGCTTGATGATCTGCAGGATCTCGCAGATCGTCACGCCGCCGGAACTCGGCGGAGGATCGGACATGATCGTGTAGCCGTGATAGCGACACTCGACGGGCTTGGCCCACTGCACGGTGTACTCGGCCAGATCCTTCAGCGTGAGGATACCGTGGTGCGAACGACTCGCCGCGACGATCGACCGGGCGATCGAGCCGCGGTAGAACGCTCGACTGCCCTCGCGAGAAATCAGCTCCAGAGTGCGCGCGAGCTGCGGCTGACGCAGCGTCTGACCCGCAACGTACGGCTTGCCGTGGTCGAGAAAGATCGCCGCGACATTCGGGTGCTTGGCGAAGTCCTTCACGCGGGTATTGAGGACATTGACGTCCCCCTGCTGCAGCACAAAACCCTCCCGCGCAAGGCGGATGGCTGGCGCCATCACTTGCTGGCGGCTCATGGTGCCGTACTTGCGCAGCGCGGTGTCGAGCCCGAGCACCGTTCCGGGCACGCCCACGGCCAGGTACGTCTGGGTGCTCAGTCCCGGCACGACCTGCCCTTTCGCGTTCTGATACAGCGTCGGAGTCGCTTTGAGTGGCGCCTTCTCGCGAAAGTCGAGGAACACCGTCCGGCCGTTCGCGAGGTGAATCACCATGAATCCGCCGCCGCCGATGTTGCCGCAGCACGGATTGACCACCGCCTGAGCGTAGCCGACCGCCACGGCTGCATCGATGGCATTGCCGCCGTCCTTCAGGATCTTCAGCCCGACCTCCGTGGCGAGATGCTGATCGCTCACCACCATAGCGTGCCGCGCGAGCACCGGCCGCTCGTGCGCCAGCGCCGCCACAGTGGTCGGTGGTGCGCTCGCGTCGAGCGCCTGGCTCGGGATGACGGAATTCGGGGCGGCGCGTCCGGCGGCCTGCACCGTCGTGATCACCGATAGAGCGGCCGCAACCGCCCAGACATATTGTCTCCTGCGCATATGTGTCGACCCTTCGCTGCTCGTCAGTGCTCCTCAGCGCGCAGACTATCACGCGCCAGCGCGCCTCCGCGCGAGGTGCCACGATACCGCAAGCGGACGGGCCGCCAAACCCGCGCGCAGCGGATCGGCGCAGCCACTCTCGACCGACCGTGGCGCGCCTGCGGCAGGTCGTGCCCGCAGGTCCTCCCGGGGGCGTATGGTGTCATCGCGTGGCGAAGCCGGTAGACTGAAGAAAAGACGCTATGCAATGGGGGTTTCTATGTTCCGGGCGTTCCAAACCAGTGTCGTGTGCGCCGTGCTGGCGCTCGGCGTGCCGACCGTCTCAGCTGCCGTTCCCGCGAGCGCCACCGCCGCGACCGTCGCGCTGCACCAGTTGTTCCACCTCGAGTGGCAGCGGGAAATGCGCGAGCATCCGCTCGAGGCGTCCGCCGACGGCTTTCACCAGTACGACGGGAAGTGGGCCGATGTGAGCCTCGCCTCCCTCGCGCGCGAGCATCAGGAGGATTTGCAGGCGCTGCAGCGCCTCGCGGCGATCGAGCGCAGTGCGCTCGACCGGGAGGATCGGATCAGCTACGACCTGTTCAAGCACCGCTACGAGATCCGGGTCCAGGGCTATGACCTGAAGACCTATCTGATGCCGATGAACGAGCTCGAGGGCGTCCAGACGCTTCGGACCCTGACGCATACGCTGCGCTTCCAGAGCGCCGCCGATTACCGCAACTACCTCGAGCGGCTGCGCACGCTCATGCCCTACATGGACCAGACCATCGAGCTGCTGAAGCAGGGCGTCAAGGCCGGCATGACCGAGCCCAAGGTGGTCATGCAGCGCGTGCCTCATCAGATCGCGGCCAACATCCTCGCCAACCCGGCGGACAGCCCCTTCTACGCGCCGTTCAAGAAGATGCCCTCGATCATCCCGGCCGCCGAGCAGGCGCAGTTGCGCACGCAGGCCGAGGCCGCCATCGCCCAGGTGGTCACGCCGGCCTACCGCAAGCTGCAGCAGTATTTTGATACGGACTACCTGCCGCACTGCCGCAGCAGCATCGCCGCCGAAGCGCTGCCCGACGGCAAGGCGTACTACGCCTACATGGTGCGCAAGTACACGACGACGGATCTGACGCCGCACGCGATCCACCGGATCGGCCTGCAACGCGTCGCCGAGATCCACACGCAAATGCAGCGGGTGTTCGATCAGATCGGCTTCAAGGGCACCTACAAGCAGTTCGTGCACTACCTGCGCACCAATCCGCGCTTCTACTACAAGAACCCAGCCCATCTGCTCGAGGCGTATCGAGCCGCCGCCATGCGCGTCGATCCGCTGCTGGTGAAGTACTTCCCCATCTGGATCCTGCCGCGCGTACCGTACGGCGTGCGCCCGATCCCCGCCTCGCTGGCACCCGACACGTATCCGGCCTACTCGGTGCCGCCGGCCGGCGACGGGAGCGTCGCCGGCTATGTGGCCGTGAACCTGTACAAGCCGCAGAGCCGGCCGAAGTACGATATCCAGGTGCTGGTCTGCCACGAGGGCCGCCCAGGTCATCAGCTGCAGATTCCCATCGCGATGGAGCTGAAGGGCCTGCCGCAGTTCCGCCGCTTCGACTACTACAGCTCCTACGGGGAAGGCTGGGCGCTGTACACCGAGTCGCTGTGCGGCCAGATGGGTCTATACAACAATCCCTACTCGAAATTCGGCTATCTCGACTGGCAGATGTGGCGTGCGGTGCGTCTGGTGGTCGACACCGGCATCCACTCGGAGGGCTGGACCCGCGCGCAGGCAGTGCGCTACTTCGAGGCAAACACGGCACTCAGCACCCAGAACATCAACACCGAGGTCGATCGCTACATTGCCTGGCCCGGCCAGGCGCTGTCCTACATGATCGGCCAGATGGACATCTTCAAGCTGCGCCAGAAGGCCGAACAGGCGCTCGGCCCGAAGTTCAACATCAAGGACTTCCACGCCGCGATCCTCGAGCACGGCGCCCTGCCACTCACGATCCTCAATCACGTCATCGATCGCTGGATCCGTGACCGCCAAGCAGGCAAGCCGCTGCGCCATGCGATGGCGATGAATTGATCAGCCAGAAGCGCAGGCGTGCGCGCGCGCGACCCGCCTGCGCGAGCGCGCGCGCCCCTGGATTCCAACTCGCGAGCGGCCACGGAGCGGGCGCGGGGGAACGCGCTGCGCTTTGAAACTTCCTGTCCGACCGCGCTTCTTGTCACCCGGGGGACCGGCGCGCAGAATTCGTACACCGACAGCCAATTTCAATCGACGGGACCCACTGGGCGGACCCTGTTCCCCCCAGGCGAGTCCGTGAGCAAGGATCACACAATGACGCTAAAGTCCCTCGCCGGAGCGCTCGCCACACTGTCGCTTACCTTGTTGTCTCACGCCGCACCGGCTCAGACGGCACCCGGTCCGGTGCAGGCGTTGATCCGCTACCCCAGCATCCACGGTGACACCGTGGTGTTCGAAGCCGGCGGCGCGGTCTGGAAGGTTCCCGTGCAGGGCGGCGTGGCGGTGCGGCTGACGACCGACTCGGGCCACGACACGCACCCGATCGTCTCACCGGACGGCCGGTGGGTCGCATTCACGGGTTGGTACCGGGGCAACACCGACGTCTACGTCATTTCCATCGAGGGCGGCGCAGTCCGACAGCTGACCTGGCGTTCCGTTAATCAGCCCGTGAACGGGCGGGTCGTCACTGTACCGGACAACATCGTGGTCGGCTGGACCCCGGACAGTCGGGACGTGGTCTTTCTTTCGCGACGCGCGAGCTTCAATCGACAGATCGAGCGCGCCTTCGAGGTCCCCACGAGCGGCGGGCTGCCGACGGCCCTGCCGATGCCGTGGACCGGCCCGCTGTCGTTCAATGCAGCTGGCAGCTCCCTCGCCTACAACAAGCTCTCGCGCATCCTGCGGCAATTCCACCGCAAGCACTACTTCGGCGGTCAAGCCAACGACATCTTCACCTACGACCTCACCACCGGCGCGAGCCGCCGCCTCACGCACTGGAAGGGCGAGGACACCTTCCCCATGTGGGTGGGGAATACGCTGTACTTCGGGTCGGACCGCGGCCCGGATGGCGTGCTCAATCTCTGGGCTAAGAACCTCAAGACCGGTGCCGACCGGCAGGTGACGCACTTTTCCCTCTATGACATCGACTGGCCGAGCGCCGACGATACCGGTATCGCGCTCTCCGACGGTGGCCGCCTATACGTATATTCGTACGCGACGCACCGCCTGAGGCAGGTGCCGGTCACCGTGCCGCTGAACGGCAGCCGCACGCTGCCGTACGAATTCGCCGCGGCGAAGATGATCCGCGCCGCCGACCTCGCCCCGAACGGCAAGCTGGCAGTCTTCAGCGCTCGGGGTGCGCTGTTCACCGTTCCGATTGAGCACGGCCACACAACGGACCTCAGTCACAGCGTTGCGAGCAACGACAAGGATCCCGCCTGGTCCCCCGACGGCAAGTGGATCGCCTATATCCGCGACAGCGGCGTGGACAGCCAGGTGATGGTGCGCGCCGCGGACGGCCAGGGGACGCCGCGCGCCCTCACGGACAAGGGCGAGGTGACCTACACCGCGCCGCTGCTGTGGAGCCCGGACAGCCACTGGCTGGCCTACGCCGACTCGCAGCAGAGGCTCTGGGCAATGAACGTGCAGAGCGGCAAGCGCGAGCAGGTCGCCACGGACCGGCAGATGATCATCGGAGCGTTCCAGGACGCGGCATTCTCGCCAGACAGCCGCTGGCTGGCCTTCTCCAAGCACCTGCCCAACCACCTGCGGGCGCTGTTCATCTTCAACGTCGAGTCCGGCACGCTGCACCGGGTCAGCCGCGGCGACTTCAGCGACAGCCGTCCGGCGTTCTCCCGCAATGGAAAATATCTGTACTTCGTATCCGCGCGGCTCGTCAACCCGGTGCTGTCGAGCTACAACTTCGGCGCCTCGGGCGTGGTGCCGGACGGTCTGTATGTCGCAACACTGCAGGCAGGCACGCCCTCGCCGTTCGCGCCCCGCACCCAGCACCCCACCGCCGGCAAGCACAAGCCGAAGAAGCCGGCAGACAAACCCGCGGGCAAGAAGAATAAGGCCAAGGCCGCCAGCACGACTGCGCTCGTCAAGATCGATTTCACCGGGCTCATCGACCGGGCGGTCCAGGTACCGGTCCCGGCGGCCAACATCATGCAGACCGCCGAGTTCCACGGCGTCATCTACTACGCCACTGCGTCCGTTCCGGTGCTCGGTGGCGCCATTCCCGGACAAGCCCCGACGCTGAGCGCCTACAATCTGCGTCGGCGCAAGGCACTGACGCTAGCCAAGGGCATCGGCTCGGGCTTCGCGCTCTCAGCCGATGGCTCCACGCTGCTCTACCAGGTCGGCGGCAAGTGGGTGCTGCGCGCCTCGACCTTCGCCCCGCAGGTGAAGGTCAAAACGCTCAACACCGCGTACATGCAGATGCAGGTCGATCCGCGCGCCGAGTGGACCGAGATCTTCAATGAGGCCTGGCGCAACGTCCGTGACTACTTCGTCAATCCTGAGCTGATCCAGCGCAAGTGGACGGAGATCGGTGCACGCTACCGGGCGCTGCTGCCACTGGTGCAGGACCGCGAGGACCTGAACTACGTAATGGCGAACATGATCGGCTCGCTCGGGGAGAGCCACATGTACATCTTTGGCGGTGATCTCGGCTGGCGCAGTCCGCCGCAGCCGACCGCCGGGCTCGGCGCGGAGTTTGCCCTGAACAGCGACGCCGGGCGCTATTACCTCAAGCACATCTTCCGCGGTGACAACACCATTCCGGGTTACTACGCACCGCTCGCCCAGCCGGGCCTGCAGGTCAAGCCGGGCGATTACGTGCTGGCAATCAACGGCGTGCCGCTGCGCGCCCCGACCAACCCCTATGCGCTGCTGCAGGGCACCCTCGGACAGACGATCAGCCTGACCCTGGCGTCCAAACCCGATGGCAAGCCGTGGACGATCCTCGTCAGACCGGTTGTCAACAGCGGCAAGCTCCACCTGCTGAGCTGGATCAACAACAACCGGCGCGAGGTGGACAAGCTGTCAGGGGGCAAGATCGGCTACGTGTACCTGAACGACATGGAGGCCACGGGTTTGCACGAATTCGTGCGCCAGTTCTACAGCCAGATCGACAAGCCCGGATTGATCATCGACGACCGCTGGAACCTCGGCGGCTTCATCGACACGATCCTGTTCAATCAGCTCACCAAGAAGATGGTGGCCGCCTGGGTCAATCGCCACGGAGCGCACTACCAGAGCCCCGAGGATGCCTACATCGGCCACATGGCCGCGCTCATCAACCATGGATCGGCCTCTGACGGAGATATCTTCGCGTACCGATTCCAACAGTATCACCTGGGCCCGACCATAGGCTCGCGCACCTGGGGCGGCGTGCGCGGATACGCCAACAGCTTCACGCTGCTCGACGGAGGCCAGCAGATAGTCTCGGAAATCGCCATGTACGGCACCGACTCGCAGTGGCAGGTTGAGAACATCGGAGTGGTGCCGTCCATCCCCGTGCACGTCGATCCGGGACTGCTGGCGCGGCACAACCGCGACACGCAAATCGAGACCGCCGTTGACGTGCTGCTGAGGACGATTAAGCGCGACCCGGTGGTCATCCCGCCGGCTCCGCCCTGGACCCCGGCGTTCCCGCCTCAACCGACCTACCCCGCCTGTCCCACGGCTCACGGAACCTGCCAGTAGCCTTCCACCAGCCCTGGCGCGCCGGCGCACGAGGTGCGCGCCGGCGCGCCAGGCATGCTCGGAGAGTCTCGCCGCCGAAAGGTTTGCGGACGCCTCCAGTCCCGCGAGGGCGCATCCGTTCCCCCGGCAGCCGGGGCGCTCAGGCCCCCTCCATGCAGCCTGCGGGGAAGTGGGACAAGACAGGGTGCAAATCGCTGCACCATGTCCCGCGTCAGTATTGGTCGGGGCAGGGAGATTCGAACTCCCGACCCTCTGCTCCCAAAGGAGGTTTGACATACAGACATACGAGCTATATGCTTTGACATATGAGAACCACCGTACGTCTGGACGAAGCCCTCATGGAACGTGCCCGGCAGGAAGCGGCCCGCCGCGGCATCACACTCACCTCGCTCATCGAGCAAGGACTGCGGCTTGCGCTGCGCCGCCCCCTGAATCGCCCGCAGCACGCTGTCGTATCGCTTCCTGAATGCCACGCCGGGGGTGGCGTCCTGCCGGGCGTGGATTTGAATGACAGCGCCGGCCTACTCGAGCGGATGGAAGGTCGCGATTGATTCTCTGCGACGTCAACGTACTGATCTACGCCTTTCGTTCTGACGCCGAGGATCATCCGCGATACAAGGCATGGCTGGAATCGGTGATCAACGGGCCAGCGGCTTACGGCGTCGCGCCTCAGGTGCTCGCCAGCGTCGTCCGCATCTGTACGCATCGACGGATTTTCGCGCGTCCCACCTCCTTGGATGACGCCTTCGAATTTTGTCGCGTTGTTCTCGGACAACCCATCGCGACGGCGATTGTGCCCGGCGAACGCCACTGGTCGATATTCGAGACCCTGTGCCAGAATTCCAAGGCCACGGGTAACATGGTGCAAGACGCCTGGTTTGCGGCGCTGGCCATCGAGTCCGGTTGCGAATGGATTACCGCGGATCGTGACTACGCGAGATTCAAAGGGCTCGCGTGGCGGCCCCCATTCTGATTCGCCATATCAGGGGGATCTGAAGAACACCCCGGATCTGCCGATATATCTCAGCAAACTGGTGATTGCCTACACCGGCTGCGCGGTGGTCGAAAAAGGTGCCACCACGGGCTGATGACCCGATGCCACGATTCGATGAGTCATCCCCGCATCAGGATCTACCCCCGACACTGGACTGGCCGCCGTGGATCTACCCTGGATTGCGCAGACGCGAGCTGACAATGGTCACGGACTCGGACACAACCGTCACCGTCTTGAGAAACGAGCATTGGGAAACCGTCTCTGGTCTGTGGGCCCTGGCGATGCGCGGGGTCGCCCCCAACGCCACCGAGAGAAAGACTTATGTGCCCTGCGGGGGCGACGGTGCAGCCGGTGCGGCGATACGCCTTGATGGTGACGAGCGGGACGGCGCGCGCAGACGCCGGCTGCGTGCTCGCCAGTGCCGCGATAGGATCGGCGCTAGCCATA
>JAJZFQ010000152.1 GCA_021805275.1 Pseudomonadota bacterium
GGTCATGGCCGACCTCGAGAGCGACGTCGCGGAGATCGGCTATGGGTTCAGTGCCGATGCCCTGCGTGCCTCGCGGGCCGAGATCGATCGGCGCTTCGTCCAGCTGAACGCACCCTGAGGAGAGGCGGCAGCGGTCTGGTTGCTGGCCGGCAGGGCGGGGGGATAATGCACCCATGAGAGCCTGGCTGATCGTACTGACGGCGCTGCTGGCGGGGGCGCTCGCGGCGCGGGCGCGCGGCGCCGCACCCGCGCCGCCCGTGCCCCCGGCGATCGGGCTCGAGCTGCAGGGTGCGATCGGGCCGGCCACGGCGCACTACATCGTGCAGGGATTGCACACGGCCGCCGCGCGCGACGCCCCGTTCGTCATCCTGCGCATCGACACGCCGGGCGGCCTGGAGACCTCGATGCGGGAGATCATCGCGGCCATCCTGGCCGCACCCCTGCCGGTGATCGGCTATGTCGCGCCCGCCGGCGCCCGCGCCGCGAGCGCCGGGACCTACATCTTGTACGCCTGTTCGATCGCGGCCATGGCCCCGGCCACCCACCTCGGGGCCGCCACCCCGGTGTCGCTCGGCGGCGGGACGCCGACGCCGGCCCGCATGAGCGCCGAGCAGCGCAAGATCCTCAATGATTCCATCGCCTACATCCGCTCGCTCGCCGAGCTGCGCGGGCGTAACGTCACGTGGGCCGAGCAGGCGGTGCGCGGGGCGGCGAGCCTGCCGGCCGAGGATGCGCTGCGCCGGCACGTGATCGACCTCATCGCCCCCAGTCTCCCGAATCTGCTCACGCAGCTCGAGGGCCGCGCCGTCGAACTGCACGGCCGCACCGTCCACTTGGCGAACGCCGGGGCCGAGGTGGTGTGGCGGGCGCCGGGCTGGCGCACCCGGGTGCTCGCGGCCATCACCAACCCGATGATCGCCTACGGGTTGCTGCTGATCGGGCTGTGGGGGTTGATCTTCGAGGGCTTCCATCCGGGCGGCGTGCTGCCGGGGGTGGTGGGCGTGGTGGCGCTGCTGGTGGCGCTGTTCGCCTTCCAGATGTTGCCGACGGATTTCGCCGGTTTGGCGCTGATCGGCGTCGGATCGGCCCTGATGGCCGCGGAATTCTTCTTTCCCACCTACGGTTCGCTCGGCATCGGCGGATTGATCGCCTTCGTCATCGGATCGCTCGTGCTGTTCGACTCCGGAGTCCCGGGCATGGACATCAGCCGTGCCGTGATCGGCGCGCTCGCCACCGTCGGCGGCGGGGTCATCCTCGGGATCGTGTATCTTGGCACCCGTGCACAGCGGCGTCCGCCCGCCGCGGGCGTGCAGGCCATGGTGGGCCAGATCGTGGAGGCGCAAGAGGACCTCGCGGCGCACGGCCGGGTCCGCTACGGCGGGGAGGTCTGGAACGCGTTTTCCCTCTCGCCCCTGAAGCGCGGTGAGCGGGCGCGGATCGTGAAGGTCGAAGGGCTGCAGTTGTGGGTCGAGCCGCTCTGATGCACGGGCGCCCGGCGCGGAGGTTCACATGTCGTATTTTCTGATCGTCGTGATCGTGCTGGTCGCGCTGCTGGTGATCAGCTCCGTGCGGGTGCTGAACGAATACGAGCGGGCGGTCATGTTTACGCTCGGGCGTTTCACCGGCATCCGCGGCCCCGGCCTGATCCTGCTCTGGCCGGTGATTCAGCGCATGAACAAGGTGGACCTGCGCGTCATCGTGCTGAACGTGCCGAAGCAGGACATCATCACGCGCGACAACGTCTCGGTGAAGGTGAACGCGGTCGTCTACTTCCGCATCGTCGATCCGAGCAAGGCCATCATCCAGGTGGCCAACGCCTGGGAGGCGACCAGCCAGGTGGCGCAGACCACGCTGCGCTCGGTCCTCGGGCAGCACGAGATGGACGATCTGCTCTCCCAGCGCGACAAGCTCAACGCCGATATCCAGAGGATTCTCGACGAGAACACCGAGGCGTGGGGCATCAAGGTGGCCAATGTCGAGCTGAAGGACGTCGATCTCGATGAGACCATGGTGCGGGCTATGGCGCGCCAGGCCGAGGCCGAGCGCAACCGGCGCGCCAAGGTCATCAATGCCGAAGGTGAGCGCCAGGCGGCACAGACTCTGGTCGAGGCCGCTCGGGCGCTCGCGCAACAACCGAGCGCGATGCAGCTGCGTTACCTGCAGACCCTGGCCGACATCGCGCACGACAAGTCGCAGCTCATCATCTTTCCGCTGCCGCTCGATCTGATCGGGCCGTTGTTGAACCGCGGCAGCACGCCGCCGACGAGCTGAGGCGCGATGCGCCAGGAGTCCTCGCTCGGGCGTCTGCCGGTGGTGGCGGGCGCGGCGCTGCTTGCCCTTGCGACGCTCGCCGGGGCCGTCGGCGCGCATGCGCTGCCGCACGATTGGACTGCGCAGCAGGGGCACATTTTCAACATCGCGGTGCGCTACCAGTTCTTCCAATCACTCGGACTGCTCGCGATGGGGGTGTGGCTCGGCACGCGCAATCTCGAGACGCTGGCGAACCCGCAGCGTCTCAGGGTGCAGCGCTGCGCGAGCGTCGCGCGCACGCTGCTCGCCGGCATCGTGCTGTTCTCCGGCAGCCTCTACGCACTGGCGCTGCACGCGCCGCGCTGGGTCGGTCTGTTCACGCCCATCGGCGGTGCACTCATGATCGTCGCCTGGGGGGTGTTCGCCGTGGAAGCCTGGCGCAGCTGATTGCCCGCCGCGGTGCACGAGTCGGGTCTGCCCATTGATGCGGCGCTGCCGGCGCTGCGCACCGAGCTGGCCGCCCACGGCGCGGTCGTGCTCACCGCGCCGCCCGGTGCCGGCAAGAGCACGGTGGTGCCGCTGGTGCTGCTCGGGGAGCCCTGGGCCCGGGGCAAACGCCTGCTGATGCTCGAGCCGCGGCGGCTCGCGGCGCGCGCGGTCGCCGAGCGCATGGCGCGTACGCTCGGGGAGTCGGTCGGACGCACGGTCGGTTACCGCATGCGGCGCGACACGCGCGTCTCGAAGGAGACCCGCCTGGAGGTGCTCACCGAAGGGGTGTTGGTGCGGATGCTGCAGAGCGATCCGGCGCTCGAGGGTGTTGCGGCGGTGCTGTTCGATGAGTTTCACGAGCGCAGCCTGCAGGCCGATCTGGCCCTCGCGCTCGCGCTCGATGCGCGCGAGACGCTCGGCGCACCGGTGAAGTTCCTGATCATGTCCG
>JAJZFQ010000087.1 GCA_021805275.1 Pseudomonadota bacterium
ACGCCGCCAGGTCCGAGGCCGGCACGGGCACGTACGGACCCTCTTTGACCTCGAAGATGACGCTGCCCGGCTCCAACGCGGTGACCGTGTGCCAGGTTCCGGCTTCGAATTCGAACGCGGCGAGCCCTTCGGCGCCGCCGAGCAGATGGCGCGAGCGCACGGTGCCATGCTCATCGAAAGCCGTGAACAGAAAACGCCCCCGCAGGGGAATCAGCAGCTCCCAGGTCTGCGGGTGACGATGAGGCCGCACATAGGTGTCGGGCTCCATGGCAATCGCAAGGCGCTGGATGGAGGCTTCCAGCGAGGGGTGCAGATTGTGGTGGCTTCGATGGCGCGGGCTGGCGCGCGCTGCGTCAGAGAGCGTGTCCAGCAGTGCTGGCATTAGCATTTTCAATAGCTTAGCCTCAATTGACTCGGCGGCGTCGAACGTTTCAAGTATAGAGGATGCGCTGCTCGCCCTGACACTGGCCGGGTCGGAATGCCGGTCAGTGACCCCTCGCAGTGACGGATCGGTGCGTGGCCCGCCCCGTGCCGGAGCCGCCGTGCCCATGTCCGAACGGCCCTGTCGATGGAACCGCCGGTCGTTGGTCGATTCCGGAGGGCTGAATGTGTATCCGCGGTCGCAGGCGGATTCGCGATGCGCTCCGGGATCCGTGGTGTCCCCTGATGCGCAGGGCGCCGCGGCGATCATGTCATCAACGCTCCGGAGACCCGCAATGACCCCGACCATCACGGCCTTTGAGCACTCGCCCGATCGCGGCACGGGGCTGGCGCGCGATATGCGCGTTCGCTGAGCGCTCGAAGAGGTGGGGCAGCCCTACGAGGTCCGTCTGCTGTCGTTTCAGGCGATGAAGGAACCCGCCCATCTTGCCCGACATCCGTTCGGGCAGATTCCGACGTATGAAGAGGGCGCGATCGTGCTTCATCTCCCCGAGCGGTATCAGGGTCTGCGGCCACGCGATGCGTCTGCGCGGGCCCGCGCAATCACCTGGATGTTTGCCGCGCTCAATACGATCGAGCCCCCGGTCATGGAGCTCAGCCTTGCGCGCATTCGGGAGCGCAATGAGAGGTGGTACGAGCAGCGCCTGCCCGTGCTCGAGGAGCGCGTGCGAAAGCGTCTCGGTGAGCTCTGCAGGGCCCTGGTGTTGATGGGGATCGAAATCCGCCGCTTTCTGGTGATCGACGCGTTTTCGAGATTTCCGGGCATGGCACTTGCTCGTTCCGCGGATCTGCCTCTTGCATTCGCCACACAACTTCTTGATTCCACTGCCGCCGGGTCTGGCTGCGGTCGTGGGCCCACAGGGCCGACGTCACGGCCGGCTCCTGGCGCTCCTTCAGAACCCGCCTGTCACCCCCGGAATTACGCAGTTCCTCATCCCCGCCAACAGGTGATCGACCGCGTCCGCGTCGATGAGGCCAATCGGCTGCGCACCGATCCCCATGCACGGCGCTTGGTCAAAGGCAGCCGCTGGCTGCTGGTGCGCAATCGGGAGAATGTGACGCGCGAAGCCGATCAGGTGCGGCTCAGGGAGCGGCTCACCGCCCATCGCGCGCTGATGATCACTTACGTACTCAAGGACGATCTGAAGGTGCTGTGGAACTACCGTCACGAGGGCTATGCCCGGCGTTTCTGGAAGGGCTGGTATCGTCGCGCGATGCGCAGCCGCATCGAGCCGCTGAAGGCCTTCGCACGAAAATTACGCGCCTACCTGCCGGGGGCTGCTGGCGCACTGCCGCTCTCCTCTGCACGCCAGCGTGCTCGAGGACATCAACAACAAGATCAAGGTCATCAAGCGCATGGCCTACGGGTTCCGTGATGACCAGTACTTCTTCCTCAAAATCCGTGCGGCGTTCCCCGGAATTGGGTGTAGAACCAAAAGAAGAGGGGCATCGGATGCCCCGTCAGGTGCGTATTTTAGACCCGATCGAAGGTCAATAAGGAATTGGGGCCGAGAGCGCAGGCCTGATGAGCGCCCGGGCGTTCTCTGCGGGTCCTATCCATCTGAGGTGGCGTGTCATCTGTTCATTGAAGCGCGCGGTTGCGACTCACTACCGCGTGCAGAGCGCACTCGTGATGCGCCGATACCGAACTTCAGTGAATGGCCGCTTTGTGCGCGTCCGCCAGGCGACAGTGGAAGCCGTCGAATGTCCTAAAGAGATGGAGTCCGGTGTGTCAGCGCATCAGGTAGCGACTTGCGAGGAACCGTGGAGATCGAGGGCGGCGGGCTCTGGTCAATCGTCAGAACGGCTTACGGGGGAGCACCGTTACGACGCCAGCCGGGGCGACAACGTGGGGCGGTGGCGCAGGATCGGAGCATTCATGTCCTGAGTTGCAGCGTGCGCGGAGCCTACGACGACCAGCTGAAGTGTGAGCGTGAGAATGGATGGCGGGGCGTGATCTGAATGGGCCACACCCCCATTTGTATCGATAGTCGTTTGCGGTGATCGCCGAGAGGAGGTCGGTTCCGATTGCACGCGCCAGCGAGTGGGCTATGCCTCCGCTTACGTATCCTATGCCCGCCAAGCGCCGTTCCACGGCGACGCTCGGCGTGTGCGCGCCGCTTCGGCGAACGCCACCGGTCCTTCGGACGTCGACAGACGCCTTGATGCCGGAATATTCCGAAAGGCACGCGAACCCTTCATCGTCGGTGTAGAGTGGACCCCATTCAGGGTCCCTCAGCTCGTCCGGTCTCGCGCAGCGCCACCCCCGCCGGCTTTCCGCCAGTGAGGTCTGACCGCGCAAAAAGCGGCCGCAAACGAGCGTGAGACGTCTCCTGTGTCTGTGCGGACGGGGTATTCACCTCAGGTAAATCATATGTCTTCGAATCCTCGGAATCTCAGCTCGCATCTGTCACCCGCGGCTGATCATGGCGATGCGTCGGCGGGCTATCCCGCGCGGATTATTCGCGAACAGAACGAGGAGGCGGAGCGCGCGCAGCGCGAGCGGATCGAGCAGTCGTCCGAACTCAATAGTCCCGCGATGCGAATTCGCGCGTGGGAAAGACTGCATCGTCTGACACTGCCGCGTGGACCGGCGCACGCGGTGCTCGATGTCGTTGCGAAGGCCACGCGCCTGACGCTCGAGCAGGTCCGTGAGGAGCAGCAGCGGCGGTCGGAGCCGGCCCGGTCTCCGTAATTGATCGATTCCGTGGGCGATCGCGACGCCAACTCGGGTTCCT
>JAJZFQ010000024.1 GCA_021805275.1 Pseudomonadota bacterium
CCTGGCGGCCGCCCGGGTGCTCGTCGCCGGTGCCGGCGGACTCGGCTGCGTCGTGTTGGAATACCTCTGCGCCGCGGGGGTCGGGCAGATCGAGGTCCTCGATCCGGATCAGGTGGAGCTGTCGAATCTGCACCGCCAGCCCCTCTACCGGATGAGCGATCTCGGCGCGCCGAAGGCGAGCGTCGCGGCCGCGAGCCTCACAGCGCTGAACCCCGAGGTGTCGATCCGCGGGGTCATCGAGCGGCTCACGCCCCGCAATGCGGCCGAATGGTGTGCCCGCGCCGACGTGGTGGTCGATGCAGCCGACAGCCTCGCGCTCACCTACATCCTCAGCGATGAGTGTCATCGCCGTGGCACGGCCCTGATCAGCGCCTCGGTGCTCGGTCTGGCCGGCTATGCGGGGGTGTTCTGCGGCGGCGCGCCGAGTTATCGCGCGGTGTTTCCGCACATGCCGCAGACCGCCGGCTCCTGCGCGGCGAACGGAGTGCTCGGCAGCGCGGTCGGGGTGCTCGGGGCCCTGCAAGCGCACCTGACGCTCGCGTATCTGCTGCAGCTCGCCCCCTCGGTACTCGGGCGGTTGGTCAGTGTCGATCTGGCCACGCTGCGCTTTGGCGGGTTCAGCTTTGCCCGTGCGAGTGAGCCGGCCGAGCCGCAGTTGCGCTTCATCGCCCCTGAAGAGGTGCGCCCGAGCGACCTGGTGATCGATCTGCGCAGTCTGGAGGAGACGCCGGTGTCGCCCCTTGCGCAGGCGCGACGCCTGTCGGTCGAGGCGCTCGGCGAGCAGCCGCTGCCCGACGCGGACCGGGTCGTGTTGTGTTGTCGCTCCGGGATCCGCGCCTGGCAGGCCGGCCGCAGGCTGCTGGCGCGCCGGAGCGGTGAGGTCGTCCTGGTCGCGTTCGGAGCGTAACGGCATGGGTCGACGTCCCGCGGTGCTGGTGATTGCCGGGTCGGACAGCAGCGGCGGGGCGGGTCTTGCCCGCGACGTGCGCACGCTCGAGCTCGTGGGCGCCGATGCACTCTGCGCGCTCACGGCGGTGACGGCCCAGACTGATGCGCGGGTGCTCGGGGTGTACCCGGTGCCGCCGGCGCAGGTGCGCGCCCAGATCGAGGCGGCGTTCGCGACGCGACCCATCGGGGCGGTGAAGATCGGCATGCTGGTGGATCGCGCCACGCTCGAGGCGGTCGCCGATGCGCTGCAGCAGGCCCCGGCCGTCCCCCTCGTGCTCGATCCGGTGCTGCACGCCTCCTCGGGCGCCGCGCTGCTCGAGGATCCGGGTTTCGAGCGGCTGCGCGCACGACTGTTGCCACGGACCACCGTGCTGACGCCCAACATCCCAGAGGCGGCCGCGTTGTGCGCCGACGGGATCCTCGACGCAGCGCCTGACGCGGCGCGGTTGATCGACTGGGGCCGCAGACTGCTGGCGCAGGGGCCGCAGGCGGTGCTCATCAAGGGCGGACATGCCGAGGGGGCCGAGGCGGCGGATCTGCTCGTGCGCCCCGGGGCCGAGCCGGTGTGGCTGTCCGGGGCACGGTTCGCCGTCGGACGGCGCGGCACGGGCTGCGCGCTCGCCTCGGCACTGGCCGCAGCGCTCGCCGCGGGGGCGGATCTCGAGACGGCCTGTCGACGCGCACGCGCGCACGTGCGCTCGCTCCTGGAGGCGCGGCAGGGCGAGGTTCCGCCGGCCGCGGTCACCCACCCGGCTGCGGCGCACCCGTGAGCCACGCGGCGCGCCACCGCGCCTGGGGGCCTGAGCGGAGCGCGGCCGGCGGGGGGTGCCGCGATGAGCTGGGGCGTCATCCGGGGAGCGCAGAGCCCCGCCGTCTCGGCTCGGGCTCGGCCTGGCGATTCACGCCCCCCGCTCAATGCCCTCAGGGGGTGCGGTGCGCACGCCGGGCCCGAGCGGATTCGGCGGCGCTGCGGCCCGCGGAGGGCGGACCTTGTGCGCGCCCCGGGACGACCCCATATCCTCGCCGTGGCCTGCGGGCACCACAGGGTGTCGGTGGGTTGCGCTCCCCGGACCCTGTCGGTCCGCCATTGAGACGACGCAACATGATGTCAACGCGATTTCGACTGCCGCTCGGGGTATGCCTGGCGCTGATCTCGGGCGTGGCGCTCGCCGCCGAGCCCAGTGCGCACCAGATCTACCTCGCGGTCCGCTCCGGCAACATCGCCCAGGCCCAGCAGATGGTCGCCCAGGTGGTCAAGGATCATCCCACGAGCGCCAAGGCGCATTTCGTGGCGGCCGAGGTCCAGGCCCGGGCAGGGAATTTCGGCCTGGCCCGCAGCCAGCTCGCGCAGGCCCAGGCGCTCGCGCCGGGACTGCCGTTCGCCAATGCGCGGGCGGTCGCTGAGCTCCAGGGTGAGCTCGGCATCAGTCGTGGGCGGGCGCGCGCCACGCGCAGCGGACACTCGGCGCACCTCGGCTGGGCGCTGCTGCTGATCGGCGGGGTGCTGGTGGTCTGGATGATCGTGCGTCGACGCATGGCGGCGGCGGCCTATGGGAGTCCCTATGGCGGCGGGATGATGCCTGGCGGCATGGCCGCCCCACCGGGTGGGTATCCCCCCGGCGGGTATCCGCCGGGGAGCGTGCCTCCCGGGTACGGGCCCGGCTATGCGCCGGGGGGTTCCGGGCTGATGGGCAACGTGGCGTCGGGCCTCGCGATCGGCGCGGGGGTCGCGGCCGGTGAGGCGGTGGTCGGACATCTGCTCCAGGGCAACTCCGGTGGTGGCGGTGGGATCCTTCCGGACGCGGGTGCGGCACCGGCGTTCGACCCGCAGGCCAATGCGGATGCCGGCGGCAACAACTTCGGGCTGAACGATCCGGGTTCCTGGGATGACGGCAGCGGAGGCGGCGGTGGTGGCGGCTGGGACAGTGGTGGCGGCGGCGATGGCGGTTGGACCTGACCGAGCGGTGAGGGCGCCTCAGGCGCCCTCACGGTTCCAGCGCCGGACCAGTGGGCCGAGGGTGGTCGCCTGCACGAGGATGCTGAAGATCGCGATCCGGTAGGTTGCGGTCACGATCAGATTGCGGGCCGGCCCGACGGGCAGCGACAGCGCGAGTGCCACCGCGGTGATGCCGATCGAATCGGGCAGGGGCACCCGCTTGTGATGGGCGTCGGCACTGAGGGCGACCACCGCGATCAGCGTGAAAATCGGCATCAGAGCCGCGCGCGG
>JAJZFQ010000210.1 GCA_021805275.1 Pseudomonadota bacterium
GTCTGTCGATGACTTCAGTCGCGTTGGGGCGCTGCGTCTGGTCGATTCGAAGGGTCAGTTCCTTCATTCCGGCGCAGATCACCGTACGCCGCCCCTCCTTGAACTCGGCAAGATTGCCGTCGCCGCACACAAGGTCGAAGCGGGAAGCGACACGGGGGCGGATCTGTCCTATCTTCTGGGTAAGGCGACGTCCCTCGGTGGATTGCGGCCGAAGTGCACGGTCCTCGAGGAGGACGGTGCTCTTGCGATCGGTAAATTCGCGAGCCTCCAGGATGAACGGTCGATCGTTCGTGGCGAGGTCCTTGCCCTGAGGCTCCTGGCACATGCCGGCAGCCAAGTCGCGCGCGCCCGAGTGGTCACCGTCGAAGGCGCCGAGGTCGCCGTCGTGCGTCGCTTTGATCGCGACGGCGAGGGCGCGCGAATACCCTACCTCTCCGGCGGGACGCTGCTTCAGTGCCGTCGCGATGAGGATCGCGCATACACCGAGCTGGCCGATGCGATCCGAAGGATCGGTGCCGCACCTGCCGATGATCTGCGCGAGCTGTGGCGGCGACTGGTCATCAATTTCTTGATCACCAACGTGGACGACCATCTGTGGAACGTCGGCTTTCTCTACGCGGGTGACGGGAAATGGCGCCTGGCGCCTGCTTTCGACGTCAACCCGTTCCCCGACAGAGCACGGGAGTCGAAGACGTGGTCGAGTGAGGCCTCCGGACCGATCACGTCGCTCGAGCAGCTGCTGAGCGAAGCGCCCTATTTCGGTCTCAGCCGCGTCGAGGCCGAGGAACTCCTCGGCACCGTCGCGTTGAAGTTGGCTCAATGGAGGGACATTGCCAGCGCCCGGGACGTGGGACTCACCGATGCCGACATCGCACAGTTCGCGCCAGCCTTTGAGCATGATGATGCTCGTGCTGCACGGGCGTTGGCCCATTGAGCGGGCGGGCGCATCGGACGTGCCCCGTCGAGGAGTGCAGCGTGGCGCACATCGCGGGCAGAAGGCGCGTCATTCGGGCGCGGGGTTGAGTGTGGAGACGGCGACCGCAGCGCGGCGGGTCTCGCGCTTGAACAGAAACAACGTCGTGAGCAGCAGCGTCATCGGTACGAGCGAAAAATAGAAGGCGTGGATGCCCCCGAAGCGGGCAAACACGATCGCCGTGATGCGCGAGCCGAGCGTGCCGCCGAGCGCGGAGAACACCAGGATCAGTCCGGTCATGGCCGCGTGTGCGGGCTTCGGCAGCGCACTCAGCGCCACGGAGTTGATCACCGGGTAGATCGGCGCCATCAGCAGGCCGATCAGCGGGATGAGGTAGGCCGCCAGGGGCGCATGTAGCCAGCCGACCTGTCCGCCGCTGATGCCTCGGGCAAGCGGGAGCGTCACCAGCATCAGCAGTGCCATCCCGACGATGCAGGCATTGAGCAGCGGATACCAGGCAACGCGCCGCAGCACCTGGCCGGCCGCGACTCGGCCGACGGCGATGGAGGCGGCCAACATGCTCGCCATCTGCACGGCGACGGCATCCGGCAGCTTCAATACCTCGTTGTTGAAGGTCGGCAGCCACGTGCCGAAGCTCTGCTCGATGAGCACGTAGAAGAACGCCGAGGCCAGGAACACGTACACCATCGGACGCAGCGCCGAGCCGCTGATCTGGGCGAGGGAGGTGCGCACCGGCTGCACCTTGCCGCGCGCGGCCGATTCGTCCAGGCGCGAGCTGCCGAGCAGCGTCATCGCCACGATGCAGGCCGCGGCGATCACCCAGTACACGCGCAGCCAGGCGATGCTGGCGGCCGCGCCGGAGCGGATGAAGGCGCTGAACAGCCACCCGGAGATCACCACCCCGACCATGAACAGCCCTTCGATGAAATTGGTCAGGCGGGCATGCTCGCTCTGGGTGCTCGTGAGCAGGCCGATGGCCCCGTACACCGATACCTTGGTGAGCGCGAATGCGATGCCGACGCACACGAACAGCAGCTCGGTGGTGTGGAACCCCGGGAACAGCGGCATGAGCGTGCAGGCGGCGCCCACGACCGCCAGTCCGATCACGATGGCGCGGCGGTAGCCGAGCAGCGGCAGGAACGAGGCGACCGCGAACGAGGTGATCACGATCGGCAGATCCTTGAACAGCTCGAGCAGGCTCGCCTCGGGCTTGCCGACCTGGAAACTGTGGATCGACTGCAGGATGACCGTCCCGACGCTGTTCAGCAGGACTGCGAAGATCATGAAGCTCAGCGCCAGAGCGCCGATCAGCCGATAGCGGTTCACAGGGTGCGGCATGCAGGAGTAGTCTTTACGGCCGGCGTAAGCCCGTGGATGATAGCGAGATCCCAGACCGCGCGACTCTGCTGTGGTGGACCGCAAGAAAAAAAGCCCGACTGCTCCTGCGAGCCTCACCATGGCCGATCTGGCCGGGCTCGCCGGTGTCTCGACGATCACGGTTTCGCGTGCGCTCTCCGGCAGCGCGCTCGTCAGTCCCGCGACCCGCGAGCGCGTGCAGCAGCTGGCGCGCAAGCACGGCTACAAGCTCAACGTCAGCGCCCGCAACCTGCGCCTGCGGCGCTCGCACGCGGTGGCGGTGATCGTCGAGATGACCCCGACGCCCGAGCGCACCATGTGGGACCCGTACCCGCTGGCCCTGCTCGGAGGGATTTCGCAGGAGCTGACCTCGGCCGGGTACAACGTGCTGCTCACCACGCGCCAGGCCGCGGGCGACGTCTCGGTGCAGGCTGCCGACGGGCTGATCTTGCTCGGACAGGGCGCCCATCAGGATGCGGTGCATGCCTACGACCGGCTGGGCCTGCCGATGGTGGTGTGGGGCGCCGCCGGGGTGGGCGGGGATGAGCACATCGTGGTCGGCAGCGACAACCGTCACGGCGGCATGAGCGTCGCTGAGCGCTTCGTGTCCCTCGGCCGGCGCCACCCGGTGTTCATCGGCAATCCCGATCACCCCGAGATGTCGCAGCGCTTTGCCGGGTTCCTCGATGAGCTCGGCCGCCACGGCATCAAGCCGTTGCTGATGCGCCGTTCGGATTTCACGCTCGAGAGCGGCGTGCAGGCGGTGCGCTCGCTGCACAACCGCCGGGTGCAGTTCGACGCCATCTTCGCCTGCTCCGATCTGGTGGCGATGGGGGCGATCCGGGCGCTGGTCGAATTGGGCCAGCGCGTCC
>JAJZFQ010000138.1 GCA_021805275.1 Pseudomonadota bacterium
CTGGCACGACAGGCGGGCGTCCACGTGGAAACTGTCCGCTACTACCAGCGCCGCGGCTTGCTCGAGGAACCGCGCCGCCCACCGGGTGGCATCCGGCGCTACAGCGAGGCGCACGCCCGCAGACTGCGGTTCATCAAGCAAGCCCAGGGACTGGGCTTCAGCCTGGAGGAGGTTAAAGACCTCCTCACCCTCGAGGACGGCCGGCACTGCCGCGAAGCCGAACGGCTGGGCGCGCTGAAGTTGACCGCAGTGCGGGAGCGGCTGGCGCAGCTGCGCCACGTGGAGCGGGCGCTCGCGGGCCTCGTCAACCAGTGCCGCTGCAACAGAGGCACGGTGAGCTGCCCGCTGATCGCGGCGCTGGAACGCGAGCCCACCACCGTGCGCCCGCGCAACCGCCGTGATCGCTGAGGACTCCTTCCCGGGGACGGCGATGCCCGATCGCGACTGGTGGAGCGCCCTATGGCCCGCTCCGGGGCGGGTCCTTGCGGATCTTGGAATTGAGCCGGGCCTGGAACTCGTCGATCTGTGCTGCGGAGATGGTCATTTCACGGCAGCGATCGCACAGCAAGCCTCCCGGGTCACGGCCATCGACATCGATCCGCGGATGTTGGAGCTGGCGCGGACGAAAGTCGCAGCGGCTGACGCCGGCCACTGCACGTTCATCGAGGGCGATGCTTACGACCTCGCCGCCCTCGTACCGCGGCCGGTGGATCTCGTTTTCATGGCGAACACCTTCCATGGAGTGCCCGATCCGCAGCGCCTCGCGCGCGCCGTGGCGGGGATCTTGAAGCCGAACGGCCGATTCGTCGTCGTCAACTGGCAGCGCCGCGCGCGCGAGGAGACACGGGTGCTCGGCAAGCCACGCGGGCCGAAGACCGAAATGCGCATGGAGCCAGCGGCGCTCGCCGCGGCGCTCGCGCCCTGCGCACTGCGACTTGAGCACATCATCGACCTCGCGCCCTACCACTACGGCGCAATCCTCAGAAAAGGCATGCCGGAGAGCGGATGAGAATGAGTCCCGATCTGCCCTTCGCAACGGCCGGCGGGTCCGAATCCTCACCCCCACCCAGAGGCAAGCACTTGGCACGATCGGCGCTGATAAATCCGGCATAATCGGCGGCGAAATGCAGCGGCTGCATCGATGCGGTTGATGTACGACTCTCCTGATACCGAGTGATTTTCATGAGCATGTCATTGCGCGATCAATTATTGCAGGGGGGCTTGGCCAACGAAAAGCAGGCCAAGGAAGCCGAACGGCAACTCGAGAAACAACAGCGGGGTCGGCGGCAACTCCCGAAGGATCAGCGCGCGACGCCGACCGAGGCGGAACTCGCCGCACAGCGGGCGCAGCTTGCCAAAGCCACTCGCGACCAGGAGCTGAGCCGTCAACTCAAGGAGCAGGCGGACAAAAGAGCCCGCCACGCGCAGATCGAGCAACTGATCGAACAGAATTGCCTGCCGCGATCTCGGACTGATGAACGATACAATTTTGTCGACGGCAACAAGATTCGCAGCATCCCCGCCGATCATGTGCTACGTGAGCGGCTCAGCCGTGGGGAAATCGCGATCGTGCGCCGCAGCGCAGGCTACGAGCTCGTGCCAGCAGAGATCGCAGTGCGGATTCGCGAGCGCGATGAAGGTGCGGTGATCGGATGCGGCCTCACCCACGATGCAACGGCCTCTGATGACGTGCCTGATGACCTGATGTGGTGAGATCGGCGGCATCACGGCCGCAGACGTTCAATGACGTTGCCACTCACTGCCTGGGCATCTTCTTCCGGGCGCGCGATGAGTTCCCCGCCAGCCTTCCTGATCGCCTCCGCAACATCGCGCACCGCGCCCGCGATGGCGCGCTGGAGGTCATTCGTTCGGCTGTCCACAATACCGCATGGCGACGTCGCAGCGCTCATATCGCGAGCCGTACTTTTCCATAATCTCGGCATCGTGACGGAAGCCCAGCTTCTCGTAGAGATGAATCGCCGCCTCGCACCGTCTGTTGGTCAACAGGTAGAGCGTCTTCGCATGCAGCGTCGCGGCCCGCTCGATGGTCGCGGCCAGGAGAAACTCGCCCGCCTTCAGACCGCGCGCGCTGGCGCGCACGCCCATCTTCGTCAACTCGAAGCTCTCATCGCCCGTCTTGCGCAACGCGCAGGTACCGACGATCCCGAGTCCGGGCGCTTCTACGAACAGGATCGTGCCGCCGGAGTCGACGATGCGCCCGCGCGGGTCTTGCAGAACCTCCAGGTCACTCCCCTCCAGTTTGAACATGGAAGTGATCCATTCGGCATTGATCTCATGGAAGGTGGCGGCAAGATCATCGCTGAACTCGCGGATGAGGAGTCGTTCGGACGCGACGCCGGCGACACGCTCGTGCAGCGGCCTGCAGGCCAGGGCGGTCTCGAGCGCCTCGATCTGCTCGAGCAAGGGTCCGCAGAGCCCCGCGCACATCTCGTTGACGGCCGCCGTGACGCGCGGCCAGACGAGCATCTTGACCCGCGCCATCACCGCCCGCCCGGCCGCGGTGAGCGAGAGGGTGCGCTGGCGCTGATCCGCCCCCGGCGAGGCCTCGATGAGCCCGAGGCTCACGAGCTGGCGGGCGGCGCGCGTGACCCCCGGTTGACTCGTGCCCACCGCTTCGGCCAGCTGTCCTACCGTCAACGAGCTGCGATCGAGCGCGCTCAGCAGTGGCAGGTGAGAGGGCTGCACCGTCAGTCCGGCATCCGTGAGCACTCGCGCCGCTCCGGCCTGCATGCGTTCCGCCAACCTCTTCAGGCGGCTGCCGAGAAAAATCGGCCCCAGATCGCGCAAGATGTCCGCTGGCATGACAGTTCCATAACACGATATATAATTTGATATGGTATCGGAAGCGAGCGGCGGCGTGAAGCGGCGCAGACCCAGATCCGGGAAAGCGGCGCGGGCCGCCGGATTGCGGGCCGCACGCTCGGCCCGGGCGGTGAACGGCGAGGCGTTGTGCCGTCCCTGGTGACCTCACATCCGGGCCATGCTCACCCTTCGGCGCACTGAAGGAGCCGCTCCGTCAGGCGCGCCGCTCTGACCAGGAACGCCGCGCGTGGAGCCTCGGCCGGCCTCGCCTCCTGACCGCGCGACCGGTGTTCCGGGCCGCGGGTCAGGGGCCTGGTGGGGTGGCCCGACACCGTGCGAGCGCGCCCCGCACGGCCGCAACGCATGACCGACCCGGCCGCCGCTCTTGACACCCGAGGGCACGGCGCCGGGAATCTCGCGGCTTCTCCCGCGCACGGCCCGCGGAGGCGACAGCATCCGCACCGACCCGCCGGGTCCGCCACGCAAATGACACGACATAGAGCCGCGTCATCTCGAATGCCCCGCCGGCCAGAATGAACGGGACTGACCTACCGTGTGACGACGGTCATCAGGCATCTTGCGCGCACCAACAGAACGTCATCGCCGAGGTCCCACCGGCATCCTGCACGAATGTCTCGAACCGACGCGGCTTCGCGCGCTCGTGCTCGCATCGAGGTTCAGGCACTCCTGCTGATCCCAAACATCGTACGCGGCACGCAAGTCTTCACGCGCGCAAGCGGCGATACCCCTGCCGCCCTTCGCGACCCCGCGCATCGCCCTCCGCGGTGCGCATGTCGTCGCGATGCCGGCACAGCGCCGCCCTCGGCGCTGCCCTGACGAGCGCCTCGACCGCGTTCACGGAAGACCCGCTACTCATGCGCCGGAGTTTGCCGTACATTTCCGCGCTACGGTCGAGTCTCCGCCATCTGCGTCTCACCCCGAAGATTGACACTCATGCTGGCACGATTCTTCGATCTTGAACGTCACGGAACGACCCTGCGGACGGAATTGTTCGCGGGACTGACCACATTTCTCACGATGGCCTACATCGTGGTGGTCAACCCGGTGGTGCTCGGCATGGCGGGCATGCCGATCGCCGGCGTCGCCGCCGCCACGTGTATTTCCGCCGGACTCGGCAGCATCCTGATGGGCGTGCTCTCGAATTATCCGCTCGCGCTCGCGCCGGGCATGGGCCTGAACGCCTATTTCACCTACACCGTGGTGAAGACCATGGGCGTCCCGTGGCAGGTCGCCCTCGGATGCGTATTTCTCTCGGCCGTCGCCTTCCTGTTGCTCACGCTCTCCGGGGTGCGACAGCTCATCATGAACGCGGTACCGCGCTCGCTGTTCGCCGCCGTCAGCGGCGGCATCGGCCTGTTCATCGCGTTCATAGGTCTGAAGGACGCCGGGATCGTGACCTACCATCCCGGCACGACGGTCGGACTCGGCAAGCTCACTACCGCAACACCGGCGCTCGCCCTCCTCGGATTACTGGTGATCGCGGCCTTGCAGGCCCGGGCCGTCAAGGGCGCCATGCTGTTCGGCATCCTCGGCACGGCGGCCGTCGCGTGGATCTTCGGACTGACGCACTTCACGCCGATGGCCTATCGCCTGAGCGACCTGTCATCGACCGCATTGCGGCTGAATATTCCGGCCGCACTGAACATCGGCGGCGGTCTCGGACTGTCGCTCATCGAGATCGTCTTCGTTTTCCTGTTCGTCGATCTGTTCGACAACGTCGGCACCCTGATGGCCGTCACCCGGCGCGCAGGGCTCGTCGACGCCGACGGCACCGTCCCGCGCATGAAGCGGATTCTGCTCGCCGATTCGATCGCGATGCTGCTCGGTGCGCTCGCCGGCACCAGCCCGGTCACCAGCTACATCGAGAGCACTTCGGGAGTTGCGGTCGGCGGACGCACCGGGCTCACCAGCGTCACGGTCGGTCTGCTCTTTCTGGCCACCTTGTTCGTCGCGCCGCTGGTGCAGGCCATTCCCGCGGTGGCGACCGCACCGGCTCTGGTCCTGGTCGGTGCGATGATGATGGGTGCACTCGCGGAGATCGATTGGCAGGAGCCGAGCGACGGGATCCCCGCCTTTCTCACCGTCATCATGGTGCCGTTGAGTTACTCGATCGCCAACGGCCTCGCCTTTGGCATCGTCAGCCACGCGGTCCTGAAGCTCGTGCGCGGACAGGCGCGCGCCCGTGACTGGCTGGTGTATCTGCTGGCGGCGCTCTGTGTCGCTCGCTTTATTTACCTGACGTGACCTGCGGGCTGAACGCACCGCTCGCCCCGGCGTTTGCCGCGTCGAAGAACTCGACTCCGACCGGCTTGTGCGCCAGGATTTCCTCGCGCGTCAAACCCTGGATCTCATGCGGAAAAACGAGCCACTGGGAGGTCTCGTGCACGAAGAAGTCCGGGATCAGCGCACTTTGCCGTCGCTCCGGCTTGTAGTACACGGTCGCAATGCGGATTCGCTCCGGGAGATTGCGCCGACACCGGCGCCGCAGCTCCTCGATGACCGCCTCCAGACTACGCCCTGAATCGTAGACGTCATCCACGAGCAGCAGTTCGTCGTGCGCCTCGAGCCGCGACACCAGGTAGTCAAGCGCGTGCACCCTGACGGTCTTGTCCCGAACGTCGATGCCGTCGTAGTACGACGTGCGGATCGCGATATGGTCGACCTGGATCGAGTGGTACTCCAGCACCTCCTGAACCGTGATGCCGATCGGGGCACCGCCCCGCCACATCGCCACCAGGAAGGTCGGGCGCATCCCGCTCGCCACGACCCGCCGGGCGAGCTCCATCGAGTCGCCCAGCAGCTGATCGGCGGAAATGAACAGCTTCTCCACGGCGGCTATTGTTCCATAAAGCCGGCCCTGGCGCCCGCGGGCCCGTGTCGGCTCACGCGGCTTACGAGCGATGCACGCGCGCTGCGCCGATGCGCAAACCCAGGTAGTAAATGAGGGTCACCACGGCGGCCGAGCAGACCTGCCAGGGCAGGAAGTGGACCTGCAGTTGCGCCAGAGAACGCGCCGAGGCGCCCAACCACACTCCGGCAAGCAGCATGGTGATGGCCCACGGCGCCGGCCAGATGAACCAGTCCTGCAGTCGCCGGGGGTGCACATAGAACCGAGACACCGCATCGGCATAGTAGCGACCGTGGAACCAGTCGACGACCAGGATGAACGTAAACGGAAAGAGCACCGCGCCCAGCGCCGAGAGAAATCCCTGGATGAACGCCAAGATGCCGAAAATCGCCAGAGCGGTCGAAAACAGCCCGAGGAGGATGACCAGCATCGGCTGCAGCAGCCGATGCTCGCTTCGGCCCGAGGGATTGACCGCGAGCAGCGTGGTGACCGCCGGGTACAGATTCATCGCGTTGGTATGGGCGATGGCGAGAATCACGCCGATCGCCGACACCTCCCCCCAGATCGGCAGATGCTGACCGAGGAGTGCGATGTTCCACTCGCCCGTCATGCCAAGCGCGACCCGCCCGAGCGCGCCCATGATCACGACCGCACTCATGACGCCGATGCCCGGCGCCAGCATGTACGCGGCGCGGCGAACGGAGCTCTCCTCTGGAGCCGATGGCGGACAGAATCGCGTCACGGTCGGGAAAATATAGGCCCACGACAGCAGACTGAAGCTCAAGATCAGATCGATGTCTTGTCCCCAGTCGATCGCGCCCCGCTGCTGCGGCATAACGAAGGAATACCGCTCGAAGAGGTAATACGCGAGCACTGCGTAGCACAGCAGGAACACCAGTGCGGTGTAGTTGTAGAACTTCTCCAACACCTCCATGCCGAAGAAGACGAGCGCGATCTGGAGGACTCCGAGCAGGACGAACCACAGCACGCCATGCCCGGGGAATAAAGTGGAGAGGATCTGCCCGCCCACGTCGGTGTTCAGCCCGAACCAGCCGGCGCCCACGATCGTGTAGAGGATCGACAGCACCGTCGCGCCGCCCATCCCGAAGGTACGCCGCGCCATCACCATGGAGATGATCGGCACCTGCCGGCCCATGTGCGCCAGCAACATCGAGGGCACCAGACCAATCAGCAGGGCGAGCACGTTGACCGCGATGAATTCCGCCAGGCCCATCCCCTTCAAGACCAGTCCGATGACCGGCGTCGTCGCCGATGCCGAGGCGAGACTCCAGATGACGAACAGGGAACGGATGCGCATCGTGCGCTCGCGCTCAGGCACCGGAGCGATTCCGAGCGTTTCGACGGCGGGGGCCTCGGGGCCGAGGTGTTCGGATGGGAGCGGATTCATCGGGTCCTCACGCATTGCGTCGTGCGAAGGGCCATCCGCCGAACGCGCCGGCGCGACCGGTCATCGGCTGCGCAGCTGCGAGGCGGTAAAGCCGCTCGGCAGCAACGCCGAGACCGTCCACCGATGGCGCTCGCCGGCGGCCGCGACGCAGTAGACGGGCGTGTCACCCGCGGCGAATTCCGCAATCACCTGCCGGCAGGCGCCACATGGCGAGAGCACTTCCGCCACACCGCTGGTGACGGCAATCGCCGTGACACGGCGGGCGCCGGCGGCGATCGCCGCGAAGATCGCGACGCGCTCGGCACACATGCTCAGCCCATACGAGACATTTTCGACGTTCACGCCCGTAAACACGCGCCCCTGCTCGTCGCACACGGCCGCGGCCACCGGGAAGCGCGAATACGGCGCGTACGCATGCCCGAGACTCGCTCGCGCCCGTCGGATCAGCTCATCCGCATCATGGTCCACGCATCGTCCCCGATCGGGCAGATTGCCCGCACGTCACCGTCTCACGCGCAGCGCAGGAGCGCCCGCCGCACCCATTCTGCCGGCCCCCTGCCTTGCGCTCCCGCATCGGACGCTCCCGCATTCACCGCCCTCGATCACTGGACTCAGAGTCCGGCCTCGTCCCCGCATCGCACCGCTGTTGAGCGCGCCCGCGTGGATCGGGACCTGAGGGGCCGATGTGCCGGCCCACAGGTCTTCGCGACACGACGCACGCTCGTCGTGATTCTAGTGGGACGTTGTCACCGGTGCTCGAACGGCCGCGTCGGGCTCACCCCGCAAGCGCCGGGCCCGGCGGGAGGCCCTCGTGACCACCCTGGGCGCCTCCTCTTCGGCCCTCAACGCCCCGATGCGAGCGGCGAGTCTCGTATTCACCGAGCTGCGCCTGAAGCGCGGCCTGTTCTTCGACGGATATGGCGTCGTGCCGACCATGCTGTTGAGGCGCGTGCGGGTGCTGTCGGTCACCGACCCGGCACCCGTCGGCTTGAATGACACGACCCTCATGGGCGCTCAAGCAGAGCGCAACGGTTTGGGCGCCTACGGCCGCGGGGAGGCGCGCACGAGCCCCGCCCCGAAAGCCGCCCGGAACGCACCGCTCACCCCCTCGGTTCCCAGGCGCGGCGATCGCCTGCGGGGGATCGCCGCGCCGCGAGCGGCACGCACGGCCCGGGGGCATACCGGTCCGCCCGGGCCGGGCTTCTCTCAGCAGAAACCGCGCTGCCGTGCTATACTGCGCAAGTCAGACGTCTCGACGCGCTTTCGCGCACCCCCCTTCCATACGAGCTTCGCGGGCCGAACCACCGCGCCCACGGAGACCATGAGAGTTCCCAAAGACTTACAGCCGTTGATCGATGACGGCGTCATCGATGAAGTGGTCCGCTCCCTGAAAAGCGGCAAGGAAGCCACGGTGTATATCGTGCGCTGCGGGACGCATCTGCGCTGCGCGAAGGTCTATCGGGACATGGCGCAGCGCAGCTTCCAGCGACGCGCGCAGTATCAGGAAGGCCGCAAGGTGCGTGGCAGCCGTGAGGCGCGCGCGATGAACCGCAGCACCCGGTTCGGCCGCCGAGAGCAGGAGCAGGAGTGGAAGAACGCCGAAGTCGAGGCGCTCTACCGGCTCGTGGCGGCGGATGTGCGCGTGCCGCGACCGATCGGTTATTTCAACGACGTGCTGGTGATGGAACTGGTCACCGATGCCGCAGGAGACCCGGCGCCGCGGCTCGGGGAAGTCGAGCTCACACCGGAGCTCGCACGCGACTATCACGAATTTCTCATGCGGCAGATTGCCCGCATGTTGAGCGCAGGACTGATCCATGGGGATCTGTCTGAATTCAATGTCCTGCTCGGGCCGGAGGGGCCGGTGATCATTGACCTGCCCCAGGTCGTGAACGCCGCGGGCAACAATGCCGCCTTCGCGATGCTCGAGCGCGACGTCAACAACCTCAGAGGCACGCTCGGGCGCTTTGCGCCGGAGCTGCTCGAGACCGAGTTCGCCCGGGAGATCTGGGCGTTGTATGAAGCGGGCGAGCTGCATCCCGACAGCCGCCTCACAGGAATCGTCGTCCGCGACGAGTCGTCGGCTGACACCGACGGCGTCATTCAGGTGATCGAGGACGCGCGGGAAGAAGCGATACGCCGGCGCCTCGGCCGGGAAGAACGAGTTGAGTGACCGATATGAGCGATGAACAAACCCCCGCCGGCTTTCGCGAGCTCGGCCTGCCCGAACCTATCCTCGAAGCCTTGACGGCCGTCGGCTATGAGACGCCCTCGCCGATCCAGGCCCAGACCATCCCCTTGCTGCTCTCGGGCTCCGACCTGCTGGGGCAGGCGCAGACTGGCACCGGCAAGACTGCGGCCTTCGCCCTGCCGATTCTTGCGCAGCTCGATCTGCAGAACACCCGCCCGCAGGCACTCGTGCTCGTCCCGACGCGCGAACTGGCCATTCAGGTGGCCGAGGCCTTTCAGCGCTATGCGACGCACCTGCGCGGCTTTCACGTCCTGCCGCTCTACGGCGGCCAGAGCTACATCCCGCAGCTCAAGGGCCTGAAGCGAGGCGCGCACGTGATCGTCGGCACGCCCGGACGCATCATGGATCACATGGCGCGCGGCACACTGGCGCTCGACACGCTGCGTTTCGTCGTGCTCGACGAAGGCGACGAGATGCTGCAGATGGGCTTCGTCGATGCGATCGAACAGATCCTGCAGCAGGCCCCGCCGCAGCGCCAGACCGCGCTGTTCTCCGCGACGCTGCCGGCGGCGATCCGCCGCATCGCGCACACCCACATGCGCGATCCGGCGCAGATCACCATCCAGAACCGCGCGAGCACCACGCCGAAGATTCGCCAGCGCTATTGGCTGGTGAGCGGCATGCACAAACTCGACGCGCTGACGCGAGTGCTCGAGGTCGAGCGCTTCGAGGCCATGATCGTCTTCGTGCGCACCAAGCTCGAGACGGCTGAACTCGCCGAGCGACTCGAGGCGCGCGGCTTCAACGTCGCTGCCCTGCATGGGGATGTCCCGCAGCAGCAGCGCGAGCGCACGATCGCCCGCCTGAAGGCCGGGCAGGTCGATATCGTCGTGGCAACCGATGTCGCGGCGCGCGGCCTGGATGTCGAGCGGGTCTCGCACGTCGTCAACTACGACATTCCGTACGACTCGGAGACCTACGTGCACCGGATCGGGCGCACCGGACGGGCCGGACGCAACGGAGAGGCGATCCTGTTCGTCGCGCCGCGCGAGCGCAACATGCTGCGCGTCATCGAGCGGGCGACCAAGCAGCCGATCGAACAGATGCGCCTGCCGAGCATCGAGGACGTCAATGAACAGCGCATCCTGAAATTCAAGGAAACCGTCACGAACGCGGTGCGCAGCGCCGAGGGTAAGGATTTCCAGCCGCTGATTGAGCAGATCGAGCGTGAGCAGAATCTGCCGGCGGCAGAAATCGCCGCGGCACTGGCCAGCCTCCTGCAGGGTTCCACGCCGCTGCTGATGACGCCCAAGGCCGAGGCGCCGCAGACGTTCGCGCCGGAGGACTCCCGCCGCGACGAACCGTCGGGCAAGAAGGGCCGCCGCACTGCGGATCGGGAATCCGCCCCGGAAGGGCGCTCACGCCCCCCGTCCGGCAAGGGCCCGCGGTTCGAGACGTATCGGATCGAAGTGGGGCATGCCCATGGCGTGCAGCCGGGGAATATCGTCGGGGCGCTCGCCAACGAGGCGGGCCTCGACGGTCGCGACATCGGGCACATCGACATCCGCGAGGATCACAGCTTCGTCGATCTGCCCCCCGGCATGCCGGAGGAGGTCTTCGAGAACCTCCAGGCCGTGCGGGTGCGGGGAACGGAGCTGCGCATCAGCCGGGCCGATTCGAGGCCCGAGCACGCCGAGCGCCGTCCTCACGCGCCCAAGGGCATGCAAGGCCCGAGAGGCAAAGGCACGGCACCTCGGCACGGTCACGCGCCCAAACATCGCGGCAAGCCCCCCCGCCGCTGAGGCGGCCGGTTCCCAGGCACCCGGTTGCGAGCCGACCGGGTGCGTTGCGCGAAACCCCTCGAGGCGCCGCTGAGCGCAAGCTAGCGCGCCCGGACCGGCGGTTGCCCTGCTGCTCACGCGCCCTCTCGATCGCAGACGGCGATATGATGATGCGCCGGTGCGCGAGAGAAGTCCCGCGCAACGCCAGACTCCAGGGCGGTCAGCGGGGAAGTCGGTCCATGAAGCGTATGGTCGCCAGTGCATTGTTGACCGTTGCCATTCAGTCTGCAGCGGCGAGCGCACCGAGCATCCCGGTAGCAGCGGCGGCGGCGGTATTCGCTCGCGCGCACACGCTGTGCGCGGCCGACGGCGGCCGTCTGTGGGGCGTGTCGTTGTGCGGCCCGCTCATGTTGGCAGACCCGCGCACCGGCGCCGCCATCACGAATACACCCGTGCCGGGCGCCCGACGCGTCGGCGCTGACTATCTCCTGACGCTCGCACGCAGCGAACCGATTGCCAATGCGCCGTTCGAATACGAAGGCGTCCGCTTCGCGCAGGTCACCTGGCCGCCCGTGCAGAGCGCGGCTCAGGAAGCGGTCAATCTCATGCACGAGTCCTTTCATCGGATCGAGCCGCAGCTCGGCTTCGTGGTCCGCGGTGCGGCGAACGCCGACAGCATGATCTCGGGGGACCCAGCCCTCGACACGGAAACGGGCCGAATCTGGCTGCGCGGGGAAATCCATGCGCTGCGCGTCGCACTCATCTCGAGAGGCGCGGCCCGCACCCGAGCGCTCGCCAATGCGCTGCGCATGCGCGCCTATCGGCACGCCATTGTGCCGGCGAGCGTTGCACCCGAGCACGAACTGGACATCATGGAGGGCCTCGCGGAGTCGACGGGCATCGATGTTGGACTGCCGCCGGCGCGCCGCATCGCGTATGCGCTGCATGACATGCGCTTCGTTGAGCATGCCCGCAGCTATGCGCGCACGTTCTTCTTCGCGATCGGGCCGGCCTACTCCGAGCTCCTCGATGCGGCAGATCCGCATTGGCGCCGCACCGTGACGATGAAGACCTCGATCGCGGCGCTGGCGGCACGGGCCTACGGCATTTCGGTGACAGTCCCCTCGGCGCGGCTCGCACAGAACATCCTCGCCCGTTACGGCGGCGCCGCCATCGAAGCCCAGGAGGCGGTGCGCGCGGCGCATCAGGCGGCCAGGAGCGCCGCGTTGCGCGCCGAGCTCGTCTCCGGCAGGACGCTGCGCATGCCGCTGCAGCGGTTCAAGATCAGCTTCAATCCCAGCACCTTGACGCCGCTCGGCCGCTACGGCTCGGTCTATCACCGCGTGATGCTGAGCGCCCCCTGGGGGCGCATCACCGTCGTCCACGGCGATGCGCTCATCGATGCGAAATTCACGGCGCTCACGGTCGCGGCACCCGCCTCGGTGGCCGGCCGGACCCTTCAGAGGGGCGGCTGGGTGCTGAAGTTGGCGCCGGGCGCGGCCGTGCGCCCCGATCCGGCAAAACCGGGTTCCTACGTGGTCGCTGATCACGACGGCCCCAAACCCTGACCCAGTGGGCCGCAAGGGCAACACCTGCCGCCAGAGCGCACGATGGAATCACCCGGTTAGGCCGCCATCATGAGTCGCATCCTGCTCGCGACGTTGGGTTCGCTCGGCGATCTGCACCCCTACATCGCCGTGGGCAAAGCCTTGGTCGCGCGCGGACAGCAGGTACGTCTGGCCACGTCGATCGACTATCGGGCGCGCGTCGAAGCCGCCGGCCTGG
>JAJZFQ010000148.1 GCA_021805275.1 Pseudomonadota bacterium
CTGGCGGAGAGAGAGGGATTCGAACCCTCGAAGGGCTTTTGACCCTTACACCCTTAGCAGGGGTGCGCCTTCGACCACTCGGCCATCTCTCCGGCTTCTTGAGGCGGGATCCCCGGATGAGCACGTACGCTGACGCAAGCGCCGCCGCGTGCGCGGCCAGGAGGGGCGCATGATACTGGAAACGCGCAAGGAATGGGACGCCCCGGCGAGCCAGCCGACTCAGATCACGGCGTCCTGCACTTCTCGCTTGACAGCCTCCTCACCCATTGACTCGGAGGTCTCGACGCCCGAGCCCGTGTGCTGCTCTTTTTCCCGCTGGATACGCTTGTAAATTTCCTCCCGATGGACCGCGACGCTCTTCGGCGCCTGGATCCCGATGCGGACTTGATTGCCCTTGACGCCGAGGACGGTTACCGAGACCTCGTCCCCGATCATCAGCGTCTCGCCTACTCTGCGGGTCAATATGAGCATGGCTTGACCTCCTCGCAGGGCACTCTACACCCTTTGAACGCGCACGGAATTGGTGTATTCCGGCATTTTCAGGCCGTTAAGCGCTCCCGTACCCACCCGGGGACTTCTGCAAGCACGGCCTGGAGCGCGGCAGGATTGGTCCCGCCCGCCTGGGCGAAGTCCGCGCGGCCGCCGCCGCGCCCGCCAATGCGGCCCGCGATCACGCCGACGAGTTCACCGGCCTTGATGCGACCCGTCTGGTCCGCGGTGACGCCCGCAACCAGCACCACCTTATCGGGCGCCTGCACCGAGGCCAGCACGATGACCGCCGAGCGCAGACGCTCCTTGAGCTGATCCACCGCGTTGCGCAGCGCGGCCACATCGGCATCGGCCACCTGGATTGCCAGCACCTTGATGCCATTGACCTCGAGGGCCCCGGCGGCGAGATCGACCCCCTGCCCCGAAGCGAGCCGGTCCTTCAGGGTGCGTACCTCCCGCTCCATGTGCTTGACGCGCTCCAGGGTCTCGCGGACCTTGTCCCTGATGTCCTCGCGCGAGCCGCGCACCAGATGGGCCAGTTCCTTCAGCAGCGCATCGCTCTGCTCGACGAATTCCACGGCGCCCTCGCCGGTGACCGCCTCAATGCGCCGCACCCCGGATGCGACACCGCCTTCCGCGATGATCTTGAACAGGCCGATGTCCCCGGCGCGCTGCACGTGCGTGCCGCCACACAGCTCCATCGAGAAATCCCCGACCCGCAGCACCCGCACGTCCTTGTCGTACTTCTCCCCGAACAGTGCCATGGCGCCCGCGGCGACTGCGCTCTCGTAGTCCATCAGGCGTGTCTCGGCCGGTGCGTTGGCCCGGATCTGCGCATTCACCAGCCGCTCGATGGTCAGCAACTCTTCAGCCGTCACGGGTTGCGGATGCGAGAAATCGAAGCGCAGCCGGTCGGGTGCGACCAGGGAGCCCTTTTGCTGAACATGCGTGCCGAGCGTCGTGCGCAGCGCCGCGTGCAGCAGGTGGGTCGCCGTATGATTGCGGGCCGTGGCCGCACGGCGCGGCGCATCCACCGTCGCGCGCATCACATCGCCCACGCGGATGCGCCCTTCGAGAAGCCGGCCGATGTGGGCATGGGCGGGACCCCGCTTGAGGGTATCCTCCACCTCGAAACGCACCCCGGGTCCATCCAGCGTGCCGGCGTCGCCCACCTGGCCGCCCGACTCGGCGTAGAACGGCGTGCGGTCAAGCACGACTTCGGCCCGCTCGCCGGCGGCGATCGCATCGGTCTGCGCCCCGTCGCGCAGCAGCGCCACCACGCGGCCCTCGGCCGCCATCGCGCCGTACCCCTCGAACGCGGTCTGCGTCTCGATCACGGCCCCACCACGCAGGTCCACCCCGAATTTGCTCGCTTCCTGAGACCGGCGTCGCTGCGCCTCCATGGCCGCATCGAAACCCGCCTGGTCGATGGCGAGCCCGCGCTCGCGCGCGATGTCCGCGGTAAGATCGGCCGGAAAGCCGTAGGTGTCGTAGAGCTTGAACACGACATCGCCCGGAATGACTGCCGGTCCGTGAGCGCCTGCCGGACCCAGCCGGGCGATGGCCTCCTCGAGCAGGCTCATGCCCTTCTCGAGGGTTTCGGCGAAACGCTCCTCCTCCTGCCGCAGCACGCGCTCGGCCTGCGCGCGGCCCCGGGTCAGCTCCGGATAGGCCCCGCTCATCTCCTGCTCGAGCACGGGCACGAGCTTGTAGAAGAACGGCTCGCTGATGCCGAGCTTGTAGCCGTGACGCACCGCGCGCCGGATGATGCGGCGCAGCACGTAGCCACGGCCCTCGTTGGAGGGCAGCACGCCGTCGACCACGAGGAAGGTGCAGGCGCGGATGTGATCGGCGATCACCCGCAGCGAACTGGAGGTCAGCTCGCCGGTCCCGGCGAGCTTTGCAGCCGCGCCGATTAGGCTGCGGAACAGGTCGATGTCGTAGTTCGAGTGCACGCCCTGCAGCACCGCGGAGATGCGCTCAAGCCCCATGCCGGTGTCCACCGAGGGTTTCGGGAGCCGCGTGAGTGCGCCGTCGGCGCCGCGCTCGAACTGCATGAACACCAGGTTCCAGATCTCCACGAACCGGTCGCCATCCTCATCGGGCGATCCGGGCGGACCGCCGGGAACCTCAGGTCCGTGATCGTAGAAGATCTCGCTGCACGGACCGCACGGGCCGGTGTCCCCCATGGCCCAGAAGTTCGACTTCTCACCCATGCGCGCGAAGCGCTCGGGGGACACCCCGATCTCCTTCAGCCAGATCTCCGCCGCCTCATCGTCCTCGCGAAACACCGTGACCCACAGGCGCGTCGGGTCGAGCTTGAGCGTGCCGGTGAGGAACGCCCAGGCGAACTGGATGGCTTCGCGCTTGAAATAATCGCCGAAGGAGAAGTTGCCCAGCATCTCGAAGAACGTGTGATGGCGGGCCGTGTAGCCAACGTTCTCGAGGTCGTTGTGCTTGCCGCCGGCGCGCACGCAGCGCTGGCTGGTCGCGGCGCGTGCGTAATCGCGCTTGTCCTTGCCGAGGAACACGTCCTTGAACTGCACCATGCCGGCATTCGTGAACAGCAGCGTCGGATCGTTGCCCGGCACGAGCGGGCTCGAGGGCACGATGGTGTGGCCGCGTTCGCGGAAGAACTCAAGGAAGGCGCGGCGCACATCGGCGGCGCCGAGAGAGGGAGGTCGGGTCAAGTTCGTCAGTCCAGTTCGAGCTCGGCGCCAATGGCCGCGCGGATATCATCCGATGAAAAGCCCCGGTACTGCAAAAAACGCGCTTGGCGGGCCTTCTCGGACCAGTCGGCCGGTGCGATCGCGCCGAATCGGCGCCGGCGCACCGTGCGCGCCAGCGCTCGCCAGTCGCCCGCGGCCTCGAGCGCCGGGCCGATCAGCTCGGCCGGGACGCCGTGGGCCTTCAGATCGATTGCGATGCGCAGCGGTCCCTGTCCGCGCTCGGCCCGGTAGACCACGAAGCGCTCGAGGCAGCGCGCATCGTCCAGCAGGCGCTCGGTCTCGAGCGCCTCGAGCGCCTCGCTCGTGGCGGCCGGCTCGAAACCCCGCTCGAGCAGCTTGCGGCGCAGTTCGGCGCTGAAGTGGTCGCGCCGCGCGAGCAGCGCCACCGCGGCTGCGCGGGCGCTGCGCGGGTCGCCGGCCGCTTCAGGCCGTGGCCGCTTCGCCACCGCTGCTGCGCGGCGGGCGCACGGGCAACAGCCGGGTGCGCACTTCCGTCTCGATCTCCCGCGCCACCTCCGGGTTGCTCTGCAGGAAGGTGCGGGCGTTGTCCTTGCCCTGCCCGATCCGGTTGCCCTTGTAGGAGTACCACGCACCGGACTTCTCGACGATGTTCTGGGCGCTGGCGAGGTCGATGATCTCCCCTTCGCGCGAGATGCCCTGGCCGTACATGATCTCGAATTCAGCCTCGCGGAACGGCGGGGCCACCTTGTTCTTGACCACCTTGACGCGCGTCATGTTGCCGACGACTTCCTCGCCGTTCTTGATCGCGCCGATGCGGCGGATGTCCAGGCGCACCGAGGCGTAGAACTTCAACGCGTTGCCGCCGGTGGTGGTCTCGGGACTGCCGAACATGACCCCGATCTTCATGCGGATCTGGTTGATGAAGATCACGATGGTGTTGGAGCGCTTGATGTTGCCGGTCAGCTTGCGCAGCGCCTGCGACATCAACCGCGCATGCAGGCCGACCTGCATCTCACCCATCTCACCCTCGATTTCCGCCTTCGGCGTCAGCGCCGCGACCGAGTCGATCACCACGATGTCCACGGCGTTGGAACGTACCAGCATGTCGGTGATCTCGAGCGCCTGTTCGCCGGTGTCGGGCTGCGAGACGAGCAGGTCGGCGATGTTCACGCCGAGCTTCTCGGCGTAGGACGGATCGAGCGCGTGCTCGGCGTCGACAAATGCCGCGGTGCCACCGCCGCGCTGCACCTCGGCGATCACCTGCAGGGTGAGCGTCGTCTTGCCCGAGGACTCGGGGCCGTAGATCTCGACCACCCGGCCGCGCGGCAGGCCGCCCACGCCAAGGGCGATGTCCAGCCCCAGCGAGCCGGTCGAAACGGTCTCGACATCGTAGCTTGCGGTAGCGTCGCCGAGACGCATCACCGAGCCCTTGCCGAACTGCTTCTCGATCTGGCCCAACGCGGCGGCGAGCGCCTTCTTGCGATTGTCTTCCATCTGGCTGTCCCGGAGGTGCTGAAAACGCAGCGGTGAGTAAATTATCCCACAAAGACACGGCCCGCATCATCTCCGTCTGCGTGCGCAAGATGTTATTTTCTCGTCCATCACTCGCCGTACAGCGGGCATGTCCCGACAACACTGTACACAGGCCCGCGCTCGAGCGTGCGGCTCTCGATCAGAGCGATGCGCTCGAACGTCCAGCGAACCGGAGCGATCGGCGCCAGCTCACTTGGGCGCACGACTTTGCGTGCCACGGTGACATGCGGACGGAAGGGTTTGAGATCTGGAGCAAAACCGGCGGCGCCGAGCGTCCCCACGACGCCCCGAGCGAGCGCCCCGAGCGCCGCGGGCGGATGGACCGGCAGGACGCACAGCACCTGCGGACCCGACCAGCGCTCGAGCCGCCCGAGCGTGAGTGCCAGGGGCTCGTCCGGCAGACCGGCCGCGCGCACCGCCGCCGCAGCGAGGGCCTCGAGCTCGGCCAGTCGAGCGGCGGGCACCGCGCCGAGGAACGCCAGCGTCAAGTGCAGCTGCTCGGCCGGCACGGCTCGACCGTCGCTCACCCGCACCACCGCCTGCGTGGCCTGCGCAAGCCGTGCACGAGCGAGCGCATCCGGCCAGAGCGCGAAGAACAGGCGGCGCGGCCCCACGCGCGCCGGCGGGTGCGCGCCCGCGCCCCGCGGGATCACGATCCGGGCGCGCCGCCGGCGCCGCTCGCAGTCCCCAGCGCCGCGAGCACCTGCCGCAGGGCGTGAGCCACCGACTGGCGGCGCACCGCTTCCCGGTCACCCGCGAACTGCCGCACAACGCAGCGCGGCTCGGGCATCGAGGACGCAGCGACGGCGAACCACACGGTCCCGACCGGCTTGCCCGGACTGCCGCCATCCGGCCCGGCAATGCCGCTCACCGCCACGGCCACCTGAGCGCCCGAGACCCGCAGCGCGCCGCGCGCCATCTCCCGGACCACCGCCTCGCTCACCGCGCCGTGCGCCTCGAGCGTGCGGGCCGCGACGCCGAGGTCACGGGCTTTCGCCGCATTGGAGTAGGTCACGTAGCCGCACTCGACCCATTGCGAGCTGCCGGGCACGTCGGTCAGCGCCTTGGCGATCCAGCCGGCGGTACAGGACTCGGCCGTGGCCAGCCGCCAGCCCGCTGTCCGCAGGGCGCGCCCGGCCTGCTCGGCGAGCGCGTACAGATCGCGGTCCGTGACCTCAGGGGCGTGCATCCGGGCAGTGTACGCTGGCCGACGGGCCGGACACCGGCTTGCACGGGCGAGCGCATCGGCTAGGCTGGCGCCAGCGGATGGCCGCGGCCTGGAGGTCAGGTGCGCTAGCGCCGCAGAACACCGGTCGGCATGAACCTGGGCAAAGGGGAACCCATGCGCGCGCGCTCAGGATTAGGGACGACGATCTTCACGCTGCTGGCCCTGCTGGGCGCGCACACGGCACGGGCGGCGCGCTGCCAGATCGTGCGCTACCCGAGCATTCCGGTCACCCTGAAGGACCTGAAGGCGCTGATCCCTGCGAAGATCAACGGCCAGCCGATCGTACTCGCGGTCGATTCGGGGGCCTTCTACAGCTCGCTCTACCCGCAGTGGGCCCGACGACTGCGGCTGACCCGCCTGTTCGCTCCCCCCGGCATGTTCATCGATGGGGTCGGCGGCGAGACCGAGCCGCAGCTGGTAAGCGCCCACACCTTCACGTTCGTCCATCAGCGGCTGCATCACGTGCAGTTCCTGGTCACGGGCAACGACAGTCCCTCGCACGCCGCCGGCCTGCTCGGCGACAACCTGCTGCGCGTGGCGGACGTCGAGCTCGACTTCGCCAAGGGGTTCATGCGCTTCATCAAGCCGGTGCACTGCGGCCGCCTGCCGCTCGCCTACTGGGCGGGCAGCCGGCCAGTGGGCATGCTGCGGCTGAACCCACCGACCGAACTCACCCCGCAGTTCATCGGCTCGGCGCGGCTCGATGGGCACCCCGTCACGGTGATGTTCGACACCGGCGCGGCCCGATCGGCGCTTTCGTTCGCGGCCGCCGAGCGGCTGCACCTGGGCCCCGGCGAGCCCGGCGTGAAGGCCGCCGGACGCGCCAGCGGCATCGCCCACCGACTGGTCAACGCGTGGATCGCGCCGGTGGCGCGGCTGCAGATCGGCGGCGAGACGATCGAGCACACGCACCTGATGGTCATCCCGATGCCGGCGTTCAGCGGCACGGCCGATCTGGTGCTCGGCGCGGACTTCTTTCTCGCCCACCACGTCTACATCGCCAACAGCCAGAACAGGATGTATTTCACCTACAGCGGCGGCCCGGTGTTCGCGCTGGGCCAGCCCACCGGCGCCGCTGGCGCAGCGCTCAGCGCGCCGTCCGGCTCGGCCGCCGGGCTCATCCGCAGCGCCATGGCGGCGCGCGCGCGCGGGGAGTATCCCGAGGCGCTGGCCGACTTTAACCGCGCCTGCGCACTCGGGCCCACCGAGGCGCGTTGCTTCGTATACCGCGGTCAGACGGAGCTCGAGGCGCAGCAGCCCTCCCGGGCGCTCGCGGATTTCGACACCGCGCTGCGCCTGCAGCCCCGGCACTATCCGGCGCTGCTCGGCCGGGCAACGGCCCGGTTGGCGCTGCGCGGCAGCGCTGCGGCGGGCGCCTGGACGGCCCTCACCGCGGCCGCGACGGCCGATCTCGTGGCGGCGAGCGGCGTGATGCCCGCCGATTCGGTGACGCAGATGACGCTCGGCCTGCTCGCCGACCAGGCTGGCGCCTTCGCCCTGGCCGAGCACGCATTCGACGCGTGGATACGCTACCACCGCGAGGATGCCGGGCTGCCGTATGCCTGGAATGGACGGTGCTGGGCGCTGGGGGCCGCCGACCGGCACCTGCGCCGGGCCTTGCGGGACTGTGACCGGGCACTCGCGCGACTGCCGGGCTCGACCCCGGTACTTGACAGCCGCGCCCTGGTGGACCTGAGGCTCGGCCGATGGCGGCGTGCCCTGCGCGACTACGACAACGCGCTGCGCACACACCCGCATCGGCCGCTGCCGCTCTACGGCCGAGGGCTCGCAGAGCGGCACCTTGGGCAGACCTCGGCCGCGCAGGCGGACTGTGCCGCGGCTGAAAAGCTTCATCCGGATGTCGCGCGCCGCTACGCGCAGATCGGGCTCGCCCCCTGAGGCGACGCCGCAGGGGCGCCCCTCAGGTCGAGCGCAGCACCAGGGCGGTCGGCAGCATCTGTGACTCCACCGCCTCGCCGCCGAGCAGACCGAGCACCTTGCGCGCCAGCAGCACGCCGCCCTCCTGCCAGTTCTGGCGCACCGTCGAGAGCGGCGGCAGGAACGTTCCGCCCTGGGGCGTGTCGTCGTAACCGATCACCGACACGTCCTCGGGCACCGATAGCCCGAGCTCCACCAGCGCACGGATCGCCCCCATGGCCACCAGGTCCGAGCAGGCGAAGATGGCATCGAACTGCACCCGGCGGTTGTGCAGCGAGCGCACCGCGTGCGCCCCGGCCTCGAGCGTGAAGTCCGCGCGGCGCATCAGCAGCGGCCGGATGCCGTGGCGCTCGAGCTCATCGACGAAGCCGCCGAGGCGCTGAGCCATCTCCGGATGGTCCGGGTTGCCGATGAACACCGGGTGGCGGCGGCCGATGGAGACGAAGCGCTCCGCGACACTCATCCCCCCGTGGCGGTTGTCGCTGCCGACGACGATGTGCTGATCGCCGACGCCGGCGGCGCCCCAGACCACCATCGGCAGCCCCAGCTTCTCGTAGATATGCACCGCGTCCTGATGCGCGCCCTGGCCGAGCAGGATCAGCCCGTCGGCCGCCTGCACCGCGACCTCACCGGCGGCCTGCCGGGTGGTCAGCAGCACGTTGTAGCCGGCCGAGGTGAGCTCCTGGGAGATCCCCCCGAGCAGCGCCAGCGGATACGGATCCCACATCGTGCGCTCGGGCGTCGGGGTCATCTCGACGATCACCGCCACGGCATGGCTGCGGCGCAGGCGCAAGTTGCGTGCGCTGAGGTTGAGTTTGTAGCCGTGCTTGCGCGCGAGCTGCTGGACGCGCTCGCGCGTGGCCGGGCTGACGAGCGCACTGCCGGCGAGGGCCCGCGATACGGTGATCGTGGACACACCGGCGAGACCAGCCAGGTCCGCCATGGTCAGGCTGGCCGGCGCGTTCGGGTTCTTTCTCTTGCGTTCCGGCACGGACGGTTCGCGTCGTTGCAGATCCCGCTATGATCCACGGGCCCGGCGCGCCCGTAAAGACCGATCCACCGCATGACGCACTCCGCCAACCGTTACCGCATGATCGGCGCGCTGGCGCTCAGCTTCATGATCTTCGCTGTCCTGCTCAACAGCGTCGGCACGGTGATCCTGCAGGCCATCCACAGCTTCAGAGTCGGCAAGCCCGAGGCGAGCCTGCTCGAGCTGTTCAAGGATCTGCCGATCGTGATCACCTCGTTCGCCGTCGCCTCGTTCCTGCCGCTGTTCGGCTATCGGCGCGCGATCCTGGTCGCCCTCGGGGTGGTCGCCATCGCCTGCACGCTGATGCCGCTTTATCCGAGCTTCCACACCACCGCGGTGCTGTTCGTCTGCGTCGGCATCTCCTTCGCCCTCACCAAGGTGTCGGTCTACGGGGCGATCGGACTGCTGACCGGCAGCCAAGGCGAGCACGCCCGCCTGACCAATCTCATCGAGGGGCTGTTCATGGTGGGCGTGGTGATCTCGGGGTGGCTGTTCAGCGCGTTCATCCGCTCCGGACCCGGCGCCGCGCAGGCCTGGCTACGCGTGTACTGGGTGATGGCCGGGGCGTGCCTGCTCGCCATGATGCTGCTCAGCGCCTCGCGCCTGGATGAGACCGCGGCACGCGCCCGAGTCCAACCCGTCCGCGACTCCCTCGCGCAGATCAGCCGCGCCTCGCTGCGCCCGATGGTGTACGTGTTCCTCGCCTCGACGTTCTTCTACGTGCTCATCGAGCAGAGCTTCGGTACGTGGCTGCCGACGTTCAACTACGAGGTGCTGAAGCTGCCCGACGCGCTGAGCGTGCAGATGGCCAGCATGCTGGCCGCCTCCATCGCCATCGGCCGCGTGGCGGCCAGTCAGCTGCTGCGCCGGGTCGCCTGGTATCCGTTGCTCAACGTCTGCGTCTGCGGGATGGGTCTGCTGATCCTAGTGACGCTACCGCTCGCCCACAGCGCCGGCAGCGCGCATGCCGGCTGGCTGCACGCCCCGCTCGCGGCCTACCTGATCCCGTTGATCGGGCTGCTGATGGCCCCGATCTACCCGCTGATCAACTCCGTGGCGCTCAGCGCCCTGCCCAAATCGGCGCATGCGGCGATGACCGGCCTGATCCTGGTCTCCTCGGCCCTCGGCGGCACGCTCGGCTCGCGCATCACCGCGCTGGTGTTCGCGCGTTTCGGCGGTCTACATGCCTTCTACTGCTCGCTGCTGCCGATGGCCCTGCTGCTCGGCGCGCTGTTTCTGTTCCGGCGCGAGACGGCACGCGCCGCGGCCGGCCTCGCAGGGCTTGGCCCCGCGCTCGAGTAGGCTGCGGGCCGCGCGAGGCGCGGCCCGCCCGACAGCTCAACGCTGCGTCGGTCGCAGCGCGAACGCCCCGTCGCCGAGCAGCGTCAGTGCCACCAGGCTGATCGTCCAGAACGCCGGGTACTCCCAGCCACCGCCCTTGTCGGTGAACAGCCAGCCGTTGTGGCCGTGCACCAGCACGATGGTCCCGAGCATCTCGAGCGCGAGCGGCACGGCCACCCACGGGGCGTACACGCCGAGCACCAGCGCCAGCCCGCCGAGCAGCTCGAGTGCGATGGTCCCGTAGGCGGCGACGGCCGGCAGGCCGAGCGTGGCGAAATAGCCGACGAATCCCGGCACCGTGAACACGAAGATCTTCAGCGCCACGTGCGCAAGGAACAGAACCCCGAGGCTCACGCGCAGCAGCGCGATACCGTAGGGCGCGGTGTTGGTCTTGATCATACCCATCTCCCCTGTGTGGATTGAATGCCGCGCCGCATCGAACGCTCGGCCGGCAGCGCGGTCAACCGACCGCGGCGCCAGAATAACGTTGATCAAATCGCCATGAAACCCCCAGAAACTCAAATGATCATTGCGATTTCTGGAATAATTCTCCAGCCATGAACGTCATCCAAGCCATGCGAGTGCTGCTGCAGGTCGTCGACTCGGGCGGCTTCGCGCGCGCCGCCGCGGCGCTCGGCCTGTCCAACGCTGCCGTCACCCGCCAGATCGGCGCGCTGGAGGAGCACCTGGGAGCGCGGTTGCTGCACCGCACCACCCGGCGGGTGTCTCTGACCGAGGCGGGCAGCGAGTTCTGCGCGCGCTCCCGCGTCATTCTCGAGCAGCTCGCCGAAGCCGAGTCCGTCGCCGCGCAGGGCGTCGTCCAGCCGACCGGGGTGCTGCGGATCTCGGCGCCGCTGTCCTTCGGGGTGCTGCGCCTCGCCGACGAGCTGCCGGGTTTCCGGGCGCGCCATCCGCAGTTGAAGTTGGACATCGACCTGTCCGATCGCCTCGTCGATCTCGCCAACGAGGGCTTCGACGTTGCCCTGCGCATCACGACCGACCTGGAGCCGAGCCTGGTCGCCCGGCGCATCGCCCTGGTGGGGATGACGGTGTGCGCCGCCCCCGGGTATCTGCGCCGGCACGGTACGCCGCGCTCACCGGCTGATCTCGAGCAGCACGAGGTGCTCAGCTACAAGTATCTGTGGTCGGGCGACGAATGGTCGTTCACCGACGCGCTCGGGCGCCGCTGCCCGGTCCGCGTGCGTGCGGCGGTTCACGCCACCAACGGCGATCTGCTGCGTCACCTGGCCGTGGCCGACGGCGGGATCATCCTGCAGCCCACCTTCCTGGTCGAAGCGGAGCTGCGCCGCGGCACGCTGCTGCCCATCCTCGAGGATTACCACGCGCCGCAGTTCACACTGTACGCGGCATACCTCAGTCACCAGCATCTACCCGCCCGCGTGCGCGTGTTCATCGACTACCTCGTCGAACGCTTCGGTCGCGCGGCCCCCTCGGGACGGCGCCGTGGCCGAGCGGGTGCTCGCCGGCACGATTGAGACGACGCCGGCGGCCGCGCGGCGGCGGCTTCTTTTTCGGCGGCAAAGCCCGTACCTTGTCCTCGGCTGCCCCGGCGCGCAGCCTCCCCCGGGCGCAGCGCGGCGTCACGGTCTTGCCATTGAGAGGATTGCCGGTCGATGAACAGCTCGAGCGCATTGTCTGAAGCGGCACGGGTGGACGGCCACACGCCGGTCATGCAGCAGTACCTGCGGATCAAGAGCCGCCATCCCGATGCGCTGCTCTTTTACCGCATGGGCGATTTCTACGAGCTGTTCTACGACGATGCCCGGCGCGCTGCGGCGCTGCTCGACATCACCCTCACCTCGCGCGGGCACTCCGCCGGCCAACCGATCCCGATGGCCGGCGTCCCGGTGCACAGCTGCGAGGCGTACCTCGCGCGCCTGGTCCGCAAAGGCGAGAGCGTCGCGATCTGCGAGCAGATGGGCGACCCGGCCAAATCGAAGGGCCCGGTGGAGCGCGAGGTCGTGCGCATCGTCACCCCGGGCACGGTCACCGACGCGGCGCTGCTCGATGAGCGCCACGACACGCTGGTCGCCGCACTGGCGCGCGATGGCGAGCGCTTCGGCCTCGCTTGGCTCGATCTGGCCGCCGGCCGCTTCACCGTCCTGCAGTCGCTCGGCGCGGGCTCGCTCGCCGCCGAGCTCGAGCGCTTGAAGCCCGCCGAGCTGCTGCTCAGCGAGGACGCGCCCCAGGAGCTGCGCCGGGAGACGGCGCTGCGCACGCGCCCGCCGTGGCACTTCGAGCTCGCCAGTGCCTCGCGACTGCTCACCGACCAGTTGGGCACGCTCGATCTGAAGGGCTTCGGGGCCGATGATCTGCCGCTCGCGATCGGCGCGGCCGGGGCGCTGCTGCAGTACGTGCGAGATACCCAGAAGAGCGCGCTGCCGCACATCCGCGGGCTCACCGTCGAGGAGCGCTGCGACGGATTGCACATCGATGCGGCCACACGCCGCAACCTCGAGCTCGACGCGAGCATGACCGGCCGCGAGGAGGCGACGCTTTTCGCGCTGCTCGACACCTGCGCGACCGCGATGGGCTCGCGGCAGCTGCGCCGCTGGCTGAATCGCCCGCTCACCGATCACGGGCTGCTGCGCCAGCGCTACCAGGCGGTCGGCGCATGGCTCGACGGGCGCCGCTTTGAGGCGCTGCGCGAGCCGCTGCGCTCGATCGGCGACGTGGAGCGGATCCTCGCGCGGGTCGCGCTGCGGTCGGCGCGTCCGCGCGATCTGACGCAGCTGCGCGCCTCGCTCGAGGCGGTGCCGGCGGTTCGCGCAACGCTCGCGCCGGTGGACTCCCCGCTGATCCGCGCCCTCGGCGAGCGGATCGGCGTTCACGCGGACGTCACGGAGCTGCTGCGTCGCGCGATCGCCGCGGAGCCAGCGACGTTCCTGCGCGACGGGGCGGTCATCGCCGCGGAGTGGGACGCCGAGCTGGACGAGCTGCGCCGCATCGCCACGCACACCGACGAGTTCCTCCTCGAGCTCGAGAGCCGCGAGCGCGAGCGCACCGGGATCGCCAGCCTCAAGCTCGGCTACAACCGCGTTCAGGGCTATTTCATCGAGATTCCGCGCAAGGACGCCGAGCGGGCGCCGCCGGACTTCACGCGCCGCCAGACGGTCAAGTCCGCCGAGCGTTTCATCACCCCGGAGCTCAAGCGCTTCGAGGACAAGGTGCTCGGGGCGCGCGAGCGCGCGCTCGCGCGCGAGAAGGAGCTCTACGAGCAGGTGTTGAGCGCGCTCATCGCGCAGCTCGCGCCCCTGCAGAGCACCGCCGGGGCACTGGCCGAGCTCGATGCGCTCGCCGCGCTCGCCGAACGGGCGGGTGCCCTCGAGTGGACCGAGCCCGAGCTCACCGCGACACCGGGGATCGGCATCCTCGCCGGCCGCCACCCGGTGGTGGAGCGCTTCACCGCCGGGGCGTTCGTGCCGAACGACCTCGCACTCGATGCCGAGCGGCGCATGCTGATCATCACCGGCCCCAACATGGGCGGCAAATCGACCTACATGCGCCAAACCGCCATCATCGTGATCCTGGCGCACATCGGCAGCTACGTACCGGCCGAACGGGCCGCGATCGGTCCGATCGACCGGATCTTCACCCGCATCGGCGCGGCCGATGACCTCGCCGGCGGGCGCTCGACCTTCATGGTGGAGATGACCGAGGCGGCGAACATCCTGAACAACGCCGGGGAGCGCAGCCTGATCCTGATGGATGAGATCGGACGGGGCACCAGTACCTTCGACGGCCTGTCGCTCGCCTGGGCCATGGCGCGCCACATCGGCACGCGGCTGAAGGCGTTCACGCTGTTCGCGACGCACTATTTCGAGCTGACGCGGCTGGTGAGCGAAATCGACGGCTGCGCGAATGTGCATCTGGATGCCACCGAGCACGGCGAGGACATCGTCTTCCTGCATGCGGTCAAGGAAGGCCCCGCCAACCGCAGTTACGGACTGCAGGTCGCACAGCTCGCGGGCGTGCCGCGCGAGGTCATCGCCCAGGCGCGCCGCTATCTGGAGGCTCTCGAGGCGCAGCGCGAGGCGCGCCAGGCCGTGCCACAGGCGCAGCAGGAGCTGCCACTGTTTGCCGCCGCGCCGCCGCCGGATCGGCTGCGCGAGGCGCTCGGGGCGCTCGATCCGGATGAGCTCTCGCCGCGGGCGGCGCACGAGGCGCTGTACCGGCTGCGCCGTCTGCTCGAGGATGGCGCGGAGCGCGAGGGGTGAAGCCCCTCATCCGCTCGGCCACCGCCGAGGACCGCCCGGCCATCCGCGCGCTCCTCGAGCAGGAGCGCCTGCCGGTGAGCGACCTGGATTCGAGCCATGCGCGCTTCCTGGTGGCCTGCGCCGGGGCGCAGCGGCTCGGTGCCGTGGCCCTTGAGGTCCATGGCGAGGCGGGGCTGCTGCGCTCACTGGTGGTGGCCGGCCCGTGGCGCGGCCGCGGACTGGCTCGCTCGCTGGTGAAGTCGCTCGAGCGCCAGGCGCGCGCCGCGGGCATCCGCGAACTGTGGTTGCTGAGCGAGAGCGCGGTGGGGCTGTTCGCGCGTCTTGACTACAGGCAGAGCGCGCGGACCGCGGCCCCCGCAGCTGTGCAGGCGAGCGGCGAGTTCCGCACGCTCTGTCCGGCGAGCGCTCGGTGCATGCGCAAGGCACTGGCCTGACCTGCGGGACGCCCCGGCGCTCAGTGCAGCGCAAAGTATCCGTTGCGCAGGAAGCCGACAGTCTCGCGTGCCACGCGCGCCGAGACCAGCATGCCCATGTGACTCACCGGCACCACGATGTGATCGGCGGCGCCGGGGAGCCGGGTCTCGCTCACCGCCACCGTGCCGTCGCTGTCCTCCTGGAAGCCGGCGAGAAACTGCCCGACCCCGAACGAGTAGGAGCCGGCAATAATCCCGAGCGGCCGGCCGAAGCTCCAGCGGCGCGCATGTGGGGTGAGCAGTTCCTCGGCCACCGAGCGGCCCATGAGGGCGCTGATGAAGCGCGACTGGCTCGCCTGCTCGGCCGCGCGGCTCGCCACGCAGGGGGTGCCGAGGAACACCACGCGCCCCGGCGACTGTGGCCCGAAGCGCTCGAAGAAGCGATAGATGACCAGGCCCCCGAGGCTGTGCCCGACGAAGTGCACCCGGCGCGGGGCGAGTGCGGCGACGAACTGGTGCAGCTGCTCGGTGATCTCCTCCATGCCATGGATCACCGCCGAGTAGGCGAAGGCGTGCACCGTGGCGTCGAGCTCGCGGGCCAACCGGTGACGCAGCAGCAGCCCCTCGCCTCCCGACATCCACAGTCCGTGGACGTAGATGATGTGTTCCTGGGCGCTCATGCGTTGCTCGGCGCGGCAGCCGCCCCGGAGCCGGCCGCGCAATCCGTGGCGCGCTCGCTCACGCCACGGGCTTGCGCACCCGGATGTGCAACTCGCGCAGCTGGGCTTCGCTCACCTCGGTGGGCGCATCGGTGAGCGGGTCGGCGGCGGTCTGCGTCTTGGGGAAGGCGATCACCTCGCGGATGCTCTCGGCGCCGGCCATCAGCATCGCCAGGCGATCGAGCCCGAAGGCGATGCCACCGTGCGGCGGCGCGCCAAACTTCAGCGCATCGAGCAGGAAGCCGAACTTGGTCTGCGCCTGCGCGGGCTCGATGCCGAGCAGATCGAACACCGTCGACTGCATCTCCTGGCGGTGGATACGCACCGAGCCACCGCCGATCTCCGAGCCGTTGAGCACCAGATCGTAGGCCTTGGCAATGGCGCGGTCCGGGTCGGCGCGCAGCGCGGCCGGATCGTCGCTCTGTGGCGCGGTGAACGGGTGGTGCATCGCGACCCAGCGGCGCTCCTCGGCATCCCACTCGAACATCGGGAAATCGACCACCCACAGCGGCCGCCATCCCGGCTCGACCCGCGAGAGGTCCTGGCCGATCTTCAGGCGCAGCGCGCCGAGCGCATCGCTCACCACCTTGGCGCTGTCGGCGCCGAAGAAGATCAGGTCGTTGTCGGCAGCCTGCGTGCGCTCGAGAATGCCCGCCACCGCCGCGTCGCTCAGGAACTTCACGATCGGGGATTGCAGGCCCTCGCGCCCGCGGGCGCGCTCGTTCACCTTGATGTAGGCCAGTCCCTTGGCGCCGTAGCGCGCCACGTACGCGGTGTAGGCGTCGATCTGCGAGCGCGGCATCGCGCCGCCGCCCGGCACCCGCAGCGCCGTCACGCGCCCCTTGGGATCCTTGGCCGGGCCGCAGAACACTTTGAAATCGCAGTCGGCGACGAGGTCGGCGACGTCGGTCAGCTCAAGGGCGATACGCAGATCCGGCTTGTCCGAGCCGTAGCGGCGCATCGCCTCCTGGTAGCTCATGCGCGGGAATGGATCGGGCAGCGCCACCTGCAGCACCTCGCGGAAGAAGTGCCGCACCAGCGCCTCCATCAACACCATGATCTGCTCCTGGGTGAGGAACGAGGTCTCGATGTCGAGCTGGGTAAACTCCGGCTGGCGGTCGGCGCGCAAGTCCTCGTCGCGGAAGCAGCGCACGATCTGGTAGTAACGGTCGAACCCAGCGACCATCAGCAGCTGCTTGAAGATCTGCGGCGACTGCGGCAGCGCGAAGAACTTGCCCGCGTGCGTGCGGCTCGGCACGAGGTAGTCACGCGCCCCCTCGGGGGTTGCCTTGGTCAGCATCGGGGTTTCGATGTCGATGAAGCCCTCGGCGTCCAGGTAGCCGCGCATGGCCTGCGTGATGCGGTGCCGCAGCCGCAGCCGCCGGTTCATCACTTCACGACGCAGGTCCAGGTAGCGGTAGCGCAGCCGCACCTCCTCGCCCACCGTCTCATCGAGCTGGAACGGCAGCGGCTCGGCGCGGTTCAGCAGCTCGAGCTCGGTGGCCAGCAGCTCCACGCCCCCGGAGGCGAGGTGCGCATTGAGGGTGCCCGCGGGGCGCTCGCGCAGGCGTCCCTTGACGCGCACGACGAACTCATTGCGCAGCCGCTCCGCCTCGCGGAACAGCGCCGGGCTGTCCGGATCGAAGACGATCTGCAGCAGCCCTTCCCGGTCGCGCAGGTCGATGAAGATGATGCCGCCGTGGTCACGCCGGCGGTGTACCCAGCCGGCGACCTGGAGAGTCTGGCCGATGAGCCGCTCGTCGACCTGTCCGCAGTAATGTGAACGCATAAGGGGCGCGATGTTACGAAGCCGGGCCGCCCCCCGCAACCAGCACCGCCGCGCCCCGCAGGGTTCCGGCGCGCAGCCGCGAGAGCGCCTCGTTGGCCCCCTCCAGAGGAAAGCACTCCACCGTGGCGCGCAGCGTGAGCCGCGCGGCGAGGCGCATGAACTCCTCTCCGTCCGAGCGGGTGAGATTTGCCACCGAGCGCACCTCCCGCTCGCCCCAGAGCAGCCGGTAGGGAAAGGCGGGGATGTCGCTCATGTGGATCCCGGCGCACACCACCCGCCCGCCGGGGCGGACCGCCGCGAGCGCCGCCGGTACCAGCTCGCCCGCCGGCGCGAACAGGATGGCCGCATCGAGCGGCTCGGGCGCCCGGCGGTCCGAGCCGCCCGCCCAGACGGCCCCGAGCCGCCGGGCGAAGTCCTGGCTGGCCTCATCCCCGGGGCGGGTGAAGGCGTAGACCTCGCGCCCCGCGGCGCGCGCCACCTGCGCCAGCAGGTGCGCCGCGGCCCCGAAGCCGTACAGACCGAGCCGCGTGCCGGCGCCGGCTGCACGGTAGGCCCGATACCCGATGAGCCCGGCGCACAGCAGCGGAGCGAGTTCGGCCGCCGGCGCCTCGGCGGGCAGCGCCAGGCAGTAGCGCTCGTCGGCGAGCACCTGCTCGGCGTAACCGCCATCGAGCGTATAGCCGGTAAAACGGGCGTTCGGGCAGAGATTCTCGCGGCCCTCAAGGCACGCGCGGCATGCCCCGCAGGTCCCGCCGAGCCAGGGCACCCCGACGCGCGAGCCGACCGGCCAGCGGCCGGCCCCGGGGCCGCACTCGAGCACCGTGCCGACGATCTCATGACCCGGGGTCACCGGGCAGCGGATCTCGGGCAGTTCGCCGTCGAGCAGGTGCAGATCGGTGCGGCACACGCCGCAGGCCTGCACCGCGATGCGCACCTGGCCCGGCCCCGGTGGCGGCAGCGCCAGCCTCTCGAGCCGCAGCGGCGCGCCGAGGGCGCGCAGGCGCATGGCCTTCATCGGCACGCTACGCCGGCGGCAGCCGCTGCGGCGCGTCCTCTGGTGTCGGCGTGCTCGGCGGCGCCACGACGCCGCAGGTGATGATCATCCTCATGGCCGCATCGACGCTCATGTCGAGCTCGATCAGCTGGCGGCGCGGCACGATCACCAGCACCCCGGCGGTGGCATTGAGCGCCGCGGAGATATACACCGCCGCGTGCGGCTCCCCGGTGCGCGCGGAGATCTCCGCCACATTCTCGGCCGTGAGAAAACCCAGACTCCACACCCCCGCGCGGGGGTACTCGACCATCACCACCTTGCGGAACGCGCTTGACTGCGAGAACACGCTCTCGGCGAAGCTCTTCACGCCACCGTACACGGCACCCACGATGGGAATGTGGTGCAGGATCTCCTCGCCGTAGACCACCAGACGGCGCCCGATCAGGTTCGTCACCAGCAGCCCGGTGAGAAACAGCACCCCGAGGGCGAGCACCAACCCGACCACCGCCTGGACCAGGGGATCTAGCGCCACCGGGGCATAGCCGGGCGGCAGCGGCAGCAGCGGCACGATGCGATCGAGCACGTGCAGCAGGAACATCACCACCCACATCGTCGCGCCGATGGGCAGCCAGAACAGCACCCCGGACAGCAGGATCCGCCGCAGGATCGAGCCGCGGCGCTTGGAGGCGGGCGGGACCGGGTGGGCCGTGCGCGGGACGTTCAACCCGTCACCGCTTCGAGCGGCCCCGGGCCGTGCGCTTCGGCGCGCCCGCCTTGGCGCGCGTGCGGGCGCCGGGGTGGGCTGCGGGTTTCGTGCGCCGCCGCGCAGCGCCGGCCGGGGCGGGCTTGGCGGCCGGGGCGGGCTTGGCGGCCGGGGCGGCCGCCGCGGGAGCGCTCGCGCCCTCCGGGGTCGGGCTCTTGGCCGGTTCGGGCGCCGGGGTCGGCTCGGCCTCGGCGCCGGCGAGGTTGCGCTTGCTCTCCTTGTCCGACTTGAAATCGGTCTCGTACCAGCCGCTGCCCTTCAGGCGGAACACGGGCGCGGAGATGAGCTTCACGAGCGTCATGCGGGCGCACGAGGGACACTTCCTCAGCGGCGGATCGGTGATCTTCTGCATGACCTCGACGTAGTACTGGCAACTGCGGCACTGGTATTCGTAGAACGGCATGGTCAGAAGGTCTGTATGGGTGTGTGAAAAGGTCCCGGCCCGGCAAGTATACGCAATGGCCCTTACGCCTTGGCGAATGCGAGCGCCCCGTCGCGCATCGTCACCGCCACACGGTCGCCGGGCGCGAACTGCCCCTGCAGGATGCGCTGGGCGAGCGGGTTCTCGATCTGCTGCTGCACCACCCGCTTCAGCGGCCGGGCCCCGTACACCGGGTCGAAGCCCGCCTCGCCCAGCCGGTCGCGGGCGGCGTCATCGAGCGTAAGCTCCATATTGCGCTCCTGCAGGCGCTTGCGCAGGTAGAGCAGTTGGATATCGACGATGACACGGATCTGGGCCGCGCCGAGCGGATGGAACACCACGATGTCGTCGATGCGGTTGATGAACTCCGGACGGAAGCTCTGCTGGACGACCTCCATCACGGCGCTCTTCATACGCGCGTAGTTGCCCTCCCCGGCGTACTCCTGGATCACCTGCGAGCCGAGGTTCGAGGTCATGATGATCACGGTGTTGCGGAAGTCCACCGTCCGGCCCTGTCCGTCGGTCAATCGGCCGTCATCGAGCACCTGCAGCAGCACGTTGAACACGTCGGGATGGGCCTTCTCCACCTCATCGAGCAGGATCACCGCGTAGGGCCGGCGGCGCACCGCCTCGGTGAGGTAGCCGCCCTCCTCGTACCCGACGTAGCCCGGCGGGGCGCCGATCAGTCGCGCCACGGAATGCTTTTCCATGAATTCCGACATGTCGATGCGCACCATCGCCTCTTCGGTGTCGAACAGGAACTCCGCAAGCGCCTTGCAGAGCTCCGTCTTGCCCACGCCCGTCGGGCCGAGAAACAGGAACGAGCCGGTCGGGCGGCGCGGATCCGAGAGGCCCGCGCGCGAGCGGCGGATCGCGTCCGAGACGATGCGCAGCGCCTCGTCCTGGCCGATCACACGCCGGGCGAGCCCCTCTTCCATGCGCAAGAGCTTCTCGCGCTCGCCCTCGAGCATCTTCGAGACCGGAATACCGGTCCACTTGGAGACCACCTCGGCGATCTCCTCCTCGGTCACCTTGTTGCGCACCAGCTGCGGGGCCTGCTCTTCGCTGCTCTCGGCCGCCGCCAGGCGCTTCTCGAGCTCGGGAATCCGCCCGTACTGCAGCTCGGCCATGCGGGTCAGGTCGCCGGCCCGGCGGGCCGTCTCGAGCTCGAGGCGCGCGCGGTCGAGCTCCTCACGGAACGAGGCGGCCCCTTGCAGCGCTGCTTTCTCCGACTTCCACACCTCTTCGAGGTCGGCGTACTCGCGCTCCAGGCCGGAGAGCGTCTCCTTAAGCGCGGCCAGGCGCTTGCGCGAGGCCTCGTCCTGGTCCTTCTTGAGCGCCTCCTGCTCGATCTTCAGCTGGATGATGCGCCGCTCGAGCCGATCGAGCGCCTCGGGCTTGGAGTCGATCTCCATGCGGATGCGCGCGGCGGCCTCGTCGATCAGGTCGATCGCCTTGTCCGGCAGCTGCCGGTCGGCGATGTAGCGGTGCGAGAGCGTCGCGGCCGCGACGATCGCCGGGTCCGTGATGTCGACGCCGTGGTGCACCTCGTAGCGCTCCTGCAGTCCGCGCAGGATCGCGATGGTGTCCTCCACAGAGGGCTCATCGACCAGCACCTTCTGGAAGCGCCGCTCGAGCGCGGCGTCCTTCTCGATGTACTTGCGGTACTCGTCGAGCGTGGTGGCCCCGACACAGTGCAACTCCCCGCGGGCGAGCGCGGGCTTCAACATGTTACCGGCGTCCATTGCCCCTTCGGCCTTGCCCGCCCCGACCATGGTGTGCAGCTCATCGATGAACAGGATCACCTGGCCCTGCTGCTTGACGAGGTCGCTGAGCACGCCCTTGAGGCGCTCCTCGAACTCCCCGCGGAACTTCGCACCGGCGATGAGCGCGCCCATGTCGAGCGCCAGAATGCGCTTGCCCTTGAGGCCCTCGGGCACCTCACCGTTGAGGATGCGCTGCGCCAGACCCTCGACGATGGCGGTCTTGCCGACGCCCGGCTCGCCGATCAGCACCGGATTGTTCTTGGTGCGCCGCTGCAGCACCTGGATGGTGCGGCGGATCTCCTCGTCACGGCCGATCACCGGGTCGAGCTTGCCCGAGGCGGCGCGCGCGGTCAGGTCGATGGTGTACTTCTCGAGTGCCTGGCGGCTCTCCTCGGCGTTCGGATCGGCGACCTTCTCACCGCCGCGCACCTCGTCGATGGCCTTCGCGAGCGCGCCGCGCACCAATCCGCTGTCCTGCAGCAGCTTCGCGAGCGCACGGTCCTCAAAGGCCGCGAGCACGAACATCTCACTGGAGATGAACTGGTCCCCGCGCTGCTGGGCAAGCTTGTCGGTGACGTTGAAGATGCGGTTCAGGTCGTTCGAGACGTGCACCTCCCCGGGGGTGCCCTCGACCTTGGGCAGACGCTCGAGTGCCGCGCCGAGCCCGGCACGCAGACGGTTGACGTCGGCGCCGGCCTTCACGAGCAACGGCTGCACCGAGCCGCCCTGGCTGTCGATGAGCGCGAGCAGCACATGGGCCGGTTCGATGAACTGCTGTTCGCGCCCGACGGCGAGCGACTGTGCGTCGGCGAGCGACTGCTGGAACCGGCTGGTCAGTTTATCCATTCGCATCGGAGGCACCTGCGTCTCGGGGCTCCAGGCGCAATGGGGGCGCGGCCGACGCCGTTCAAGACCGCCAGATCAGCGCCGCCATGCGTCCGCAGCGCCCGTCACGCCGGTAGGAGAAGAATCTTGCGGCATCTGCGTATGTGCACCAGCCGCCGCCGTAGGTCCGGGCCACCCCGAGGGCGGCGAGGCGCTGTCGGGCGAGTGTGTACAGATCGCACTGCCATCGTCCGCGGGCGTTGGCTGCGAAGGCCGCCTCGGCGGCCGGATCGGCCTTGAGGAAGGCTGCGCGCACCTCGGCACCGACCTCGAAGTGCCGCGGTCCGATGGCCGGTCCCAGCCAGGCGAGCAGCTCGGCCGGCGGGGCGCCGAGGGCGCGCACGGCCGATTCCAACACCCCGGCGGCGAGCCCGCGCCAGCCGGCGTGAGCCGCCCCGATCGCCGAGCCGTCGCGCGCCGCGAGCAGCACCGGCAGACAATCGGCCACCTGCACCACGCAGATGCGCTCGGGCTCGCGGGTCACGGCCGCATCGGCCGGCCCACACCCCTCGCCCGCCTCGAGCGCGACGGCCTCGCAGCCGTGCACCTGCTCGAGCCAGGCCGGCTCCAGAGTCAGCCCGAGTCGCTCGCGCAGCAGCGCCCGGTTGCGCGCCACGGCCTCTGGCGCATCCCCGACGTGCGCGGCGCAGTTGAACGAATCGAAGGGCGGCGCGCTCACCCCCCCGGTGCGCAGCGTAAAGGCCGCGCGTACGCCGGGCGGGGCGGGCCAGTCGGGCTCGATCAGGTCAGCTCCGCCGCACACGCGCGTCGTGCTCCAGCGCTGCAACCAGGCGCGCCATGTCCGCCGGCATCGGCGAGTCGAACTCGAGCCGGCGCCCGCTGAGCGGATGCTCGAGCCCGAGGTGCGCCGCGTGCAGCGCCTGGCGTGTGAAGGTGCGCAACGCCTCGCTGAGCGCGGCGCTGCAGCCGGCCGGCAGGCGCTTGCGCCCGCCGTAGAGCGGATCGCCGACCAGGGGGTAGCCGATGTGCGCCAGATGCACGCGGATCTGGTGCGTGCGGCCGGTCTGGAGCTGCACGCGCAGCAGCGTGTGGGCGGGAAAGCGCCGCTCGATGCGATAATGCGTGATGGCCTCGCGGCCGTCACCGCGCACCGCCATGCGCGTGCGCTGCGTGCGGTGCCGTCCGATGGGCTCATCGACGATGCCGCCGCCGGTCATCGCACCGGTGCACACGGCCAGGTACACCCGCTCGATCGCGCGCGCGGCGAGCGCCTCGACCAGCCGGGCGTGAACCTCGGGGGTGCGCGCCACGACCAGCAGCCCGCTGGTGTCCTTGTCGAGGCGGTGCACCAGTCCCGCGCGCGGTACGCGCCCCAGCGCCGGATCGAGCGAGAGCAGCGCGTTCTGCAGCGTGTGATGGCGATTGCCCGCGCCCGGGTGCACGACCATCCCGACCGGCTTGTCGATGATGTAGATCCCGCGGTCGCGGTGCACCACGGTGAGGGCCAGCGCCTCGGGCTCGACCCGCGTGTCGGCCTTCCAGCGCGCCTGCACGCAGACCTGCTCGCCACCGAGCACCCGGTCCTTGCCGCGCAGCGGACGGCCGTCGACCTGGACCGCGCCAGCCTCGATCCAGCCCTGCAGCCGCGCGCGCGAGTACTGCGGCAACGCACGCGCGAGCGCCTGATCGAGGCGCAATCCGGCGGCCTGCGGCGGCAGCTCGATGCGGTGCTCGCGGAACTCCTCGGCCACGCCCGGGTCGGAATCCAAAGTTTCCGCGGGCGATTCGCTATACTCTTTTCCCATGCTTCCCAATTCGTCCTCTCAGAGCCGCGCGCGCGGCGGGGTCGCGGTCGCGCTGTGCGTGGCGGTGCTCGCCCTCGCCGGCTGCTCGCACCGCAAACTGATGCTGAACAGCCCTGTGGCCCTGTACACGCAGGCCCACAAGGACATGCACAACCTCGACTACAACGGGGCCATCAAGCTGTATCAGCGTCTCACGGCGGTCTTTCCGTTCTCGATCCAGGCGCGCCAGGCGGAACTCGACCTGATCTACGCATATTACCGCGCAGGGCAGGACGATTCCGCCATCGACGCGGCCAATACCTTCATCCGGCAGCACCCGACCCACCCCCGGGTCGACTACGCCTGGTACATGAAGGGCCTGGTGCGCTTTCCGAAGCGCGCCAATCCGATCGAGCGGGCGTTCGGGGCGGACCTGTCCAAGCGCCCGCCGATCAACCTGCGCAAGTCCTTCCACGCCTTCCGCGTCGTCGTCACGCGCTTCCCGCACAGCCGCTACGCGGCCGACGCCTGGCAGCGCATGATCTACCTGCGCGACCGGATGGCCGCGTACGACCTGTACGTGGCGCGCTATTACTACAAGCGCGGGGCGTTCGTGGCGGCGCAGCGACGCTGCCGGCTGGTGATCGAGAACTACGAGGGCGCCCCCGCGGTGCGCGGGGCGCTCGCCGTGACGATCCTTTCCTACGACCGGCTGGGCCTGAAGACGCTCGCGGCGCAAGCCCGGCAGGTCTTCGCGGCCAACTACACCGGCACGGTGCAGCAGGCGGCGAACATCACCTACAAGCACTGGTGGCAGTTCTGGTAAGCCGGCGGCTGCCCGCCGGGGCCTGTCCCGGCTGAGCCCGGCCGCGCGGGTCCTCAGGCGGTGCGCCGGGCCACTTGCGGCCGGCGAGGAGCGGACCCATGCTGAGCACCGCGCCCAAGATCGGCACCCTGCGCCTGTGGCTGCGCGCGCACCGCGGGGAGGATCTGCCCGAGTGGCTGTCCCGGGGGTGTCCGACCGACCCGCGTATCACGCGCTTCATCGGTACCCCGGGGGCCACCGAGCAGCGCACCTGGGCGCGTCTGCTCGCCGACGTCGGGCAGCGGGCGGTGATGGGATTCGTTTGCGGGGTGATCGAGGCGCGCGCAGCGGCGTGGAACTCGCGCTCGGCGCGCTTGCACGGCCGCGGCTGCGCCACTGAGGCGGTGGGCTGCGTGCTCGCCAAAACCGGCCTCACCCCTGCTAGCGCCGATTGGCAAGATAGTCCAGCGCGGATCTCAATGGGCCAACACTTCGGCCTCTGAAGCGCGGAGACGACAATGCGAAGGATCATTGCGCGTTCATTTGTTTCGCTCCATGGCCTGATGCAAGCTCCCGGCCGCTCACGGGAAGATCCGAGCGGCAGGTTCGATCCTGCCTTGCCGAGCTGCCTGTGGGCGCCCGGACGCTGATAACCGGCTACTACGCAGGGCGCGGCCGGGAGCGAATGCGCACGCGTGAGAGGATTGCTCGGGAACTCGGGCTATCGGCAAACGCGCTGCGCAACCGGGTGTTGCGGTTGCGCCAGAGCCTGGAGCAGGCCGTGAGCGCCCGGCTCAAAGAGGCGGTGCGTGATGTATCGGCCGAGCGGGACACCAATAGCGAGGAGACACGATAGATGCCCACCGAGGGGACAGACATCTCCCGGGAGCGGCTGGTTGCCTACCTGCTCGGGGAGCTTCCGGCCGAGGAGCTCGCGGCACTTGACCAGAGGGTGCTGTGCGACAACGCCTTTGCCACTGCGGCCGAGGCGCTACGCACGGACCTGCTGGATGAGTATGCGAGCGGCGAGGCAAGCGGGGAGCGCGACAGACTGCGGGACGCGCTGAACGTCGCGGGCGACTTCGAGCGCCCCGTGCAGTTCGCGCGGGCGCTGCACCTGCACCTCTCGCTCCCCGAGCGGCAAGTCGGCTCGCAGCGCCGACCCCGCTGGCGCCCGACGGCCGCTGCGATCGTGCGCTGGGCGTTGCCCTTGGCAGTCTGCGTGGTGTTGGGATTTGGTACCTGGCAGTACTGGCTCGGGCGCCACCGCGACATCGGGGTGTCCGCGGTGAATGGCGGTGCGCCATATACGCTGCTGTTGCGACCCGATCGATTGCGCGGCGGCGCCGTGCAGCGCGTCGTGCGGCTGCCGGCCGGCCTGACAGCGCTGCCGGTTCAAATCGTGGTGCCGCGAGACACTCGATCCGCGGATGTGATCCTGCAGGGCCCCGCAGGCTCCACGCGCATCCCGGATCTGACCGTCCGGAGCCTCTCCGGCACCTCATTCGTGCAGTTGACTGTGCCGCGCTCGGCGCTACCGCCCGGGCAGTACCAGATCACGGTGCATGCCGCAGGCGGCAGGGCCCCCACCGTCAAGCACTACTGGGTTGCAGTCGTTTCGCCCTGACGGGCGGCCCATGACAGTCCTTCACGCCGGATCGGGGCACATGAGCCGCTCGCGCAGCGCCCGGGCGCCGATCCGATCCAGGCCTGATTTTCCCGGAAGTCCGTGAACATGACGCCTCGGCGAGATCTGCGCCACTGGCGCGTGCCATGGGCACTCGCACTTCTGCTTGCGGCGCTGCAGGGCGCCGGTTGGAGCAACGCGCTGGAATATCGGCGCTCGGCGGTGCTGCACGGCCAGATCTGGCGACTGGTTACCGGCAGCTTCGTCCACTTGGGCTGGATTCATTTGCTCCGCGATCTTCTCGGGCTGTTCCTGATCTGGGGACTGTTTGCCCAGCTGCTCGATGAGCGCTCCTGGCTCTGGCTGATGCTTGCAAGCAGCGTGGCGGTCGGGGTCGGGCTGCTCGCATTCGACCCGGCCATCACTTGGTATGTCGGGATCTCCGGCGTTCTGTTCGGCATGTTCTGCGCGGGAGCCGTGCTAGAGATCCACCAGCGACCCGTGTATGCAACCGCATTGCTGTTGGGCATGACGGCCGTGATTGCCTGGACGCTGCACGCCGGCGCCCTGCCGGGCGAGACGACTGATCTTGGCGGCAACGTGGTGCCGCAGGCTCATCTCTACGGCGCGATCAGTGGCGCGGCGTTCATTCTCGTGCGCCGCGCCATACTTCAGACCTCCTGACACAGCCGCTTTTGCACATGTCCGGTTTCCGGCGGATGGTGAGGCGGATGTGGCGCATCTCTCGCCCGGCACACCGGGAAAATCAAGCCCCATGAACGGTAGTGGACGCGCTGGGAAGGTCAGGCGCGGCTGGGCTGCCGAGAAGGCCGTGGCCGTCTGATCGGGCCGCTCACCGAGAATCTGCGCGGCGCCGGCCCCATGGGCACAGCTCAGGGGTATCAGGGCGAGCTGGCGCTCGTGCTCCATGACGGGGATGTCGCCGGTGACGGCGAGCATCTTGATCGGTTCAGTCAGGGGCTGGCGCTCGCTGAGGGGCTTGACGAGAGTCTGCTCGCCGCGGTCGCGGGCATCGCCACATAGCATCGAGCCGCGAATGCCCGGGAGATCTTGCCCTCGCCGTGATGCGCGCGCACGCAACCACGGACGTGCAAGAAGCGCATACGCTCGCCCCTCTGTGCCGCGCGCACCCCGGCGCGCGTCGCGCCCAGCGGCGCGGCGCAATGCTGGGCCGCGAGACGCGCGCCGCAGAGTCTTTACCTCAGGAACACGATCGAGCCGGAGGCACCGCCCGAAGAGGGTCCGGTCGCGCTCCTTCAGCTGCGGGGATGCTGGATGTGCAGCACCACCATCAGCAACGGCGCCACGCGTGTTGTGCGCAATCCGTACAAGGCAGCGCCGATACTCCCACCCCGCTTGAGCGGCGACCCGACACCGCGCAACGCCGATCAGGCTGCCGAGCGGAGTGAATTTCGCCCCGCAAACAGTCGAGTCGTATCACAAATCCAAGAGTCACGCGGCAATGAGCCTGTTGCTGGCGGAACGCGGTGCATGCCGCGACCTCTGCGCGGCGCAACAGCCACAGCACTGCGAAAAATCACGCCCAACCCACATTGCACGCGCCGCGGGCGCAAAGCGTCGTCTGCCCGCCGCTCCACGTCCGGCGCGAAACCGCAGGGGTGCTCCCCGAGCGCGGCCTCACGGAACTTGGGCGTCTGGCCGAACGGCTTAAGGGGTCCGTCTCGCTCCCCAGCGTGACGTTTTCCGCGTTCGCATCACTGAAGCTAAGCATGCTGGACAATCGCGCGTAACTGACTGCGCCGAATGGGCCGCGGCAGGAGAATTCCATGAAGAACAGCCGGCGCTCCCCTTTTTACATATTATTAATCATTGGGACACTTCTCGCCTCATCGGCTTGTGCCGCCGCGCCTGCGCCAGCCCATGGGGGGCGTCTCAGCGGAAGCGTGATTCCGGCCCTCGCGCGGGCGAAGAGCGTGGCCGCGCCGGCCGGCAATGCGCATCAGCTCCTCACGCTCACCGTTGTGCTGCGGCGCGAGGAGCCCGAGAAGTTCGAGCGGTTTCTGCGCGCGGAATATGATCCGCGCTCGCCGCGTTATCGGCGGTTCCTGAGCGGTCGCGCGCTGGCGGATCGCTTCGGCCCCTCGGCGGGCGACTATGAGCGCGTGCTGGGCTACCTGCGCGCCGCGGGATTTCACCTCCTTGCGGGCTCAGCGGACCGCCTGACGCTCACCGTGCGCGCGAGCCGGGCGCGCATTGAGCGCGCGCTGCGAATTCACATCGGGGACTACCGGCTCGGCAAGCGGCGCTTCTACGCCAATACTCGAGCGCCGTGGCTGCCGGCAGCGATCGCCCCGAAGGTGCAGGCGATCGTAGGCCTCTCGGACCTGGCGCAGCCCCGGCGCGTCGGCGCCGGTGACGCCAAACAGTTTATCTGGAACCACATCCCCTCCCAGGCGCAGACTCTCATCACCTGCCTCTCCCCGGCGATGGCCGGGGCAATCAAGAACCTGAAGGTGCCGACGGCGCCCAGCCTGGCCGACGCTATCGCGGCGGCGACCGCTCCGGTTGCGTGCGAACTCAACATGATCGCCGCGTACGCGCAAAGTTACGGCGCGTTCCCCGATCCGACTCCAGGTGCCGGGGAGACGATCGGGCTGCTGGAATTGTCCAACTACTATCCTTCGGATGTTCAGAACTATCTCGACCTGATGGGGATGGGATCGGACTTCGGCAACCTCTCGGAGGTCAACGTCAACGGCGGCGTCGGAACGCCGGGAACGGGTGAATCCGAGGTGCTGCTCGACATCGACGCGGTGATGAGCCTGGCGCCCGGTGCCAAGGTGGTGGTGTTCGACGGACCGTTCCAGGGGGGCGGCACCTTTCAGTCGATGCTGAATGCGATGATCTCCGCCGGAGTCAACGTGATCTCCAACAGCTGGGCGTATTGCGAGAACGAGACGGACCTCGCCGACGTGCAGAGCATCAACTCCATCCTCGCCACTGCGGCCGCTGACGGCATTACCGTCGTGAGCGGCACCGGCGACCATGGCAGCACCTGCCTCGACGGCGCCAGCGATACGATTCCCGTGCCGGCGGACGCCCCGTACATCACCGCGGTAGGCGGCACGGAGGCCCAGCCGAACCTGCTCGGCACCTACGGCACCGAAACCTGGTGGAACGGCGTCAACGGCACACCGCCGACCGGGCAGGGCGGCTTCGGGGTCAGTCAGTTCTTCCCGGCGCCCTCCTACCAGACATCGCTGAGCGCCTCGACCATGCGCTCGGTGCCGGATGTGAGCGCACCGGCCGATCCGCTGCAGGGCTTCCGACTCTGCCAAGCCGATAACGGCGGCTGCCCGAGCCCCTGGCTCTACGGGGGCACAAGCGTCGCGGCTCCGATCTGGGCGGCGATCGTCGCGGTGCTGAACCAGGAACTGGGCCACAACTTGGGATTTCTCAACCCCACCCTTTACGGTCTGGCGGGAAGCAGCGCGTTCCATTCCGCGGCCTCACTGGGAGCGGACTTCGCCCATGTCGGCCTGGGCTCACCGAACGTCAACGAGTTACGCCGCCTCCTCGCCGGCGGCACGACGGGGGCGGTCGACCTCGCCCACTCCGGAATCCAGGTACTGCCGATACCCGTGACTGCGGACGGAACCAGCGTGGCACCGGTTTCGGTCACGTTATTGGACAGCAACTTCTACACCGTCAGCGGCCAGAGCGTGTCTCTCGCCGCGAACAGCGGCGCACACGCGGTCATCACGACGGTTCGAGGCACCACGGACCTGAACAGCGGAGCGGCACTGTTCGAAGTCCAGGATTCGGTGCCCGAAACGGTCACGCTGACCGCCTCAACCGCAGCCGGAACGCTCCCCGGCACCGCAACAGTGACTTTCGTCACTCCGCCGGCCGCCTCGGGCGGCATCAGCGCATCGCCGACGCTCGTGACGGCGGACGGCATCAGCACCACCACCATCACGGTCACGCTGAAGGACGCGAGCGGCAATCCTTCCCCTGGCAAGGTCGTGGGACTCTCGGAGGGCAACGGAGCCTCGCAGATCTCCGCGACCACCGCGACCACGGACGCTGCGGGCACCGTGAACTTCACGGCCACGGACAATACGGCGGAGTCTGTGACTTACACGGCGACCGACATTACCGACGGGAACCTGCCGGTTCCCGGCAGCGCCCAGGTGCAATTCACGAGCGCCTCCGGACCGCCCCCGTGCAACGTCGGCCTCGGTACCGCCGGGGCCGGGTACGCGGCATCCACCTTCGCGAGCGGCTTCGCCTACACCTCCGGCTGCGTCGGTCCTGTCGGGCTCGCCTTCGACTCACAGGACAATCTGCTCGTCAGCGATAACGCGGACGGCAACCTGTACCGCTTCAGCCCCGAGGGCGGAAGCGCCGATCCCGGCCACCTGGTCGCCGATCCGTTCAACTCCCCGGGGATCTCTGGACTGGTCTTTGGCAGGCACGGCTCGCTATACGCCGGTGGCGAATATGGCGCTCTGTGTCTCATCATCAACACCATCGCGCAGCTCGACCCTGGAACCGGTCAGGTCATCCGCTACCTGAACGCCCCGGGCACCTGCGTGTTGGGGCTGGCGATCGATCCGCTGAGCGGTGACATGTTCGTGACAGCACATTACGGCGGCATCTTCCGCCTATCCGGCTACACCGGCGGTTCCGCCGGCACTTCCGTGAACTACGCGCTCGGGACCGCGGTCGGCATGGACGGCCTCACTTTTGCGCCCGACGGCACTCTGTATGCGGCCAACGAGTCGAGCGGCGTGATCTACTCAATCACCGGCACCGACTCCGCGACGCCGGGCGTAGCGACACCGATCGCCACCGTTGCCGGCGCCGACGGCATCACGCTCGTGACGAATCCGAGCAACGCCTCGCTTCCCTACGTGATTGTCAATACGAACAGTGGCGACATCGTCAAGATCGATCAAGCGGTTTCGCCAGCGACGCTGACGACGATTTACAGTGGCGGATCGCGCGGCGACTTTGTCACGGTCGGCCCAGACGGATGCATGTACGCCACCCAGACCGATCGCGTGATCCGGGTTACCAATGCCGACGGCTCGTGCGATTTCCAGCCGGTCAGCGTGACGCCGCAGCTGCATCTGGTGCCCAACTTCTCCGGGGCGCCTCAGCAGGGTGGCACGATCGGCTTCACCGCGACTGTGCTGAACGTTGCGAACCCTGCGGGAATCCCCATTGAACTGGCCGTGGGCGGCGCCAACGCTGGCGTGCACGAGGGCCCGGCGGATGCCACCGGCGGGGTGGCACTGACATACGAGGGGGTGTATTCCGGTTCCGATCAGGTTGTTGCTCGCGCCACGGTGGCCGGCGCCTCCCTCGTGTCGAACACGGTCGACGTCAACTGGGCGCCGGGCGCGCACACGACCTTCCTGGGACTGAACGACAACCCGGAGCTGGCCGCAGCCGGTCAGCCGGTCACGCTGACAGCGAACCTGCTCGATGTCTCGGCTACTCCCCAGGCACCGCTGGCCGCCCAGACAGTGGATTTCAGTCTCGACGGACAGTCATGCAGTGCACCAACGGACAGCGCTGGAAGCGCAAGCTGCGCTGTCGTGCCGACGACTTTCGGCGCGGCCGCGCTGAGCGCCTCGTACGCGGGCAATTCTCAGTACGTGGCCTCCAATGCAACCCGTCGCATGGACGTGCTTGCCGCTGCACCGACGGTTTCGATCAGTGTCAGTCCGACCTCGATCATTACCGGCGGCAGCGCCACCCTTCAGTGGTCCAGCACCGGCGCACTGACGTGCACTGCGAGCGGCTCCTGGAGCGGCTCACAAGCGACCTCCGGTAGGCAGGCCGTCACTCCCCCTTCTGCGGGCTCGTACACGTATACACTCGCGTGCGACAGCTCCGGTGGATCGGCACAGGCATCGGCGACACTGACTGTAACGCCGCCGAGCGCTGCGCCGACGGTTGCGATCAGTGTCAATCCGACCTCGATCATTACCGGCGGCAGTGCCACCGTTCAGTGGTCCAGTTCCAACGCCACGGCGTGCGCCGCGAGCGGCGCTTGGAGCGGCCCGCAGGCAACCTCGGGAACACAGACGGTGTCGCCGTCGTCGGCCGGCACGTACACCTATGCTCTGACGTGCACAGGAGCCGGCGGCTCGGCACAGGCGTCGACGACGCTGACCGCAAAACCAGTGAGCGTCACGATATCGGGGAACTCTGGCGGCGGCGGAGCCTTGTCTACGGTAGATCTGACGCTGCTTTTGGGTTTGCTTCTGCTTCGGACGATCAGGATTCCGGCGATGCCATGCGGCGCCAGCGCCGAGGCTTTGCAAGGTGAAGACTCGGAATCGCCACCTGCTCGAAGCCGGCCCCGGCGGACTCGGAGTTAACCCCAGTCCGCAGACGGTTGAGGCACCAAAAGGTTGGGATTCCCGTCACCGGCTCGCGGACCGGGTGCGCGCCCACATCTTGCTTTGCATGCTCGCCTGCTGCGGCGAGTGGCACATGCGGGAAGCGTGGCGCGAGCGGCTCTTTGCCGGCGAGCACCGGGAGACAAAGAGTGATCGCGATCCGATCGCCCCCGCCGCATGCCCAACGCAAGGGCTCGAGGAGACCGCCGCGAGCACTCTGCCAGGACGGCTCAACGTTCGACAGCTTGCGGACCCTGCTTCAGGATCTTGCAGCCGTGATGCGCAACACCGGCATCACGCGCAGCCCGAAAGCCGCCTCGCCCGACAGCCACAGGGTCACGCCCGCGACCGAGACCGATCACTGCGCGCTGCAGTTGCTGGCGCAAATTACCGTGTAGCCACTCCGCTCAGCACCGGCAATGCATCAACTCCCTGAGCGGCAACGGTCTTGTTCGCGTGCTCATGGATAGCCAGGCTAAAAACCCCGCGTAGATCGATCCTGCAGCTCAGGGGAGCGCGATGCGGCCGAGCCGTTCCGCCGGCACCGCGGTGGAGCGGCGCATGTTCCAGCGGTGAACACCCCCCTGCCGCTTCATCGTATTGCAGGCCATTGCGCGGCCTGCGAGCGGGCTCACGGCGTCCGTGACGGCGTGCATCTGCCGGTGTGGCATGGCTGGGTCGCCGGTCACGCGAGCGGCGTTGATCGCACACTTCAAGGCGCTGACGGACTCGCCGCGTTTGAGCACGCGCAGCACTTCCCGGCGCAAGACTTCAGCGACGCAGTCGCCGCTCAGAAAAACGGTGCACGGCAATCTCCCAAAGGTGCACGAGCGCCTCGTACAGCCGGTCACCGCGCGCAGCTGAACCGAAGCGCGCCATCGCAGCCCGCCGGAATGCCGAGCAGCAACCGCTTGAATCAGCTACGAAATCTCTTCTCGGCCTCTAGATTTGCTGAGAAATCCCACCGGCAATTTCGGCGTCGAAATCAGGGGGACGGCGCGCAGCGCCACGCCGGTGTCGTGGTTGACGCATCGCTTGGCTGCCGTATACGCTCCTTTCCGTTGCTCCAATAACTGCAATTCAGCTCGACTGCACGCATGGAACAGGGATTCAAGCGACCCGCAGTATGGGCGCTTATGATGGCACTTGTTTCCTGGACAGCGTGCAGTCGCGCCGCGGCTGGCACAGTGCCTTTGCAGGCCGGTTCGGCTGTCGCGTTTCACGTCGACGCGAAACATCCCCAGACGTTCAGTCTGCGCATCGCGCCGGGCAGTGCGGTCGAGGTGCGAATCAGGCAGCACCGCGGGCCGATGCTGCTGAAAATACGCCCCCCGCAGGGGCGGGCGCTCACGCCGCGCTACTGCCAGAGCGGCGTCGAGTGTGTCTTGCCGGTGAGTCTGGTGGCCCCAGCCGGCGGCATGTACCGGCTGACCCTGAGCTTCTTTGTGCACTGCTGCATGCAGCAGCAGCAGGCCGCAGGCACCATTCGCGTCTCAGCGATGCGTGCCGCGACAGCGACCGATCGCTTACGGGCCGAGGCAGAGCAGTACCTCGCGCGCGCCGAGTGGGCGCAGATCAATGGATCGAGCAAGACGTGGCCGGGAGCTTTGCAGGATTACCGTACCGCGATCAGCATTGCGCGCAGGATCGGCGATATCTGGCTGCTGCGGGTCGCGTTGCCGGACGAGGCCCGCCTCGACACCTACGAACTGGATCACTATCACGCGGCCTTGCGGCTGGCCCGCGATGCCATTCGTCTTCCGTACGGTAACGACCAGGCTGATCATGAGTTCGCCCTGTTTGCCTACGGACTGGTGTGCCAGTATCGGGCACGCTATGGCGCGGCGATCCGGGCCGAGCGGCAGGCAAAGACCATCGCCGCGCACCTCGGAGAACTTCAAGGCGAGGACATCATCGTCGGCAATCTCGCCGGCGTGTACGAGCAGATTGGCCGCACCGGACTGGCCTTGCGCAGCGCGCACCAGTCCCTCGCCATCGCCCGGCAGATCGGCGACGGCAAGGGGGTCGACTATAACCTGGAGCTGATCGCCGAGCTGTACAGCGATCGAGGGGAATTCAATCGCGCGTTCGCCTACTTTCAACGTGCCCTGGAGTCGGTGCGGCGCTACCCATACCCGGACAGCGAGGCACGTTCCTGGATCGGTCTCGGGGAGCTGTACGACACGCTGAACGAACCGGCGCAAGCACGCGCGGCACTGCTCACGGCGCGACGCATCGCCACCGCGGCGCACGATTCCACCGCCTTGTTCCGAGTACTGATGGACAGGGCAGTCGTCAAGCGCCAGGAGGGTGATCTGCGCTCGGCACTCGCCTACGACCAAAAGGGTGTCGCACGGGCGGCCGCGCTGGGACTTCCCCGCCAGCAATCGAATCTCATGCTCGATCTCGGCCGGGACTACGCCGCGCTCGGCGAGCACCGGCGGGCGATGAGCGCCTATCGAGGAGCGATTGCGCTCGCCCGGCGGATCGATCAGCTCGAAGTCGAGGCCACTGCGTGGCTCGCCCTGGGCGATGAGGAGACCCGAAGCGGACCTATCTCGCAGGCGCAGACCGACTACATTCAGGCCCTCGATGTGGGTCGCAGGCTTTACAGCCCGCTGATCGAGGCGAGCGCCGAAGGGAGTCTCGCCCGCCTGGACTTCAAGCGCGGCGCGCTCGAGCGAGCGCGGCGGCGCATCGAGCGTGCGCTAGAGCTGATTGGAGCGGTGCGATCAACCGTGGTCACGCAGCACCTGCGCACGGAATATTTCGTGTCAGAGCACGGCTATTACAATCTCGGCGTCCTCATCCTGATGGCGCTGCGCCAGCACCACCCCGGGAAGGGTTATGCGCGCGCCGCCCTGCGGCTCGTCGAGCGGGCCCGGGCCCGCTCGCTGCTCGACGCGCTGCATAGCGCAGGCCAAACCGACGCGGCGCTCCTGCCGACGGACTTGGCCAACAGGATGCAGCACATCGAGGCGGCGCTCGATATTGCGTACGCCGACTGGCGCGATCTGCTGCAGGACCCAAGTGCCAGCGCGAGCCGCTTCACCGCGTTGCGCAAGCACATCGGCGCGTTGCGCCGTACGGCCGCCATTCTCGACGCTCTGGCGCGGGCGCGGGGTGGACGCTATACGGCGCTCACCGATGCGCACCCGGCCAGCTTGCGTCAACTCCAAGATCGTACCCTTGGACCGCACGCGGCGCTCTTGGAGTACTGGATCGGTGCGCACGGCGGCTATGTCTGGCTCGTACGCCGCCACTCGGTGGCGGTGCTTCCCGTTCCAGGCGCCGCAGCAATCACGCCCGAAGTGCGCGCGCTGCGCCGCGCGCTCACCGCGCGGTCACGCACTGTTCCCGGGGAGAGCTTGCAGGCGCGTATTGCCCGTATCGGCGCGGCAGAGGCGCGTGTGGACCGACTCGACCGCTCGCTCGGCGCAGAACTGCTGCCGACATTGCCCCTGTTGCGCGGGCTAAACACGCTGTATGTCGTGGTGGACGGACCGCTCTTCGGCGTGCCGTTTGCGGCCCTGCAACCCGCCGGCCGTGGCGGCGCGCTCGTTGATTCGGTCGCGGTGCTGGAAGAGCCGTCCGCATCGGTATTGTCCTTTCTCGCCCGGCTTGAACCGGCGCACGCAAGTGGCCGGATCGCTCTGTTCGCCGACCCGGTCTACAATCGTAACGATCCGCGTCTTGCGGTCACCGCGCGCCGCCGACCCGGGCCGAGTGGATCGGTCCGGCTGACCTGGGCCCCCCAAGCGTACCTGGCTCACCTTGCCCGTCTGCCTGCCTCGCGTGCCGAGGCACTGGCTATCGCAAGCCTCAGTGACCACCGAGCCGAGTTGCACCTGGGTTTCGGCGCGTCGGTGACTGCGGTTCAGCAGACCGACTGGCAGCAGGTGGCAGTCGCGCATTTCGCCGTTCATGCCCTGCTTGATGCCGATCATCCGGGACTGTCCGGACTCGTGCTCTCGCTGTATCACCGCAATGGCACCCCGGCGCGAGGAGTGCTGTGGCTGCGCGAGATCTACGCGCTGCATATGCCGGTCGACCTCGTGGTATTGAGCAGTTGCCGCACGCTCGGCGGACGCGACGTGCCCGGTGAGGGAATGGTCGGTTTGTTCCGCGCCTTCCTGCTCTCGGGCGCACATGCGGTACTCGGTACGCTCTGGCGTGTTCAGGACCGCTCGGCAGCACGCTTTATGCGGCTCTTCTATGTCAATCTGCTGCAGCGCAGAATGAGCCCCGCCGAGGCGCTGCGGGCCGCGCAACGCACCTCGATGAGCTCCCCGAGATACGCCTCACCGTACTATTGGGCTGCCTTCTCGCTCGAGGGTGTGGGAGCGCCGCTGCAATCAGCGAGCCCCATCCGGAACGCGTCTCGGTGAATCGGTGGCAACTAAACGAGCCGGCGTTCGCCGCGCTGCTGCGCGCGCTGGATTCCGATCGCGTTCAGGCAGGGCGCAAATACGAGCGGTTCAGGCGTCGCTTGTCGCGGTATTTCGCGCTGCACGGCGTCCCGCACCCGCTCGAGGCCGGCGATGAGGCGTTCAATCGGCTCGCCAAGCGCTTGAGCGAGGGCGAGCCGGTGCTCAACCTCGAGGCTTATCTGGCTGGAATCGCGCGTCTCGTGATGCTCGAGGAACGCCAGAAACTCAACCGCGAGCGCCAGATGCTGTCGCAACTCATGACTCCCGAGGCCGCCGCCGAGGAGGACGACAGTGTGCTGCTTGCGCTCGAATCCTGCCTTGCCGAGCTGCCTGTGGGCGCCCGGACGCTGATAACCGGCTACTACGCAGGGCGCGGCCGGGAGCGAATGCGCACGCGTGAGAGGATTGCTCGGGAACTCGGGCTATCGGCAAACGCGCTGCGCAACCGGGTGTTGCGGTTGCGCCAGAGCCTGGAGCAGGCCGTGAGCGCCCGGCTCAAAGAGGCGGTGCGTGATGTATCGGCCGAGCGGGACACCAATAGCGAGGAGACACGATAGATGCCCACCGAGGGGACAGACATCTCCCGGGAGCGGCTGGTTGCCTACCTGCTCGGGGAGCTTCCGGCCGAGGAGCTCGCGGCACTTGACCAGAGGGTGCTGTGCGACAACGCCTTTGCCACTGCGGCCGAGGCGCTACGCACGGACCTGCTGGATGAGTATGCGAGCGGCGAGGCAAGCGGGGAGCGCGACAGACTGCGGGACGCGCTGAACGTCGCGGGCGACTTCGAGCGCCCCGTGCAGTTCGCGCGGGCGCTGCACCTGCACCTCTCGCTCCCCGAGCGGCAAGTCGGCTCGCAGCGCCGACCCCGCTGGCGCCCGACGGCCGCTGCGATCGTGCGCTGGGCGTTGCCCTTGGCAGTCTGCGTGGTGTTGGGATTTGGTACCTGGCAGTACTGGCTCGGGCGCCACCGCGACATCGGGGTGTCCGCGGTGAATGGCGGTGCGCCATATACGCTGCTGTTGCGACCCGATCGATTGCGCGGCGGCGCCGTGCAGCGCGTCGTGCGGCTGCCGGCCGGCCTGACAGCGCTGCCGGTTCAAATCGTGGTGCCGCGAGACACTCGATCCGCGGATGTGATCCTGCAGGGCCCCGCAGGCTCCACGCGCATCCCGGATCTGACCGTCCGGAGCCTCTCCGGCACCTCATTCGTGCAGTTGACTGTGCCGCGCTCGGCGCTACCGCCCGGGCAGTACCAGATCACGGTGCATGCCGCAGGCGGCAGGGCCCCCACCGTCAAGCACTACTGGGTTGCAGTCGTTTCGCCCTGACGGGCGGCCCATGACAGTCCTTCACGCCGGATCGGGGCACATGAGCCGCTCGCGCAGCGCCCGGGCGCCGATCCGATCCAGGCCTGATTTTCCCGGAAGTCCGTGAAGTCGATCTCGAAGTAGGCTCGGTGAGCTCGTAGCGCCGCGCATGGAAGCAGACGTCGAGACGTTCCCGCCATCGGTATTCCAGCGGATCGAAGTAAGTCGCCTTGAGCGCGCGCAGCAGATCGCGGTATGCGTAGAGCGCGGATCGATCACCTCCACGGCATCGAGCAGATCCTGCGGCGCGCTCCTGGCGAAGCACTGCCTGTGCAGCCGCCACGGGCTCCCCGGCGAGAGCAGCCGGTTCACCGCCAGGATCAGCATCACTTGGTCCCAGCGCGTGCCTTTGTGCGAGGGTGGCACAGCCGCCGCGCCGAGAATGCATTCAGCCGGAGTTGCCGCCACAACTCGATCGCGAGCCAGCAACCTGCCCGCGGGCTGCGGCGAGGGGTTGATCTCCCGCGGCATCGCGCGTGCCGCTGAGCCACCCGACCGTCTGACGGACGCTCGTTGCCCGTCACGCTGTGGTACGGGTGGTCTTTGCCGTCATGCTTGCGAACTGTCGCGCGCCGGGACATGAGCGATGCCCATGATGCGCATCGCCGCCGTCCTGATCAGCACCAAGGTCTTCGCGACAGCCACTTGCGGACGCAGGCACGCGCGCAACGGCCTGCACGGCCGCCCGCCGCGCTCAAATCCGGGGGCGAATCCCCACAGGGCCAGACTCACCGAGCATTCCTGCGGGCACTTTGGGCACCGCAATCACACCCATCCCGACTCCCTCGACGCGCGGCTATCGCCGATAGCCGTTGGTGATCGGATATCGCCAATCGCGGCCGAATGCGCGGCGGCTGACCCGCACCCCTGGGGGCGCCTGGCGGCGCTTGTACTCGTTGCGCTTGACCAGATCGAGCACTCGACCGACGGTGACCCGGTCGAAGCCGCGCGCGGCGATCTCATCGACCGACAGATCCTCCTCGATGAAGGCCGCGAGGATCGGATCGAGCACCTCGTAGGGCGGCAGGCTGTCGGAGTCTTTCTGCTCGGGCCGCAGCTCCGCCGAGGGCGGCCGCTCGATCACGCGCTGCGGAATCACCGGGGCGAGCGCATTGCGATAGGCAGCCAGGCGGTACACCAGCAGCTTGCTGCAATCCTTGATGGGCGCGAAGCCGCCGGCCATGTCGCCGTAGAGCGTGGCGTAGCCGACGGCCATCTCGCTTTTGTTGCCGGTGGTGAGCAGCATCCGTCCGGTCTTGTTCGACAGCCCCATCAGCAGCAGCATGCGGCAGCGCGATTGGATGTTCTCCTCGGCGGTATCCGCCGGCCGCCCGGCGAATTCCCCGGCGAGCGTCGCGAGCGTCGCCTCGAACATGCTCTCGATCGACAGCACGCTGTAGCGGACCCCGAGCAGCCGGGCTTCCTCCTGGGCATCGGTGAGGCTCATCTGCGCGGTGTAGCGCGAGGGCATCATCACCGCGTGCACACGGTCGGCGCCGAGCGCATCGACCGCGATGGCGAGGGTGAGAGCCGAGTCGATCCCGCCCGACAGCCCCATCACCACGCCCGGGAATCCATGCTTGTTCACGTAATCGCGCACGCCGAGCACGAGCGCGCTGTAGACGCTCGCCGCCTCGCTCAGCTCCAGCGCGACCTCCCCGGGCTGCGGTACGACCCGGCCCGCCTCGCGTGTGAAGTCGGCGCAGAACAGGCCCGCCTCGAAGGGCGGCGCGCGCAGCACGATTTCGCCCCCGGCGTCCATGACGAATGAGTTGCCGTCGAAGACCAGTTCGTCCTGGCCACCGAGGCTGTTGACGTAGGCGAGCGGCAGCGCCACCTCGGAGACGCGCTCCCTGGCCACCGCTTCGCGCTCGCGCTGCTTGCCGCGCTCGTACGGGGAGGCGTTGATCACCACCAGCAGCTCCGCCCCGGCGAGGCGTGCGCGGCGCGCGGGCTCGGCCACCCACATGTCCTCGCAGATCAGCACGCCGATGTGAAAGTCCTTGATGGACAGCACCGTTGGCTCGGCGCCCGGTTGGAAATAGCGCTTCTCGTCGAACACCTTGTAGTTCGGCAGCGCCGCCTTGCGGTGCACCGCGACGAGGCGCCCGGCGGCGATGGCGGCCGCGGCATTGGCGATGCTCGACTCGCCGTACTCGGGGAACCCCACGATCAGCTGTCCGGCCGGCACCTCCCGGCACAGCTGCGCGAGCGCCTGGTCGATCTGGGCGCGAAAACCGCGGTGGAACAGCAGATCCTCCGGCGGATAGCCCGAGAGCGCCAGCTCTGGAAACAGCGTGAGGTCCGCCCGATGCTCCTGCTGAGCCTGCCGGGCGACGTTCACGACCTGTGTCAGATTGCCCTGGACGTCCCCGACCAGCAGGTCGAGCTGGGCGAGCGCGATGCGCAGAGACTCACTCATGAGCCTCCCTGGGTGTGGGATTGAGCGCTACCGGCCCCTGCTGCGTCGCCCCGGCGCAGCGCCTCTGCGGGTGATCGTCGCGCGGGAGGCGGACTTGGCATTCCTGCGCGCCGGCCTGGCGGCCTTCTTGGCCGCCGGCTTCACGGCCTTCTTCGCGGGCTTGCGCGCCGCGGGCTTCGCCACCTTCGCGGCGGGGCGCTTCGCGCCCGTGCGGACCGTCTTGCCCGCGGCGCGCTTGGCGGGCGCGGGGGCGGCGAGGGTAGGCCGGGCGGCCGGGCGGGCCGAGCGGGCCGCCGCGCGCGCGCGGCGGCGGCGCAGCAGATCGTTCATGGCGCTGCCGAGTTCAGCGGGCGATTTGACCGTGCGCACCCCGGCGGCCTCGAACGCGGCGTACTTGTCGGCCGCCGTACCCTTGCCGCCGGCAACGATGGCGCCGGCGTGGCCCATGCGCTTGCCCGGCGGGGCGGTCACCCCGGCGATGTAGGCCACCACCGGCTTGCTCACGAAACGATGAATGTAGCGGGCGGCCGCCTCCTCGTCGCTACCGCCGATCTCCCCGACCAGGATGATGCCCTCGGTGCCGGGGTCACGCTCGAACAGCTCGAGCACGTCGACGAAGTTCAGGCCCCGCACCGGGTCACCGCCGATACCGACGCAGGTGCTCTGCCCGAGCCCGATGCGCGTGGTCTGATAGACGGCCTCGTAGGTCAGCGTACCGGAGCGCGAGACGATCCCGACCGTGCCCTTCTTGTGGATGAACCCGGGCATGATGCCGATCTTGCATTCATCCGGGGTGATGACCCCGGGGCAGTTTGGACCCACCAGACGGGTCGCCGAGCCGGCGAGCGCCGCCTTGACGCGCACCATGTCGTTGACCGGCACGCCCTCGGTGATGCACACCGCGAGCTCGATGCCCGCGTCGGCCGCCTCGAGGATCGCATCGGCCGCGCCTGCGGCCGGCACGTAGATCATGCTCGCCGTCGCGCCCGTATCGCGCACCGCGTCGCGGACGGTGTCGAACACCGGCCGGTCGAGATGCTTCTCCCCGCCGCGCCCCGGCGTCACGCCAGCGACGAGCTGCGTGCCGTAGGCAATGGCCTGCTCGGAGTGAAATGTGCCCTGCTTGCCGGTGAAGCCCTGGCAGATCACCTTGGTTTGCTTGTTGACCAGAATGCTCATGCGTCGAAATCCTTACTTCTTGATCTAACGCGCGGCTCAGGCCGCACCGCCCGCCGCGAGCGCGACGACCTTGCGGGCCGCATCCGTCAGATCGGTGGCCGGCGTGATCGTCAGGCCGCTGCCGGAGAGCACCTCGCGCGCCTTCTCGGCGTTGGTGCCCTCGAGTCGCACGACCACGGGAACCTTGACTCCGACTTGCTTCACGGCATTGACCACGCCGTCGGCGATCATGTCGCAGCGCACGATGCCGCCGAAGATGTTGACCAGCACCGCGCGAACCTTGGGGTTGGAGAGGATCAGCTGGAATGCGTGCGTCACGCGCTCGCTGGTCGCCCCGCCGCCGACGTCGAGGAAGTTGGCCGGCTGTCCGCCGTGCAGCTTGATCAGGTCCATCGTCGCCATGGCGAGCCCGGCCCCGTTGACCATGCAGGCGATGTCGCCATCGAGGGAGACATAGTTGAGTTCGTGCTCGCTGGCGCGCCGCTCCATGGGGTCTTCCTGGCTCGGATCGCGCAGCTTGGCAAGCTCCGGATGGCGGAACACCGCGTTGGCGTCGATGTTGAATTTCGCATCGAGCGCCACCAGCTGCCCGGACTGGGTCACGATCAGCGGGTTGATCTCGAGCAGGCTCGCGTCCTGCTCGAGCGAGAGTTTGTACAGCGCCAGCGCGATGTGCTGGAACTGCTTGATCTGATCGCCCTTCAAGCCAAGACCGAAGGCGAGCTGGCGCGTCTGGAAGGGCTGCAGTCCGGCGGCCGGATGCACCGTGACCGACAGAATCTGCTCAGGGGTCTTCTCGGCGACCTCCTCGATCTCCATGCCGCCGGCGGAGGAAGCGATGAGCGCGATACGCCCCTTCTCGCGGTTCAGCGTCAGCGACAGGTAGATCTCTCGCTCGATCTGCGAGCCGCTCTCGACGTACACCTTCTCCACCGGCAACCCCTCGGGGCCGGTCTGCTTGGTCGCAAGGCGAGTGCCGAGCATCGCCGCGGCGGCGCTGCGCACCGCATCGAGGTCGCGCGAGAGCTTCACGCCGCCGGCCTTGCCGCGCCCGCCGGCGTGGACCTGCGCCTTGACCACCCAGACCGCCCCGCCGAGCGCCTTGGCCGCAGCCACGGCCTCATCGGGCGTGCCGGCCGGCCGGCCGGCGGGCACCGGGATGCCGTACTTCCTGAAGATCTCTTTCGCTTGGTACTCGTGCAGGTTCATGGTTCGCTCGTCAAGTCCTGACCCTGGGGCATGGAGCCGGCGATTGTCGCCAAAATCCGCGATCGCTGCCAATAAATCGGGTTTTATTCTCGCCGCGCCTGCGACGTCCATCGCGCCGCGCGCGGGCGTGCGATGCTACAGTTGCAAAGGCTTTTCCACCCGTTCCCGCAATCTAATGCCGGCCAGCGCCGCAGCCTCTGCTCCCGCACCCAGCGACTTCGCCCGGCGCATGGCCGGGTGGCTGAACCTGTATCGGCTGCTCGTGCCGACGGTGCTGCTCGGGGTGCTGGTGCTCGCGCGGGCGCCGTACCTGCCGGTGGTACGCCCCGGGCTGTTCGTCACGACCTGCGCGGCGTACTTCGCCGCGGCGCTAGCGTTGATTCTGCGCCAGCGGCTGCGCGTCGGCGATCCGCTGCCGCCGCCGCTCGTCAACTCGCTGCTCGACTCGGCGGCCATCGCCCTCATCCTGTATGCCTGCGGCGGCGTCGCGAGCGGGCTCGGCATCCTGCTCGCCCTGCCGGTGCTGGCGTTGACGCTGATCGCGGATCGCCGCGAGGCGCTGCTGATCGCCGCCGGCGCCACGATCGCGGTCCTCCTGCCGCAGCTTTTCATCGGGCTGCGGGCTGCGCAGCCGGCCGGATTCACCACCGCCGGCATGCTCGGGGTGGTGCTGTTCGCGATTGCGCTGTCGGCCTGGCCGCTCGCCGAGCGACTGCGCGCGAGCGAGGCGACCGTGCGCCGCCAGGAGATCGACCTGGCGAACCTGGCGCAGCTGTCCGAGTACATCGTGCGCCACCTGCGCGAGAGCATCCTGGTGATCGACCCTCAGGATCGCATCCGCCTGATCAACGATTCGGCGGCGCGGCTGCTCGGGCCCGAGGCGGCGCACGTCGAGGCGTCGCTCGAGGCGGCCTGCCCGGAGCTGCTGAAGCTGCTGGAGCGCTGGCGCCTCAGCACCGACAGCACCGGCTTGTTCCCGCTCGAGGATCCGACCTTCACCGCGCCCGATGGAGTCCGCGAGATCCGCGCCCACTTCGCTGCGCTCGGCACGGACCAGCCCGCCCCGGTGCTGGCCTTTCTCGAGGACACGAGCCTCATCGCCGAGAAGGTCCAGCAGTCCAAGCTCGCCGCCCTCGGACGGCTCTCGGCGAGCATCGCCCACGAGATCCGCAACCCCGTCGGGGCCATGAGCCATGCCGGGCAGCTGCTCGGGGAATCGCCCCACCTGAGCCCGGAGGACCGGCGCCTCACGGAAATCATTCGGGGCCAGGCCGAGCGGGTGAGCCGCATCATCGAGAGCGTGCTGCGCCTCTCGCGCCGCGAGGCCGCGCGCGCCGAGCAGTTCGCGCTCGCGGACTGGAGCGAGGCGTTCCTCGCGGAATTCGCCGAGACCATGCAATGCCCCCCGGAGCGGCTGCAGCTCGGCGTGCGCGAGACGCCACTCCTCGTGCGTTTCGATCCGGCGCAGCTGCGCCAGATTATGTGGAATCTCTGCGAGAACGTCCTGCGCTACGGCGCAGGCCCCGGTGAGGTTGCGACGATCGAGGTCCACTGCGGGAGGCGCCACGCCGGCAGCCGTCCGTACCTCGAGGTGGCCGATCGCGGCCCTGGGGTACCCCCCGAGCACGTCGAGCGGATCTTCGAGCCATTCTTCAGCGGCGGGCGCGGCACGGGACTCGGCCTGTTTCTGGCCCGCGAGCTCGCCCAGGCCAACGGCGCGACGCTGCTCTATGAGCCACGTCACGGCGGCGGTAGCATTTTTCGGCTGGTATTCGCCGACCCGCACCGATGGAAAGGGGAGATCGAGACTTGAACTTGAGCGCGAGCACTGCGCGCACCGAGGCTGGCCGGCCGACGGTGTTGATCGTCGATGACGAGCCGGATCTGCTGGAGCTGCTCAGCCTGACGCTGCGCCGCATGAACCTGCGGGCCCGGACCGCCCCGGACGTGAGCACGGCCCAGAAGCTGCTGAAGGGCGAGTCGTTCGATCTGTGCCTGACGGACATGCGCCTGCCCGACGGGGATGGCCTGGACCTGGTGGCCTGGATCCAGCAGAACCGCGCGGAGCTGCCCGTGGCGGTGATCACCGCGCACGGCAACGTGGAGTCGGCCGTGCGGGCGTTGAAGCTCGGCGCGTTCGACTTCGTGTCCAAGCCGCTCGACCTCGGGGTGCTGCGCAAACTGGTCGACAACGCCATCCGCCTCGGCGCCGCGAGCGCCCCGCCGCCGCAGGCCCCCGAGCCCGGGCGGGCCCGGCTCATCGGCCACTCCGCGCCCATGGAGCAGCTGCGTGAGCTCATCGCCCGGGTCGCCCGCAGCGAGGCGCCGGTGCACATCTGCGGGGAGTCCGGCACGGGCAAGGAGCTGGTCGCCCGCCTGATCCATGAGTCCGGCGCGCGCCGCGCCGGACCGTTCATCGCCGTCAACTGCGGCGCCATCCCCACCGAGCTCATGGAGAGCGAGTTCTTCGGCCACAAGCGCGGCAGCTTCACCGGCGCGCACGCCGACAAGAAGGGCCTGGTGCAGGCCGCCGAGGGCGGCACGCTGTTCCTCGACGAAGTGGCCGATCTGCCGCTGCACATGCAGGTGAAGCTGCTGCGCGTGGTGCAGGAGAAGACGGTCCGCCCGGTGGGCGAGTCGCAGGAGGAGAAGGTCGACGTGCGCATCCTCTCGGCCACGCACAAGAGCCTGGCGGAGCTGGTCGCGCAGGGGCAGTTCCGCGAGGACCTCTTCTACCGCATCAACGTGATCGAGCTGCACGTCCCCGCGCTGCGGGAACGGCCCGAGGACATCCCGGACATCGCCCGTACGGTGCTCGGGCGGCTCGGCCGGCGGCTCAACGGCCCGCCGGCGCGCATCGGCGAGGAGGCGCTCGCGCTGCTCGCGACCTACCCCTTCCCGGGCAACGTGCGTGAGCTCGAGAACGTGCTCGAGCGGGCGCTGACGCTGTGTCTCGGCGGCACGATCACGCCCGAACACATCAAGCTGCGAACGGCCGCACGCGCGCCGGCGGCGGCGTCCGCCGAGCACGCCGGGGCGCCCGGTGCCGCGCTCGGCAATCATCTGGAAAGCATCGAGCGCACGGCCATCCTGCAGGCGCTCGAGAAGACCCGCTACAACAAGACTGCCGCGGCGAAGCTCCTTGGCATGAGCTTCCGGGCCCTGCGCTACCGCATCAAGAAGCTGGGGATCGAGTAGCCAGCGTCCCAGGTAATCTTCTACTGTCTAGCTATAGTTAAAGTCATATACCGGCATTTTTGATTTGTAAACATTAAAAAATGCCGTATTTTTTCAGTTTCGATATTCATTATTGCCGCCAGCCGCCGTAAACTGCGGAGCGTCAAGACGGCATCTGAAATGTTCCCTCGAGCGCTACAAGTCCCTCTGGAGCGACGCAAGAGCTTCTTCCTGTTCGGTCCCCGCGGTACCGGCAAGACGACATGGCTCACGCAGCGGTTGCCCGATGCGGTGTTCATCAACCTGTTACGTGCGGACTTTTATCTGCCGCTTTCGGCCAATCCGGCCCATCTGCGCGCCCTGATCCCCGAACGGCCTGCCGGCTGGATCGTGATCGACGAGATCCAGCGCGTCCCGGAACTGTTGAACGAAGTGCACGACCTCATCGAGTCAAAGGGACATTCGTTCATCCTGACCGGCTCCAGTGCGCGCAAGCTGCGCCGCAATGCCGTCAATCTGCTCGCGGGGCGTGCGCTCACCTACCACATGCACCCGCTGACCGCCGCCGAACAGGGTGAGGCCTTCGACCTGGCGAACTCTCTTCAGCTCGGGCATCTGCCGGCGCGCTTCAGCGAGGCGGACCCGGCCCGCTATCTGCGCGATTACGTCCAGACCTACCTCCGTGAGGAAGTCATGCAGGAGGGGCTGACGCGCAATATCGGGAATTTCAGCCGCTTCCTCGAGGTGGCGAGCTTCTCGCAGGGATCAGTCCTGAACATCAGTGACATCGCCCGCGACGCGCATATTCAGCGCGCGGTGGCCGAAAGCTATTTCTCGATTCTCGAGGATTTGCTGCTCGCAGTCCGCCTGCCGGTGTTCACGCGCCGCTCGAAGCGTCAACTCATCACTCACGGCAAGTTCTACTACTTCGATGCCGGCGTGTTCCGCGCCATCCGCCCCACCGGCCCGCTCGATTCCGCCGCCGAAATCGATGGACCGGCGCTCGAAACGCTGGTGCTGCAGGAGTTGCGCGCAGTCAACGACTATCACGCGCTCGGTTACGACCTCCATTTCTGGAGAACCAAGCACGGACTGGAGGTTGATTTCGTGCTCTACGGCCCGCTCGGTCTGCTCGCGTTCGAGGTCAAGCGGGTCAAGAGCGTCAGTTCCGTTGATCTGCGGGCACTGCGAGAATTTCGTAAGGATTATCCGCAAGCCTCCTGCATCGTGCTGTACGGCGGCGCCGAGCACCTGGTCCTGGACGGAATCCGTATCCTGCCCATCACGGAAGCGCTGCGCAGCCTCAAGCAGCTCCTGACATCAGAGCGGGGAAGCTCCCGCCCAACGGCGCCGACAGCGTGACGGCTGCGGCGAGAAGCACACCTCGCCGCGAGCCCCGTTCCCGCCCGACAAACACCGGTCCGTAACAGCATCGCGCAGGCGATGAAACCGGGCCCACGGGCACAGACCACAATTATGGGGCGAGCCGCGTAAGCCCAACTCATCGCGCGATCAGCGGGGTGCTCCAACACTGCAACCGTCGGCGCCGTTAGGATTCAGGGGCGCCATTTGGGGCAGCCGGCGCTGTTGCAAGTCCGTCGCAATCAATCGCCTGCGCCCCATGGGCACCATCCGGCTTCGCTCGCGGCAATCACGATGCGCGCGCACGCTTCGGCGTCGGAGTCGGCATGGTGATGACGCAGGGAAATTCCCAGCCGGCTACAGACGTCGGGCAGCCGGGTGGGACGGATGTTCCACACCCGGCGCGCAAGTGTCACGGTGCAGACGAACGGGTGTGGGACCGGCGGCAGACCGTAGCTCACGCAGCAGCCGCTCAAGACTCGCCGGTCGAATGGCGCATTATGGGCCGCCAGGAACTGCACCGCGCCGATGCGGGCCTGGATCCGCGGCCAGATCTCGTCGAACGCAGGTGCCGTACGGACGTCCGCCCAGGTGAGACCGTGCACGGCCGTGAAGGTGAACTCGGGCGTTGCCGGACGGATCAGCTCATAGATGCGATCGACGATGCGGCCATCCTCAACAATCACGGCCCCGAGCGCACACGCACTGTCGGCACGCGGATTGGCGGTCTCGAAGTCGATCGCCGCAAAGCGCCCGGTACCCGAGGCGGGTCGGCGCGGCGCGGACCATCCCTCGCTACGCGAGGTCACGCAGCTTCAGCAGCGGCCCGATGAATTTCTGATAATTCCTCGAGCGCCCGACCGAGCTCGCATACACCTTCTGGCGCACCTGCCAGCCGCTGGCGGTGAGCACCGGGCGCTCCGTCCTGTCGAACTCGAGCACCCGAGCGTCCCAACGCAATCCGATGAACTCGATGATCCGGCGGCTCCATCCTTCCTGATCCGCCACCAGCTCAGCGTACGGCACCTCTAGAAAGACTTCCTTTGGCAGCACCGAACGCCAGTGTGTCACGAGCCGATGGTGCTCGCGGTAGTAGTGCGCGAGGTCGCCAAGATCCATCGCGAACGCCGCTGCGTTGCTGAAATCCTGAAAGTAACACGACAGACACGCATCGACCGGATCACGCTGCATGTAAATGAAGCGCGCCTGCGGAAACACCCGATGAATGAGCCCCAGAAAATCGGCGTTGGCGGGCGTTTTGTCCACGACCCGCGCCGCCTCACCGCCCCGGCGGGCCAACAGCTTCAAGTACGCCTCCGCCTGCTTACCAGCGAAGGCTGCATCCGGCGGGTGGTGCCGCAGGAACTCCGGATGCTTGTACGCCAGCATCCCCCAAAACTGCAGTTCACCCGCGCCGGCCGCCTGCCGGTGCGATGCAATGATGTGCTCCACCAGCGACGTGCCGGAGCGCATCATGCCGACGACGAAGACCGGCACTTCTGAATCGTTGGCCCCTTGTGCGCGTTGCGCAACGAGATCCGCCGAATACATCCGCACGACGTCATCGACCCATGCGGTGCGCTCTGCCGGATCATAGGGCGCGGCCACCCGCTTCCTGAGATCGTTCGCCCGTCGATACTGTTCGAAGGCCTGGCGATGATCGCCCAGATCGTCGTAATACTTGCCGAGCGCAAAGCGGAGCTTGGCCTCTTCAATGGGCGGCCTCGCGCGCTCGAGCATGCGGTGGGTCACTTGCAGCCACCCGCCATCCTCGCGCGTCATTTTGCGCTGGCTGACCAAAAGCGTGTGCGCCTCGATGCACTCCGGATCGGCCTCGAGGGCCTTGCGCAGCAGTGCCTCGGCATCGGCGAACCGGCCTTCGGTACCCGTCAGCCAGCCCAACCCGCACAGCGCGGTCGCCGCGCGGGGATCGAGGCGCAGCGCCTTCTCGAAGCACTCCCGGGCATCCTGCGTGCGATCCAGCGAGTTGAGCGTGTAGCCCAGCACGCTCAACGCATTGGCGCTGCGCGGTTCAAGCTTAGCCGCCCTACGTAAAGTCGTCTCCGACCCCAGAAAGTCACCTCGCCACTGTAGCAAGGTGCCCAGCCTGAGATGCGCATCAGCGCGGCGAGGGCCGAGCTGCACCGCTCGTCGAAGTGCCTGCTCTGCCTCGCCGTACCGCCCGAGGCGGCTCAGCGCGTCGCCAAGGTGAACGTGCGCCAGGGCATGGTCCCGATCAATCGAGAGAACCTCCTCGAGCCGCGCAATCGCCTCGGCAGCCCGGTCTGCGGCGAGTTCTCGGTCGACTTCCTTGAGCAACGGCTCGATGCGTTTGCGCTCACGGCTACCGGCCGCCCGCTGCACAACAGCAGCCGGAACGGCGGCGGGCTGCGGAACACTGGCGCCGCTGAACTGCAGCAGCAACAGATGCGTCAGCTCGTCCACGCGGTGCGAATCGATCCCCTGGTCGGTGAGGCGCGACTTGAATGACTCGAGCAGTTTCGCCCGCTTGAAGAGGTTGAGTTTCAGTGGCGGCGCGTCGCGCACGGCGCGCTGTAGCAGTTGCTTCATCTCGACGCCGGGGTTGGCGGGAGCCTGGGGTGCGTTCGTTCGTGCCGGAGCAACGCCGCGCAGCACGGAATCCGCGAGCGCAGCTCCCATATCAACGGCTTCACGAGCGTTAAACCAGTCGAACATCATGGCGAAGTTGTAGTGGAACCGATGTTCCAGAAACTAGCGGATCGTTTACTTAAAGTCAGCACGCAACGCGGCGCTCAGTGCGCCAGGTCACGGTTGCCGCCGCGACACTTTCGGCATCCCGCGACACGCCGTTTGCGCGCCGCCGAACCCCGCGATCCTCGAGCCGGCGCGGAATGCTACCTAGCGCTGACCCATGGTGGCGACACGCGGTGACAATTTGCGTCACATAGTGACGCGACAACCGGCTCGCCGCCGTCAGCGACGGCCAGGTGGTTTGACATAGCCAATGACCGACATCGTCGTTACCCAATTATAATCAACGCGTTACGATTAGAACCGCTGTTGGCACAGGTCTTGCTTGTTATGGCTCAGCGGGCGCCTGATGCGCCTCGACGCTCAAGCCAACTTACTGTCACAGGAGACTCGTACATGAAATCGGTGCAAAAGGGCTTCACCCTGATCGAATTGATGATCGTCATCGCGATCATCGGCATTCTGGCGGCAATCGCCATTCCGGCGTACCAGAACTACACCATCCGCGCGCAGGTCTCGGAAGGACTCTCGCTCGCCGGCGGCATCGAAACCGCGTTCGACGAGTGCTACGCCAACCACGGCACAGCGGCCGGTAGCTGCGCCACCCTGCCGGACCTCGGCATCAACAACGCCGTCAACGGCACGTACGTCAGCGGAATGACGTACGCCGATGGTGTGATTACGGCGACCTACGGCGGCACGAGCGCCAACGCGAACATTGCTGGCAAGAACATCACGCTGGCCGCCTACGCATCGCCCAATGGCGACATCAGCTGGGTTTGCAGCGCGGCCGGTGTCAACGTTGCTCCGTCTAATCTCACGAAGGTCACAGGCGGCACGGGTGTCGTCGCGGGCACGATCCCTAACGCCGCGTACGCCCCGAGCAGCTGCAACCCGTAATCGCGACGCTCAGGCGTCCCTCAGAAACCCCCGCCTCGGCGGGGGTTTCTTCTTTTGGGAGCCCAGTCACGGCGAGGTGGCGGGGCCTGTGCGAGCATGAATCGATATTTGACAATTGCCGGCGCCGCCGGCTTGGGTACACTTGAGCCCCGCGGATCGATTGGGACGATCGTAAGCCCATGAATGACAACGTCTCTGCAGCTCTCGGGGGCGCCCGCTCCGGGCTGGGCGGCCTGCCCCAGCGCCTCGTCCAGGACGGGGTGGTCGAGGAAGCGGCCGTTCTCGAGGCCCTGAACACGTCCCGTGAGCGCAATATCACGCTCGTCACCCAGCTCGTGGAGAGCGGCGCCGCTC
>JAJZFQ010000050.1 GCA_021805275.1 Pseudomonadota bacterium
ACCACCGTCGTGTCGCATCGGGACCTGTTTCAGGGTCTTGCCGCCGGGCCGCACGGCATCGTGTATGCCACCGGTGGGGCCTCCGACCGCGTGCTGGCGCTGCAGATGCACCACGGTGCGGTTCGTGTGGTGCGCGAGTATCCGCTGCAGTGGCAAGCGTTTCCGCGCGCACAGTACCCGTATACCTACCAGGGCGACCACAGCCACAAGCCGTATCACTTCTATCCGGACGCCGTGGCGCTCGGGCCGCACGGTGCGCACCTCTATGTGACCGGGATGCTCGCCAACAGCCTGGCGCGGATCGACCTGCGCACCGGCCGGACACGCTACGTCAACGTCGGACCGTATCCGTTCGAGGTCGTGCTGGCCGATGGCGGGCGGCGCCTGGTCGTGAGCGACTGGGCCGGTAGCGGTGTGACCGTTCTCAGCCGGCGCACGCTGAAGGTGCTCGGCGGGGTGCTGACCGGTCCGAGGGTGGGTGCGCACACCGTGGCGGCCGGGGTGCATCCGACGGCGATGGTGGCCATGCCGGGCGGGCCCGACGTGTGGGTCGCCAATGCCAACAATGACCAGATCGTCGAGGTCAACACGCGCACGCTGCGCGCCGAGCGCACCCTGAACGATAGTCCCTACGCGGGCGCGCCGCCGGGCAGCTATCCCGATGCGCTCGCGGTGGCGCACGGCAGACTGTTCGTCGCCAATGCCGGTAATGACGATGTCGCGGTCTATGAGACGGCCACGGGCCGGCGGCTCGGTCTGATCCCCACCGGCTGGTATCCGAGTGCACTGACCGTCTCGCACCAGATGCTCTACGTGGTCGCGGCGAAGGGATTCGGGACCGGACCGAATCTGCACTGGCAGTACATCGGCAACATGATGCACGGTCTGCTGCAGAAAGTGCCGCTGCAGGGACTCTCCCGTCGCCTCGGCGCGTGGACTGGCGAGAGCCTCGCGGACGATGGTTTTCTGCCGACGCAGCGGGCTGCGCTCGCCCACAGCAATGCACGTGCGGCGGCACTCATCCGCCGTCACATCCACTACGTGGTGTTCATTCTGCGCGAGAACAAGACGTTCGATGAGGACCTCGGCGAGTATCGTCCGGCCGGCGCCTGGGCCAATGCCCATTTCGACCTGTTCGGGGCGAAGGAGCTGCCGAACCTGTACCGTTGGGCGGCCCATGACGTGTTGTTCGCCAATTTCATGGCGGACGGGGAAGTCACCGCGCAAGGACATCAATGGACGGATGGTGCGTCGGATTCGGACGTGGTGCAGCGGCTCTGGCCCGAGTACTACTCCGACCGCGGTCTGCTCTGGAACGCCGGCCCGGGCGGCAGCGGGCCGCTGACGGCCCAGGCGCGCGCCAGCCACGATGCGCTGCAATACGCCCACCGCCAGCTCGGTGCGTTCGCCAACCCCTGGATCAGTTATCCGCAGCGCCTGTATCTGTTCAACAACCTGCTGGCGCATCACGTGTCGTTCGAGGACTTTGGGGAGAATCTCGCGCGCGCCCGCGACGGGGTGATCCGCCGCGCCATGCTCGCGCACGTGGATCGGACCTACCCGGGCTGGAATCGGATGATCCGCGACACCGAGCGGGTGTCCACGGCGATCGGCTGGCTCAAGGCGCACCCCGGCAAGGCGTTCCCGCACTTCATCTTCATCTGGATTCCGGACGATCACACGGCCGGGGCGAGTCCGTGCTACTACAGTCCGCCGTACTACGTGGCCAACAACGATCACGCCACGGCGCAGCTGCTGCATTACCTGTCCGCAACGCCTCAGTGGCGGCACATGGCCGTCTTCCTGACCGAGGACGATGCGCAAAGCGGCGCTGATCATATCAACGCGCATCGCACGCTCGCGCTGGCGATGGGTCCCTGGGTCAAATCCGGCGATCTCGATACGCATCCGCTTTCGCAGGTGAACATCGTGCGGACCATCGAGGCGGTCTTCCACCTGCCGCCGATGTCTCAGTGGGACGCCAACGCACAGGTCATCTCCGGCATCTGGGCGAATTCCCCCCGCGTGCAGACCGTGCCGGTGCTGCCGATGCAGGTGCCGGTGCAGTTCAATGCCGGGAAATGCAGCAACCAGCAGCTCCTGCGGCGAGAGGCCGCGGCGGCAGGGCATGCGCTGAGCACCGGGTGGCTGCAGCGGCATACGGATCCGCACGGGGCCGGGATCTCACTGACGGCGAGCGAGCTCTACACCCCGACGTCCATTCTGACCGTCGAGGGACCGGAGCAGATGCGCCAGGAGTGGATCGCGAGTCAGGGCGCGCGCCGCTATGGGGCGTTTCAGCGCTACCTGCGCGCCTATGCGGCCCGGCGTGGCAATACGCTCGCGTCCTACGAGGCCAACGACGGCGAGGTGCATTGAGCGGACGCCGCGCTCCGAGGACCCCCCCTCCTCGGGGCGCGGCGCGGCGCGGAGCGACGGACCGGCGCATCGGCACAGTGCGCTCGTCGCCGTCGAGGCGTGATCGGGCGAGGTTCCCAGAGGCCGGGGGCGGCTGGCCCGCCCGTTCCGGCGGCCCGGAAGCCTCTCGGTCCGAGCCTCGCACACCGCAGCATCGGCCCGCACGAGCCTCTCCCGGGCCTCCTTGCCGGTCCTGAGCGGGGCGCGCCGCAGGCCCCCGGGCGCAGCCGCGCGCCAGCGTCAATGTGCATCGCCGTGATATTCGTCAGGGACGCCACCGTAGGTTCGCAGGGGCGCCCGCCGTTACGGATGCGCGTTTCCAATCGTGTGCAAAAGGGAATAAGATCAACTGGTTATGTAAAGGGTCATTGATGCGTCCGATACAAGAAGAAAGGCATCGCCATTCCTGCGGCGGGCATCAGGGGTTCACGCACCACTATCACGCACTGCGCGCCGCGCGGGGCGATCGATTGATTTCGCCATGAGATACATCGAGAGCAAAGACCAAAGCGCCGAGTTGCTGCGTCTGACGCTGCCGCTGATGTCGCGTCAGACAGCCGCCTACCATCCCATCAGCTACACCATCTGGTACGAACACCTCGCCGGTATCAATCCGACGCTGAGCACCGCGCTCGCCGCGCGCATCGAGGCGAACGAACCTCTGGATGACGACGAGGTGTATGGGCTGTACATGCGCCACGTGTCCGAGCGCGATGCGGCGGTCC
>JAJZFQ010000307.1 GCA_021805275.1 Pseudomonadota bacterium
GCGAAAGGCGGATGCGCTGATGAGTCTGGTGCGGCTCGCGCTGCGGCGCCCCTACACGATATTCGTCCTGGTGGTCGGTGTGATCGCCGGGGCCTTGCTCGCCATCAACAAGATGTCCGCGGACGTCTTCCCGCCGCTCGGCGTTCCGACCATCTACGTCGCCCAGCCCTACCCGGGAATGACCGCGGCGCAGATGGAGGGATTTCTCACCTACTATTACGAGTACAACTTTCTCTACATCACCGGCATCCGCGAGGTCGAGGCGCGCTCGATCGAGGGTGCGGCGCTGCTGAAGATCACCTTCCAGCCCGGCACCAACATGGCGCAGGCGATGTCCGAGACCGTGCAGTACGTGAACCGAGCGCACGCCTACATGCCGCCCGGAACGGTGCCGCCGTTCATCGTGCGCTTTGACGCCGGCAGCGTGCCGGTGGGCTATCTGGCCTTCTCCAGTCCGACGCGCACCGTGGCGCAGATGCAGGATCTGGCGCTGAACACCGTCCGTCCGATGTTCGCCACGCTCCCCGGGGTGTCCGCCGAGGCGCCGTTCGGTGGCAGCGCGCGCACCGTGATCGTCTCGCTCGACCCGGCGAAGCTGCAGGCCTACCGCCTCTCGCCCGATCAGGTGGTGAGCGCGATTGCGAAGTCCGAGACCATCAGCCCGGCGGGCAACATCGACCTGGGCACGCGCAATCCGGTCGTGGAACTGAACTCCATTGCGCACAACATCGCGGATCTGGGCGCCGTGCCGATCCGCACCGGCACCTTTCCGGCGGTCTTCGTGCGCGACGTAGGCTCGGTGGCCGATGGTGCGGACATCACCACCAGCATCGCGCTGGTCGACGGGCATCCGACCGTCTATCTGCCGGTCACCAAGCGGGCGGATGCCTCGACGCTCACGGTGGTCAATGAGGTCAAAGCAAACCTCGGGCGCTTTCAGGCGGCGCTGCCGCCCGACGTGCACATCCACTACGTGCTCGATCAGTCTCCGTTCGTGACCCGCGCCATCGGCAGTCTGACTCTGGAAGGGGCACTCGGGGCGCTGCTCGCCGGGGCGATGGTGCTGCTGTTTCTGCGCGACTGGCGCAGCGCCTTCATCGTCGTGCTGAATATTCCGCTGGCGTTGCTCGCCGCCGTGCTCGCGTTGTGGCTCACCGGGCAGAGCATCAACCTCATGACGCTCGGCGGTCTGCTGCTCGCCGTCGGCATCCTGGTCGATCAATCCACGGTGGTGATCGAGAACATCCACACCCACCTCGTACATCAGGAGAGCGTCGAGCGTGCGGTGCTCGATGCCTCGCACGAGGTGGTGATCCCGCTGCTGATCGCGATGCTGTGCGTCGTGGCAGTGTTCCTGCCGTCCTTCGCCATGCAGGGCGCGGCGCGCGCGCTGTTCGTGCCGCTGTCGCTCGCGGTCGGCTTCTCGATGATCGCCTCCTACCTGCTCGCCAACACGCTGGTGCCGGTGCTGTCGGTATGGGCGTTCCGGCGCTGGCATCATGCCGGGGAGGCCGCCGAGCACGATCCGGGTCTGATCGTGCGGTTGCAGGGGGCCTATGGCCGCTATCTTCAGCCGCTGGTGCACCGCCGCGCGCGCGTGCTCCTGGGGTACCTGCTCGTCTGCGCCGCGCTGCTGGGGCTGCTCGCGCCACGGCTCGGGACCGACATCTTCCCACGGGCCGAGTCCGGTCAGGCCCAGGTGCAGATGCGTCTCGGACTGCCCCCCGGTACGCGCCTCGAGCTGACCGTACAGGCGGTGCAGCGCGTGCTCGAGCTGATCAAGCATGACGCCGGGGCGCATTCGATCCAGGTCTCCCTCGCGCTCGCCGGGGTGCACGGCTCGCCGTTTCCGAGCAACTTCATCTATCTCTGGAACAGCGGACCGCACGAGGCGGTGCTGCAGGTGCAATTTCGTCCGTCGGTGCATCTGGATCTGGCGGCGTTTCGCGATCGGCTGCGGCGCGACATCGCCCGTCAGCTGCCGCAGGTGCGCGTGTCGTTCGAACCGGCCGACATCGTCAGCCGGGTGATGAGCTTCGGGGCCTCGACCCCGATCGAGGTCGATGCCATCGGTGCGGATCTGCGCACCGATCGCGCCTACGCGCAGCGGATCCGCCAGCAACTTGCAGCGCTCGGCATGCTGCGCGACGTGCAGTTCGGTCAGCCGCTGCAGTACCCGGCGGTGCGGGTCGAGGTGGACCGCGAGCGCGCCGGGCTCCTCGGCGTGACGCAGCACGATGTGATCCAGTCGCTGACGCCCGCGACCGCCTCCAGCCGCTACACGCAGCGGATCTTCTGGGCAGGCCCGAGCGGCATCGCCTACGCGGTGCAGGTGCAGATCCCGCAGCATCGGCTGAGCTCGCTCGAGGACCTGCGCGACGTGCCGATCGCCAGCCGCGACGGCACCCCGCAACTGCTGCGCAACCTCGGCAGCATCGAGCCCGGCACCGTGGTCGGGGAGTACGACGATCACGACAACCAGCATTACGCCTCGGTGACGGCCAACTTCGAGGGCACCAGCCTCGGGCAGGCCGCCACCGCCGTGCGGCGCGCGATCGCCGCCGCCGGGGAGCCGCCGGCCGGCGTCAGCGTGGCGGTGCGCGGGGAAGTACAGACGATGGGCGAGCTGATGGGCGCACTCAGCGGCGGGCTGCTGCTGGCGGTGTTCGTCATCGCGCTGCTGCTGGTGGCCAACTTCCAGTCCTGGGAGCTCGCGCTGGTGACGATTGCGAGCGTCCCGGCGGTGTTGGTCGGAGTGGTGGTGATGCTGCTCGCAACCGGCACGACGCTCAATCTCGAATCCTTCATCGGGGCGATCATGGCCATCGGGGTGGCGATCGCCAACGCGATTCTGTTCGTCACCTTCGCCGAGCGGGCGCGCCTGGCGGGACAGAGCGCCGCCGAGGCCGGCGTGAGCGGGGCGGTGAGCCGCCTGCGCCCGATCGTCATGACCACGCTGGCGATGATGGCCGGGATGCTGCCGATGGCGGCCGGCTGGGGCGAGGGCGGTCAACAGGCCGCGCCGCTCGGCCGGGCCGTGATCGGTGGGCTGGCCCTGGCGACGCTCGCGACGCTGTGGGTCCTGCCGGCGGTATTTGCCCTGATTCGTGCGCAGGCGCCGCGCCGCTCGCCTTCGTTGGATCCTGATGAACTGGCGCGGCTGCACCATGAGGAGGTCCGAGGATGATCTGCAATGCATTGTTCCGTCGGCGGCGCGTGAGCGCCGGGCACACGCGGTGGAGGGCGATGATGTGGGCCGGGGCGATCGGCGTGACGGGTGCGGCGGGACTCGCCGCGGCCGGTGAGGCGCGCGCGGTGCACGTCACGACGCTGGTGCTGCCGGCTCACGTGGTCGCGTATCAGGCCGCGCTCATCACGGCGAAGGTGGCCGGTTTCGTCAAACGCATTCCGGTCGACACGGGGGATCGGGTCAAGGCCGGCCAGCTCATCGCGGTGCTCGAGGTCCCGGAGCTCGAGGCGGACCGGGTGAAGTACCGCGCGCAGCTCCAGGTGGCCGAGCGCAACTTCACCCGCGTGCAGGAGGCGGCCAAGGCGGCCCCCGATCTGGTGACGCCGCAGCAGGTGGATCTGGAGCGCGGACGGCTCGAAGTGGCGCGGGCGGAATTCACCCGCATTGAGGCGCTGCTGCGCTACGCGCGGGTCACGGCACCGTTCTCCGGCACGATCACGGCGCGCTACGTCGATCCGGGCGCCTTCGTGTCGGTGCCGACCGCGGGCACGCCGCGCGGTGCGGCGATCGTGACTCTGATGAGTTTGAGCCGGGTGAGAGTGCAGATCCCGGTGCCGGAGAATGTGGCCGCGCAAGTGCGCCCGGGCACCGCCGCGGTGATCCGCAGTCCGTCGCTTCCCGGGCAGCGCATCCGCGCGAGCGTCACCCGCGTCAGCTACGCACTGGCGAGGGACAGTCAGACCATGCTCGCGGAGATCGACACGGTGAACCCTGGCCATGACCTGCTGCCTGGGATGTACGTCTCGGTGCAACTGACGACGCACCCGGTGCCGGTCCTCGCGGGCGCGCACCGGGGTGTGCACTGATGGGCTCGCCCGCCGCGCCGCTGCGCGGGGCACTCGCGCTCGGCCTCGCGCTGCTCGGTGCGGGTCCGGCGTACGCCGGTGCGTCGGCCCCCGAGGTGCCCGCGACCGTGCAGCGCATCGATCTGGCGACCGCGCTACGCCTGGCGGGGGTGAACAACCTGGATCTGGCGCGGGTGCGCGCCGCGCAGCATCAGGCGCAGGCCGCCAACAATGCCGCGACGCTGCGGTTCGTGCCGAGCCTGACCGTCGGGGAGAGCCTTGCGCAGCGCACCGGTGCGGATCAGCAGACCAGCGGGGCGATGCTCGAGGTGGACAAGCAGCTGTATCGACGCGCCGCGACGGTGGCGCTGTCCGTCGAGCTCGGCGATGCGATCTTCAGCAAGCTCGCGGCCCTGCAACTGCAGCGTGCCGCCGGCGAGGACGTCGACGCCGAGCGCGCCGCCGCGCTGCTCGCCACCGCCAATGCCTACTTCGATCTGGTCAGCGCGGTGGCCGAGCGGGACATCGCCGTGCAGTCGGTGCAGATCTCGCAGGACTATCAATCGCAGCTCGAGCGCGCCGCGGCCATCGGCCTGACCAACCGCAGCGAGGCGTTGCGTCTGGCCGTGCAGACTCAGCAGGCGAGGGTCGCGCTGCGCGGCGCCGAGGCGCACGTGCGAATCTGCGCGGCGCGACTCGCCGTGGTGCTGCGGATCGATCCGGCCGTGGTGCTCAGGCCCGCCGAGCACCTGGCGGCCACGCCGCGGCTCGTGCGGCTCGATACGCCGCTCACGCAGCTGATCCACACGGCGCTGCGTGAGCGCCCGGAGCTGAAGGCGAGCGCCGCGGCGCTGGCGGCGGCCGAGCGACAGCGCTCGGGGGCGAAGTACGGTCCGCTCATTCCTTCGATCGGCGCGGTCGCGCTCTACGGCCAGGCGCGCGGCGCGGCGGGTGGGGCGCTCAGTCCCTACCGTGCGGTGCACGATTATGCCGTCGGACTCAGCTGGCGGTTCGGGCCCGGGGGACTGTTGGATTTCAGTCGCACCGAAGCGGCCGATGCCCAACTCGAGCGCCGGCAGATCCTCGCCGAGCAACTGCGCCAGGGCATCATCGAGCAGGTGGTGAGCGCGCTCACAGCGGCCCAGAGCGCACAGGATCAGATGCAGATGGCGCAGCGCGGGGTCGCGCTCGCCGAGCGCAGTCTGCAGCTCAGTATGCAGCGGAAGAACTTCGGAGTGTATGCCGTGACCGAGGTGATCCAGGCGCAGCAGGACTTCGCCCACGCGCGCAGCAGCGATGCCGAGGCGCTCTCGAACTATGCCAAGGCGCAGTACGCGCTCGCCGCGGCGATCGGACGGCTCGGCCACTAGCGCCGGCAGGGCTCGCACCCTCTGCGCCACGGCGCAGAGGGTGCGAGCGTCTCTCCGCGGGCGCCCCGGGGGCTCAGCGCTGGTACGGGTAGTAGCGGAACGAGGCGAGACCGACGAACATGTTCGCGCTCGGCGCCCCGCCGATGCCGGCAAACGCATCGCGCTGCAGATACTCGCCCTGCAGACCGAACTGCATGTTGCCGAGCCTGCTCTGGTAGAACTTCCACCAGAATCCGCCGCTCAGCTCGCTCACCGAACGGGTGTTGCCGACGCAGGTGCCGCTCAGGGCCTCACAGCCGCTGTTGTTGAACTGCGGAGCGCCGTAGCCGTAGGTCGCCGTGCCGACGGTGTAGTACTTGGAGCTCTCCTGCTCGCGTCCGGCGTACCCGTAGATCGTCCAGAACGGGTTCGGGGTGTAGGTGAGGCCGAGCAGCACCTCGTACTCGGAAATCGGTGCGAGCGCCCCGGCCGGGGTCATGGTGACATCCGGCAGCTGCGCCGAGCCGTAGCGGCCGATCCCCTTGCCGATCAGTCCGCTCGCCTGGAAGGACAGGCGCTGGGCGATCAGCGGCAGGATCACGCCGGCGCCGATGCCGCCGCCGGCGACGGTATTGCTCTGCCGATCGATGCTCGAGCGGAACCAACGGCTCAGGCCGTAGATCTCGTAGTGACCCCAGCCCGGATCGAATGCCGCCTTGACGATGACGTCCGGGGCGATGTCCGTGGAGTAGGTGGTCGTGGGGTTCATCAGGCCGGCGGCATCGCCGGGGTTCTGATACACCACGCCCGACGGCGGGAACGAGCCGGCCGGGGCACCGACGGCGTTGATGCCGTTGCCGGTGACGGTCTGCGGGCTCTCCAGAGACGCCCCGAGGGAGAACTTCTTGCTGAAGTGCTCGACGACGCGGATCTGCGGGGTGCGCGCCCAGTTGAACCCGACGATGTAGGACGAATCGATGCCCATCGGGACGTCCTCATCGCGCGGGTATAAGCCATCCTTGTAGAGCGTCGCGAGGCTCCAGTTCTGACCGGCGAGGACGTCCAGCCCGTAGTCGGTGGTGAAGCGGGCGTAGAACACCCGCATGCGCAGCGTGTAGCTGTTGCTCTCGCGCGAGTTCGAGGTGACCCCGGAGCTGAGGAAGTCCGTCTCCATGTACGCCTCGGCGCGGACGCCGTCGAACTTCGCCCCCTGGGCAAGCAGGGTGAATCGGCTCTGGCGGGCGCTCTGGCGAAACTCGGAGATCGAGCTGTTCGGATTGTTGGTGAAGGGGATGCCGGTATTGAAGTCCGAGCCGACGTCCGCCGACTGGTTGCGGTTGCGGTAGACGGTGGCGAGCTCGGCGAAGCCGCCGAAGGTCAGCGTCAGCGGTCCGGTCTGGATGGACGGGGCGCTTGGGGCGTGAGCGAACGCTGGTGCGCCGGCAGCGGCGGCAGCGAGGGCGCCTAGGCCCACCAGGACGCGCTTCGAGGCGCATCGGCGGGAGGGTGTCGTGACAGTCATTGAGGTGCTCATGCTCGTGGGTTCACTCGTGAAGGGGTGGGCGATGGATTAACCGTGCAGGGGTGCCGGGCATCCGGCGAGCGCGTGCACCCATGACCTCAGTCCGAACACGCGCGCAGTGTCGCGCACGTGTGCGACGATGGAAGTCGTGGGATGCCGCGATGGCGCATCGACTCTCCCGGGGTGCCCGCGGAGGAGGCACGCACAGTGCCGCGCGGCGTCGACACGCCGCTCGCAGCGGTACACCCGACCTGGGGGATCGGGTGCTCGCGGGTAGAGTGCGCAACGGATGCGCCAACAGATCACCGTGGGACTCCTCTGAATCGTCGTTCTCGAAACGGCGCGTGTTGTTCCCCGAACCGTGACATCCGCATGACGATGGTGTGACGATCGGTCATCCGGTGCGCGGTTCGGATCGAGACCGGAGCGCCGCGCCGCGCTTCCGCGGGTGATGATTAGATGACAGAAATGTGAAAGTAATGTGACAGTACGGTCACTCGAATGTCACACGCCCGTAACCTATTGAAAAAAAATAATAATTAATTCCGTCGAGGCCTGCAATGTGACAGCGCGCGAGGGTTGGGGTGACCAGGGGCTGCGCGCCGAGCGGTCCGACCGTCATCATTTGGACATGATGTGCGGGCAAGATGGGATCGGGTCGGGACGGGTCGGGCATCGCGAGCGCGGTGCGACGCAGACGCTCGGAAGGGGGCGGCGCCGCGGCGCGCGCGGGCAGATCGGGCGTGCTGGTGCGCCTTCGGCGGGGACTCTGGGCACCGCGATGGCGGTGCGCGGGGCCTCGGCGGGCGTCCGTCGGGCGGCGATCGGCCACGCACCGTGCGGTGGCGTGCGGCCCCGCGAGGCCCGCGGCCCGCGGTCATCGATGGGCCGAGCCGCAGATCCCCGCCGGCCCCGGAGGGCACGGACGATTGCGGATTGCGACTTGCTGAGGGCAACCTCGGCAGGTGACAATTCCGGGGTGCGTGGCGCTGATGGGCCCGTATGGCTGCGCGTGCCGCGAAGGCGGCGAGCCCCCTGATTTCGACGACGATTTCGACCCACAGAACATGCACCGAACTGCACCGCGGGCCCACACAGGGCCGCACCGATGAGCCAGCCTGCCGAGTGGGCCGATCCTGCCGGCGCCGAGGGAGCGAACCCGGCGACGAAGATCGAGGTCCGGCACCTGAGCTTCTTCTATGGCCGGCAGCAGGCGTTGAAGGACGTCAGTCTGGCACTGCCGGATCGTTCCATCACCGCGTTCATCGGGCCGTCGGGCTGCGGTAAATCGACGCTGCTGCGGGTCCTGAACCGCATGTACGCGTTGTATCCGGGGCACCGTGCGAGCGGCGAGGTGTTGCTCGACGGGGAGGACATCCTCGCCCCGAACGTGGACGTCACGCGACTGCGCCTGCGCGTCGGGATGGTGTTCCAGAAGCCCACCCCGTTCCCGATGTCGATTTTCGAGAATGTGGCGTTCGGACTGCGCCTGGCGCGGCGGATCGGGCGGGTCGAGCTCACCCGGCGCGTGCACGCGGCGCTCGGCGATGCGGCGCTCTGGGACGAGGTCAAGGACAAGCTGCACGAGGATGCCCGCAGTCTCTCCGGCGGCCAGCAGCAGCGCCTGTGCGTCGCGCGCTCCATTGCGCTTGAGCCGGAGGTGATCCTGCTCGATGAGCCCACCGCGGCGCTCGATCCGATCTCGACGCTGAAGGTCGAGGAGACTCTGCAGAACCTGCGCGAGCGCTTCTGCATCCTGATCGTCACCCACAACCTGCAGCAGGCCGCGCGCGTCTCGAGCAACACGGCGTTCATGTACCAGGGCGAACTGATCGAGATGGGCCCCACGGGGCAGTTGTTCACCGCGCCGCGGGATCGGCGCACCGATGACTACGTCACCGGACGATTTGGCTGAGGTAGACCGAACCGTGGCGCAGGAAACGACCCGCTCCGACTCACCCGGCGCGAGCCTCACGAGCGGCGTGGCGCTCGGCACCAAGCCGAGCGGCCGCGTGCACGTCCCGACGGCCCTCGCCAGCGAGCTGACGTCGCTGCCGACCGGGCTGCCGGCCGGGGAGCCGCAGGTGCCCGACCCGGTGTTCTCCTGCCGCTCGGTGTACGTGCACTACGGGGAGATCCAGGCGCTCACCGACGTGACGGTGGACATCGCCCGCGGCCAGGTGCTCGCCTGCATCGGGCCGTCGGGGTGCGGCAAATCGACGTTCCTGCGCTGCCTGAACCGCATGAATGACACCATTCCCGGGGCGCGGGTCACGGGCGAGATCCTGCTCGATGGCCAGGACATCTACGAGAAGCGCCAGGACGTGGCGCGCTTGAGGGCGCGCATCGGGATGGTGTTCCAGAAGCCCAATCCGTTCCCGAAGTCGATCTACGACAACGTCGCCTACGGGCCGCGCATTCACAAGCTCACGCGCACCCGGGCCGATCTGGATGAGCTCGTCTGCACCAGTCTGCAGCGCGCCGGGCTGTGGAGCGAGGTGAAGGACCGGCTGCACGGGCCGGGCATGGGCCTCTCCGGTGGCCAGCAGCAGCGCCTGTGCATCGCGCGAGCGCTCGCGGTGCAGCCGGAAGTGATCCTGATGGACGAGCCGTGCTCGGCGCTCGATCCGATTGCGACGGCGCGCATCGAGGATCTGATCGAGGAGCTGCACGGCAGCTATGCGATCGTGATCGTGACGCACTCGATGCAGCAGGCCGCACGCGTCTCGCAGCGCACCGCCTACTTTCACATGGGGCGGTTGGTGGAAGTCGGGGAGACCGACCGGGTGTTCACCAACCCGCGCCACCGCCTGACCGAGGATTACATTACGGGCCGCTTCGGCTGAACCCCGCCCGCGTCGGGGCGGGGCCGTCCGGTCGCCGCGGCGCCGGCGCTACTGCGCGGCGCGCAGCAGTTCGTTGATCGAGGTCTTGGCGCGGGTCTGGGCGTCGACTCGCTTGACGATCACCGCACAGGCGAGGCTGTAGCGGCCGTCCGCGGAGGGCAGCGATCCGGGCACGACCACGGAGCCGGCCGGCACGCGTCCGTAGAGGATCTGCCCGCTCGCGCGCTCGTAGATTCGCGTGCTCTGCCCGATGAACACCCCCATGGAGATGACCGCGCCGCTCTCGACGATCACCCCTTCGACGATTTCCGAGCGCGCGCCGATGAAGCAGTCGTCCTCGATGATGGTGGGACTCGCCTGCAGCGGCTCGAGCACTCCGCCGATGCCGACCCCGCCGGAGAGGTGCACGTTGCGCCCGATCTGTGCGCACGAGCCCACGGTCGCCCAGGTGTCCACCATGGTGCCACTGTCGACGTAGGCGCCGATGTTGACGTAACTGGGCATCAGTACGGTGTTCGGCGCGATGTATGCACCCTTGCGGACCACCGCGTGCGGCACGATGCGCGCCCCGCCGGCGCGCAGCTGCTCGTCACCGGCTTCGGCATATTTCAGCGGCACCTTGTCGTAAAAGCGCGTGAAGCCAGCCTCGATCGTCGTGTTCTGGCGCGTGCGGAAGTACAGCAGCACCGCCTTCTTCAGCCACTCGTTGACCACCCAGTGCTCGCCCCGGCGCTGCGCCACGCGCGCCCGGCCGCTGTCGAGCAGCTCGATGCACTCCTCGAGCTGCGCGGCGAGCGCCGCCGGCACGCGCTCAGGCGTGAGGGTGGCACGCGCCTCGAACGCCGCCTCGATGGCTGCCTGCAAAGAGGCGCTCATCGCCTGCGGCCCTCGAGGTAGGCGCGGATGCGCTCGGCGGCCTCGATGCACTCGGCGACGCCCGGCACGAGCGAGATGCGCACGCGCCCGGCACCGGGATTGCCCTGCCCGCCGTCGCGCGCCAGATAGCTGCCCGGCAGCACCAGCACGCCCTGGGTGGCATACAGCTCGCGGGTGAAGCGCTCATCGTCGCCATCGGCGCCGACTTCGCTCCACAGGTAGAAGGCGCCCTCGGGCTTCTCCACCGGCAGGACCGGGGCGAGGATGGGCAGCACGCGCTCGAATTTCTCCCGGTACAGCCGCCGGTTGGCCACCACATGCGCATCGTCCTGCCAGGCGACGAGGCTCGCCAGTTGGGTCGGCACCGGCATGGCGCAGCCGTGATAGGTCCTGTACAGCAGCAGCTCGGCGATGATCGCCGGGTCACCGGCGACGAACCCGGAGCGCAGGCCCGGCACGCTCGAGCGCTTGGAGAGACTGTGAAACACGATGCAGCGCTCGAAGCGGGCGCGCCCGGCGGCCTGGGCGGCCTCGAGCAGGCCCGGCGGCGGGCACGCCTCATCGAGATAGATCTCGCTGTAGCACTCATCGGCCGCGACGATGAAGTCGTAGCGCTCGGCGAGCTCGAGCGCCTGGTGCAGATACTGACGCGAGAACACCTTGCCGGTCGGGTTGCCCGGGCTGCAGAGGAACAGCACCTGACAGCGTCGCCAGAGCGCCTCGGGCACCGCCGCGAGATCCGGCGTGAAGGCGTTCGCCGCGGTGGTGTCGAGGAAGTACGGCTCGCCCCCGGCAAGCAGCGCGGCGCCCTCGTAGATCTGATAGAAGGGATTGGGCATCGCCACGAGCGCCTCGCGGCTCGCATCGAGCGCGGCCTGCACGAACGCGAACAGCGCCTCGCGCGTGCCGTTCACCGGCAGCACCATGGTGGCCGGATCGACGCTGCCGGCGGTGAGGCCGAAGCGCCGCTCGAGCCACGCGGCGCACGCGCCGCGCAACTGCGCCACCCCGGCGGTGGTGGGGTAGGTGCCGAGCTGGTGCGCGTTGGCGCGCAGCGCCTCGAGCACCATCGAGGGCGGCTCGTGGCGCGGCTCGCCGATCGACATGGCGATCGGGCGGATCGTCGCGGCCGGTGGGGTCGGGGCGGTCAGTCGCGCCAGACGCTCGAAGGGATAGGCGTGCAGCCGCCGAAGACGCGGGTTCATGTGAAGCTCCAGTGAGTGGTTACGCGGCGGCGCGCCGTTTGAGCGCTTCGCCGAGGATCTGGCGCAGATGCTCGGCCCGCGCCTCATCGAGCGCCTGTCCGTCGCGGTCGGTGATGTAGAAGACGTCCTCGGCCCGCTCCCCGACGGTCATGATGCGCGCAGCCTGCAGCAGCACGTGCTCGGCGGTGAGCACCTTGCCGACGTCGCACAGCAGCCCCGGCCGGTCCCCGGCGATGAGCTCGAGCACCGAGCGGCCGTTCGGCTCATCGGTGCTGATGGCGATTTGCGTGGGCGTATGGAACATGCGCGCCTGGCGCGGGACGCGCCGGTGCACGGCGATGGTGGCCTGTGGCTGCTGCAGCGAGCGCCACAGCGCCTCCTCGATCTCCTCGCGCCGCTCACCGTCGGCGATGGGCGCCCCGTCGTCCTCCAGGACGTGGTAGAGGTCGAGGCTGAACCCATCGCCGGTGGGCGTGATGCGCGCATCGACGATGTCGAGCCCGAGCTGATCGAGCACGGCGGTGGTGCGGCCGAAGCCGTGCTCGAGCCCGCGGGTGTAGATCAGTACCGCGGTCGTGCCGCGCACGCTCTGTGGGTCGAGCGCCACCAGCGGCTCGATGCTGCGCGGATCGCGCTCGGCGAGCAGGCGCATGTGCCAGGCGAGCTCCTCCGGGGAGTGACGCAGGAAATAGGTCGCGGAGAAGCGCTCCCAGACCCGCTCGATGGCCTCCCCGGGCACGCCGCGCTCGATGAGCAGCCGGCGGGCCGCCTCGCGCGTCTCCCCGACCAGCTGCTCCTGGTCGATCGGCGACTCGAGCCCGCGGCGCAGCGCGCGGCGCACGCGCTGGTAGAAGTCATCGAACAGTGAGGCCTTCCACGAGTTCCACAGCTTCGGGTTCGTGGCGCGCACGTCGG
>JAJZFQ010000236.1 GCA_021805275.1 Pseudomonadota bacterium
ACGGGAAGACCTTCTACCGGCCGGCGTGGAAGTACTCTCTGCCGGGCAATCTCGGTCAGATGGTGCTCTCGGTGCCGGGACTGAGCAGTGAGCCGGCGAGCTTTCACCCGATGATTGCGCGACTCGGACACGGCGCCTACCAGAAGATGGTCGCGCCGAATATCCAGTGGCCCCACAGCGGCACCGCGAGCGGCGTACCTGGTGATTACACCGTCGGCGACGTCGCGAACTTCTACAACATCAATCCTCTCTATCAAGAGGGCGTTACCGGCCGGAATCAGACCATTGGCATCATGACGCTCGCCAACTTCCGGCGCGCGGACGTCTACGCCTACTGGAACGCCATTGGCTTGAAGGTCAAACCAAACCGTGTCTCGAAGGTGATGGTCGACGGCGGCACGCCGGTCGCCGCCAATGTCGGCGACGACGAGACGTCGCTTGACGTCGAGCAATCTGGCGGCATCGCCCCCGATGCGCGCATTCAGGTCTACATCGCCCCGAACACCAATCAGGGCTTCCTCGACCTGTTCTACACGGCCGCCTCGAAGAACCGCGCCGACACCGTGTCGATCAGTTGGGGTGAACCGGAAGAGCTGTACTTCGCGGCACTGAATGGCGGGACCGATTACACCGGTCAGCTGATCGCGATGGATCAGGCGCTGCTCGAAGGCGCCGCCCAGGGCCAGTCATTCTTCGCCGCCGCGGGCGACGCGGGCGCATACGACATCAACAACGCGCAGATCGCGCCGATTCCGCAGTACTCCGAGCAACTCTCGGTGGATGCGCCGGCGTCGGACCCGACCATCACGGCGGCCGGCGGCCTGACCATCAACGCAACGATTCCCGGCATCGCGAGCCTGGGCTGCCCGGCCATCCCAATTGCCCAGCAGCAGGTGTGGGGCTGGGACTACCTGCTCAACGCCTGGGGCAGCTGCCTCGGCTTGACCACCGCCGATCTGTTTCCGGTCGGCGGCGGCGGCGGCGTCAGCTCGTTCTGGTCGATGCCATCCTATCAGCGCCAGACCATGGGCATGCAGCGCACGCAGCCGGGTCAGAGCCTGTATCAGTACCCGAATCCGCCGAGCACTGTGGGCGGAACGGACCTGATCGATCTCCCGGCGAATTTCCTCGGGCGCAATGTACCGGATCTTTCGCTCAACGCCGATCCCGAGACCGGCTACGTCCTGATCGACTGCACGGACTTCCCGGCACCGGCCAATCCTCAGTGTGCGGCAGCCGGCTTTGGTGGCACCAGCTTCGTTGCACCGCAACTGAACGGCATGACCGCGCTGATCGATCAGGCCTCGGGCGGACGCGTCGGTCTGCTCAACCCAACGCTCTACGCCTTGCAGAACGAACTCGGCTACGGTCGCGGCTCACCGTTCATGGACGTCACGGCGGGCGACAACTGGTTCTACCACGGCCTTCCGGGGTATGACGATGGCTCTGGCATCGGTGCCATCAATGTTGCGCGCCTGGCGTTGATTTACTCGTTCCTCAATGGTGCGGACGATAGTCATGAGGGCAATCATCACTGATGCCTGAGGCGACTGGCGCCTGAGCAAGGCCTCTTTCCGCCTCCGCGGAAGGAGGCCTTCGCTTTTTCTGGGGTCCCTCGTGCGCAGACCGTGGCGAGCGTCGCGGCCGCGAGCGGCAGCAACACGCCGACGGTCGGAAGGACCACGACCCGTCCTCGAGCGAGCGACTTACGGGGCCTATTTCGGAGCGTTTGCGTCACGAACGCCCCCCTTCTTCGACCGAGTCCGCGGCGATGCCGTACGGCGAACGCTCATACCTAGTCCCGATTCACCTCGAGAGCCCGTGCAATCTGAACGAGATGCACGTGTCGATAGTTTGCGGATCACTGATGAAGCTGCGCTGACCCAAGACGTTTGTCGCAAGCCACGCAATAGCACGACATGGACTGCGGCTTGCGATGGCGATGTAGGAACGCAATGCCCGTGAGAGTTCCCGCTGCGATGCGGTAGGTCTTGACGCCGAGTCGCGGCCGACCCCCTTCGTTGATCGATCGCGGGCCCTGCTCAATGATTGTGTTCAGGTCAGGGCAATTGGGCATGAATACCCACGTCCAGCGTCGGTCCTCTCAACGAAGCCGGCGCAGTCCCCAGCGCCTTTGCGTCAGTGCCGTGCAGAGAAATCCTGCAGGGCCATCGGGGCGCAAATGTCCGCACGGCCTTAAAAATGGCCTCCTCGATTTTCGCCGGAACGTCCGTAATCCGGTGTACCCAGCGCCCGAAGCATCGCTGCCTACCCAAGGCCGGCCGCGTTCCTGACGACCGCCTGGTTCTCGGGCTCCCCCGGTCATCGTACCTGGTCACCTGGGAGTGAGCCCAAAACGCTCGCGGGCGGGAACCACAAGGGCCCCGCCCGCGAGACTTCATCTTCAACTATGCCGGCTCGCCTCGGGACTCACCCCAGGACGGGCCCCGCACTCGCCTCCGGGTACGGCTCAGCCGTTACCCCAGCCGTTGCCCCCGCCGTTGCCCCAACCATTGTCGCCGCCATCCCCACGGCTTGCATAGGTGGTGCAGGCGTGCGCCGCATTGTTGTACTCGGGCTGAATCCAATACGTATGCCCGGCGAGATTGACCTCACTCGGATCGAAGTACACGGTCGTGGTCGGACCGGGTACCGCCGGCGGCGGCGGATTGATCGCAAGGAAGCTGCACTCGTCGCCAATCTCCTGACCGAACAATCCGTTGGCCAGCTCGTTCCACCAGCCGGTCGGCCAGTAGCCCGGGGGATTGCCCACGGTATTCGGATCGGTGATGGTCTCGAACGTCTCGTGCGAGAGCACGCTGTCCGTCGAGTCCACCATCTGACCGTTACCGGTGTTCGGCCGCACCGAGCAGCCACTCACGTCCTGATACGGCTCGACCGTGTACAGCGCGAGCGTCGAGTTCGGGAACAGCGAAGCATTGTGGTACGCGCAGTACTTGAAAGTGCTCGCGTTGTCCGGCGAATAGCAGGTCCCGGCGACCTGGCACTCATCCTGGCCCGGCGGCAGGAAGATGTCATAGATCGCGCTGAAGCCCGTCGGCAGTCCCAACGTGGTAGTCACCTCGTACACGATTTCCTGCATCTGAAAATCCGACAGCGCCGTGCCGGGGGTCACGCCGCTCAGCGTCACCATGATGTCCTTCGGATACACGGTGTAACGGTCACCATCGTAGGCGTGAACGTACTGATCGGTGATGTGAATCATCTGACTGCGACCGAGGTCGGTCAGAAAGCCATCCGGATCACCCCAGCACGAGGCAACGGTATTGCATGACCCATTGGTGGTCGTATCGACGTAGATCATGTACTCGGTGGCCGACTGTACCGTGTGCCCGCCGTGGTACTGCAACTGCCCCGGATAACGCGTGCGCTGGTCGTTATCGTGCCAGCCGCCGGAGGAATCCCCGGGTCCGCCGCCGTGCATATCGAACCGCTGCGCGCTCAGTGCCATCTGGCCGGCCGCCGTGTTGGCGTACAGCAAGTGCGGCACACCCTGATGCGCCTGCGCAATCTGCGCCTTGGCGTAGCCGCCCAGATCCACCGTCAGGTGCAGCGCCTGTTGCGCCGCTTGCACCGGCGAGCACGTCAGGACCGTCGCAATCGTTCCGGCCGCCGCAGCGAGCGCGTAAGACCATAAACGCGACCTTTGCATGGATGACTCCTCGTTTATTATTTCCGTCAGACAGGAGAGCTTCGCTGTTGTTGTTCAACATTCAGCCCGTTGTTATTGCAGACATCCCGGAGAACGCCCGACGCACGGAATCGCAAGTGATGATCACATCGGCCTATGAGGCACTGTTTTTCTGCGTATCAGGGCATCTTCCCCAGGAGATGCTGATCGAGGATAGGCGCCGCATTCCGAGTCTGTCAAGTTTGACATTTTTGTGTCAAACACCGTGCCCATCAACCGGCGCGCGCGCCGCGGACAGGGTGTTCACGTGCGCCCCGATAGGCTCGCGGGCGATCGAAGATGGGGTCTCGGCGCATCGCTCGGCACTGGGAATCCGCGCGACCGCGCGCCGCGCGCCGAGGCAATCCGTTGCACGCGCGGCGCGGTGTTGCTAGGCTGCAACGAACCCGCCCCTGCGGCGCCGCGCGAGGAAGCGCACATGGTTTACGTGGCGATTCTGGTGGCCGCAGTATTTCTGCTCATCGCGTTCGCGGTCGAGCAGCTCGACCGGGCCTCCGGCCTGCCCTCAGTGGTGGTGATGATCGCGCTCGGCTTGATGGCTCAGCCGCTCCTGCAGGCCACCGGGTTCGTCGTCCGGGGCATCACCAGCAGCGTGCCCGTCGCCGGCGCCATCGCACTGGTGCTGATCGTGCTCGAGGGGGCGCTCGACATCGAACTGCGCCGCGAGCGGCTCAGACTCGCCGCCACCGCCTTCTCGATTGCGACGCTCGCGCTGCTGCTCTACGGCGCAGTGTTCACGGTCATCGCCGCCAAAATGCTCGGGCTCTCGTACGCGCAGGGCGCCATCCTCGCCACCCCGCTCGCCCTCATCAGCAGCTCCGTCGCCATCCCCGCCAGCCGCAGCCTAGGTCCGCACGCCCGGGAGTTCGTCATTTACGAGAGCTCCACGTCCGACATCCTCGGGGTGCTCGTCTTCTTCGCGCTCGTGCATTCCGGCGCGACGGTGCAGGGCTTTCTGACCGGGCTCGCCGGCGGCGGCGTGCTCTCGCTGCTACTCGCAGCGATCTGCTCGATCGCCCTGGTGGCGATCTCCACGCGCGCCACCGCACACGTGCGCTACATCCCACTGCTCGCCGGGCTGTTCGCGCTGTACTCCGCCGGGGAGCTGCTGCACCTCTCCCCGCTGATCATGGTGCTGCTGTTCGGATTGATGTTGAACAACCAGCCGGTGCTGACCCGCATCCCGGGGTTGGCCCGCATTGGGGAGAAGATCTCGCCGCAGACGGTCGGTGAGCTGAAAGTATTGGTGCAGGAGCTGACGTTCGCCGTGCGCGGATTTTTCTTCTTCGTACTCGGGTATTCCACCAAGCTGATCGACTTCACTTCACTGCAGGCCTGGGCCGCGGCCGCGATCATCCTCGTCATCATCTACGGACTGCGCTATGCGATGCTGCGGCCCTTCGGGCGCACGCTGAGCGCCGAGCTCACCTGGCTCGCCCCGCGCGGGCTGATCACCACCGTGCTGTACCTCGAGGCGCGTCGCACGCTGCATTTGCCCTCGTATTTCGACGGTACGATCCTGCTGGTGGTGTTCCTGTCCGCCGCCGCCCTCACGCTGGTTCGCCGGCCCACCCCGGCAGCGGCCACCGATTAACCCCCCTCCTGCGGTCCCGGCTCCTCGGGCACGCTGCCGAGCGCAAGCGCCGTCAGCTCCTCCTCGCTCGGCCGCTGGGCCTCGAGCGACTGGCGGGCGCGCGCCAACCAGGGACGCGGCACGTGCACTTCAGCATTCTGCTCGAGCCCGGGGATCGGCTCGAATGCGCGCACCTGCGCCGGGATACCATCGGCGTGTAGCCGGCCGGCGAGCACCTGCGCGGCGAGCGGATCGGGGCAGGTCTCGAGCCGAACCCAGTCGGGCGCCTCGGTACGCGATTCGTGTCGTTGCATGGTGAGCGCCTCAGGGACCGAGGTAATGCACGACCCAACGCAGCATCGCGCGAAAGAACAGCGCCCGGTGCACCGGGTCCTGAGGCATGTGATAGGCCCCTGGAATGCCGAGGAACTTCACCGGCACCCGCCGGCTCGCCAGCGCGTGATAGAGCGCCAGCGACTCGGTGATCGGCACCGTGACATCCGCGGTTCCGGAGAGAATCAGCGTCGGGGTGGTGATCGCACCGGCGTACGTGATCGGTGAGCCGCTGCGATACAGCGCCGCGGCGTGAGGATCCCACGGGCTGCCGCCGAGGGAGTCGCGGGTCCAGGCGAGATTCCCCGCGCCCGACAACTCGTACTCCTCGGTCCAGTCGGTCACACCGTCGGCCACCACGGCGCAGCGCCAGAAGTGCTGGTGTCCGATCAGCCAGGTCGTCATGTATCCGCCGTAGGAGTGCCCGACGGCCGCGATGCGCGCCGGGTCGACCAGACCCTCGGCCTGAAGCATGCGGATGCCCGAGATCACATCGCTGTCCGGGCCGACGCCCGGATCGCGATAGATGGCATGCTCGTGCGCATTGCCGAGGTTGTCGCTGCCGCGATAGTTCGGCTCGAAGACCAGATACCCCTGCGCGGCGAACAGCAGCCTGAGCGGCCCGATCTCATCGGCATCGAAATGGCGGATCGATGCGGCCTCCGGACCGCCGTGACTGAACACGACGAGCGGGTAGCGCCGACCTGCGACATAGCCGTTGGGATAGGTGAGGATTCCATCATTCGGCTGCCCGTCCGGGGCATGCCAGTGCACCGCGACGCTGCGCGGGTACGCGTAGGACTCGAAGCTGCGGTTCAAGTGCGTCAGGCGCACCGGGGCGCTCGTCGGGGACTGCAACAGGTACAGTTCCGGTGCGCGCCGCGTGTTGTCCGCCACCACCGCGATCGCTCCGCGCGAGGAGACGGCAACGCTCAGCGCCTGCAGTCCGCCAAGCGCCACGGCCCGGCCGGGACCTTGAAGCGGCTGCAGGAACAGCCGACTGTCGATGCCGTCATCGGCCATGCCGAGCAGCGCCTGGCCGCCGGGCAGCCAGGCGAAGTTGGCCGCAAAATCGCGCCCGAGCGCGGCGCTGACATCGTGCGCCTCGCCCTGGGGCGAACCGACGTACAGGTCCATCACGCTCACCGGGCCGGGTCCGTGCGGATACAGGTAGGCCACCGACGCACCGTGCGGCGCGAAGCGCGGCGAATACTCGTAGCTCCGGTGCGCGCCGATGCGCCCTTCAGCGCCGCTCGCGACGTTCACCGCCATGATGGTCGTGCGGTCACTGTCGCCGTCATCGGCATCGACCTGACGGGTATAGACGATCCAGCGTCCATCGGCCGACCAGGACGGTGCGGTGATGCCACCCCCGATCGGCGGCGGGGTCTCGAGCACGCTGCCCGGACCGTGCGTGAGCTGTCGCGCCGCACCGCCTCGCAGCGGCTGCAGCCAGATCTCGGAGGGCACCGGCGCTTGATGGATCAGGTAATCATCGTCATGGATGGCGAACAGATCATGGTGGGTCTGGCGCTGGCGGGCGCTGAGCAGCGAGGGATCCGCCGTGACGTAGGCGAGCGTCCGGCCGTGCGGGCTGAACGCAAACTGCTCGACACCCCGCGGTGCATGGGTCAGCGCGTGCGGCGTACCGCCCGCCGCCGCGACCTCGAACACCTGCGCGGCCTGCCCGTCCACCTTGGCGATGAACGCGACGTCGCGTCCATCGGGACTCCAGCGCGCCGCGCTCAGATCGCGCATGCCGCGCACCAATGTGTGCATCGAGCCGCCGCGCACCTCAAGGACCCGCAGCGTCGCATCCCAGCGATCGTGCACGAAGTCCGATCGGATCGTCCGCACCGCGATCCGCCCCCCGCCGGGTGAAAAATGCGGCGTGCCCAGGCGCACCAGGGCGCGGAAGTCACGGTGCGTCAGCGCCGGATGTGCCTGGACGGCAGCGGCGGCACACAGCGCAACGGCGGATGCGAACAGCACGGTACGGGCGTTCATGGCGGACTCCGCGACAGGCGCCGGTGCGCCCGGAATCGGTATTTTTGCACGAAACCACGCGCAGGCGCGCCGGACCCGCGCTGAGGTACTATGGCGCCTCGCATCGATGCCCCCGCGCCGCCGCACTGCGCCGCGCTCGGGGCGGCGCGGCCCGGGCGGGCCGCCGGGCGACGGCAGGGCGCATCGCGCCGCGGGCCGCCCCACACGAGGACAGGAGAGCGCATGCACACCCGCACACTCGGCACCCACGGCACCAGCGCCCTGGAAGTCTCCGCGCTCGGCCTGGGCTGCATGGGCATGAGCTTCGGGTACGGGCCGCCGCGCGAGAAGCGCGAGATGGTGGCGCTGCTGCGTGCCGCGCTCGACCGTGGCATCACGTTCTTCGACACCGCCGAGGTGTACGGCCCGTGGGCCAACGAGGAGCTGCTCGGCGAGGCATTCTCAGCGCGGCGCGAACCGCTGGTGATCGCCACCAAATTCGGTTTTCGCATCGACGCGCAGGGGCACCGCCAGGAGGGTCTGGACAGCACGCCGGAGAACATTCGGGCCGTCGCCGAGGCGTCGCTGCGCCGGCTGAAGCGCGAGACGCTCGATCTGTTCTATCAGCACCGCGTCGATCCGAACGTCCCGATCGAGGAGGTGGCCGGCGCCGTGCGGGATCTGATCCGGGCCGGCAAGGTGCGCCACTTCGGGCTCTCGGAAGCCCGTGTCGCCACGATCCGTCGCGCCCACGCCGTGCAGCCGGTGACTGCGCTGCAGAGCGAGTACTCGCTGTGGTGGCGCGAGCCGGAGCAGGAGCTGCTGCCGGCGCTGCAGTCCCTCGGCATCGGCTTCGTGCCCTTCAGCCCGCTCGGGCGCGGCTTTCTCACCGGCAAGATCGACGCGCACACCCCCTTCGATGCCACCGACATGCGCAACACCGTGCCGCGCTTCAGCGCCGCGGCGCGCGCGGCCAACCAGGCGCTGGTCGAGGTGCTCGGCACGATCGCCGCGCAGCAGAGTCTCACCTGCGCGCAACTGGCCCTCGCCTGGCTGCTCGCCAAAGCGCCCCAGATCGTGCCGATCCCGGGCACCACCCGCCTGGCGCGGCTCGAGGAGAACATTGCTGCCGCGGCGGTGCGCCTCGAGGCGGCGCAAATTCAGCAGATCGAGCAGGCCGCCGCCCGCATCCCGGTGCACGGCGAGCGCTACTCACCACAGATGGCCCAGCTGGTCGACCGCTGAGGCGCACGCATCCGGACCGTATCGCGGCGCTCGGTGGCGCCTGGCATTCATCAGGAGTTCGAGTCGATGTACAAGACAAAAGCCTATGCGGCCCTGAGCGCCGCCTCACCCCTCGCCCCGCACACCATCGAGCGGCGCGAGCCGACCCCCACCGACGTACGCATCGAGATACTCTTCTGCGGTGTCTGTCACTCGGACCTGCACCTGGTACGCGACGAGTGGAGCGCGGCGATGCCGGCGGTCTACCCCGTGGTTCCCGGGCACGAGATCGTCGGGCGCGTCAGCGCAGTCGGGTCGGCCGTCACGCGCTATCGCGCCGGGGATCTGGTCGGCGTCGGCTGCCAGGTCGACTCCGACGGCACCTGCCCGGACTGTCGCGCCGGCCACGAGCAGCTCTGCGCCAATTCAGTGCTCACCTACAACTCCCCGGACAAGCACACCGGCGGGGTGACCTACGGCGGCTACTCCGAGAGCGTCGTCGTGGATGAGCGCTTCGTGGTGCGCATCCCGAAGAACCTCGATCCGGCCGGTACCGCGCCGCTGCTGTGCGCCGGCATCACCACGTACGCGCCGCTGCGCCGCCAGGGCGTCGGCCGTGGCAGCCGCGTCGGGGTGATCGGACTCGGCGGGCTCGGGCACTTGGGCGTGAAGCTCGCCCATGCCATGGGCGCCGAGGTGCACGTGCTCACCACCTCCGCGCGCAAGCGCGAGGATGCGCATCGGCTCGGCGCCGACGGGGTGATCGTCACGCGCGATGCGCACGAGATGGCCCGATACGCCGGGCACTTCGATGTCCTCCTCGATACCGTCTCGGCCGCGCACGACCTGAACACCTATCTCGGCCTGCTGCGCCACCACGGCAACCTGACGCTGGTCGGCATCCCGGAGCAGCCGTTCGTGATTCCGGCCTTCGCGCTGCTCAGCGGGGAGCGCAGCATCGCCGGCTCGGTCAACGGCGGCCTGCCCCAGACCCAGGAGATGCTCGATTTCTGCGGCGAACACAACATCATCGCCGATGTCGAAGTGATTGCGATCCACGAGGTCAACGAAGCCTACGAGCGGCTGAGCAAGGCCGACGTGAAGTACCGCTTCGTGATCGACATGGCCTCCCTGAAGGGCTGAAGCATCCGCCGAGGTATCCCCATGAGCTACTACATTGCCAAGACTCTGCAGCAGGACTTCGATGCGACCGTGAACGAGGTGATCGCGCGTCTGAAGGAACACGGCTTCGGTGTGCTCACCGACATCGACGTCCAGGCGACCCTGAAGGCGAAGATCGGCGCCGATACGCCGAAGTACCGCATCCTCGGGGCCTGCAATCCGCGCCTGGCGCACGAGGCGCTGCAGCGCGAGACCCGCCTCGGGGTGCTGCTGCCGTGCAACGTGATCGTACGCGAGACGGCCGAGCACGACGTGGAAGTGGCGAGCGTCGATCCGGTCGCCTCCCTGGAGCGCACCGGCAACGAGGCTCTGCGCGCCACGGCCGAAAAGGTCCGCCACGACCTCGCGGCCGTCATCGAGGCGCTCGGCCGCTGACGCGGCGCGCGCGCCGGCGGTCGGCCCGACCCCGGCGCGCCGCCGGGCCCGAGCGGCCCTCAGCCTCCTCCTTTCGGAGGAGAGCGCCGTTCGGGCCGGCGGGAACCGATACACTGGGCCCAATGTCCCGGTTCCGCGAACTCCTGGCCGCGTTCGCTCGGCCCTCGATGCGCATCGCGCTGATCGTCGCCTGCGCGATGTTCATGCAGAACCTCGACTCGACCATCATCGTCACGGCGCTGCCGGCGATGGCGCACAGCTTCGCCACCAACGAGAGCCGGGTGAGCGAGGGCATCACCGCGTATGCACTGGCCGCCGCGGTGTGCATCCCGGCGAGCGCCTGGCTCGCCGAGCGCGTCGGTGCGCGCACGCTCTTTGCCGGCTCGATCGGGCTGTTCACACTCGCCTCGATGGCCTGCGGACTGGCCGGCAGCTTCACCGCCTTCATCGCCGCGCGGCTGATCCAGGGCGGCTCGGCCGCCATGATGTCCCCGGTCGGGCGGATGATCGTGCTGCGCAACACCGACAAGCGTGAGTTGATGCCGACGCTCTCGACGCTCGTCTGGCCGGGCCTGCTCGCCCCGGTGATCGGGCCGGCGCTCGGCGGATTCATCACCGATGCGCTCTCGTGGCGCTGGATCTTCTACGTCAATGCGCCGATCGGCCTGATCGCCATCGCGCTCGTGCTCGCGGTGATTCCCAATCACAAGGCGAGCGAGCGGACCGCCTTCGACGGCCGCGGCTTTCTGTGGCTCGCCGCCGCGGTCGGCTGTCTCAGTTACGGACTTGACCTCCTCGGCGGGGAGCACATCGAGGTGCCGCTCGCCGTCGGACTGCTCGCCGCGGCCGTCGCGGCCGGCTACGGGGCGGTTCGGCATCTGGACACCACCCCCCGGCCGCTGGTGCGCCTCAACGTGCTGCGCAACACCGCCTTTCGGGTCGCCACGGTGACCGGCGGCGGACTGACCCGCGCGGCCATCAGCGCCACGCCCTTCCTGCTGCCGATGATGCTCGAGATCGTCTACCGGCTGACGCCGCTGCAAAGCGGCGTGCTGCTGCTGGTGTACATGGCGGCGAACCTGCTGATGAAGATCGTGACCAACCCGATCGTGCGCCGCTTCGGGCTGCGCCAGGTGCTCATCGTCAACGGCGCCCTCACCGCCTGCGGCATCGCCGCCTGCGCGTGGATCTCCCCGGCGCTGCCGCTGTCGCTGATCGTGCTGATCCTGCTGTTCGCCGGCGCGAGCCGCTCGATGCAGTTCACCGCGTTGATGTTCACCACGTTCGCGGAAGTGTCGGCCGAGGAGCGCGCGCCGGCGAGCGTGCTGCTCTCCCTGACGCAGCAGATCGCCATGGCGGCCGGGGTGGCCGGCGCGGCGCTGATCCTGAATTTCACCCGCCTGGCGCGCCACACCACGGCGTTCAGCGCCTTCGACTTTCGCGTCGCGTTGACGCTGATGGCCGCGATCGGCGCCCTCGGGCTCATCGCCTACGCCCGGCTCGCACCGGACACCGGCGCGGAGCTCAGCGGGCATCGCCGCGCCGCGCTCTCCTGAACGCACGCCGCTACGGCAGCGCCCGTTCGGAGCGCTTCACCAGCGCGCCACGGCGCACGCCCTGAGGACTCGGCGCCGCCGAGCACTCGACCAGGTGACTGTCGAACTGGCGCGCGCATGCCTCCCAGGCCGAGCGCAACGCATGCTCCCGGCAGTCGTTCGGATCGACCTCGAGTGCGCGCCGGGCCGCCCGACCGAGGTCCTCATCGAGCGCCCCGGTGATGCCGTCGCGGACCACGTCGATCGGCCCGGTCACCGGATAGGCCGCCACCGGCACCCCACAGGCCATCGCCTCGAGATTCACCAGCCCGAAGGTGTCGGTGCGGCTCGGAAACACCAGCACGTCGGCCGCGGCCAGGTGCGCGGCGAGATCCTCCCCGTACCGATAGCCGACGAAGGTCGCCGCCGCGAAGCGCGTCTCGAGACGACGCCGCTGCGGACCGTCGCCGACGACGAGCTTCGAGCCCGACCAGGGCATCTCGAGAAAGGCATCGACGTTCTTCTCCACGGCGAGTCGCCCCGCGTAGACGGCGATCGGCCGCGGCAACCTGAGAAATGACTTCGCCCGCGGACGGAACAGCTCGGTGTTCACCCCACGGCTCCAGTGCACCAGGTTGGTGAAGCCGCGTGCGGTCAGTTCGCGGTGCATCGAGGCGGTACTGACCATGCAGTGCTCGGCGGCGGCATGAAAGCGCCGGATGAGCGCATAGGAGAGGCGCAGCGGCACCGGCGCGCGCGAGCGCAGATACTGCGGGAACTGCGTGT
>JAJZFQ010000003.1 GCA_021805275.1 Pseudomonadota bacterium
GCGAGCTCGGGGACGAGCTCGCGCGGGAAGCGGTGCTCCTCGAAGCATTCGCGGATGATCGGCAGCACGCGCTCATCCACGAGCCGCCGTACCGACTCCTGCACCATGCGCTCCTCTTCGGTGAGCGCGCTGCGGACGTCGAACAGGTCCAGCGGATCTACGAATCGTGACGGCACGTGATGGACTCCCCGGGGAAAGCGCCGGCCGGCGAACACTCGCAGATGCCGCGGCGGGACCGGCCGACTATAGGATTAAATGCTTTAACCCTCAAGCAATAGACGACCGGATCGACGTTCAGCGGATGGTCGGAGCACCGGGGCGCGACCTTCACTTGACTTTTACTTGAGATGTCAATTATCTATAGTCCGAGCAGACGCGCGTATCGGGGGATTGCGCAGTTCGCACCACCGCTCAAGAGCGGCGACTCACGAGGGGACTCGGTCCATTAGCTTCGCGAGTAGACGGTCATGGCCACACGATCAACGCAACAGCGGATTCTTCAGGCCGCGCTCGAGCTGTTCAATGCCGAGGGCACCGCAGGGGTGTCGGCGAGCCGCATCGCCGAGCGCTGCGGCATCAGCAAGGGCAACCTGCAGTATCACTTTCCGAACAAGCGAGACGTCATCTTCGCTCTGTATCACTGTGCAGTCGATGAGATGAACGCTGGCTGGTACCGAGATCATCTTGCCCCGACCCTCGAGCATATGGCGGCGATGTTCGTGCGCCAGTTGCAGCTGATCGTCAAATACCGTTTTTTTTACCGCGAGCTTGCCGGGTTGCTGCGCCAGGATCCCCAACTGCGCCAGCGCTACGTCGCGAACCGAGAACGGCGACTTCAAGTCATCGAGCAATTCATGCAGGCATTGGCGTTGCGTGGACTGATGCAGCTGCCGGCAGATCCGCGCCGATTGCGCTCGATCGTCGAGGTGAGCTGGATCTTCTCGGAAAACTGGGTCAACTACCTGGAATACCAGGAGCGGGAGATCACGCTCGCCGCGATACAGGACGGTTACCACGGAATCCTGGAAATACTTAGTCCGTGTCTTTGCGAGGACCCGCAACACATCACCGAGCAGGCGTGCTGCGCGATTGAGCGGCTGGTGCCACCAGTTGAACTCCAGCAGCGCATGAGCGCTTGATCCAAGAGACGCGCGCATTAGGCCGGTCAGCCTAAAGCCCCGCTGTACAACAGCGGACCCGTTGGTAACAGTATAGATTCATGAACGCCCCATGGGTTGCGCACCCAAAGCCGTATCTGACGACGCTGCAAGCCGGCCGAACCTACCTGTGGTGTTCCTGTGGACGGTCGCAGAGGCAGCCCTTCTGCGATGGCTCGCACAAAGGGAGCGGATTCGAGCCGCGCCACTTCGTCGCCGAGCGAACCGAGGAGGTGCTGCTGTGCGGTTGCAAGCACACCAGCGGTGCGCCGTTTTGCGACGGCGCGCATACCAACCTGCCGGGCGGTTCTCCACTCGATGACCCGGAAAGCCCTTCAAATCGCGCGATTGTAGCGGTGCTCGATATGGACGGCCCGAGGCGCCGCTTGGACGGCGGCTGTTACGTCTTTTGCCCGGATGCGGCATCCAGCGATAGCAACGGAACGCTGCGCTACAGCCGAATCGTGGGACCAGAACTCGGCGCGCAGTATCAGAGTCAGTACCTGCTTGAAGCCGTGGGTGGCCAGACGCCACCGCTCGGCGTCGGTGACAGTGATGCCATAATTCTGGTGGGGGCCGGCAGCGGCGAACTCATCATCGGCGGACGACGTTTTGCGGTTGAGGCGACGGACGGCGCGTACCTGCGACCGGGTGAAACTCTCCAGCTCGTGCCGCGCGACGGTCGGACGCTCCAGGTCTATCTGCTCGCCTCGCCGCCCACGGAGCTGACCTGGCTAGGCGAAGCTTCGGGAAACTTTGACGACACATATCCACAGCGCATTGTCAGAGTCGACGCTGCGCAGCGCACCGCCATGGGTCCTCGCTATTTTCAGCTTCTGGTCGACAAACGGATCGGTTCACGGGTGGTGACCCAGTTCATCGGCCACATTCCGCGTTCCAAAGCGGCGCCGCATCGGCACCTCTACGAGGAAACGATCATCGTGCTCGCCGGCCGCGGATGGATGTGGACGGACTCACGCAAGGCCAGAGTCGCCACGGGAGACGTCATCTTTCTGCCACGCAAGCAATTGCACTCGCTCGAGGCGATCGACGCCGAGGGCATGTTCGTCGTCGGGGTCATATGCCCGGGCGACAATCCAAGCATCAATTATTACGACTGACAGGCGCCGCAGCAGTGCTACGGCGTCAATAACAAATGAGTCACTGGGGTTAAATCGTGTCAAAAGCTGCCCGCAACGAGATCGCTCTCGCCGTAGCCTCGAGCGTTGCCCTCGCCGCGCTCGGATCGCAATCGGTCACTGCCGCGAGCGCGAGCTCGGCAAAGACTGCTGCGCAAACTTCGAGCTACGCCAGCTCGGTGATCCGCACCGGCATGTTGCGTGAGGTGGTTGTGACTGCCACCAAACTCGGTGCGGCGAACATCATCAACGTACCGGCGTCTATCCAGGCGATTACCGGGGCGACGCTGCAGCGCGAGGACGCAACAGGCATCATGAGCGTCGCTGGGCAGATTCCAGGTCTTGCGGTACAGACCCTGGGGCCGGGTGACCGGCGATACATCATCCGCGGCATCGATTCGACCGGGGCGTCCACCGTGGGCGTCTACTACGGCGAGGCGGTGATCACTCAGGGGAACAGCAACGACGGTGGCGGATTTCAGCCGGACATCCGGCTGTATGACATCAACCGCATTGAGGTGCTTCGAGGCCCGCAAGGCACGCTCTACGGCGCAAGTTCGATGAGCGGCACGATCCGCTTCATTCCGAACAAGCCGAACTTGAGTCGCACCAAGGGCTACGTGTCGATCGAAGACTCCCAAACGCAGCACGCCGGTAACAATTACAACGTCAACGGCATGCTCAACCTGCCGATCGTCAAGAATGTCCTCGCCCTGCGCTTGGTGGGCTGGAAGCTATATGACAGCGGCTACGTGAACCAAATTCGCGTCGGCAGTGGCGTCACGGCCCTGGTCAACGGTGTGAGTACGCCGATCCAACCGCTCGGATTCCTAAAAGGCGTGAATTACGACGATGTTGGCGGCGGACGGGCCATCCTGCGTTATCGTCCCAGTCGCAATCTCGTCGTGGATCTGAATTACACGGCCCAAAGCGAACGTTCCGGCGGCTCATCACGTTGGACGCCGCCCGGCATTCAGGGATTCGCCGGCGGCACGATTCCACCGGTGACGGGCTGTGATTTGTGCAATACCGATGTGACGCAAAGTCCGTGGAAAGATAACATCAAGGTTTTCGGCGCAACGGTGAAGTGGACCACGCGACTGGGCAAACTCACCGCCACGACGAATCAATTCAACCGAGATACGAGCTTCTCCTTCGATTCGACCCCCATCCTCGTATCGTTCGGCGTTCCGGTCCCGGCGGAAACGCTCGAGCCGCTGAAGCGCAAATCGAATTCCACCGAGGTTCGATTCGCGACTACTCTCAATTCTCCGGTTAACTTTGTAGTCGGAGCGTTCCGGCAGCAGACCGCTACCAATTTCGCTGCACAGGTGATTACGACAGACGCGTTGGGACTGGTGACCGGTCCGTTCAGCAGCGCGAACAGCGCCGACGCGCTCAATTATCCGGGAGTGGGTAATACGTTCTTTGGGCGTACCGATCATCGCGAGACGGTACAATGGGCCGGCTTCGGTCAGGCGACCTGGAAGATCACACACCGTTGGACGGCAGAGGCCGGCGCCCGCTATTACACCGAGAACCTTTCCGGGGTACAGGTGCAGACGCATCCGTTCGGCGGGTTTCCACCCGGAACGCCGAGCGACGTGCCCGTATTTGATCCCAATGAGACCTTCAACAAAGTGACCTGGATGGGTGACCTCAGCTACAAATTCGGATCTGCAGCGCTGCTGTATGGCACTGTCGCGACCGGGTTTCGAAGCGGTGGTCTGAACGCCCTGAGCGAACCGTTTGAGCCGGTGCCCAAGGCGTATTCGCCAGACTCGCTCATCAGTTATGAGCTCGGGCTCAAGGGTCGATTGCTAAACGGTTACCTTGAATATCAGCTCGACGGGTATTTGATCCATTGGAACAATATCCAGGTGCAGCTGACTACGCCGGACGGCGCGTTCGTGTACCAAGGGAACGCTGGCAAGGCGCAAGTGAAGGGCGTTGAGTTCCAAGTCAAGGCGCGCCCGGTGCGCTACCTGACCACGACCGTCGCCGGTTCTTACCAGAATGCCTATCTGCTGCAGGGCGCAAGCGCACAGCAGAAGCAGCTCAATCCCACCCTCGGCCTGACGGGCGACCGGATCCCAAACGTGCCAGAGTTCCAGTTCAACGTCCAACTCGACTACACCCGACCGCTGGTTGGCGATTGGATCGGTAGTCTGGGTACGAATGTGAGCTATCGCGGAGCGGTAGACTCGTATTTCGCGTCCGACCCGTTCAATCTCCCGTTGAAGGCGTATACGCTATGGGATCTGCGGGCTGGCGTCATTTACCATCACTGGTCGGTAACGCTTTTCGTGCACAATGCCACCAACGATCGCGCACAGGTTTCCGCGATCAATTCAACCCAGGACCCGCATGCGCTCCTGACCGTGCAGCCGCGAACTATCGGCATCACGATCACGCGCCGCTTCTGAGGCCTCGTGGAGCAGTCGCATCAGGAGGTTCTCGGTCAGCGTGAAGGTGGACTGCACCGCGGCCTGAGTAAGGCGCAGGTCGTGATGATCGGCCTCGGCGGTGCAATCGGCACCGGGCTGTTCATGGGCAGCGGGCTCGCAGTCGGGTATGCGGGGCCCGCGGTTATCGTGAGCTACATGCTCGCTGGCTTCGTCGCACTGGTCATGGTCTTCAGTCTTTCGGAGATGGCGGTCGTGCATCCGGCCGCCGGCTCCTTCGGAATCTATGCGGAGACCTATTTGAATCCGTGGGCTGGATTCGTCGTCCGCTACACGTATTGGATCTCACAGGTCATCGCCATCGGCGGCGAGTCTGTCGCCGCCGGACTCTACATGCAGTACTGGTTCCCGCATGTGCCAGTCGGGGTGTGGGCGATCAGCTTCTGCCTCGTGATGCTCTACTTCAATTCCAGATCGGTGGGAAACTTCGGTACCGTTGAATTTTGGTTCGCTCTGATCAAAGTCGTGGCGATCGTGCTGTTCATCACCCTCGGAGTGACCAGTATTTTCGGTATCGGTCGTCTCGCGGTGGGAGCACACAATCTGGTCGGCCTACCTGGAGGCTTCTTGCCGAAAGGTCTGGCCGGCCTGTGGATGGCAGTCACGGTCGGAATCTTCTCCTTCAACGGCATTGAAGTCATCGCGGTCACTTCCGGGGAGACGAAGAATCCCAGAGTCGCGATACCGGCCGCGTTGCGCACGATGGTGCTGCGACTGTTCCTCTTTTACGTACTTGCGATCACCGTGATCGTCGCGACAATTCCGTGGACCGACACAGGTGTTGCGGTGGTCGCGCAAAGCCCGTTCGTAACGGTGTTCAAGCATTCTGGTATCCGGGATGCCGCCGGCGTCATGAACTTCGTGGTCATCAGCGCCGCACTCTCGAGCATGAATACCAATGTGTATCTCTGTGCGCGCATGCTCTTCTCACTTTCGCGCGGCGGGTACGCGCCGCGACAACTCGGCAAACTATCCGAGCGTGGAAGTCCGGTGACGGCCATCGTGGTTTCCGGCGTTTGTGTCTTGATCTCCGCGGCAGTGTCAATTTTTACCCCGAATGCGTACGCGGACCTGTTCGGCGTCGCGCTCTTTGCGGCGATTCTGGTGTGGATGTTCATTCTGGTCTGCCACTTGAGTTTCCGCCGCCGCAATCGGACCGCGGATCTGCCGGTGCGGATGCCGTTCTTCCCCTGGATGCAGTACGCTGGGCTCGCCATGCTCGCGGCCATACTGGTCACGATGGGATTTACGCCCAGCCTGAGTCTGTCCTGGGTGTATGGGGTTCCGTGGGTGATCCTGATCTCAAGCGCGTACTTTCTCTGGCGCATGCGCCATCGCGCGCGCATTGCTAAGGCAGCGCGGGCCTGAGCTCATCGCGCACAGTATGAGTCGGGTGCGCCGGAGCGAGTATCCGCAGGATTACATCGGATTAATCAGTTGAGGTAGCAAGGTGACGACCGATTTCGAAGCATTGCGGCGCCGGTTCCCGGTCCTGGAGCGTAAGACCTATTTGAACAGTGGGTCATATTGTGCGCTTGCCGATACGGTGCGCGACGCAGTTAACAATTACATGGATGACCGGCTCGCCGTGGGCGCCAACTGGGATGTGTGGATCACGAAGAACGAGTCAGTTCGCGCCCTGATGGCGCAGCTGCTCGGTGTGACGTCGGACGAAGTCGCGATCACGGCGTCCGCATCCGCGGGCATCAATGCGCTTGCCAGCGCGCTCGATTTCAGCGGTACGCGCAACAAGGTCGTGGTTAGCGATTTCGAGTTCCCGACCAATGCACAGATCTGGCACGCCCAGGAGCGTCGCGGTGCTCGGGTGGTTCATGTGCCGCGCGCCGCGGACGGATATATACCGCTCGAACACTTCGAGCGGACGATCGATGAACATACCCTGCTCGTGGCGGTGACCCACGTCTGCTTTCGCAACGGCGCCCGTCTCGATATTCCCGGCATTGTGAAGATCGCACATGCTCGCGGTGCACGCGTTCTGCTTGATACTTACCAGGCGATTGGTGCTCTGCAGGTCGATGCTCGCGCGCTCGGAGTCGACTTCATCGTCGGCGGCATGCTCAAGTATCTCCTTGGAACCGCCGGGATTGGCTTTCTGTATGTCCGAGACCGATGGATCCGTGAACTGGTGCCGACCCACAGCGGATGGTTTGCGCAACAGAATATCGCCGCCATGGACATCTTCGCCAATCGTCCCTCGGAGAGTGCCCGCCGGTTCGAAGCGGGAACACCTGCAGTGGTGAATTGCTACGCCGCCGAGGCTGGTCTTAAGATTGTTCTGGAAGCAGATCCCCGGCAAATAGAGGCACGTGTGCGCGCGCTCACGAGATATTGCTTGCGGCAGCTCATCGACATCGGTTGGTCTGCGGTGACGCCGCTTGATGATGCGCGACGCGGTCCGATGGTGGCCGTACCCGCGCGCAACACCGCGGAACTCTTTGAGCACCTCACGGCGGCGGATATTGTGACGTCATTCCGCGACAACAATATTCGTGTGACCTGTCACTTCTATAACACTGAATCGGACATTGATCGGTTCGTCGCCGAGCTTGAACGCTTGCGCGGTCAATTCGCGCCGGAAACTCCTTAACATCGGACGACCGTTGCGTTAGGACAAAAGATCTAAATTTCCTGTTCGTAACGGTCTGGTCGGCGTTTAAGAGGCAGCTAAACACTCATGGGCGCACGGTACGGCCGAATTGGGGCAGAATCATGACGACTCACGCGAAACGTGGCCCGGAATTTCCCGTTCTTGCGCTGCGCAGCGAGTTTCCGGCCCTGCGTCCTGTCGGGCGGTTCATTTATTTCGATAATGCCGCTGGCGCGCAGATTCCTCAGAGAGTGCTGGACGCCGTCAACACCCATCTTCTCGAACACAACGTTCAGCGCGGAGGTCGATACGCCCAGAGCGTGGCCGTCGATGACATGATCGCGCGTGCTCGCGTGCGAGTTGCCGCTTTCCTCAATGCATGGAGTCCCGAGGAGATCGCCTTCGGGATGAACGCGACCTCGTTCATCCGGACGATCAGCCTCGCGGTCGGTCAGACGCTGCAGGGTCGCGAGGAGATCGTCGTGACCGACCTAGATCACGAGGCGAACATCGCTACCTGGTGCGCTCTGCAGAGTGTGGGTGCCCGCATCAGATGGTGGAGTGCGCGCACTGACGGGCGACTGCATCTGGAGGATCTCGATCAGCTACTGAGTGCGAAAACTCGGTTGGTGGCCTGTACGCTGGCCTCAAACGCACTTGGCAGCATTGTGGATGTGAGCGGCGTGTCGCGGCTCGCCCACTCGGTCGGCGCAGAGGTGTTCGTCGATGCAGTGCACTACGGACCGCACGGTCCGATTGACGTGCGCGCGCTGGGATGTGATTACTTGGTGTGTTCAGGCTACAAGATATTTGCGCCCCACATGGGATTTCTCTGGGGCCGGTATTCCGCGCTCGCGGCACTGCCGACATTTCGCGAGGAATTCATTCCGGATGTGCCTCCGGGAAAGGTCGAGGCCGGTACGTTCATCTATGAGAACGTCGCGGGGATGGCGGCCGCAGTGGACTATTTGGCGGATCTTGGGCGCCGGCTGGCGGGAGCTGAAGCGGTCAGCGCGCACGACGCCATACGGGAGAATTGCGTAACGGCGATGGTCGCGATTCAAGCGTACGAGCAGACGCTCTCGTTTGCCTTACTGCAGATGCTCGAGCGGCTGGGTGCGGATGTTTACGGAACTGCAGATCCCGCTCAGGTCGGCGCGCGGGTGCCGACGGTATGCTTCAATCTTCCGAGTGTCGAACCAGCGGAGGTGGTGAAGGCCGCCGCCGCCGGGGGCATCGGCATTCGCGACGGTCATATGTATGCACCTCGGTTGATGCGGCGGCTGGGCTTGGACGTCGACAGCGGCGCGGTGCGCGTTTCGCTGGTGCACTACAACACGCTCGAGGAGATTGAACGCTTTGCGGCCCTGCTGCGGGAGATCTGCACCGCCTGAGGCGTCGGTAGGCGAGGCGTATGTTTCGCGGTCCGTCAGGCGGCTGTGGCGCTCCGGCGTCGATGGTTCAGAGCTTCAGGTCTTGGCTGTGCCGGCTCAGGGCGCCGGCCACTGATCGGCCCCGATATCCGGATCCGTCTCAAGGGGACGGGCATTGCCGCTGAAGTCGTCCTTCAGCGCCGCGATCATCACGCCTTTGCCCACGACCTGTGGTATCGGGGAGCTGAGGCGTAGATTGCCGGCCGCGGCGTTCACGAACCATTGTGACCTCGCATCGGTGACGTTGTGAGTTACCGTAGCGCGTCCGCCGTTGCGCGATGCGATTGCCCGGTTCGTGAGATTGTTGGCGATGAAGACATTGCGAGTGACGGGGAATCGATATTCGATGGCGCGCGGATATTTGCTCTGCAGCAGGATTGTGTTGTTGTACACCTGCGTGCCGGGGCTGTCGGTGAGCGCAATGCCGGTGTCGGCGAACGGACCTGCGCCAGCGGCGTGATAAATCATGTTGTTGCGGATCACGCCGCCGAGATTGGGTTTTCCGTCCAGCCCGAAGCCGATGCCGCGGTCGCAATTGACGATGAGATTGCGCTCCACCAGATCGTCGGCCGAGCCGTCCCAGAAGTGCACTGCGAATTCCGCCACCGCACGCGATGGGCTGGCAATATTGCGAAAGACGTTGTCACGAACGATCCAGTGTTTGGCGCCATGGGCATCGATACCGCCGATGTAGTACTCCGGGCCGATGCCCGCCGTGTACTCGAAGAGGCAGTGCTCCACAATCCCATTATTGGCGGTGTTGCCGGGCCGCGCAGGACTGTCGCTCACCTTGATCAACTGCTCGTAGGCGTTCTCCAGGACGCACTCGCGGATGACGGGCGACTGGGCGCCATCCTCGCCGGCGATCTGGATCAGGTGCCAGCGGCTGCGCCGTAGCGTCATGCTGCTCAGCGTAAAATGTGAGCCCGAAACCCGAATGAGATTGCCGATCCGTGCGGTAGGACTCATGCCATCGCCTTGGATGATGACTTGCCTGCGCGTACCGAGTGGTCCTTGGAGTGTCACCCGTGGCGCAGTGACGACGAGAGTCTCATTCAGCGTGTACGTCCCAGGGGCGAGTCGGATGACCACGTGCCCGCCCCAGCGGTTTGCAGTCACGACCGCTCGTTCCAGGCCGGCGGTACTGTGGACCCGCACGATGCGCTGGCGAGGCGGCGCTGAGCAGCTCGCTGACAGAAGCGCCGCGGCGCAAAGCGCTGCGATGCTTCTGGCGTGGAATCGTCGGTGCGCAGCGGAACGCGCAGACGGAGGGGGCGGTGTCGCCGAGAAGGCCCGTCGGTTACGCCAGAGCATGCTCACATCCTGGGCACGTGCGCGAAAAACCGCAAGCCGTGCGTCAAGATGCAAAGCCGCCGACGCCGTATTGGGGGGCGGTGATCACCGTTCGTGACCGAGGGAGGGGCGAGAGCGGGCGAGTGGCGATCGGCATCCGGTCACCAGCGCGGGAGGGCCTGCCTCAGACGACGGCCGCCGCGGATCCCTCGGCGCGCCGACCGTGGCCGGGACGTCGTGCGGTGGGCCCCAGACGTTCCGTTCGACTTCGAGTTGAACTGTGCGGTGCAGTCAGGCTCTATTCAGGATAGATCCGGTAGGGTCAAAATTCGGCAGTTCCAACCTCAGGTATTTTCAGATCTCCCGACGCGGCAATGGCTGTGAGCCCCCGGCTGTAGCGAATCGCCGACAGGCCGGGTCGGTCGCGACTCGGGGTGCCATAATCCACCGATGAGAACCTCGTCTATCCGTCTCGTACTGGCCGCCAGCGTCGCGCTCACGGCGAGCGCCTGCGCACTGATGGGGCCGCCGCTGCGGCCACCTCCGCCGCCCCCGCCTGCGCCCGCGAAAGTGGTTCCGCCGCCGCCGCCACCCTTGCCGTTGCCGATCCAGACCGAGAAGTTCGATCTCGCGCCGGGTCAGGACATGGTAGGCGCCGTACAGGTGGTGAAGGTTCTGAAGGGGCAGACCCTGACCGACATCGGTCGCCGCTTCAATGTCGGATATCTCGAGATGACGCGGGCCAATCCTGGCGTCAGTGCCTGGATTCCGCCCGTAGGCGCAGCAGTGGTGTTGCCGACGCAGTTTATTCTTCCGGACGCGCCGCATCGGGGCATCGTGGTCAATCTCGCCGCGCTGCGGCTCTTCTATTACCCTGCGCACAAGCGCGGAGAGCCTCAGGTCGTCTTTACTCACCCGGTCGGCATCGGTCGGCGCGGGTTCGTCACGCCCCAAGGCGTGACGCATGTCATTTCGCACGAGAAGGACCCAGTCTGGATCGTGCCACCGTCGATTTTGCTCGAGCACGCGAAGGAAGGTGCGCCGCTGCCGAAAGTGGTCGGTCCCGGTCCGGAGAATCCTCTCGGCAACTACGCGCTGCACCTCGGTTGGCCGGGATACCTGATCCACGGGACCAATAAGCCGGTCAGCGTGGGCTGGCGGGTGAGCCACGGCTGTGTTCACCTGTTCCCGGAGGACATCAAACAGCTCTTCTACATGGTGCCGAATGGCACCGAGGTGCGTGTCGTCGATCAGCCGTACCTGTTCGGGTGGAAGAGCGGCCGGCTCTACATGGTGGCCTATGGGCCATTGAAGGGGGACAAGCGCCCCTGGAGAAAGGACTGGCGGCGTCTCGTTCCGACACTGCTTACCCATGCCGAGCGGGTCGAATTGTGGCGGCACCACCAGAAAATCAACTGGCATAGGGTCGCGGAATTAGTCAAAAATCCACGTGGCATACCGGTACCGGTCTCGGGCCGCGAGGAGCCGGGGCTCGGCGCGGTACTGGCACAGGCGCGCCGGGTGCAGAATCGGTTGCCGGCCGGGTCCACCTGGAACGGCAAGAAAGACCTTCCGGCCACCAATGCGCAGTTCCACAAGTTCTACGCTGGAGTGCTGACGCCAGCACAGAAGAAGGCGCTCGCAGCCATCGATACGCTGCCCCAGCCGGCTCGGACGGCACACAATGCGGGCTCATGTGACTCTTCTCACTGCTCCCGGAGCGCCTCGGCGCATCGCGCGAACTCCGACCTACCTGCGAAAACGTTGACGGTCGACCCGCCTAAACCCTGAGCGCGGGACGACGCCACGCAATGCGGGGGCGAAACGCGTCTGTCTCGAATCCCTTGGCGATCGAGGCACGACGCAGCGGGTGCACAGCAGTCTCTGCACACCGCGCCGGTACGTCAGTGCGATGGGCTCATTGGCAGCGCGCGAGTACGGCACGCAGTTCACGTACCCTTGGCGGCTTACCGAGCACGTGATCGATGTCCGCCGCCGGCTGTGCTTCGGCATCCAAACGGCGACCCCAGCCGGTCAGTAGGATGACCGGAGTATTCGCCGACACCCGCTTGATCGCTCGGGCGACCGCGCGGCCGTCCAGGTGCGGCATTCCCAGATCCGTGATGACGACCTGGAACGGTCTGCTTGCCTGATCTGCGAGAAAAGCGTCGATGCCGCGACGCGGGTCATCTGTGGCGAGGACTTCGTGTCCATCCGATTCGAGGATCTCCTTCAATGGCGCGAGCACCAGAGGATCGTCATCGATGAGCAGAATGCGCATTGGCGCGATCACCGGGCTCGGCGACTCATCGCGTGGCGGGACGGGCTGCTGCCCGGGGCGAGTCTGCGGGAACGTCAGCACGAAACGCGTACCCTCGCCGGGCGCGCTCTCCACGTTGAGAGTGGCGGCGTGTCTTCGTACGACTCCGTACACCATCGCAAGGCCCAACCCGGTGCCGCGCTCTCCTTTGGTGGTGAAGAACGGCTCGAGGCACTTGCGGCGCGTCTGCTCGTCCATACCAACCCCGTTGTCCGCAACGGCGAGCTCGACGCCATCGTCCACGGTACGAGTGGCTAGT
>JAJZFQ010000260.1 GCA_021805275.1 Pseudomonadota bacterium
CGCAGGTACCCCTCCCAGTGGCGCGGCTCGCCGAACCAGGGGAACGCACGCGGGAACGCAGGGTCCGTCCACCGCTCGCACACCCAGGCCGCATGGTGCAGCATCCGCAGCGCTCGCAGCGGCTCGATCAGGCGCAGTTCGTGGTAATCCAGGGACGCGAACTGCTCGTACCCGGCCATCAGCTCGACCCACTGCGCCTGCTGCTCGGCCGGCTCGCCCGAGAGCAGCATCCACAGGTCCTGGATGCGCGGCGCCATGGCGCAGTCATCGAGATCCACGAAGCGCGGCCCCTGCTCCGCCCAGAGCAGATTGCCCAGGTGACAGTCCCCGTGCACCCGAATCGTGCGCACCGGGGCGACCTCCTCGTACACCCGCTCGATGCGCTGCAGCAGCTGATCGCTGAGGCGCGTGTACTGATCCGTGAGCGCCTCCGGCAGCAGCGCCGAGGCGAGCAGCGCACGCTGCGCCTGTTGCCCGTAGCGCTCCGGATCGATCGCCGGGCGGCGCGCGAACGCCGCTCGCGCGCCCACCTGGTGGATACGGGCGAGCGTGCGGCCGAGCAGTTCGCGCGCGCCCGGCGCATCGAGCTCCGGCGCCCGCCCGGCCAAGCACTCGAAGGCGGCGAACCGGAAGCCCGCCTGGCGGATCAGCGTGTGTCCCCCGACCTCGAGCGGAGCGGCCACCGGCAGCTCAGCCTCCGCGAGCTCGGCGGTAAAATCGTGCTCCTCGAGGATCTGCGCATCGCTCCAGCGCCCCGGCCGGTAGAATTTCAGGACCCGGAACCCGCCGGCCGTGCCTAAGCGGTAGACCCGGTTCTCATAGCTGTTCAGCGCCAGCAGCCGCCCGTCCGGCTCGAGACCCGCGACCTCGGCGGCTTCAAGCACCTGCTCGGGCGTGAGCTCGGCAAAAGGCTGCAGACCGGCACCGGCTCTCAGGTGTCGGCGCTGGGATTTGTTTATGATTTCGTCTTTCATGGACTTACGGACACATTCTGGCATGAAACCTTCGAGCATCCTCGTCACCGGCGGCGCCGGATACATTGGCAGCCACGTCGTACTGCAGCTGCGGGCCCGGGGCGAGCGGGTGGTCGTGCTCGATGACCTCTCCCGGGGCTTTCGCCAGGCCGTGCTCGATACCCCCCTCGTGGTGGGCCAGGTCGGGGACCGAGAGACGGTGCTGAACGTGATGCGCGAGCACGACGTCGACACCGTCATGCACTTCGCGGCCTTCACCATCGTGCCGGAATCGGTGAGCGAGCCGCTGAAGTACTACGGCAACAACACCTGCTCGACACGTGCGCTGCTCGAGTCCTGCCTCGAGGGCGGGGTCAAGAACTTCGTATTCTCCTCCACCGCCGCGGTGTACGGCATCCCGGCCGAGGGCGTCGCAGCCGAAGACACCCCGACCGCGCCGATCAACCCGTACGGGACCTCGAAGCTGATGTCCGAGTGGATGCTGCGCGACGTGTCGGGCGCGTCGGCGCTGAAGCACGTGGCGCTGCGTTACTTCAACGTCGCCGGCTCGGACTCCCAGGGGCGCGTCGGCCAGGCGACCCCGAAGGCGACGCTGCTGATCAAAGTGGCCTGCGAGCACGTGATCGGCAAGCGCCCGCAGGTGGCGATTTACGGCAGCGACTATGCCACCCCGGACGGCACCGGGGTACGCGACTACATTCACGTCGAGGACCTCGCCACCGCGCACCTCGATGCGCTCGATTACCTGCGCGGCGGCGGCGCCTCGACGGTGCTGAACGTCGGATACGGTCACGGCTACAGCGTGCGCGAAGTCCTGCAGAGCGTCGAGCGGGTCTCGGGCCAGCGGCTGAACATCCGCGAAGAGCCCCGCCGCCCCGGCGATCCGCCGGCGCTGGTCGCCCGCGCCGAGCGGATCCGCCGCGAACTCGGCTGGAAGCCCCGGCTCGATGATCTGGACACCATCGTGCGCACCGCGCTCGCCTGGGAGGAGCGCCTGCAGCGCGAGCCGTGGAGCTGAGCGGCTCGATGGATGAAGTCACACCGGAGTACACTAGAGTCCGATGCGCTGGTTGCGCCCTAAGTCCCTCACGGGACTGATGCTTCTCGGTCTGGCGCTCCTCGCGCTGCCGTTGCTGGTGGCTATTGTCACGGCTGCGTTGCAGTTCCGTACCCTGTCGGTCGCCGGTCAAAAGATCATCATCGAGGGCGTCACCTCGGCCCGCGAGAGCCAGCGCCTCTTCAGCGAGATCGACTCGCTCGAGCGCACCGCCCGCCTCTACGACGTGCTGGATGACCCGAAGCTGCTGCAGTCGTACCAGCACGAAGACGGCCAGCTCACCGCCACCCGCCGCGAGCTCACCGTGAACTCCAGTGCCGCGACCCGCGCGACGCTTGAGCAGCTCGCCGCCGTGCAGCAGAAAATCCGCACCCGCGTGCTCACCACCCCGCCGGGCACTCAGGCGGCCAATGCGGCCGGGCTCGGCAAGCTCTTCGCCACCCTCGGCGGCCTGGTCGACCGCACGGCGCAGGAGAGCAACCAGCACATCGACACCGAGATGGCCTCGCTGCGGCGCATGACCGAAGAGGCCCGCGAGCGGCTCTTCTGGCAGGCGGCTCTGCTGCTGCCGCTCACCCTGGTCGCGATCTACATGCTGACGCTCGCCATCGGACGGCCGCTGCGTCAGATCGACCGGGTCATCGCCGATCTCGGTCACGGGCGGCTGCACGAGCGCATCGCGGTCACCGGGCCGCACGACCTCGAGCGCCTCGGCGGGCAGCTGGAGTGGCTCAGGCTGCGCCTCAATGAGCTCGCCGAGGAGCGCAACCGGTTCCTGCGCCACATGTCGCACGAGCTGAAGACCCCGCTCGCGAACATCCGCGAAGGCACCGATCTGCTGATGGACGGGGCGGTCGGGGAGCTCGATGCCGGTCAGCGCGAGGTGGCGGCGATCCTGCGCGACAACGGCATCCAGCTGCAGCGCATGATCGAGAACCTGCTCTCCTTCAGCGCCTGGCAGACCTCGAGCGTCGGACTCGATCCCAGCGAATTCCGCCTGCGGCCGCTGGTCAAGCAGGTGCTCGAGAACCAGCAGCTCACCGTGCTCTCCCAGCGGATGCGCCTCGACGTGCAGGTCG
>JAJZFQ010000300.1 GCA_021805275.1 Pseudomonadota bacterium
ATATCGAGCTCTCCGGCGCGCACCAGCAGTGGCTGCTGTGGATGCTGGTGCTGTTCATCGCCTCGTTCGCGTTCTCCCAGGGGGCGGTCATCTGGGTGTACATCGCGGAGATCTTTCCGACCGAGGTGCGCTCGCGCGGTCAGGGCCTCGGTGCCTCCACGCACTGGTGCATGGACGCGCTCATCGCCACGTTCTTTCCCATCGCCGCGGCGTATTCGAAAGGCCTGCCGTTCGTCTTTTTCGCCGGGATGATGGTGGTGCAGCTGGTGGTGGTCACGCGGTACTTCCCCGAAACACGCCGGGTGCGCCTGGAGGATATGGAGAAGGCCCTTGGGCGGGCTTGAGCGGCGCGCCGTGCCGGCGGCGCTCGGCGCGCTGCTGCTGGTGTTCGGCGGGGCGACGGTGCGAGCGCACACCGCGCGGGGCGTCTCGGGATACAACCAGCAGTATCGTCCGCAGGTGCATTTCTCCCCGGCGCGCCACTGGATGAACGATCCGAACGGGCTGGTGTATTTCCACGGCTGGTACCACCTGTTCTTTCAGTACAACCCGTACGGCTCGCGCTGGGGCAACATGAGTTGGGGGCATGCCGTCAGCCGCGATCTGCTGCACTGGCAGCAGTGGCCGGTGGCCATCCCGCAGGGCCGCCGCTCGATGATCTTCTCCGGCAGCGTGGTCGTCGACCGGCACGACAGCAGTCACTTTGGCGTCGGCGCGCGTGCGCCGCTGGTGGCGATCTACACCGCCAATCCGCGCCGCGGACCGGGACCGCAGACCGAGAACCTCGCCTACAGTACCGACGGCGGGCACACGTGGCACAAGTACGCCGGCAACCCGGTGCTCGACATCGGTCTGCGCAATTTCCGCGACCCGAAGGTGTTCTGGTACGCGCCGCGGCGCGAGTGGATCATGGTGGTCTCGCGGGCCGCCGCCCGGGAGATCTCCTTCTACGCCTCGACGAATCTGAAGACCTGGCGGCACACCGGCGACTTCGGTCCCGCCGGCGATACGAGCGGTGTGTGGGAATGTCCGGATCTGGTGCGCCTGCCGGTGACCAATCGTCCCGGGCAGTTCCGCTGGGTGCTCAAGGTCGACGTCCAGCAGCACCAGCCGGGGACCGGCGGAGGGGGTCAGGTGTTCGTCGGGCGCTTCGACGGATCGACGTTCCGGGCCTCGGCTCAGCCCCCGCAGGCGCTCGATCTGGGTGAGGACTATTACGCCAGCGCCTCCTGGTCGAACCTGCCGGGCGGCCCAGGGAACGTGATCACGATCGGTTGGATGGACAATTGGCTCTATGCCCAAGACACGCCGACCGCGCCCTGGCGGGGCGCCATGACGTTTCCGCGCCGCCTCTCGCTGCGCGCGCAGAACGGCCGCGACTGGCTGCTGCAGCGCCCGATCGCGGCATTGGCGCAGTTGCGTACCGCGCAGCGGTCATTCGCCAGCTTCGCCGCTCCGGCCGGCCGGACGCTGCTCACCGTGCCGTCGCGGGGCTCTGCGCATGAGATCCGAGCGCGGGTGCGGGTCGGGCGAGGCGGCCGATTCGAGTTCACGATCGGTTCGCCGGACGGGCGGGACGTGCGCATCGGGTACGCGGCGGCGAGCGGCCGGTTGACGGTCGTACGCTCCGGCCACTACGGATTCTCCCCGCGCTTCGATTCGCGCAACAGTGCGCCGCTGCCGGGCCGCCCGAGCGTCATCGAGCTGAACCTGATCATCGACCGCTCCTCCGTGGAGGCGTTCGTGGATCACGGCGAGCTCACCGTGGCGGAGCGGATGTTTCCGCGCGGCGGGGCGTACACGGTCCGCGTTCGCTCGAGCGGGGCGCGGGTCGAGCGGATGGACCTGTGGCGGCTGCGCGGGATCTGGCCGCGCCCCGCCCGGCCGTCACCCTCCGCAGGGCCCTCAGCGGCGCCGGCCCGGCTTGGGCTGAATCGAGCGCGGCATATCGAGGGTCTGCGGGCGCAGTGACTCCTGGTACGCTGCGGCAAAGGCCTCGACGAAGGTCGGCGGCAGATGATCGTCCGGGCGGTCGAGCAGACTGCGGTAAAACGCCGTGAACTGGCTCCAGTACTGCGCCGTATCGGCCTTGCCGCGGCCGCCGCGCGCGAACCGGGCCTCCAGCTCGGCCGGATCGAGACGCCCCAAGAACTCAATGAATGCGGCCCGCAGCGCTTGGGCGAGCGCCTGTTCGTGCGCCTTGATCTCATCGTGGCGCTCGCGCAGCCAGCGCACCGCATCGATCGCATGCGCCTCGTGCTGACCGAACAGCTCGAGCAGCAGCTCCTCGACGGTCAGCTGCCCGAGCGTCGGGCCTTCGGGCGGCGGGGAGGGCCGGATGCGGAAGCGCTCGCGGATCTGACCGCGTGAGCGCTCCAGGTCTTTCAGTCCGACCAGCGTCTCGCGCAGCAGCCGGCCGGCCAGATGCATCAGCGCCGGGGCCTGGGCGCCCAGCGGCTGCGGCTTCAGACCCGCCCCGCGACAGAAGGCCTGCCATTCCGAGCCATCGGTCGGGGTGGGTGTATCGTCTCGGGCCGCGGCGCGGGCCAGACGGGAGAGTCGGCGGGCCACCGTGTCATCCCCCGCCTCCGGGACTCTGGCGCCCGACGAGGCGGACGCCGAGGGATACGGTCCGGGTGCGGCCGCGCGGCCCTGCCCGAAGGCATTGCCCGGCTGCATCTCGCCGGTTCCCCCGCGCTCCACGGCCAGCAGATCCTCCAGGTCGAGCTCCGCGCCGATGTCCGTCTGGGCGCCGGTGAGCGGGCGGACCGCGAGGATGCGCGAGGGCAGCAGAGCGGCGGAGTCGCTGGTGGGCGAGTCCTCGAGCGATACGCCGATCTGGTACTCCCCGATGCGCAGCACGTCCCCGTCGCGCAGCCGATAGCCCTCCGGCCCCTGGCGGCCGAGCGGCTCGGCGGCATCATTCACGTAAATCCCGTTGGTGCTGATGTCCTCGAGGTAGAAGCGGCCCTCGCGCCAGGAGATCCGGGCGTGGTGAGCCGAGACGTAGCGGCGAGCGTCGGGCAGCACCCAGTCGTTGTCGGCCGAGCGGCCGATGGTGCCGCCGCCGGGGCCGATTTCGACGCTGTCGCGCCCCGCGAGCTGGC
>JAJZFQ010000129.1 GCA_021805275.1 Pseudomonadota bacterium
GGGCGCGAACTCCGGCTGCAGCCCCCGCTCGATCATGGCGATGCGAGCAATGTGCCGCAGGATCTGTCGTCCGCCGTGCGAGGCCAAATGCATCCGCTGTCCTCAACGACCGAATGCGGCATCCTAGGTGCCGTTCCCGGCACGGTCAATGCGCCCGTTGCGGCGTGGGAATTGCGTATTGACCCTCGGTCGGCAAGACTGTGACATCGGGTCTGTCTGCGGCCGGCCGGTCGCCAGAGCTGTCAAGGAGTCGGCAATGTCCCAACCAGGCGAGTCCGCGGTCGGACGACCGCTCTCAGTGGAGCAATTGAAGCGGATCGACGCCTATTGGCGCGCGGCCAATTACCTGTGCGTCGGGCAGATCTATCTGCGCGAGAATCCGCTGCTGCGCACACCGCTCGCACCGGAGCACATCAAGGCGATGCTGCTCGGGCACTGGGGCACCACGCCGGGACAGAACTTCATCTACGCGCACCTGAACCGGGTCATCCGTGAGCGCGACCTGGACATGATTTATCTTTCCGGGCCCGGTCACGGCGGACCGGCGCTGGTCGCCAACACCTACCTGGAGGGAACGTACAGCGAGCTGTACCCGGAGGTTGCGCAGGACGAGGCGGGGCTGAAGCGTCTGTTCAGACAGTTCTCCTTTCCGGGCGGCATTCCGAGCCACGTCTCCCCGGAGTGCCCCGGGTCGATCCACGAGGGCGGCGAGCTCGGCTACTCGCTGAGCCACGCCTGCGGTGCGGTGCTCGACAACCCCGGGCTCATCGCCGCGTGTGTGGTGGGGGACGGGGAGGCCGAGACCGGACCGCTCGCCGGCAGCTGGCACTTGAACAAGTTTCTCAATGCCGCGCACGACGGGGCGGTGCTGCCCATTCTGCACCTGAACGGGTACAAGATCGCCAACCCCACGGTGCTGGCGCGCATCGAGCGCGCAGAGCTCGAGCAGCTGCTTGCCGGTTGCGGCTGGCGTCCGTACTTCGTCAGCGGCTCGCAACCGGAGGCGATGCATCAGCTCATGGCCGGTACGCTCGATGCGGTGATCGGGGAGATTCAAACGATCCAGCGCGCCGCACGCGTCCCCGGAGCGCAGACCGCCCGGCCCCGCTGGCCGATGATTGTGCTCGAGAGCCCGAAGGGTTGGACGGGACCGAAGAGCGTGGACGGCAAGATCATCGAGGGTAGCTTCCGGGCTCACCAGGTACCGATCACCGATCCGGCGAGCAATCCGGTGCATCTGGCAGCGCTCGAGGCGTGGCTGCGCAGTTACCGGCCGCAGGAGCTGTTCGACGGCGGGCGTCTGCGCACCGAGCTCGCCGCGCTTGCTCCGCAGGGGGTGCGGCGCATGGGCGCCAATCCGCATGCCAACGGGGGCGCGCTGCTGCGCGACTTGCGGCTGCCGGATTTTCGCGACTATGCGCAGCAGGTGAGCACCCCTGGGGCGGTAGAGGCCTCGGACACCGCGGTGCTCGGGGAGTTTCTACGCGACGTCATCCGGTTGAATCCGGAGAACTTCCGCCTGTTCGGCCCCGACGAGACCATCTCGAACAAGCTGCAGGCGGTGTTCGAGGCGAGCAGCCGGCAATGGGAGGGGCGCATGCAGCCGGATGACGAGTTTCTGGCCCCGAGCGGCCGGGTGCTCGAGATTCTGAGCGAGCACCAGTGCGAGGGCTGGCTTGAGGGCTACCTGCTCACGGGTCGGCACGGACTGTTCAACTGCTACGAGGCGTTCATCCACATCATCGACTCGATGTTCAACCAACACGCCAAGTGGTTGAAGGTCACGGCAGAGATTCCGTGGCGGCGGCGCATCGCCTCGCTCAACTATCTGCTCACCTCGCATGTCTGGCGACAGGATCACAACGGCTTCACGCACCAGGACCCGGGGTTCCTCGATCACGTGGTGAACAAGAAAGCCGGCGTGGTGCGCGTCTATCTGCCGCCGGATGCGAACTGTCTGCTCTCGGTGATGGATCACTGCCTGCGCAGCCGTCACTACGTCAACGTGGTCGTCGCCGGCAAGCATCCGGCACCGCAGTGGCTGTCGATCGAGGCGGCCGCTGCGCACTGTACCGCCGGCATCGGCATCTGGGAGTGGGCCAGCAACGATGCCGGATGCGAGCCCGACCTAGTGATGGCCTGTGCCGGCGACGTACCCACGCTCGAGACGCTGGCGGCCGTGGCGATGCTGCGCGAGACACTGCCGGAGCTGAAGATCCGCGTGGTCAACGTGGTCGACCTGATGCGCCTGCAGCCCTCGAGCGAGCATCCGCATGGCCTCGGCGATGCCGACTTCGAGTCGTTGTTCACGCTCGACAAGCCGGTGATATTCGCCTTTCACGGCTATCCGTGGCTGATCCACCGGCTGACCTACCGGCGGCGCAACAATGCGCTCATCCACGTGCGCGGTTACAAAGAGGAGGGCACGATCACTACGCCCTTCGATATGACCGTGCTCAACGAGATGGACCGCTTCCACCTGGTCGCGGACGCCCTCGACCGACTGCCGCAGTTGCGCGACCGGGGTGCCTACCTGAAGGAGCGCACCCGTAAGCTATTGATCGAGCACCGGGCGTACATACGCGAGCACGGCCGCGACATGCCGCTCGTGGCCGAGTGGACCTGGCCGCGCGGCAGCGCCGCGCGCCCCTGAGGGAAAGCGGCACGCGGCGCGATGCTCATCGTCACGGTCAACAGCGGCAGTACCTCGATCAAGCTGGCGGCCTTCGAGCTGGAGCGCACGGTCGAGCCGCACACGGACCTCTCAGCGCTGGCGGCGGTGCACCATGCGGGCACGCACCTCGAACCGCAGGCGGAACTGTCGGCGTTCCTCGCACAGTTGCCGGCGGCACCGGTGGCGCTGGCGCACCGCGTGGTCCACGGCGGGCAGCGCTTCAACCATGCGGTGCGGATCGATGCGGACGTGCGTCGCGGTATCGGCGAGTTGAGCGCGCTCGCGCCGCTGCACAATCCGCTCGCGCTGCGCTGGATCGATGCCGCGAGCGCACTGTGCGGAGCCGATGTGCGGCAGGTGGCGGTCTTCGACACAGCGTTCTTCGCCGATCTGCCGCGGGTCGCCGCCGAGTATGCGCTGCCTCCGGCGCTCGGCTGGAACGTCGGGGTGCGTCGTTACGGATTTCACGGTCTGGCGCACGAGGCGATGTGGCGCCGCTGGTGTCAGCTGCACCCGGCGCTCGAACGTGGCGGGCGGCTGATCACGCTGCAGCTCGGCGGCGGCTGCTCGATAGCGGCGCTCGATCAGGGCGCGCCACGGGACACCTCGATGGGGTTCTCACCGCTCGAGGGGCTGGTGATGGCCACCCGCTGCGGCGACATCGATGCGGCGGTGGTGCCGTATCTTGCGCTGCGGCTCGGGACCGATGCTGCGCACCTGATCGAGTTGTTCAACCGGCAAGCCGGCCTGCTCGGACTCGGAGGGCACGCCAGTCCATCGGATCTACTGACCGCCGGCGATGAGCGCGCCGCGCAGGCGCTCGATCTGTACTGCTACCGGATCCGCAAGTACATCGGTGCGTATCTGGCGGTCCTCGGCGGCTGCGACGGCATCGTGTTCGGGGGAGGAGTCGGGGAGCACGTGCCGGAGGTGCGTCGCCGCGTGCTCGCGGGGCTCGAGTGGGCGGGCATCGCCCTGGATCGCGTGAGGAATGCGGCGGTCGTGGGCCGGGAGGGGCGCATCAGCGCCGCCGACAGTGCGATCCCCGTATGGACGCTGTGCGTGGCCGAGGAGCCGCTGTTGGCGCGCGCCGCCGTCGCAGCACTGGGCCCGGCGTGCTGATTGCGGCCGCTCATGCGCCGCGGGGTCCGCGTCCTGCGGACCCCGCGCCCGGCATTTACAGCTCGAACTTGATCCCCTGTGCCAGTGGCAGAGCGCCGCTCCAGTTGATCGTGTTGGTCTGACGGCGCATGTACGCCTTCCAGGCATCGGAGCCCGATTCGCGGCCACCGCCGGTGTCCTTCTCACCGCCGAATGCCCCGCCGATCTCTGCGCCCGAGGTGCCGATGTTCACGTTCGCGATGCCGCAGTCACTGCCGCAGGCGCCGAGAAACGACTCTGCCGCGCGCAGCCGCTCGGTAAACAGTGCCGAGGAAAGACCATAGTGACTTTGGTTCTGCTCGGCAATCGCCGCCTCGAGCGAGTCGACCGGAATCAAATAGAGAATGGGTGCGAACGTCTCGTTCTGCACGACCGGCCAGTCGTTGCGGGCGCGGATCAGCGTCGGCTCGACGAAGTGCCCCGCCCGCTCGAGCACCCGTCCGCCGGCGAGCAGCTCGCCGCCTGCGGCCTGTGCCGCGGCGACCGCGGTCTTGAACCGATCGACCGCATGCGTATCGATCAGCGGACCCATGAGTGTGCCTGGATCGAGCGGATCGCCGATCCTCACCTGCCGATACGCGTTGACCAGGCGGCGCTCGAGTTCCGCGGCGATGGCCCGGTGCGCGAACACGCGCCGGGTGGTGGTGCAGCGCTGCCCGGCCGTACCGACAGCGCCGAACACGATGGCCGGCACCGCGAGATCGAGGCTCGCCGATTCGTCGACGATGATCGCATTGTTGCCGCCCAGCTCGAGCAGGCTCTTGCCGAGCCGTGCCGCCACGCGCTCCCCGACCTTGCGGCCGACGGGGGTTGAGCCCGTGAAGGAGACGAGCGCGACGCGACGGTCATCGACGAAGCGTGTGGCGAGCTCGGCGCCGGCGTCGATGAACAGCTGGAACACCGGCGGCAGCTCGTGCTGCTCGAGCACCCGATTGACGAGCTTCTGCACGGCGATCGCGGTGAGCGGAGTCTTCGGTGAGGGCTTCCACACGGACACGTTGCCGCAGATGGCGGCGAGAAACGCGTTCCACGACCATACGGCGACCGGGAAGTTGAATGCGGAGACGATGCCGACCACCCCGAGCGGGTGCCACTGCTCGTACATGCGGTGTCCGGGGCGCTCCGAGTGCATGGTGAGCCCGTAGAGCATGCGCGACTGGCCGACGGCGAAGTCGGCAATGTCGATCATCTCCTGCACTTCGCCGAGGCCCTCGGCGAGGATCTTGCCGTTCTCGAGCGAGACCAGCGCGCCGAGATCGCTCTTGACCGCGCGCAGCGCCTCGCCGACCAGGCGGACCGCTTCGCCGCGTTTCGGGGCGGGCACGTTGCGCCACAGGACGGCCGTCTCGAGCGCCGAGCGCATCAGCGCCTCGTAGTCGGCCACATCGGCGGTGCGCACGGTGGCCAGCGCCTTGCCGGTTGCCGGATTGTGCACTGAGAGCAGCCGGCCGCCGGCACGCCACTGCCCGGGGCCCGCGCAGGTGCCGGGATTTTCGGCCTCGAGACCGAGCCGCGTGAGTAGCGCGGCGATGTCGATGGATGGGCCCATGCGTCAGGCCGCCTTGTGGGCGTTCTGTGAGCGCTGCCGGCCCGTCTTGCCCGCGACGATGATCTCGGCCGAGACCTCCTTGGTGCCGCCCGGGGCGTAGTGGCGTCCGAAGCGGTTGGCGAGGATCTCGGGCAGGCGGAACTGCTCCTGCGCCACGAAGCCCTTGTAGCGCTCGGGCTGCTCGAGCACCAGATCGACCACGGCGGTGATGCCCGCGGCGGTGGTGACCTGGATCGCCGACCAGAGCCGCCCGCCGATCAGCTGCGGGTAGATCTTGTTGACGTAATTCTCCTCGCGCAGCTGTCCGTCCTGCATGCCGGTGACCGCGACATAGACGATGATGACGTCCTGCAGCGTCTGCGGCACGGCGTGCTCGAGAATACGCTTGAGCGTGCCTCGATCCTGATTGAGCTTCAGGTCGTTCATCAGCAGACGCATCTGCTCGCAGTGCCCGGGGTAGCGGATGGTCTTGTAGTTCATCGACTCGACGGCGGCGCCGTGGGTCTCGGCGAGCGAGCCGAGACCGCCGGAGGTGTTGAATGCCTCATAGAGCGTGCCGTCGATTTCGATTTCCTCGAGGCCCTCGAGCGGCGCGACATCGATGCTGTGCCCATCGACGATGGCTTGGCAGGGATTGCCGTACTCGTTGATCAGTCCCTCGGTCGACCAGGTGAGGGAGTACTTGAGCACGTTGTTCGGATGCTGCGGCAGCGCGCCGACGCGCAGCTTCACCGCGCGCAGCGACTGGAAGTGGGTGATGAGCTCGGCCGCGGCGATACTGATGAAGCCGGGCGCCAAGCCGCATTGCGGGACGAAGGCTTTGGAGGAGCCCGACGCGATGGTGCGCACGGTACGGGTGACGGCCACGTCCTCGGTCAGGTCGAAGTAGTGCACATTGGCGTGCCGGGCCGCCTCAGCGACCGTCACGTTGCAGTAGAAGGGCAGACTCGAGATCACCGCGTCCGCCGGGTGGGCGGCGAGATGACGGTCGAGCGCCTCGCGGCTCTTGGCGTCGAGCCCGAACGCGTTCATGTCCTTCAGACCGTGGGCCCGCACGACGGCCTCGGCGACAGCGCCGTCTACATCAGCCAGATCGACCTGGTAGGCGCCCGAATTCGCCAGCAGCCCGGAAATTAGAGCGCCAATCTTGCCGGCGCCAAGAATTAAAACACGATGCATGTCGCCCTCGAATCCAAGAGTGAAAACGACAATTTTCCTCCACTCGCGCCCCCGACGCCAGTCCGTGCTAGCATCGGGTATACCATGCGTTCTCCCGAAGGCACTTCCTGGCATCCGGCCGGCTGGCAGCGCAAGCCCGCGCAGCAACAGCCGGTCTATGACGATCCCGGGGCGCTCGAGCGGGTTGTGGCCGAATTATCCCGACTGCCACCCATCGTCGTGTCCTGGGAAATCGAGGCGTTGCGCGAGCGTCTGGCGGCGGCCCAGCGCGGGCAGGCGTTTCTGCTGCAGGGCGGCGACTGTGCCGAGACCTTCGCTGATTGCGAATCGGACTCAATCGCAAAAAAGCTGAAGATCCTCCTGCAGATGAGCCTGGTGCTGCTGCACGGGCTGAAGAAGCCGATCATTCGAGTTGGGCGCATGGCCGGGCAGTATGCCAAGCCGCGCTCGACCGATACCGAGACGCGCGACGGCGTGACGCTGCCGAGCTTCCGCGGCGATCTGGTCAACCGGCCGGAGTTCACCTCCGAGGCGCGCCAGGCCGATCCGCAGCTGCTGCTGCGCGGCTACGAGCGCGCGGCGCTGACGCTGAATTTCGCCCGTGCGCTGGTGGAGGGCGGGTTTGCGGACCTGCACCACCCCGAATACTGGGACCTCGGCTTCGTCAAGCACGCGCCCCTGAAGGACGCCTACCAGCGCATCGTGCAGTCGATCGGGGATTCGCTTGATTTCTTCGAGGGCATCAGCGGCCGGCGGGTGCACGAGGCGACCCTGGTGGATTTCTTCGCCAGCCACGAGGGGCTGCACCTGCTCTACGAGCAGGCCCAGACCCGCTACATTCCGCGGCAGGACCGCTGGTATAACCTCTCGACGCACATGCCGTGGATCGGTATGCGCACCGCCAAGCTCGAAGGGGCGCACGTGGAGTTCTTCCGCGGCATCTCCAATCCGATGGGGATCAAGATCGGTCCGGCGATGGACGCCGCATGGCTGCAGGGGCTGATTGCCACCCTCAATCCGCAGAACCAGCCGGGCCGGCTGACCCTGATCCACCGCTTCGGGGTGAAGGACATCGAGTCGGCGCTGCCGAAGATGATCGACGCGGTGCGCCAGAGCGGCCAGACGGTGCTGTGGGTTTGCGATCCGATGCACGGCAATACCGAGACGAGCACCGCGGGACTGAAGACGCGGCGGTTCGAGAACATTCTGAAGGAAGTCGATCTGGCCTTCCGGATCCATGCCGAGCACGGCTCGCGTCTCGGCGGCGTTCACGTCGAGCTCACGGGCGATGATGTGACCGAGTGCACCGGTGGTGCGCGCGGGCTCACCGACGCCGATCTGCAGCGCGCCTACCGTTCCACCGTCGATCCGCGCCTGAACCACGAACAGGCGCTCGAACTGGCCATGCTCATCGCCGAGCGCAGCCAGAGCCGCAGGCTCGTGCAGCTCTGAGGCCGACCGCGCGCCGCAGGCCGTGAACCGACCGGTGATTTGCATGACGAATGCGCATGAACGGCGGGGATTGCCGGTAGAATGCGCCCATGCACTACGAGCACATCGACGTGCCCGCCGCGGGCCGCAAGATTACTGTTAACCCGGATCATTCGCTGAATGTTCCGGATCATCCCATCGTCCCGTTCATCGAGGGCGACGGCATCGGTGCCGATGTCACCCCGGCCATGCTGCGGGTCGTGGACGCGGCGGTCGAGAAGGCCTACGGGGGCCGTCGCCGCATCTGCTGGATGGAGGTGTTCTGCGGGGAGAAGGCCAATGCGCGCTACGGGGAGTGGTTCCCCGAGGAGACCCTGCACGCGCTGCGCGATTTCGTGGTCTCGATCAAGGGGCCGCTCGGCACACCGATCGGCGGGGGTATCCGCTCGCTGAACGTCGCAATGCGCCAGACGCTCGACCTGTACGCGTGCGTGCGTCCGATCCGTTACTTCCCGGGCGTCGTCAGCCCCATGGCCGATGCCAGCCTGACCGACATGGTGATCTTCCGCGAGAACACCGAGGACATCTACGCCGGCATCGAGTGGCCGGCCGGCTCGGCCGACGTGCACAAGCTGATCGCCTTCCTGCAGAGGGAGTTCGGTGTCACGGCGATCCGTTTCCCGGCGAGCTCGGCGATTGGCATCAAACCGGTTTCCAAGGAAGGCAGCCAGCGCCTGATCCGCAAGGCGATCCAGTACGCGATCGACAACGATCGGGTGTCGGTGACCCTGGTGCACAAGGGCAACATCATGAAGTTCACGGAGGGGGCATTCCGCAACTGGGGCTACCAGCTCGCCAAGGAGGAGTTTGGCGCCGAGCTGATCGACGGCGGACCGTGGATGAAGTTCCGCAATCCCCTCACCGGGACCGACATCGTCATCAAAGACGTGATTGCAGACAACTTCCTGCAGCAGGTGCTGTTGCGGCCCGAGGAATACGACGTCATCGCCACGCTCAACCTCAACGGCGATTACGTCTCCGATGCGCTGGCCGCCCAGGTCGGCGGCATCGGCATTGCTCCGGGCGGCAACATTGGCGACGGGCTCGCGGTGTTCGAGGCGACGCACGGGACTGCGCCGGGCTTCGCGGGCAAGGACCGCGTCAATCCCGGTTCGCTCATTCTCTCGGCCGAGATGATGCTGCGCTATCTCGAGTGGAAGGAGGCTGCGGACCTGATCATCAAAGGCGTGACAAATACCATCGCGCACAAGGAGCTGACCTACGATCTGGCGCGCCTGCGCGAGGCGATCAAGGCGCCGAAGCGCGAGCTGGCGGCGCGCCGCAGCGTCGAGGAGGATCTGCAGCGGCTGATTCCGGGTGCGACGCTCATGAGCTGCTCAGGCTTTGCCTCGGCCATCGTCAGTCACATGGATGACCGATAAGGCGCTGTACGACCCGGACTGCAGCCGCTGCACGCGGCTGGCCGGGTTTCTCGAGCAGGTGCGCGGACGGTACCCGGATTACTGGGCGCGCCCGGTGCCATCGTTCGGCGGGGCCGATCCGCGCATCCTGATCGTGGGGCTCGCCCCCGGCCTGCACGGGGCGAACCGAACCGGCCGGCCGTTTACCGGTGATTACGCCGGCATCCTGCTGTACCAGACGCTCTACGATGCGGGACTTGCCACCCGCGCGCAGTCCGAGACCCGCGACGACGCGCTGAAGCTGCGCCACACCCGCATCGTCAATTCGGTCAAGTGCGTCCCGCCCCAGAACAAGCCGACTCCCGAGGAGATCCGCACGTGCAACGGCTATCTTCGTGCCGAGCTTGAGCAGATGAGGCGTGTGCGGGTGGTGCTCGCCCTCGGGCGCATCGCTCACGAGGCGTTTCTGCGGGCGAGCGGATTGAAGCCGGCGGCATTTCCGTTCGGCCACGGGCGCGAATACGCCCTGAAGGAGGGGCGAACGTTGCTCGACTCGTATCATTGCAGCCGGTACAACACCTCGACCCGCCGGCTGACGGTGGCCATGTTCACCGCGGTCGTGGCACGCGCCTGCGAGGTCGCGGGCGTTTAGAATGGGCGGGTGAACCCGGCGTTCGACTCCAAGACCTTCGTGTCGGCCCTGCCGCGCCGGCCCGGCGTCTATCGCATGTTCGATCGTGAGCATACGCTGCTTTACGTCGGTAAGGCGCGCAGCCTGAAGGATCGGGTCGGTAGCTATTTCAGCGGCAGCAACGTCAGCCCCAAGGTCCGGGCATTGGTGCAGCTCATCGCCGACATGGAGGTCACGGTCACCCGCTCGGAGACCGAGGCGTTGCTGCTCGAGTATAACCTGATCAAGGCGCACCGGCCCCGCTTCAACGTGGTGCTGCGCGACGACAAGAGTTATCCGTACATCCTGCTCGGCACGGCCCATGACTTCCCGCGGTTGTCGCTTTATCGCGGCGCGCGCGCGCCGGGCTCACGCTACTTCGGTCCCTTTCCGAGCAGCACCGCGGTGCGCGAGACGCTCAATCAGCTGCAGAAGCTCTTCCGCATCCGCAACTGCCGTGACAGTTTCTTCGCGCACCGCAGTCGTCCGTGCCTGCAGCATCAGATCGGCCGCTGCTCGGCTCCTTGCGTCGGCCTGATCGGCCGCGAGGCATATGCGCAGGACGTGGAAGCGGCAGTCAAGGTGCTCGAGGGGCGCAGCGAGGAGGTCAACTCGCTGCTGACGCGTCGGATGCAGACGGCGGCCGAAGGACTCCAGTACGAACGGGCCGCCGAACTGCGCGACCAGCTGGCCGCGCTGCGCGAGATCCAGACCCAGCAGGTGGCCACGGCCGAGCACGAACGCGACGTCGATGTGTTCGACATCGCCGGCGAACCCGGCGAGTACGCCGTCAGCGCCATGCTGGTGCGCGGCGGACGCAATCTCGGCACCACGAGCAGCTTTCCGCGCGCAGCATTTGCCGAGCCGGAGGAGGCCTTGTCCTCTTTCCTGATGCAGTACTACGCCGATCACGAGCCCCCGGCGGAGGTACTGGTGGGTCGGCGCCTGGAGGACGCCGGTGCGCTCGGGGAGGCGCTGACCGAGCGTGCCGGCCATGCGGTCGAGGTGCGCTGCCCGGCGCGCGGGCTGGCGGTGAAGTGGGTGCAGCTAGCGCGCGAGAACGCGGAGCAGGCGCTGCGGATGCGCCTGGCGCGACGGCAGAGCATGGAGGCGATGCTCGCGGAGCTTACACGCGAACTCGCGTTGCCGGCGCCGCCCGCGCGCATGGAGTGCTTCGACATCAGCCATACGGGTGGGGAGGGGACCGTGGCCTCCTGCGTGGTGTTCGGCGCGGATGGACCACTTAAGAAGGAATACCGGCGATTCAATATCGCCGGCGTCACCCCCGGGGACGATTACGGCGCGCTGCGCCAGGCCCTCAAGCGCCGCTACACGCGGGTTCGCAACGAGGAAATCCCGGCCCCGGATCTGCTGCTGATCGACGGCGGGCTCGGCCAGATCCAGGGGGTGCACGAGGAGCTCCAGGCGCTCGGGGTCGGCGGGATCGTGCTGGTGGGCGTGGCCAAGGGGCCGGACCGCCGCCCAGGGCAGGAGCGGTTGTTCATCTACGGGGAGGCGACCCCGCGTATTCCCCCGGCCCATTCGCCCGCCTCGCGCCTGATCCAGCGCATTCGCGACGAGGCACACCGGTTCGCCATCAGCGGCCATCGCCGCAAGCGGGCGCGGCGCTTCAATGAGTCGGTGCTCGAGGCCGTCGCCGGCCTGGGACCGGCCAAGCGGCGCGCGCTGCTGACCCATTTCGGGGGGCTGCAGGGGGTGCTGCGCGCCGGTATTGACGACCTGGCGCAGGTGAACGGAATTGGAGCAAGTCTGGCGCGCACCCTTTATGATCACCTGCATCCCGGATCGTGAGTCTCGCATGCCCTGGAATGTGCCGAACACGCTGACGTGGCTGCGCATCGGCGCCATCCCGCTCATCGTGCTGTTCTTTTTCATGCCGTATCACTGGGCGGATCCGGTCTCGGGACTGCTGTTCGCCGCGGCGGGCATCACCGATTCGCTGGATGGGTATTTCGCGCGACGGCTCGGCCAGACCTCGAGGCTCGGCGCGTTTCTCGATCCGGTGGCCGACAAGCTCATTGTGACGACCGCGCTGGTCCTGCTGGTCAGTCGCGATACCCGCCCGTTGATCGTGCTCACGGCGATGGTCATCATCGGGCGCGAGATCACCATTTCGGCCCTGCGCGAGTGGATGGCGGAGATCGGTGAGCGGCGCAAGGTTGCGGTTTCGCAGCTCGGCAAGGTCAAAACCGTGCTGCAGATCGTGGGCCTGGCAATGATGCTTTACCGAGTGCCCATCGATGGCGTGCCAATTTACGCCACCGGGGTCATGATGACCGAACTTGCCGCGGCGGCCACTCTGGTCTCGATGGTGGCCTACCTGCGAGCGGCCTGGCCGGAGCTCAAGCGCTGACCGATGCCTTGACATCGTACCGGCTGCCCCTAAAATGCCGGCTCGCCTTGCGGTGCGGGAATAGCTCAGTTGGTAGAGCGCAACCTTGCCAAGGTTGAGGTCGCGAGTTCGAGCCTCGTTTCCCGCTCCAATTTT
>JAJZFQ010000079.1 GCA_021805275.1 Pseudomonadota bacterium
GGCAGGTGGTGGGTGATGACCGGCTTCAGGTCCAGGCCGCTTTGCAGCAGGCTCGCCATCTTGTACCAGGTCTCGAACATCTCCCGCCCGTAGATGCCCTTGAGGGTCAGTCCCTTGAAGATCACCTGGTTCCAGTCGATGGCGGTCTCCTCCGGCGGGATACCGAGCAGGGCCACCGAGCCGCCGTGGTGCATGGTGCGCAGCATGTCGCGGAACGCCGCGGCGTTACCCGACATCTCGAGGCCCACATCGAAGCCCTCCTGCATGCCGAGCTCGCGCATGGTCTGATCGAGCGTGTCGCGCTGCACGTTGACGGTGCGTGTCGCGCCCATGCGGCGCGCGAGCTCGAGCCGGTAATCATTGACGTCGGTGATCACGACGTGGCGCGCGCCGACGAAGCGGGCAATCGCCACCGCCATGATGCCGATCGGGCCGGCACCGGTGATCAGTACGTCCTCCCCGACCATGTTGAACGAGAGTGCGGTGTGCGTGGCGTTGCCGAATGGGTCGAGGATCGAGGCGATGTCGTCGCTGATCGAGTCGGGCAGCTTGAAGGCGTTCTCGGCGGGGATGGCCAGGTACTCGGCGAACGCCCCGGGGCGGTTCACCCCGACGCCGATGGTGTTGCGGCACAGGTGCCGCCGGCCGGCGCGGCAGTTGCGGCAGTGCCCGCAGGTGATGTGCCCTTCCCCGGACACCCGGTCGCCGACGGCGAGCCCCTTGACCTCCGAGCCCACCTCGATCACCCGCCCGCAGTACTCGTGGCCGACGGCCATGGGCACCGGGATGGTCTTGCGCGCCCAGGCGTCCCAGTTGTAGATGTGCATGTCGGTGCCACAGATCGCGGTCTTGGCGATCTTGATCAGCACGTCGTTGGGGCCGATCTTCGGCTCGGAGATCTCCTCGAGCCAGATGCCGGGGGCGGACTCCTTCTTGACCAGCGCTTTCATGCAATCACTCCCAATTCACGGCCGACGGTGGCGAAGGCCGCGAGCGCGGCGTCGAGTTCGTCCCGGCTGAGCGCGGCGGACATCTGCGTGCGGATGCGCGCCTGGCCCTTCGGCACCACCGGGTAGGAAAAGCCGATCACGTACACCCCGTGCTCGAGCAGGCGCTCGGCCATGCGGGCCGCGAGCGCCGCCTCGCCGATCATCACCGGGATGATGGGATGCTCCCCGGGCCTGACGGTGAAGCCGAGCTGCTCGAGCCCCGAGCGGAAGTGGCGCGCATTCTCGTGCACGCGCGCGCGCAGTTCGGGCCGCGCGCCGAGCAGCTCAAGGACCCGCAACCCGGCGGCGGCGACCACCGGCGGGATGCTGTTGGAGAACAGGTACGGCCGCGAGCGCTGCCGCAGCCAAGTGACCACCTCCGTGCGCGAGGCGACGTATCCGCCGCTCGCCCCGCCGAGCGCCTTGCCGAGCGTGCCGGTGAGGATGTCGATACGCTCGGCGACGCCGCAGTGCTCGGGCGTGCCGCGTCCGCGCGCGCCCATGAACCCGGTGGCATGCGAGTCATCGACCATCACGAGCGCATCGTAGCGGCCGGCGAGCTCGCAGATGCCCGCGAGGTTCGCGATCGTGCCGTCCATGGAGAACACCCCGTCGGTGGCGATCAGGCGGGTGCGGGCGCCGGCGGCGCGTTGCAGGCACGCCTCGAGCTCGGCCATGTCATTGTTGGCGTAGCGCAGCCGCTCGGCCTTGCACAGGCGGATCCCGTCGATGATGCTGGCGTGGTTGAGCGCATCGGAGATCACCGCGTCGCGCTCATCGAGCAGCGTCTCGAACAGCCCGCCGTTGGCGTCGAAGCAGGAGGAGTAGAGGATGGCGTCCTCGGTGCCGAGGAACTCGCTCAAGTGCCGCTCGAGCTGCTTGTGCACGGTCTGCGTGCCGCAGATGAAGCGCACCGAGGCCATGCCGAAGCCATAGCGCTCGAGCGCCGCGTGCGCCGCCTGCAGCACCTCGGGGTCGCTGGCGAGCCCGAGGTAGTTGTTGGCGCACAGGTTGATGACCTGCCGTCCGCCGGTGGCTACCCGCGCGCCCTGCGGGCCGCTCAGCACGCGCTCGTTCTTGTACAGGCCCTGCTCTTGCAGGGCGGCGAGTTCCGAGCGCAGCCGCTCGATCAGTTGGGGCATCATGCGCCGCGATTATACCCGTCCGCCTGCGCGGACGGGGGTGCGCTCAGCGCGCCGGACCGCCCAGGCGCACGGTGCGCCCGCGCACCGCCAGGCGCTGTGCCTGGCTCAAGTGCCCGAGCGCGCGCACCACGGTCTCCGGGGCGAGCCCCAGGTACGAGCCGATGTCCGCGCGGGTGAGCGGCAGCTTGAAGGGATCGTCGCGCGCCGACAGATGTGCCCGCTGCGAGTAGTTCTCGATGAACGCCGCCACGCGCTCCACGGCGGGCAGTCCCGCCCAGGGCGCCGAGGCGCGCTCCGGCTGTGCGGCGCTCTTCAGGAGCAGCCGCTCGAGCAGCGCCCCGTGCGCTGCGCCGGCGCCGAGGGCCGGCAGGTGCAGCCGGCACACGGTGCTCGGGCTCGCCGCCTGGGCCGTGTACGTCTGCTGCCCGTGCGCGTAGCTCTCCAGGCCCACCAGCTCTCCCGGCAGGCGCAGCCCGACCACCCGCTGCGCGCCGTCCGGCTGGTTCACTCGCAGCACCAGGCAGCCGCTCGAGACGATGAAGACGCCGGCGGCGTCGCCCTGCTCCATCAGCCGGGCACCGCGCTCCAGGGGCGGTTCGCGCCGCGCACGGACGCTCTCGCCGGAGAGCGCCTCTCCCCAGCAGCGGCGATTCGAGGGGCACCAGGCGCAATCGGTCTCACTCTGGGCGCTGCTGCGGTTTCGGGTGCGTTCCGGGGTATTCATGCGTGCAACGCTAACGCGGCAGGCTATGCCATAGATATCAGGATTTTCCGCAGGCCTGTTTCACGACTGCGGGTCCGAAAACTGACTTTCGTCAGGGTTGCCGCTACGCCGCCCGCGGGTGTTTCGGCATCATCACCGGACTCATGAACGCCGTCCTCGCCCGACACGCCGATCTTGCCGCGCGCCTCGCCCGCGTGGTGCCCGCGGCGGAAATCGAACTCGCCGCGCCACTCATCGCGCGCATCGAGGCGCTGAAGGCCGATCAGGACGCGGTTGTGCTGGCGCACAACTATCAGACGCCCCTGGTGAGCGCGGTGGCCGAGTTTACCGGCGACTCCCTCGCCATGGCCCAATACGCCCTGCGGGCCACGGCAGGCACTATCGTCGTGTGCGGCGTGCGCTTCATGGCCGAGACCGTCAAGCTGCTCTGCCCGGACAAGCGCGTGCTGCTCAGCGCCGAGGAGGCGGGCTGCTCGCTTGCCGATTCGATCGGCGTTGAGGCGGTGCGTGCCGTGCGCGCCGCCTGCCCCGGGGTGCCCGCCGTGGCCTATATCAATACAACCGCTGCGGTCAAGGCCGAGGTGGACGTGTGTTGCACCTCCGCCAATGCAGTGCGCGTCGTGCACGCGCTCGGGGCGCGGCAGGTCATCATGCTGCCCGATCAGCACCTGGCCGGGTTCGTTGCCGAGCAATGCGACATCGAGGTGATTGCCTGGGCCGGGCAGTGCGAGGTGCACACCCGCTTTGATGCCGCCGACATCCGCGCGTTCCGCCGCGATACGGTGGTGACCGTGTTGGCGCACCCGGAGTGTCCTGAACCGGTGCGCGCCGAGGCGGACTTCGTCGGCTCCACCGGCGCCATGGCGAAGTTCCTCGCCGAGCGCCGCCCGCCGCGGGCAATGCTGCTCACCGAGTGCGCCATGGCCGACAATGTGGCGCTGCAGTGTCCCGACATCAACTTCGTGCGCCCGTGCAACCTGTGCCCGCATATGAAAGCCACCACGCTCGAGCGTGTGAGGGGCGCGCTCGAGAGTCCGGGCACACCGATCCAGATCGAGCCGTCGCTCGCGGCGCGCGCGCGCCGGCCGATCGCCCGCATGCTCGAGATCGGTTGAGCGCACCACGATGCGCACGCTCGAGACCGATGTGCTGGTCATCGGTGCCGGTGCGGCGGGCCTGTGCGCCGCGCTCGAGGCGGCCCCGCGGCGCGTGCTGGCGGTCTCGGCGGCTGATCCGCGCCTGGCCAGCTCCACCGCGCTCGCCCAGGGCGGCATCGCCGTGCCGCTCGGCGTGGGCGATTCGATCGAGGCGCAGCTCGCCGACACGCTGGCGGCGGGCTGTCACAGCAGCGACCGGCGAGCGGCGCTGCGGGTGATTCGCAGCGCCGCCGAGGCGGTGAGCTTCCTCTGCGATCTGGGCGTGCGCTTCGACCGCGATGCCGCCGGCTGGCGGCTGCACCGCGAAGGCGGACACAGTCGCGCCCGGGTGCTGCATGCGCGCGGCGACCGGACCGGAGAGGAGATTCTCACGGCGCTGCTGCAGGCGGTCGCGAGTGCCGAGCACATCGATCTGCTCTCGGGCCTGCAGGTGCTCGCGCTGCGCGAGGGACCGGCCGAGCGGCTCTGCGGCGCGTGGGCCGTGGACTCGACCGGGCAGACCGTGCGCCTCGAGGCACACGAGGTCGTGCTCGCCACGGGCGGGGTGGGTCGTCTTTTCCCCAGCACCACCAACGGTCTCGCCGCCCAGGGCGACGGGCTGGCGATGGCGCTCGGCCACGGTGCGCGTCTCGCGGGACTGGAGTTCCTCCAGTTTCATCCCACCGCGCTCGCCGCCGGGAGCGATCCGCTGCCGCTGCTCACCGAGGCGCTGCGCGGGGCCGGGGCGGCGCTGCGCGATGGCCGTGGAGAGCGCTTCATGCGCGAGCTGCATCCGCTGGCGGAGCTGGCGCCGCGGGACGTGGTGGCGCGGGAAGTGTGGTCGCGCCGGCAGCGCGGCGAGGCGGTCTGGCTCGACGCGACGGCGCTGTTCAGCTCACCGAGCGCAGCGGAGTTCCCAGCCGCGCTCGCGGCCTGCAGGGCTCATGGCATCGATCCGGCCCGCGAGCCGATCCCGGTGAGCGCCGCGGTGCACTATCACATGGGCGGCGTGGTGGTCGATGCGCTCGGGCGCACGACGCGCTCGGGTCTGTGGGCCTGTGGCGAGGTGGCCGCGACGGGTATGCACGGCGCGAACCGGCTGGCCAGCAATTCACTCCTCGAGGCGGTGGTCTGCGGGCGGATTGTGGGGCGGGCGCTCGCGCGCGAGCACAATCCTCGCCGGCGCATCCGGGTGCGCTACGCCCAGGAGACATCGCCCCCGTTGCGCACGGACGCGGCACTCGGCGGCCAGGTGCGAGCCATCCTCGGGGGCTGCCTCGGGCCGCTGCGCCGCGGCAGCGAACTCGAGCGGGGCTGGCGTGAGCTGGCGGCGCTCGAGCAGCGGCTGGCGCCCGAGGCGCTCATCGAGCGGCGTCGCTTGGCGCTGGCGCAGGCGATGGTGCGCTCGGCGCTAGCGCGCCGCGAGAGCCGCGGCGCGCACTGGCGCGAGGACTACCCGCAGCGCGACCCGGCGCACGACGCGCGCTGAACGGGCTGCGATGGCGGCTGCAACGGCGGTCGACCTCGCCGGTTTTGCGCCGTTGCGCAGTGTCAGGCGCTGCAGGCGCTGAGCGGTGCGAAGCGCTCGATGGATTCGGGCGCGCGTGCTCGCTATCCTCCAGGCCAGGAACTCAACGTCGTGAAGGTAGAGCAGGGTGGCTAAAGTACCTCTGGGAGTCGGACCTCGTCGTCCGCAGGTTGTCGTGCTGTTCGGGGCGACCGGGGATCTGGCCCGGCGCAAGCTGCTGCCGGGGCTGTACCATCTGAGCGTCGCCGGGTTCATCCCGGGCTGCCGCATCATCGGGGTGTCGCTCGATGAGCTCGATGCGGAGGGCTTCCGGCAGATCGCCCGCGCCTCGATCCAGGAGTTCTCCACGCACGAGACTCCGGGGGAGGGCTGGGCGGCCTTCGCGCAGGGCATCGATTACGTGCCGCTCGGGCGCGGCGCGCAGGGGTTGGCCGCAGCGGTCGAGCGGGCCGAGGCCGCCTTCGGCGGGGAATGCCAGCGGCTGCATTACCTCAGCGTGCCGCCGAGCGCGGCACTGTCGGCCGTGCGGCTGCTCGCCGAGGCGCACCTGGTCGAGCGCTCGCGCATCATCATGGAGAAGCCCTTCGGCACCGACCTCGCCAGCGCCCGCTCGCTGAACGCGAAGCTGCACGAGGTGTTCGACGAGGCGCAGATCTTCCGCATCGATCACTTCCTCGGCAAGGAGCCGGCGCAGAACATCCTGGCGTTCCGCTTCGCCAACGGGCTGTTCGAGCCGATCTGGAACCGCAATTTCATCGAGCACGTGCAGATCGATGTGCCCGAGACGCTCGGCCTCGAGAAGCGCACGATCTTCTACGACTCCATCGGCGCGTTCCGCGACATGGTGGTGACGCACCTGTTCCAGATCCTCGGGTTCGTGGCCATGGAGCCGCCGACGGCGCTCGAGCCGACCGCCATCAGCGAGGAGAAGAACAAAGTCTTCAGGAGCATGCTGCCAATCATGCCCGCCGACGTCGTGCGCGGGCAGTTCAGCGGCTACCGTGGCGAGGAGGGCATCAGCCCGGAGTCGGACACCGAGACGTTCATCGCGCTGAAGTGCACCATCGACAACTGGCGTTGGGCCGGGGTGCCGTTCTACCTGCGCACCGGCAAGCGCCTCGCCGAGGGTAAGCGCATCATCTCCATCGCCTTTCGCGAGCCGCCGAAGAGCATGTTTCCGCCCGACTCCGGCGTCGGGGCGCAGGGGCCGGATCACCTGACGTTCGACCTGGCGGACGTGTCGAAGATGTCGCTGTCTTTTTATGGCAAGCGCCCGGGCCCCGGGATGCGCCTCGATAAGCTCAGTCTGCAGTTCGCCATGCACGACACCGGGCTCGTCGGGGAGGTGCTCGAGGCCTACGAGCGGCTGATCCTCGATGCCATGCGGGGCGACCGGACCCTGTTCACCACGGCCGAGGGCATCGAGCGGCTCTGGGAGGTCTCCACCCCCCTGATCGAGGCGCCCCCGCCGGTGCGCTTGTACGCCCCGGGCTCCTGGGGACCGAACTCGATGCACCAGCTGATCGCCCCGCACGCCTGGCGGCTGCCTTTCGAGCGCACCTGGCGCGATCCGAACCGGGTCGGCAGCTAGACCGTGGCGGGGTGAAAAGCGCCCCGGGGGTGGCTGGATTTTCGGCCAGGGAACCCCCATAGCGTAAGATGCGTCTAATGGGTTAAGGAGGTATCAGATGGCGTTTCAGTTTCGGCGATCCGGTAATCCCGGTTTGAACGGCAACACTTTTGCGCGGGTGCCGCGCGTCGGGTTTGGCCAGCCAGCCATGACCGTGCAGGGGGCGGTGAACAAGTCGTTCCTGCTGCTGGTGGTCATGATGGTCTGCGCGCTGTGGCCGTGGTCGCAGGCGAGCGCCGGCAATGTGCAGGCGGTCGAGCCGATCATGCTGATCAGCCTGATCGGCGGGTTCGTGCTGGCGCTGATCATCAGCTTCAAGCCCACCACCGCGCCGATGCTCGCCGTGCCCTACGCGGCGCTCGAGGGGGTGGTGCTCGGGGCCATCTCGGCGATCTTCGAGCAGCGCTATCCCGGCATCGCCATTCAGGCGGTGGGGGCGACGTTCGCGGTCACCCTGGTAATGCTGACGCTGTACCGCACGCGGGTGATCCGGGTGACCGACCGGCTGCGCGCGGTGGTCATGGGCGCGACCTTCGGCATCATGCTGCTGTACGCGGGCGCTTGGCTGCTGTCGTTCTTCCACGTGGGCGTGCCGTTCATCAACGGCGCCACCCCGCTCGGCATCGGCTTCTCGGTCCTCGTGGTGGGCATCGCCGCGTTCAACCTGCTGCTCGACTTCGACATGATCGAGCGCGGGGCCGCGGGCGGGGCGCCGCAGTACATGGAGTGGTACGGCGCATTCGGCCTGATGGTGACGCTGGTGTGGATGTACGTCGAGATGCTGCGCCTGCTCTCGAAGCTGCGCGAGTGATCCGGCGCCGGGGCGCTCCGCAGGGAGCGCCCCGGTGAGATCCCGTCCCTTCAGTGCACACCGCCGCGGATCCGCCGGATCCGCGGCGGTATGCGTCTGGGAGTCCCATGAGCGAGACCGATGCCCCGGCGCAGGAGCCGCTGGAGGTTCCTCACGAGGCGCTCTCAAGCGAGGCGCTGCGCGGGGTGATCGAGTCGTTCGTGCTGCGCGAGGGCACCGAGTACGGTGCGCGCGAGTACAGCCTCGAGGAAAAATGCGCCCAGGTGCTCGCGCAGCTCGAGCGCGCCGAGGCGCGCATCCTCTACGATCCGCACACCGAGACGGTGACTCTCGAGCGAACCGCGGGCCGCGCCGGCGCGCGGCCCGGCTGAGCGGGGCTCAGCTGAGCACTTCCTCCAGGAACTGCCGCAGCGCCCCCCAGGAGCGCCGGTCGGCCGCGAGCGCGTAGGCCATGCCGTTGGCGCGGTCGTTGGCCTGCGGGTTGGTGAAGGCGTGCAGCGTGTTGCCGTAGGCATGCAGCTGCCAGTCCGCCCCCGCCGCGGTGAACTCGCGGGCCACGGCCAGCACGTCCTCGGGCGGGGCCATCGGGTCGTCGTAGCCGTGCAGAATGAGCACTTTGGCGCGCACCGGCGAGGCGGGCAGGCCACTCGGCTTGAGCAGCCCGTGGAAGCTCACCACGCCGCGCACGTCCGCGCCGCTGCGGGCGAGGTCGAGTACGCACAGGCCGCCGAAGCAAAAGCCCATGGCCGCCACGCGCCGCGCATCGACTTGCGGCTGCGCGCGCAGCGCCTCGAGGCCGGCGCCGATGCGCCGTGCGAGCAGCTTGCGGTCCTCGACCAGCGGCATCATCAATGCCTGGCACTGCTCGGTGGTCTCACCGCGCCGTCCCTTGCCGTACATGTCGAGCGCGAACGCCGCGTAGCCCTGCCAGGCGAGCTTGCGCGCCTTGTCCTCGACGAACGCGTCGCGTCCGCCCCAGGCGTGGCTGATCAGCACCGCCGGCCGTGGGCCCGGGAGCTCATCGTCGTGACAGAAAAATCCTTCCAGGACGGTCGAACCCTCGCGGTATTCGATCCGCTGTTCGCGAATGGCCATGGCGTGCTCCTCGGGGAAGAAACCGGGCGCGGATTCTAGCGTTTTTTCGCCAGGCCCAGGGCGAGGATCCCGACCCCGACGCCGAGCACCACGCCGCCGGCCCACCCCGGCAGCACGCGCTCGCGGCGCACGGTGGCCTGCAGGGCGCCGAACTTGAACACGCTTTGCTGCGAGGCGTAATGCGGCGGGTGCAGGATGAGGAGGATCCCGCCGGCAATGAGGACCAGTCCGACGATCAGCGAGGATTTCACGGGCGCGCTCCAGCGAGTGGGGACGGGGGGTATTCTACCGAAGCGGCGGCGCGCGCGGCGCGGGTCGATACGTTGTCCGGGCGGGGCGGGATCGCTACACTCTGGCCCCCATGAGCACGGCAGCAGAGGCGCTTCAGCGCCTGAGAGACGGCAATCGCCGCTTCGTCGAGCGGTTGCGCAACCATGAGCCGTCCCTCGGCGGCTCCCCGCACATCCAGCTGACGCAGGAGCAGAAACCCTTCGCCATCATCCTCGGCTGCTCGGATGCGCGCGTGCCGGCGGAGATCGTGTTCGACCAGGGGCTCGGGGACCTGTTCGTGATCCGGGTGGCCGGCAATATCGTCGCGCCATCGCTTATCGGCAGCGTCGAGTTCGCCGCCGAGCAGTTCGGCACGCGCCTGGTGGTGGTGCTCGGGCACTCGCGCTGCGGGGCGATCCTGGCAACGCTGGAGCAACTGCGTCGCCCCGCCGAGAACCAGTCCCCCAACATCCGCTCCATCGTCGATCGGGTGCGTCCCTCCATCGAGGGACTGCTCAGAACCGATCTGCGCCAGGACGAGGAGGCGCTGGTGCGCCAGGCGGTGCGCGCCAACGTCGGGGTATCGGTGAGCCACCTGCGTTACGGCTCGGATGTGCTCGAGCGGCTGATCCAAAGCGATGGGCTCACTGTCGTGGGCGCGGAATATTCGATCGAGACCGGGCAAGTCGAGTTCTTCGACGGCGCCGCGGAGTAGCCGCCCGGTCATGGGCTTCGGTGGCGGGCGTTCGGGCCGGGCGCGGTTCGAACGGTGCGGGGGTGCCTCTGCGATCACGGGCCCGGGAGTCCTTCCCCGGCAATGGGCCGATCCTCCTGCCGGGTTCGAGAAGGACCGTGCAGTTCCTGCGCCGGGCGCGAATCAAGCGCTCCGACAGTCCATGACGCAGGTGTCGGGCGTGCGGGGGCGCAGGCCGATTGAGCCTCTGGGCCGCGAGCTCAATGCGCGTGCTGTCGGCGCGGGGTGACCCCAGAGCGCTCAGGGTTGATCGACTCGTGAGCGGACCATCACGGCGATCGGTCCGGGATATCCAGCGAGAGCGTGGATTCGTGGCCTATTCGCACGATGCGATCACGGCTCGCTCACGAGCCACGGCACCGGCAAAGAGCCTGCGGCGCAGGATGACGGCGAGCAGCAGGCAGGCGGCGCCGCTGACCAGCGCATCGCAGATGAAGGCGCCATCGACACCCCGCCAATGAAAGCCACGGCCGTCGATCAGCTCCATATAAAAAATGGGTAGATTGCTGCTGGCGCCGAGCACGGAAAAAATCGTGGCGGCGAGTGGATTGCCCGGCCCGATGACCTCGAAGATGATGGCCATGGCCGTGGCGATGGCCGCCGATTGAAAGATGTTCTCGCCGATGAAGGCGAGGCCGTAGGTCCAGGGCACGTGCGGCAGGAACAGCAGGCTGAGCGTGAACGCCGCGCCGATCAACCCGATGGCGAGATACAGCGGGCGTAGCGGTAACTTCCTGGCGAGGAGCGGCATCAGCGAGCAGCCGATGATGCCCGCCAGCATCGCGCCCATGCCGCCCAGGAAGCTCACCAGGGCCGGAACGGCGTGGAAGTCTTCTCCCCACCCGCCGAGCACATTCGTCAGGGCAAATGAACCCGACGGCAGGATGAACAGCGCGAGGGCGACGAGGACCTCGCTGCGCCTGAACAGCGAGGCCACCTCGCGGAGGAAGCGGCTGAAACTTTCCCGGGCGAGCGCTTGATCAGGCGCTGGGGCCGGGATCAGCGGAAACACGAGCAAGGGGGCAAGCAGCAGGGGGAACAGGCAAGCCGCGGCGATGGGTGGAGAGAAACGCTCGCTCGCGTAACCGGAGAGCAGGATGCCGGCGCCGCCGCCGGCGATGTTGTATGCGGTACCCCATGCACCGAGCGCGCTGGCCTGGACGCGCTCGATCAGGCTGCCGGCCCATCCGGCTTGCGCCGAGGCGAACAACATCAAGCAGAGGAAGCCGATGAACATCACGGCCTCGACTTCGGCTGCCGAGTGGTGGTCCAGGACCACCCATGAGGTCGCCGCAGCGGCCAGCACGCCGAATACGGTCGCATAGGTGCGGCGGCGGAAGCGGACGTCGAGAAACGGCGCAAGCAGGAAGCTGAAAAAGCTCGGTGAGCTGATGAGGGCCACTGCGATGGGGATGCGACTACCGGAGAGTCCCTGCTCGGCGAGCATCTGTGGCAGCGTGACGATCACGAAGCCAGTGGCCATGCCGAAGGTGAGCCCGGGCAGGGCCAGGATCCAAACCGGAGGGATGCGTGGCGGCCTGTTCACGGGGATGGGACCAGACCCAAGGGGCGAACTCCTTCCGTCGCGTCGGCCCCCGCGCAACAGGAGGGCCTCACGGGCGCCACACGCCGGGCCGCGCTGAAAAAGCGGCCAGTCATCGAGTTATCTGCGAGCATCCGCCCTCCCATTTCCCCGACGGCCCGACGGCCCGTGTAGCGCATTGACGCGGTGAGCGCGCAAGTTCGATGCGCCACAGATCTCCAGGGTCAGTGAATCCACCCAAAGCCGCGCGCCATCATTCCCCACATGGCGAGGAACAGCGTCACGATCAGGCTTGCGAAGGCCCAGCCGCGCCGGTTGATCTCCTCGCGCAGGGTCTTGAACTCCCCGTGCATCTCGGTGCGGATTGCTTTGAGTTCGCCGTGCATCTCGGTACGCAGATCAGAGATTTCCCCTCGCACAGCCTTGAACTCCCCGTGCATCTCGGTGCGCAGATCAGAGATTTCCCCTCGCACAGCCTTGAACTCCCCGTGCATCTCGGTGCGAGTCTGACGCAGATCGGCCTTGATGTCGGTGACGTCCGACTGGATGTGCGCGACGTTCGACTCGAGTCGCGCGAGGCGCGTGTCAGGGGTTTCGTGCATATTGATTGCCGCGGTGACCATGTAGTGTGCGTCGCTTAGGTAATCCTGCGCGATGCCATCTGTCAACAGTTTGTTGGGAATATTTTAGTACCGAGTTGGCTTATTCGACGGCCTCCCGGCGTGTTGGTGGAAGTGTCTGAAAAGCGTCTGATCGCCGCGTCGACTACGGACGCTTGTTGCGACGTCGATAATGCGCGGGTGGCCGCGTTGCGGTTCAGGTCATTCCGCCATCGACCGACAAAATCTGTGCGGTGATGTAGGACGCCTCGTCCGAGGCGAGAAAGGCGACCAGATGGGCGACTTCCTCGGGGCTGCCCGCCCGTCCGAGCGGCACCAGGCGCTGGATGTGC
>JAJZFQ010000062.1 GCA_021805275.1 Pseudomonadota bacterium
GGGTCTCCACCCCATAGTCGCGCAGCACCTGACGCAGCGGCTGCGACGGGGCGACCAGCGCCTGCACGTCGGAGCATTGAGAGCGGGTGAAGGCGCGCGCCAGCGTGCGCCCCACGGTCCGCGGCAGAACCGGCACGTAGTGATGCAGGTACTCCTCGAAGAATGTGTGGTAGGTGGCCAGACACGGAACGCGGCGGCGGCGCGCGGTGCGCACTCCGGCGTAGTGGGCCACGAACGGGGTGTGCACATGGACCAGATCGAACGGTTCGCGCTCGAGTTCGGCGAGCGTGCGGCACAGCGCGCCCCAGCGCATCCGCCGATCCTCCGGGTCGCCGGGCACCTTGCTGCTGGCGACGCGGACCACCGCCTGCTCCGCGCTCGCAGCTTCGCCCGTATAGCGCGGCGCCACGAGAACCGTCTCGACGCCGAGACGTTCGAGGTCGGCGCGAAAAGTGGCGATGGAAGTCGACACGCCGTTGACGCGCGGGAAGAAGACGTCGGAGACGAACAGCACTCGCATCAGGCGAGCGACACGCCCACCAGGCCGAGCGCCAGCCCGATGACCGCACCGGCGAGGACGTCCGTCGGATAGTGCAGGCCGAGCACGGTCCGCGATCCGGCGATGAGCAGCGTCAGCGGGATCAGCACCCAGCCGAGGGCCGGGAAATGCACGGTCGCCTGCACCGTGAAGCACACGGCATACAGCGTGTGTCCCGAGGGAAAGCTGTATCGATCCAGTGGCGCCATGGCCAGATCGATGTTCGCGTGGGTCATGAAGGGCCGCTCGCGCACCAGCGTGTGCTTGAGCCCCTTGTAGAGCCCCAGGCCGGCGATGCCGGTCAGGGCCATCACCAGCGCCGGCGCGACGGCGGTCCGGCCGTAGAGCAGGGGCAGGGTCAGAATCACCACGTACCAGATCAGCCCGTCGCCGAGTCGGCTGGCGATCTGGAAGATGCGCCGGGGCAGCGCAAACGCCGCACCCCGGTTCAACCGGCGACACAACGCGTATTCGGCGGCATCCGCGCGCGCGATCCACTCGGAGAGGGCGGGTGCTTTCATTGCGGCATCCGGGCGTGCACTATGCAGGTGCGAAATGGCTCGCCCGTGCAGGATCTGCGGCCACGACGTCCGCATGATGACAGTTTCGTGAAGATTTCGTTGCAGAGGGCATGCTGGGCGCTCGGACCGCTGGCGGCCGCCCTGGCGGTGCCGGCACATGCCGTCGACCAGGTCACGCTCACCGTATCGAGGCTGCAGACACCGCAGGCGCAGGTGCGTGGGGCGCAGGTGGTGATGCGCCTGGGGTCGGGAGGCCTCTCGGGCAGTCTGCGGGCCGCCTCGGTGCAGCTGACCCGCCCGGGCGCCCCGCCGCTGCACGGTGCCGTACTGCACTGCGCCACGGTCAGCCTCAGCGGACCGTATGCGTGCCGCGGCGGCCAGTTTGCGCTCCGAGCCGGCGCGTTCGGCGCGGTGCACGGGGACCTCGCGACGAGCTACGACGCCCGGACGGGCGCACTCACCGTCAGCGCCGCCCGCGTCGCGCTCGCGCACGGCGAGCTGCGCCTCGTGGCCGCGCTGCGCCCGGGCCGGTGGCAGGTGCGGATGAGCGCCACGGGGGTACAGCTCGCCGAAGCCGTACGCCTGGCGCACCCGTGGTTCACTCTGCCGTCGGGCGATTCGCTCAGCGGGCCGGTGAGTCTGGCGCTGCGCGCGGCCAATCGTCCGGCCCTGCATGCGCGCATCCGCCTGCGCAGTGGGGATCTGAACTTCAGCAATGCCGCGGGCACGGTCGTCTCGCAGCACGTGGCGGCGGCCCTGCACGGCGCCGTCACGGAACGCGGCGGCGCGCTGAGCGGTACTCTCGTGCTCGCCGGCTCACGCGGAGAGGCGCTCGCCGGTCCGCTGTATCTGGATCTGGCGGCCCATCCGCTCGCGCTGCACGTCACGGCCGCCCGGCGCGGGGCCGGCGTGCTCGAGATTTCACGCCTCACGCTGCATGAGCGCGGCGTCATCGATGCGGACGCGACGGCGCAGCTGGCGCTCACCCCCCGGCCGACGCTGATTGACGCGCAGGTGCAGCTCGCCCGGCTCGCCTTCCCGGGCGCCTATGCCAGCTTCATGCAAATGACCCTGGCCTCCGGCCCGCTCGGCTCGCTACGCACCCGAGGCTGGGCGAGCGGATCACTGCGCCTGCGTGCCGGACACATCGAGCGCATCGACGCGCTGCTGCACGGCATCGGCTTCAGCGATCCCACGGCGAGCCTGTCGATGGCCGGCCTCAACGGCGCCATCCACTGGGCGTCCGCCTCCGGCGTGGCGGTGGCGCACTCGCAGCTCAGCTGGCAGCACATCGGCCTGTACGGCCTCGCCGGCGGCGCGACGCACCTGACCTTCCTCACCTGGAGTCGCAACTTCGCACTGCTCGGCGGCAACGTGCGCGTGCCGGTGTTCGATGGCGCGATCCTCATCCATACGCTGGTGGGGCGCAATCTCGGCACGCCGCATGCGCAATTCGATTTCAATGCCGACCTGACCCCGATCAGCATGCCGGTCATGTGCAAGGCCTTTGGCTGGCCGATCATGAACGGGCATCTGTTCGCCCACATCCCCCTGGTGCAGTACCGCCATCACGTACTGAAGTTCAACGGCAACCTGGTCGCACATGTGTTCGACGGCGTGATCACCGGCAGCCACATCCGCCTCGACGATCCGCTCGGACAGTGGCCGCAGCTGTATGCCGATGTTGCGGCACGGGCGCTGGATCTGGGCATGGTGACCCATACGTTCGCGTTCGGCTCGATGACCGGACGGATCGATGCGGACATCACCGGACTGAAACTGTTCGACTGGTCGCCGGTGGCGTTCGATGCGCGCATCTACACCATGCCCGGCGACCACTCGAGCCACCTGATCAGCCAGAAGGCCGTCACGCGCATCGCCGGCCTCGGCGGCGGCGGGAGCGAGGTCGCCGCCGCGCTCGAATCCGGCGTCTTGCAGTTCTTCAAGACCTTCCACTACCGGCGCCTGGCCATCGGCTGCCGTCTGCGCAATGAGGTCTGCCACATGTCCGGGGTCGGCCCGGCGGACGACGGTGGATACTACCTGGTGCAGGGCAGTTGGATTCCGCGTCTGGACATCATCGGCAACGTCCAGCGGGTCAACTGGCCGCAGATGCTCGAGCAGATCACGCAGGGCATCAGCCACGGCGGCATGAAGATGAATTGAGCCCGTCCGGGCGGTAAAATGCGCACCACGCGGGGGTTTCCGCCGCGGCCGCTTGGCCCAGACCTTATGCAGCGTCACGTGCCAGAATATCCGCACGGTTCCATCGGAGAACGTCCATGCGATTAGCAACCCATCCCGCACCGCTCGAGCGCGCCTCGGCGCGCACCGCCCGCCTCGCTCTGATCCTCGCCGCGGCCGCGGCGCTCGCCAGCTGCGTCACGGTGAATGTGTATTTCCCGGCCGCCGCCGCCCAGAAGGCCGCCGATAAGATCATCCGCGCCGTCACCGGCAGCAACGGCAACGCAGCACCACCGCCGGCCAGCCCGCAGAGCACCCCGTCGGCGGCGCCCCCGACCGCGGCCACCGTTCGTGCGCCGCACGGCGGATCGATCCTCGAGGCTCTGGCGGGCCGGCTGGTGATGGCGCTCGTGCCGGCGGCGCATGCGGCCGGACAGGCCGACCTCGACATCTCGACCCCGCAGATCCGCGCCATCGTCGCGGCCATGCATCAGCGCTTCGCGCAGCTCAAGCCGTACTTTCACGACGGCGTGATCGGCATCACCGCTGAAGGGGTCATCGCGATCCGCGACCAGAGCAGTGTCCCGCTGATGCAGCGGGCGCAGCTGGCGCACCTGGTGGCGCAGCAGAACCAGGATCTGTCGCAGCTGTACACGCAGATTGCCGATGCCAACGGCCATCCGGCCTGGGCCGGCAACATCCGCAGCACCTTCGCCAGCCGCTGGATCGCGCATGCCAAGCAGAACGGCTGGTACTACCGCGACAGCGGCGGCACCTGGGTCAAGGGCTGAGAGCGGTGCGGCGGCGGCTCCCGGCACGGGGACCGCCGCCGCACTGACTCATTCGCGGATTCCGGAACTGCGATCGAGCATCAGGACGGCGGTCGAGAACAGCGTCAGAATGGCGATGACCATGATCGTGAACGCGACCACGACCGGGACGTCAGATACCCCGAGGAATCCGAAGCGGAATGCGTTGACCATGTAGAGGATCGGGTCGACGAGCGAGAGGTGCTGCGCCCAGGCCGGCAGCTGAGCGATCGAGTAGAACACCCCGCCGAGGTAGATCAGCGGGGTCAGCACGAAGTTCGGGATGACGCTGATCTGATCGAAGTTCTTGGCGAACATCGCGTTGAGGAATCCACCGAGCGCGAAGGTCATCGAGGTCATCGCAGCGGCCGCCACCACGATCACCGGATGCGTGACCGGCAGGTGCGTGAAGAACAGCGTGACGATGCTGACCAGCAGACCGACCATGGCGCCGCGCAGCAATCCGCCGGCGACGTAACCCGAGACGATGATCCAGCTCGGCAGCGGCGAGACGAGCAGCTCCTCGATGTGCTTGCCGAATTTCGCGCCAAAGAACGACGAGACGACGTTGTTGTATGAATTGAGGATCACCGCCTGCATGATCAGCCCGGGCGCGATGTACGTCATGTAGCTGATGCCGTTCATCGGCCCGAGACGACTGCCGATCACGGCCCCGAAGATCAGGAAGTACAGCGTTGCAGTGACGCCCGAGGGCAGGATGGTTTGGCTCCAGATGCGCACGATCCGGTGGAATTCCCGGATGACGATCGTCTGAAAGCCGACCCGGCGGATCTGTGCCATGGACTGCGGCGGCGCCGCGGAATGCTCCACCATCGTACTCATGCCGCGGCTCCCCGCTCGACCAGGCGCATGAAGATTTCCTCCAGCCGGTTGACCTTGTTGCGCAGCGAGTGGACTTCGATGCCGAGCGCCGAGAGCCGCGCGAACAGATCGTTGAGGTTCTCCTGCTTGGACACTTCGACCTCGAGGGTCGTCTCATCGATCAGCTTGACCGAATAACCCTCGAGCGCCGGTGCCGCGGTGAGCGGCTGGCTCAGGCTGAGCACGAACGTCTCGCTGTGCAGCCGGCGCAGCAAGTTGCTCATCCGGTCGCGCTCGATGATGCGACCGCCGTCGATGATCGCGATGTTGCGGCAGAGCGTCTCGGCCTCTTCGAGGTAGTGGGTCGTGAGAATGATCGTCGTGCCGCGCTGGTTGATGCCGCGCAGGAAGTCCCACATCGAGCGGCGAATCTCGATGTCGACGCCCGCAGTGGGTTCATCGAGGATCAGCAGGCGCGGTTCGTGCATCAGCGCGCGCGCAATCATCAGGCGGCGCTTCATGCCGCCGGACAGCCCGCGCGAGGTGTGATTGCGTTTCTCCCAGAGCTGCAGCTGCTTGAGATACTTCTCGGCGCGCTGACGGGCGATCGCGCGTGGAATGCCGTAAAAACCCGCCTGGTTGACCACGATGGTCAGCGGCGTCTCGAACATGTTGAAATTGATTTCCTGCGGCACCACGCCGATGCAACTCTTGGCCTGCTCGAGCTGCCGGTCGATGTCATAACCGAAGATGCTGGCCTCGCCGCCGGTTTTGCGCACCAGCGAGGTCACGATGCCGATCAGCGTCGTCTTGCCGGCACCGTTCGGCCCGAGGAGCGCGAAGAAATCCCCTTCCTCGACGGCGAGATCGATGCCCTTCAGGGCCTGTACGCCGTTGCGGTAGGTTTTGGTCAAGCCCTGGACGGAAAGCGCGTTCATAGCGGGCTAGAATCCCTTACCGGCCGGCGCGACGCAATGGCCCGTGCGGGAGATTGACCCGATTTGCCCGCCACCGGTCCGCACTCAGGCCGCGAAGTAATGGGCAAGATATTCCTCGAACGTGCCGCGATCGGCCGCCTCGATCGTCCGCTGGCGCTCGAGCGACTCCTGCGCCTCGACGGCGAACTCCGCTAGGCGCGCCTGGTTCGGCGGGTACATCTCGAGGAAGTACGCCTTGTGCAGCTTCGACATCCGCAGCGCCAGCTGCGCGAACGACTCTCCGGTCGATGCGAGCTCCGCGAGCATGCGCGCCGAGGGGGTACGGGCGACGTCGGCGATCTTGGCGCTCTGCACCGCGAGCGCCTGGGAATATGGCCGGGCGGCATCGCCGCGATCGAGGATCTCGCACAATGGGCCCATTTCCTCGAGCAGCGTTCCGGCCCATTCGCGCATCGGCACCTCGCGCTCATCACGCCAGAGCGTCAGCCCCGGTTCGCGGCCGCGGTGCGCCACCAAGAGATGGTTGTGATCGACGGCATGCTGTTCATGATCGGCGATCGGCGGGCTGTCCTTCAGCAGGCACAGCGCGAGGAACGCCTCGAGGAAACGCATCTTGTTCTGGTTCACGCCGACCGGGTCGAAGGCACTGACGTCGAGCGCGCGCACCTCGACGTACTCGACGCCGGCGCGCGCGAGCGCCTGCGTCGGCCGCTCACCGGAGCGGGCCACCCGCTTCGGTCGGATGAAGCTGTAGTACTCGTTCTCGATTTGCAGCACGTTCGCGTTGAGCTGGCGATAATCTGCGCCGCTGCGCACGCCGAGCGCGGCATACGGCGCGTGCGGGGTGCTGATTGCCCGGCCGAGGTCGCGCACGTATTCGACGAGACTGTTGACCGAAACGGTCAGTTCCGCCTGGTTGCGGTTGCGGTAGCCGATGTCACTCATCCGCAGGCTGGTGGCGTACGGCTCGTAGGCGCTGTGCGCCGTGAGGTCGATGAGCGTGTGCTCACGACCCCGCAGGAATGACTTGCACACGACCGGGGACACGCCGAACAGGTACAGCACCAGCCAGCCGTGGCGGCGGTAGTTGCGCAGCAGGTCGAAATAGCGTGCCGAGATGAACGCCTGGGAGTCATCGCGCGACCCCAGCAGTTCGGCGTAGGCCGGCCAGAACGCGCTCGGAAACGAATAATTGAAGTGCACTCCGGAGATGGCCTGCATCATCCGGCCGTAGCGCACGCCGAGACCCTCGCGGTAGATGCTCTTCATCCGCCCGACGTGTGAGCGCCCGTAGCGGGCGATCGGGATGTCTTCGTCGCGATCGATCCGGCACGGCATGCTGGTCGCCCACAGCAGCTCATCATCGAGATGCCGGTAGACGAACTGGTGCAGGTCGAGCAGGTACTGCAGCAGCTCCCAGTTGGTATTGAACGTAGGGGTGACCAGCTCGATCAGCGCCTCGGAATAATCCGTGGTGATGTGCTCATTGGCCAATGCTGAGCCGAGCGCGGCCGGATGCGGCGTCTGCGCGAGCAGTCCGGTGGGCGTCACACGCAGTGACTCCTTTTCGACGCCACGGCGGCCGCCCTGCAGCAGCTCGGGCGCGCCGCTGTTGAGCAGCGCGGCCAGACGTTTTTCAAACACGATGTCGCGAGCGGTGCCGCTCATGAATGCCAGTGCCTCATCTCAGGGCGTCTGCATGCGGCGGAGAAACTGCCGGATGCGCGCCGCGTTGGTTCCAATGTCGCTCAGCCCGACTCGCGATTCGCTGCGCACGTCGACGCGCGAGCCGGTGCCGTCCGGCCGGATCCGCACCACGATGTCGTCCTTGAAATCGAAAAAGAACGTGTGGGCGGTCGCCTCGAGGCGGCCCTGCGTCGGCTCGACGGCATCGATGCGCCAACCGAGCGCCCCGGCCACCTGCCGTGCCCTTGCCAGCGTCTGCGCCGGCGGCAGGGCGAGAACCAGGGGCTTGATGTTCGGGTAGTACTCGCGCTGCAACCGCGGTACGTCGATCATTTTACCGCCAGGACCGGGTACTTCGCGACGGTATTGCGCCGGGACGGGGGCGTGCGCGCGGGCGCGCAACGCCAGTATGCGCTCGAATTGAGGCGGATCGCGCAGATCCGTGCTGATGTCGTTGATCGGCGGGCTGGTTCGCGCCCGCTCCACCCAGGAGAGCACATAGGCGATCACCGCCAAGCCGATGATGATGCCGACCACCGCGGCGGTGCCCGGCATGCGCGTGCCCTTCAACGTCGAGAACAGCACGCCGACGACGGTCGTCGCCGTGCCGAGCACCACGACGCCGAGGCCGATCACCAATGTCATCAGCGCCGGACCGACGCCGGTCAGCTCGAAGCGGTTGAGCGGGCCTGCCGCCAGTGTGATGAGCAGTCCAGCGGCGAGAATCCACAGACCGGCGCGGGTGATTCGCCCCGGCCAGCGCGGCGGCCGCAGCGAGGGAAATGGAGGGGTATTCATGGAGAGCTCCCCGTGAACAGGCGTCGATCTTGTTGCCCGGCGTCGTTTGAGGCATCTTGCAGCCTCGCGGCCACTGGCGCAACAGAGATTCCCATGATGATCGGCATTATCGGCGGTACCGGCCTTTACCGCATGGACGGCTTGAAGGTCAACGAAACACGGCACGTGGAGACGCCGTTCGGCGCCCCCTCTGCGCCGGTGATGCTCGGCAGCCTCGATGGCAGACCGGTCGCCTTTCTGGCGCGGCACGGACTCGAGCATCACCTGCTGCCGAGTGAGATTAATTTTCGCGCCAACATCTGGGCGTTGAAGAGTCTCGGAGTGCGCACGGTGATCGGCGTGTCGGCGGTCGGCAGCCTGCGCGAGGAGATCCGCCCGGGAGACCTGGCGCTGCCGGCGCAATACCTGGATTTCACCAAGGGCCTGCGGGCGGCGAGTTTCTTCGGTCAGGGCATGGTTGCGCACATTTCCACGGCACACCCGGCCTGCGCGGCCACGAGTGCACTGCTCGCCGAAGCCGCCGAGGCCATTGGGTTGCCGCTGCACCGCGAGAAGACATATGCCTGCGTCGAGGGTCCGCGGCTCGGCACGCGTGCGGAGAGCTTCTGGCTGCGCAGCGCCGGAGCCGATCTGGTCGGCATGACGAACGTACCGGAGGCATTTCTCGCCCTCGAGGCGCAACTTGGCTACTGCACCGTGGCGGTCGCAACCGATTACGACTGCTGGCTCGATGATCCGACTCAACACGTGTCGCTCGAGCAGGTCATGAGTCAGTTTCGTGACAGCCTGACGCGCGTGCAGCGCCTGATCGCGCACGCGGTTGCGCGATATCGCGACGATGAATCGCGCCCCTGCCGGCACGCGCTGCGCGCGGCAGTCGTCACGCCACGCGAGCAACTCACCGCGGCCCAGCGGGCCATTCTCGACTTTCTCAGCAGCTGACCTACGCTTCAGGTACGCAGGGCGGCGTCGGGGAGCTGCAGGCCGCACAGCAGCTCGCGCAGGCGCCGGCGCGCAGCGCGCCGGTCGTCCACGAGCCGCTCGATCGCGAGGCGGCAATCGGCCGGTTCGTCGACGTCGTAGGAACACTCCAGCCGCTCCACGGAGCGGCTGGAGTGACGGCAGAGGCGCTCGAGCGCCGCGCCGAGCGTCGCTTCGCTCCAGGGCAGTGCGGCCAGATCGGGCCACCCCGTTCGTGATCCCATCAGCGTCACGCCGCCATCCGCCGCGGGCATCAGCACGACGTCGGCGCGCTCGAGCGCAGAGGCCGCCGCCGTGAGCTGCAACGGGTGCAGCGACGGCGCATCGCTGCCGATGAACACCACTTGACGGTAGCCGCAACTGCGCACCCGACCATCGACCGCCGCGATCCGCTCGCCGAGATTGCCGTCGGGCTGCGGGATGATCTGCGCCTCACGCTCCAACAGCCCGGCAGCCCAGGCGGCATCCGCACCGCGTGCCGGGGAGAGCACCACCGGGCCCGGCCACGCCGCAACATCCTCCAGGGCACACTGCAGCAGCGCTTGCGCAACGGCGAACGCCGGTTCCTCACCCAGTGCACGCGCCAGACGGCGCTTTCCCTCACCGTGCGCCGGACGACGGCAGAACAGAACCAGTGCGGCGCTGCGCCCACTCGGGAGGTCGGTCGTCACACTCGTACCGCTCGGCGACGGCGCGGGCCGGGCGGGCGATGTCTTGGCATCGATGCGTCAGGTCCCGTCGAGTGCCAGCGCGCGCTGAAAGGCCGGGCGATTCACGACACGGTCGGCGTAGGCATCGATCACCGCGTTGCGCTCCATCAGCGGAGTGTCGCGGAACATCGCCAAAGTCGTCCCGTACAGCACGTCTGCGGCGCTGAAGCGCTCCCCGAGCAGGTACGGTCCGCGCGAGAGCAGCGTGATCAGGGTCGGCACCGTTTCGTCGACGTCCACCCAGCCCGCCGTCCCACGCGGCACGGCGACCTTGAGGAACTTCGACACGAAGGCCGGCTCGAGCACGCCGCTGTAGTAGGCCAGCCAGGAGAGGTAGGGCGCACGATCCAACTCGCCGACCAGCGGTCCGAGCCCGCGATCGGCAAAGCGGTCCGTGAGATACAGCACGATGGCGGAGGACTCGAACACGACCGTGCCGTCATCGCTGATGGCGGGGACTTTGCCGTGCGGGTGCGGGTTGCGCGGATCGACGGCACCCGAGCCGTCGCGCTTGCGAACCTCGACGCGGCGGATCTCGTAGGGAACGCCGAACTCCTCGAGCAGGAAGATGAAGCGTGTGGAGCGCGTCTTGGGGTGGTGAAACAGCGTGATCATGACCTCACCGGAGCGGACTGCGAGATTGTATAAATATACAGTTCACAAGGCTCACCGGCAAGCTCACCCGTCCCCGGGGTGGACGCCCTCTAGCCCGAGGACGGCCCGGCGCTGCGCCACAGCGGAGAGTCATCCGGCAATTCATCGATGCGCCGCACGGTGTATTCATAGCCGGCCTGGACGGCCTGATCGAATGCCCGCCAGTTGAGCATGTCGATCGCGGCGAGCGGCGGGCGCAACAGCAGATCGGTCCGCTCACGTTGCGCGGCCGTCTGCGCCGAGCTGTTGACCATCCCGGTGCGCCAGAGAATCTGAAAGATGTTCGGCAACTGCCGGCGCGCCTTGATCCAGCGCATGATCTGCCAGGGCAGCGGCACGTCGATCTCACCGCCATGCGTCGCAAAGGCCCGGTCCGCCCCCGCATCGCAGCCGATGACCGGGCCGCGACCGAGCTCGAGCATGATGTCCACCGGCAGATTGTTCATCGCTCCGCCATCGACCAGCACCTCCCCGTCCTGTATCACGGGCGGCAGCACACCGGGCACCGACACCGAGGCGCGCAGCGCTCGCCACAGCTCCCCGCGCCGATGCACGTGCGGGTGCCCGGAGGTCAGGTTCGCCGAAACGCAGAAGTGCGCGAGCGGCAGATCCTCGATCGCCGTTTCGCCGAACGCTTCGAACAGCAGGCGACTGACCTTGTGGCCCGAGACCAGCGAGATGAACGGCAGCGTGTAATCGCGCAGCGGACGCGAGTCGACGAAGTAGTGGCGGATCCGCTCGGTGAGTTCCTGGAGGTTCCAGCGCGCCGCGACGCCGGCGGCCAGGATCGCGCCCATGCTCGTGCCACCCAGCAGATCGATCGGAATGCCCGCCTCGGAGAGGGCCCTGATGGCACCGATATGGGCAAATCCCCGCGCCCCGCCCCCCGAGAGCACCAGCCCGACCGCTCGCCCGGTGAGCATGCGCGCCAGGCGCGCATAGTCGGCCGCCGACTGCACGTGATGGTGGGGAATCTCCGGCAGGTTCGTCAGCCAGCGTGCCGCCGCCCCGGTCTCGATGCCACTGTCGTGGAGCAGCACCAGCTCCCAGCGCTGTGGGGTGAGACTCTGGTCGTGCGGCCAGCGCAGCGCGGCCCAGCTGCCGGCCGGACTCTCCGCGCGCGCCAACAGCAGCAGCGCATCGGCCTGTCGCTCGCAGAGCTTGGTCCAGCGGTTCGGCGTCGGCTCGGCCACGTAGACGACGAAGTCGTTGGAGGATTCGATGTTGTTGAACCACTGACTGGTATGGGCCGCGCCGCGCGCATTCCAAACCAGCTCGGTGCGTCCGAACTGGCCGAGCGCCTTGACCAGCCCGGTGGAGAAGCCGGCGAAATCGACCTCCAGACTCTGCGGCAATACCGTGAACGTGCAGGCGCCACGCACGTGCGCGCGCGCCGGCGGGCCGTCCATGCGCTCCAGCCGGTTGACCATCAACTGCGCGATGCGCCACACGGCCTCCGGCTCGCGGCGCAGCACGTCGTTGAATGCTCGGGCGGAAATGCGCGCCAGCTCGGTGTTGCGCAGCGCCACGACGTTGGCGGTGCGCGGATGACCGGAGATCAGCCCCATCTCCCCGACCGTATCTCCGGCGGCGAGCCGGGCGAGAAAGCGCCCCTGGGCGCGCCCGCCGGCGGCCAGCACCGCGAGGCTGCCGCTGAGCACCACGTACAGCGCATCGGCCGGCTCCCCGGCGGAGAACAGCACCGCGCCGCCCGGCAGCGACAACCACTCGGCTGCCGCGGCGATGGCGCCGAGCACCGCCGGTGCGAGGCCGCTGAACAGCGGCATTTCCCCCAATAAGACCGCGAGTTCATCGCGCAGCGTCCTGCTGTCCTCGAAGATGCCAGGGCTCATTGCGCTCTCTCCGACAGCTGGCTCGGTGTATGACC
>JAJZFQ010000043.1 GCA_021805275.1 Pseudomonadota bacterium
CCTGGCGACGCAGCGCCGCCGGGTCACCGGACTTCCGCTCGCGCCAGCGAGCCTCGGTGCTGCCCCACGCCACGAAATGCTGCTTGAGGAGATACGGGGCAGTCTGCTGCACAAACTGGAACTGCAGCGCACTTACCGCCCGTTCCTTGTACTTGAATCGGGCGAGACCTTGGTGCGCATGGTTGTCGTGATTGCTGACGAGCATCAGCGGAAAGGCAGCGCTCGCCCACTCCTCGCCCGGCTCGCGCCACACCCGCCCGAACTGCGGAATGACGCCCCAGAAGCTCCCCGCGCGGGCGCGATTCGCCTCGCGCACCATCTGTCCGCGCTGCAGCGGCACGAGGATCCCATCGACCGTGGTGAACTGCAGCGTCACGCCGGGAAACAGGCCGGCGTCGCCGCACTCGGCGGGCAGCGTGTGCTCGAACGGCGGCTCGATGCGCATGCGCGCCGGTGAGAGGCGCAGCGTGCCGGAGAATTCCGGAGCCGCTTCAGCCGAGGCCGCTGGCCAGAACGCCTCGTTGGGCAGGGGTGCGTCCAAGAGTCCCGTGTCCGTCATCGCTGCGCTCTCAGTCGAGTCGGAAATCTGCTCGTGCCTCGCCCGGCCGGCGCTGCCCGCCCCGCAGGATGCGGGCATCGCTGAGGAGGCTTGCGACCGGATACAGATTCGTTCGCGGGATCAGGCGGCGCACGTGCAGGTCCTCGTTTAAGCTTAGCACCGTTGCGCGCGGCTCGGCGCGGCGAGGGGCAACCATCCCTGGCGCGTGCGCCACTGCGGCTGCAGGTGCGCGAACCGCTCCAGTCTCAAGGTGGACAGGTCGGCGAATCGGCAGGTTCCCTCGACCACCAGATCACGCATCGCCCTTCCGCTGGCCGGTGACAGTCCGAAGCCCACGCTCGAGAGGGTCGCAAGCGTCACGTTCTCGGGACTGGCGAGCCGTTCGATCACCGGCCGCCCGTCCGGGGTGTTCTCGATGAAACCGGCCCAGCTGCGGATCACACGCGCATGCGTCGCCTTTGGAAACAACTGGCACAAGCGCCGCGCAATGCTCGCCTGCAGGACTGTCGAGTGCGGCCGAGTCTGCTGCGCATCCGCATCGTCCACCCATTCGTGGGGGCCACCACCGTAGGCGAGATTACCGCGCAAAGTCTGCCGGCCGTACAGACCGTTGCCATCGACGCCGCCGATCCGCATCGGTGCGAGCGGCTCGGTCACGATCATTTCGGCACGGGCGCTGGCCAGAGGCACGCTGACACCGAGCATCGCTGCGAGCCGAGCCGTGGCAGTGCCCGCGGCAATCACCAGTTGATCGCACGCGAAGCTGCCGGCGCTCGTCTGGACTCCGCGCACCCTCCCGCCTTGGACCGTCAGGCCGACGACCGGCGTATTCTGCAGGAGTCGACCGCCGTGATCCTGCAGCGCCCAGGCGTACGCCTGTACCGTTCGGTGCGGGTTAGCGTGCCCACCGAAATGATGGAAATACCCGCCCCAGGCGTCCTGCGGCGCATACGGAACGAGCTCGCGAACCTGCTTCGCATCGAGGACATCGGAGCGCAACCCGTGATGCTCTCCGTTCTCGAGCGCGCGCCGGTACAGCCGGAACTGCCGCTCATCAAGGGCGATGCGGATCCGCTGCGGGCGAAACTCGGTCGGGTACCCCAGCAAATCATCGAGCATCGGCCAGAGTCGCTGCTCCTCGAGGAACAACGGACTGTGGTGATGCGAACAGCCACCGCCGTTGCGGCCCGAAGCGGCCCAACCCACGGTGGCAGCCTCGATCACCATCACCTCGATGCCCTCGCGGGCGAGCCACCAACCAGCACTCAGCCCGGTCACGCCGCCACCGACGATGATCACCGCCGCCCCCGCGCCGTTACGCGCGCTCATTCGCCGGTCACCGGCTCATCCTCGCCACACTCGGCGACATTGCCGTCCGCTCCGATGCGCCAGAACGGAATCCACTGCGAGGCCATGCCGAACCAGCTGTCCCAGTGCGCCCCGAGCGCCGGCGACTCCAGCATCGCCGCCAAACCGTCAAGCCGCTGCGGCCGAACCGGAGCGCGATAGGTCGCCAGCGGAACCGCATCGAGTGCCGCACCGCTCTGCAGCGCGAGCAGCGCTGCGATCTGCTCGCGGCAGCGGCGGCCCTGGCACGGGCCCATCCCCGCGCGCGTGAGCCGCTTGACCAGATCCGGGCTCACCGCCCGTCCGCCCCCCTGGCAGGAGCCATGCGGTCCGCTCTCCCGGCGCCAGCCGAGGTAGCCCGGCGGCTGCAGGGCGAGCAACTGCCCCGCGGTGACCTCTTCACACTGGCAGATATGGGGCTGCCCGGCGGCGTGCGACATCGAAGCGCGCACCCACGCGAGCCGCGTGCCCGCGATGTCGCGGGTGCTCGCGTCCGGCACGACCGGTGCGGGCTGCCGCGCGACGTCAACCTGGGCATCCAGCGCCCTCAAGGCGGCGCCGACGGCAATCTGGGCTTCGCGCAAAACGACGTCCTGCGAGAGGCTCTTCGACGGCCAAACACCGGCGCAGTCGCCAATCGCGTACATGTAGGGCAGCGAGGTCCGCTGCGTCTCATCAATGACTGGCACGTGGCCACCCCGCGCAGCATCGAAGCGCACAGCGCAACCGCTCGCCTCGAGCAACTCGATCGCCGGTACCGTCTCAATGCCGAGCACGATCGTGTCGCAGTCGATCACCTCAGCTGCATCATCAGGATGCTCGGCGCCGCCCCCGACGCGCGCCAGCCGGACCGCCTTCACGCCGCGGGCATCGCCTAGCGCCTGTTGAACCACATGCGACGTCAGGAGCTGCGTCCCGCCTGAGAGCAACTGATCCAGCAGCTGCGGCGGTCCGGCCGGTGCCCCAGCCTGCTCGACGATGGCGGCAATGCACACCCCCGCCTCGGTGAGCGCCTGCCCGACCTGCAAGGTCTCCGCGGCACTGCCGATGAGCACCGCAGTACGTGCATCGAGCGCGCGGTAGAGCTTCGCCAGTCGCCAGGCGGCGCTCGCGCCCATCACGCCGGCCAGGTGCCATCCATCGAAGGCCAAGCCCATGTCGCGCCGACCGGCCGCAACGATGACCTGCCGGAAGCGCAGCAGGTAGGCCCGCTCGGCGTCGGTGAGTCCCGCCACGTGTCCCTTGGCCCAGCGGCGCGTGGCAGTGCACGGGAAAACACCCCATACCGCCGTGCCCAAGCGCACCTCGACGCCGGCATCCATCGCATCGGCCAGCCGAGGATTGGCCTCAAGGATCGACTCCAGCATGGCGTTTCGATTGGCGACCGTCGCGTCCATGCGCGCGCCGAAATGCAGTGGCACCTCCTCGCCCATGCTCGCCAGCGGCACGGGATTCTCATCCACGAGTGTGACCCGCACGCCGTGCCCGGCCGCCGCAAGCGCCGCAGCCATCCCCGCAGGTCCCGCCCCGATCACCAGTAGATCGGTTTCCTCATCGATAGGCGGCTGCTTGCCCTCCACGGAGGCCGGATCCGGCGTGTAGCCGGTGTTGCCCGCGAGACTCATTCAGCCCTTGGCGCCGCCTGTGCAGTTGCGATGTTGAACTGGAGTATTCCGCAACCATCGTCGTGCGCATGCGAAAACCCGACAGCTTTCGCAGAGGATCCGACTTCACGCAGCGAGTCGCCACTGGGTCACGACCGCTCGCGGGACGCTACGGCGTTGCGCGTACGGGTTCGCTCCTCACGCGGTGCAAAGCCGAACACCCGCTTGTAGGTGTGCGAAAAATGCGAGGCAGATTTGAACCCGGTCTCGATCGCGACCTCGAATATCGAGGCGGTGGTGGTGGCGAGCAGCATCCGGCTGCGATCGAGTCGCAGTTTCACGTAGAAAGACCGCGGCGAGACGTTCAGCTCCCCCCTGAACAGCCGCTCCATGTGCCGCAGCGAGATGCCGTTGCGCGTGGCGATCTGCGCCAGGGGCGGTGCTCCGCGCAGCGCCGCGGACTCCATCTGCGCGATGATGCGCAGCAGCCGCGCGCTCGCCATCGGATAGCGTGCCCGCACCCCCATGCGCTGCGGGTCACTCTGCGAACGGATGCGCGGGTGGAGGAATTGCTCGGCAGCGCCCGCGGCCAATTCCTCGCCGCTGCCCTCGCGGATGAAATCCAGCATCATATCCATAGCCGCCGTGCCGCCCGAACAGGTGCAGATCTTCCCGTCGATGACAAATAGATCGTCGAGCAGTCCGATCGCCGGATAGCGCTTGCGAAAGCGCTCCGCATACTCCCAGTGGACCGTGCAGCGCTTGCCCGTGAGCAGCCCGGCCTCGGCCAGCAGGAACGAGGCGGTGCTGATCCCGCCAATCCGCGTGCCGCGCGCCGCCAGCAGACGCAACCGGTTGTGCAGCGAGCGGTCAGCGTGGCACTGCAGCGGGTCGAGTCCCATGCAGATCAGCAGCACATCGGCGCGGTCCAGCCGCTCCAGCGCGAGATTCACGGCCACGGCGATGCCGTTGCTCGCCGAGACGGCCGCTCCGTCGATCGACAGCAGCTGCCACTCGAACAGCGACCGGCCCGCCAGGCGATTCGCCGCGCGCAACGGCTCGATGGCCGAGGCGAAGGACATCAGCGAGAACTGGGGAACCAGCAGGAATGCGATGCGCATGATGGCCGCGGGAGATACCTGGCATCACCGCGCGGGCCGGCCGCCTTGCGCGGCCGGCGCGGTTCGCCAGTGCCGATGTTCGTCGGCCGGACGCACGCTCGAGTCGGGTTTGCGCAAACGCACCATGATGGCCTGGCGGATTCTACATGCTGGCACAGCCGGCAACCAACTTGCCGAAGGGTACGCAGGTGATTCTCAATCGTTTTCCAGCCGGTGCCGCCGTCCGATGTCTCCCGTAGCGCCAAACCCGGAGCCTGCAGCGCCGCGACGCTCAGGGGGCCGCAAGCGCCGCACGGGCGGGGGCCCTCTGGCGCAAAGCGCCTGGCAGGCGATCAGGAATCCCTACGCGCCGATGGAGGTGCTCACGGCCGACCAGCTCGAGGCCATTCACCGCACCTCGCTGCGCATTCTCGAGGAACTCGGCGTCGAGTTACGCTCAAGCGAGGCGCGCAGCATCATGCGCCGGGCCGGCGCCGACGTCGACGAGGCCAGCGGTCTTGTGCGGGTCGACCGGGGTCTGCTGGAGCAGGCGCTCGCCTCGACACCGGCCACCTTCACCCTGACCCCGCGCAATTCCGAGCGCCGCCTGACTTTCGGCACCAATCACCTCAATTTCGGGCTGGTCGCCGGCCCGCCGAACGTGCACGACTGCGAACGCGGACGCCGTGCCGGCAATCTCGACGACTACCGCAACTTCATCTGCCTGGCGCAGTACTTCAATGCCATCCACCTGATCGGCAATCAGGTGTGCGCGCCGATCGAGCTGCCGGCCAACTCCCGTCACCTCGACACCTACCGGGTCAATCTGCTCTATTCGGACCTCGCCTACCATTGCACAGCGATCGGTGCCGGTCGGGCACTCGATGGCATCCGGATGATGGCCATCGCCCGCGGCCACACGCTCGAGCAGATGGCTGCCGAGCCGGGCGTGATCACCATCATTTCAGTCAATAGCCCGCGCCGCTTCGATGACGCGATGGCCGATGGACTGATTGCCATGGCCAAGCACGGTCAGCCGGTGGTAATCACGCCCTTTACGCTCATGGGGGCGATGGCGCCGGTGTCGCTGGCCGCCGCACTGGCGCAGCAGAACGCCGAGGCGCTGTTCGGCGTGGTCCTGGCCCAGGCCGTGCGGCCCGGGACGCCAGTCATGTACGGCGCGTTCACCTCGAACGTCGATCTGCGCTCCGGAGCACCGGCATTCGGCACCCCCGAGCATACCAAGGCGAACATCGCCGGCGGCCAGCTCGCTCGTCGGTACCGGCTGCCGTACCGCACCTCCAACGCCTGCGCATCGAACGCCGCCGACGCGCAGGCCGTCTACGAAACCGAGATGTCCCTCTGGGGGGCGATGCTCGGCCATTCCAATCTCGTCTACCACGCGGCCGGCTGGCAGGAAGGCGGAATGACCGCCTCGTACGAGAAACTCGTGCTCGACGTGGAGATGCTCCAGCTGATGATGGAGTTCCTTAGGCCGATCGCCGTCGATGAGGGTGAGCTTGCATTCGAGGCGATGCGCGGTGTGGCACCCGGAGGTCATTTCTTCGGTGAGCCGCACACGCTGCAGCGCTACGAGCACGCCTTCTACCAACCGCTGGTGACAAATTGGCAGAATTACGAAAGTTGGCGCGCCAGCGGCTCACCGGACGCCCTCACCCGCGCCACCGGCATCTGGAAGCGAGCCCTGGCGGAATACGAGCAACCGCCGATGGATCCGGCCGTACACGCAGCGCTGGATGAGTACGTCGCGCGGCGGCGCGAGCAGATCGGTGAGGACGATCCGTGACGGACCGAACGAGGCGCTCGAGTGAGCCGCCGCGGTCGCAATGCCGGATCGCCCGCGCGAGTGGCCTGCAGGGGCGCGTACATCGAACGCCTGATCAAGTTCTCCTCGGCGGTACGAAGGCTCGCTGGTATCAAGGAAGGCAAAGCTGAGGAGTGCCCCGGCGGAGCCCGCCGCGACACCCCACTTCGCCGCGATCAACCGTAGCCAGCCGCTCTGCGGCCAGAACCTCGGCGCGCAATTGATATGCAAGAGGCTGGACTGGTACGACTTCGGACTTCACGGGCTCCTAACAGCGCCGATGGGTTCGCGATTCCTCCCCGCCTCGTACGTCATCGCCGCGCTGCCCGGCGCACATGCCGGATTCCCATTGGTTTCGTCATGCGCCCGGTCGCAGGCATCCTCTTCGGCGACATCGGCGATCGCACGGGCCGACGCGCAGTCCCGATCCCATCCATCGTGACGATGGAGGCCGCGATGACTCTCGAGTGCTGATGTTCGCAGCGGCCAAAGATATCGCCATTGCCGTCTTCCAATTCATCACGCACGGCAGCGCGCGAACCTTCTGTATCGCACCACGCTCGCTGCTCGGGCTGTCGTGTCTGGTCGAGAGGACCATACCCGTGATGCTGTCAGAACCGCTCTCGTCGCACTTCGGCGTATCGGGAAATCCGATCGTTTTCAACATCGGAATGCGCTTCGGCGGCGCCACCGCTCCGCGCATTGCGACCGCACTCGTCGGCCCGCTGGACGACCTTGCCGGCGCGTATCACCTGACCACATGCGCACTACCCCTTTTTCATCGCGGTCCATGTGCTATCCGGCCACCGCCGCGAACCGCCCAATTGATCCACCGGGATGCCAGCGCAGCATCCCCGTGCGTTGCCGGTGCAGTCCGACTCCGGCAGGCGCCGCGCAGAGCGCAGCCGAAGCTCGGTTGCGGCGTCACGCCGCAGCACGCTAAAATTGTAATGAAACGGCGCGCATTTCTGCGCCGCCAGGTGAATCGATGTCGGACACCGTGTCGCAGGAGGCTCAAGCGCGCCTTCGCAGCGCCTATCTGCGGGCACTCGAGGCCATTCGCGTCGGGCGCTTCGAGAGCGCCGAGCGACAGTTGCGCGACATCCAGCAGGCCCACCCTGGGGAAGTCAATAGCCTGCACCTGCTCGGGGTCGCCCTGCTGTCGCAGGGACAACGGACATCCGCACTAGAGATCCTCGAGAGCGTCGTCGCCAAGGCGCCTCGCTTCGCACACGCACGCATCGATCTCGCGCGCGCCTATAGACAGGACGGACGTTTCGAGGACGCTCGCGCCGAGCTGCGTCGGGTCGTGCAGGAAGCGCCGAGCCTTGAGACCGCATGGCTCGCCTACGGCGATGTCCTCGTGGACTTGGGCAAATTTGTCGATGCGCGCTTCGCGTTCGAGCAAGCTCGGCGGCTCGATCCGCACCGGGCCCGCATCGAGGAGGCAACCACCGTGCTCGCGGGTGGTGATTTCCGCTCCTCTGAGGCAATTTTCCGCCAGGTACTGCGCAGCGACGCCAATCATATCGCCGCCCTCGCGGGCCTGGCGGCCGTCGCACTCAACGCCAGCAATACACGCGATGCGGAACGACTGCTGAACCACGCCCGCAACCGCTCAGTCCACCATCCGCTGATCGATCGTGCCTGGGGGCACGCGCTGCTCAGCGCCGGGCGATTGGGCGAGGCTGAGACGATCTTCCTCGAACTGCTCAAGCTCGAGCCGGACAACCCGCAGAACTGGGCCGCGCTGGGGTCGCTGTACATCCGCCTGCTGCGCCAAGACGAGGCATTGCGTGCCTACGAGGAGGCTGCCCGCCTCAATCCCGGTCAGGCCGGATTCCGACTCGCCATCGGGCACGTCAACAAGACCCTCGGGCGGCGCAAGCCGTGCGAGGAGGCGTATCGGGAATGTCTCCGCCTGGCACCGACGTTTGCGGATGCATATTTGGCGCTGGCGGATTTGAAGAACTACCTCTTCAGCGATGCCGAGCTCGCCGCCATGCAGCAGCTGCTCGAATCATCCGGTGCGAGCGACCCAGCGCAGCTGCACTTCGCGCTCGGCCGCGCCATGGAGCAGCGCAGCCGGTACGCCGCGGCATTTCGCCACTACGCCGAGGGTAATGCGCTGCGCCGCCGGACCGCGCCGTTCTCGATCGAGAAATTCGAGTCCAAATCCCGACGCATCGTGGCCTGCTTTGACCGGGAGTTCTTCCGCAGCCGTGCCGGATCTGGTCACGCCGATCCGGCGCCGATTTTTATCGTGGGGCTCCCCCGGTCCGGCTCGACGCTGGTCGAGCAGATCCTCGCGAGTCACTCGCAAGTCGAAGGCACGATGGAGTTGACGAACATCCTCGCGATGGTGCGCGAGCTCGACCACCGCGGGACCGATCGGGACAGCTACCCGCAGAGCGCTCTCGCGCTGTCGATGGAGGAGCTCGCCGACCGTGGTCGGCGGTTCATCGCGGATACCCGCGTGCTGCGCGGGGAGCGGCCGCATTTCATCGACAAGATGCCGAACAACTTCAGTCACGTCGGCCTGATTCACGCGATTCTGCCAAACGCAAAAATCGTCGATGTGCGACGGCATCCCTTGGACGCCTGCTTCAGCACCTACAAGCAGTACTTCGCCGAGGGGCAGACCTTCAGCTACGATCTGCACGACCTCGGCCGCTACTACCGCTGCTACCTGGCGCTGATGGACCACTGGGACCAGGTGCTACCGGGACGCGTCATGCACCTGCAGTACGAAGCACTGATCGCTGATCCGGAGGGCACGGTACGCCGGCTGCTCGAGTACTGCCGGCTACCCTTCGAGGTCGCTACGCTGCACTTCCATGAGAACCGCCGAGCGGTCCGCACAGCGAGCGCCGAGCAGGTCCGCCAGCCGCTCTACGCCTCGGGTGTGGGCTACTGGAAGCACTTTGCGCAGGAGCTTGAGCCGCTGCGCACGACTCTCGGCGACTGCCTCGAGCGGTTCACGGCCTATCACTGAGTGGCTCGCGACCCGCAGCCACCAGAGATCGGCAGCGCCAAAGCACCGTTCAAGAGGCCAGCGCCTGATCCAGGGCGGTGATCAGATGCGCGATCTCCTCGGCGGTCGTGTAGTGCACGAACGAGACGCGAACGACGCCCCTGCGAGGATCGACGCCCATCGCACTCAACAGGCGCACCGCGTAGAAGTTGCCCGCCGCCGCCATGATGCCTCGCTCGGCCAATCGCCTGGCGAGCTCGATCGGCTCCACATCCCGTGTCACGAAGGCCACCGTCGCCATTCGCTCCTGTGCGCGTGCAGGGCCGAGGAGCCGGATGTCCCGCCGGTTGCGCAGATAATCGAGCAGCCTCGCGAGCAGCGGGATTTCCGCCGCGCGCAGCAGCTCGCGGACCCCCTGCGGTCGATTCTCGCCGGCGGCGATGCCGTGGTGTTCGGCAAGCATGTCGAAATACTCGGCGATTCCCCGGGTGGCGGCAACCTGGGCATGATCGGGCCCCGCCGGCGTCAGGCGCAGCAGCGGCTCATCCGCATTGAAATAGTGGCCCTCGTTGCCGAGCTGGCGGGCCAGTGACGGCCGGATCACCATCAGCCCCTGGTGCGGCCCGAAGGTCTTGTAGAGCGAGAACAGATAGACGTCCGCCCCCAGCTGCCACACGTCCGGCAGACCGTGCGGCGCACCCGCCACTCCGTCGACCACGCTCAGCGCGCCCGCCGCCCGGGCGCGGGAGGCGATCTCGGCAACCGGATTGATGTGCCCGACGACGTTCGAGGCCTGCGGAAACGCCACCAGTCGGGTCCGCTCGCTGAGCAGCGCATCGAGCCGCGTGGGGTCAAGCAACCCGCCGTGCGGGTCAACCTCCCATTCCTTGACGACGACCCCTTGGGACGCGAGGCGCCGCCACTGACCGCTGTTCGCCTCGTGGTCCTGGTTGGTGACGATGATCTCGTCCCCCGGCTTGAGCAGGGCGCGGACCGCCTGCGCCAGCACGTAGGCATTCTGCGAGGTCGACGGCCCGAGATGGACGTCCTGCGCTGTGACACCGAGGTACTCGGCCATCCCCGCCCGACCGGCGTCCATCCATTCTCCCGCCTCGCGCGAGGCGGCATACAGGTAATGGGGCTGTACCTTGAGCCGACAGTAGTACTCGTGCAACCGCGCGATGACCTGCCCGCAGGCATACGAGCCACCGGCGTTCTCGAAGAACGCCTGTCCGCGCAGCGACGGCGCGGAGAAGGCGGGAAACTGCCGCCGGACAAAATCCCGATCGAGTGCCCCTGGTCCGTCGCCCACGCCCGCCCTCCAGCACTACCCGGCACGGGGGCCCCGGTGGCCATCGAGGGACACCCCGCCGCGCAGTCGGTCAGCCCGTTCTGGGCAGGATCATGCCACACCGGGGGCGCCGATGTGACTCTCCGCGAGCCTCAGAACCGGTAGCTTGCCCTCACTCCGATCACACGGGGCTCGTTCGTGGTCTGACGGTTGTCGTAATTACCCGTGTTCACGAAGATGACCGCATTGGTGTCCCACAGGTTGTCCACGTACGCCTCGAGGGTCCAGTGGTTGTCGGCGTTTTCCACACCAAGGCTCACGTCCGAGAGCGTGTACGCCGGCTGAAGGACACGCGCCGTGCCCTTCTTACCGAGCGCTGGGTTCGGCAGCGCGCGCAGGTCGCTCCACATATCACCCTTGTGTGCGATATCGTACTGGACGAAGGCGTTCAGGGAATCGCTCACCGGCTTTGTGTAGCGTACGTTCGCGCTGTAGGTGAAGTAAGGAACGAACGGCAGCCGCTCGTTCGGCACGATCATCGTGGTGAGCACGCCGCTGAAGTTCGGCTTTACGGTGGTGAGCTTCGAGTCGTTGTAGCTTGCCGCCGCCTGCAACGTCAGACCACGGACGATGTGCACGTCGATGTTCGTCTCTGCACCATACACACGTGCATTGCCGAAGTTCGCGCTGAACGTATTCGGGCAGAGAGACAGGTCGTAAATCGGCGCCTGGAAGTCCTTCCACGGCATGTAGTAGAGCGCCCCGTTCCAGATCATGCGACCGTGGAGCAGGCCGGACTTCCAGCCGATCTCGTAGTTATCCAGCGTATCCGGGCTGTAGGTCCGTGGCACGCCGCGGTTGTAGCAGGAGTTGCTGTCTTGGTTCACGCCGCCGTCACGGAAGCCCTGACTGAACGTCGCATACACCATGAGGCTCTTGGTTGGCTTATACGAGAGGCTCGCCTTGGTCGTGATCTTGTGTGAGGAACCGGTGAACGCGCCCGAGGGCGTCTTCGGCTGATAGAAATATCCGGCCCACTGATTGCTGCCGCTGAAATTCGAGCGGAAGTACCGCACGCCTACGTCGATATTCCATCGCTTGGTGAGATCATAGTTCAGATCGGCGAATTCTGCGGTTTGCAGATAATCGAATCGGCTGATGCTGCTGTACCATTCGTGTGGTAGCGGTGCAGCCGTGCCTGTGTAGTAGGCACTGTAATGCGACAGCGCGCTCTGATACGCCTCACCGTTCGGCTGCATGCCCGGCATATCGTAGAAGTAATTGTACTGCTGGCGCGTCTTCTCCCAGTACGCGCCGACGAGCCAATGCAGACGTCCGCCCGGCTTTGACTGCAGACGGACCTCGTTCGACCAGCGACGCGTCCAGGCATCGTAGTTGTAGAACATGACCGGGGTCTGGCAGCCGCCGTAGGGATCGGTGCCCCCCTGGATGGTCGGTCCGGTCAGGCAGGTCAGGCTCTGTATCAGTTGCGGCGAACTCTGATAGTACGACGAGAAGGGACTGTACTGGACGTACTGTGAATACTCAGTAGTGTAGTGATCCGCATAATTCCAGTAGGTCCCGGCGTATACCAGGTCGCCGATTCCGACATCGCCATCGACGTGCAGATCGTAACTCGAGAACGTAGCGGCGATGTTCTCCGGCCCGAAGTGCGCCACCTTGCGCAGCCCGTAATGGGCCGGATCCTGCGACCAGGAGCCCGCGGTGGTCTGGCGCTGGTAATTGAAGGTCAGCACCGCATTCCAGTTTTCGCTGATCTTCTGGTCGATGGCCGCACGCCCACCGTACTCCCGCTCCGTATTGTAGTTCTTGTGAGCCCACTGAGCATTGTTGGAGACGACTCCATTGATCCAGTGGCGCGTCGCGAGCACGTTGTCGATGAAGCCGCCCTTACTGACCTTGAACACCGACAACCGTAAGGCCGTTCTGCCGTCGATCAGCGGAATGTTGACGAACGCCTCATCGGTATTGTTCTGTCCACCGTTGTGGATCTGCCCGAAATTGACGTCAACACCGCCGCCGAACTTGTACAGATCGGGCTTGTTCGTGATGATGCGCAGCGCGCCGGACATCGATCCAGCCCCGTAGAGCGTGCCCTGCGGCCCGTCGAGTACTTCGATCCGCTTGATATCGTAGAGATGCAGATCGGGAAACGTGCCGTAGAAACTCAACGAGGCGTCGTCGAGAAAATATCCCGTGGTCGATGTGTTTGCGGCGTTCGCGCTGCTGCCGTCCGACACGCCGCGCATGTAGAACGATTGCTCGGTCGGCCCGTCGCTCACGAAGGAGATCGACGGCGACTTGGTGGCAATCGCATTGAAGCGCGTGAGGTCGAGGTTGCGGATATCCTTGGACGTGAACACCTGCAGGCTTTCGGGGACGTCCTGCAGGTTCTCTCTGACGAGACGTGCGGACACTACGACTTCCTGCAACACCGGTATGGACGAACTGGCGGAAGTCGCTGCCGCGCCCGCCGCATGCGCCAGCCCCTGTACCGCAGCTGCGCCGTACAACGCCGCGCCAACGGCTAAGCTTATCGGCTTGAGCCGCCCGCCCAGACCCTGCCCACGCAAACGCATCGATCCGATCGTCTTCATAGGCCCCCACTGGCGCTGTGTCGCGCCAAATTTATATGTAAGTATAAATTTCTAATCTTATTTTGTATACCAGTATAGTTCTGGTATCCGTAAGGGTCAATCGACGCACACCGCCGCCCAAGCCCTCCCCCAACGACCCGAACCATCCGCGAGTCCCTCATGAGTGACCCAGCCGCCCCGATCCGTCGTACCCGAGAGACCCGCCGCGCACGTGCACGCGCACCGGCAGAGAAATACAGCTATATCAAGCGCTGCCTGCCGCCGGTTGAGCTATTGAGTGTCGAGGCGATCGAGATCATCGAGGCCAATGCCGAAACCATCCTCGAGGAGATCGGCATTGAGCTGCGACGCGACCCTGAATCCCTGCGCCTCTGGCGGCACGCCGGCGCCGACGTTCAGGGCGAGAGGGTCCATATCCCCCGTGGGCTCGCCCGCCACCTGCTGAGGAGCGCCCCAGCGGAGTTCACCCTCTTTGCCCGTAATCCCGCGCGCAACGTTCGCTTTGGCGGCAATGCGACCGTCTTCTCGCCTGTGGGTGGTCCGCCCTTCGTGAGCGACCTCGACCGGGGCCGTCGCTACGGGACGCTCGAAGATCTGCACAACTTCATCAAGCTGGCGCACATGGCCCCGGCGATTCACTTCTCCGGCGGCAGCATGTGCGAGCCTATGGAGATCCCGCCCAACAAGCGCCACCTCGACGTCCAGTATGCGTTCTTCCGCTTCTCCGATCAGGGATGTGAAGCGACGCCCGAGACCACCGGTCATGCCGCCGACGCTGTAGCACTTGCCGAGACGCTCTTCGGCGAGCGCTACGTGGACCGCCATCCGGTCGTCCTCGGCAACATCAATTCGAACTCGCCCCTCGTCTACGACGGCCGGATGCTCGGCGCGCTGCGGCAGTTCGCCAGCCACAACCAGGGGACTATCGTGGTACCGGCCATGCTCGCCGGCGCCATGGGGCCCGTGACGCCGGCCGGGTGCATGGCGGAGCTGCTGGCCGAGACGCTCTGCGGCATGGCGCTCACGCAGATCGTCCGCCCCGGAGCCCCAGTGATCCTCGGCTCGTTCGTCGGGGCGATCTCGATGCGCACGGGTGCGCCAACCTTCGGCACCCCGGAGGCGACGCAAATGATCTTCGCAACCGCACAGCTCGCACGCCGCCTGCGCCTGCCCTGCCGCAGCGGCGGCTCGCTGTGCTCCTCCAAGATCGTCGACGCGCAGGCCGGCTACGAGAGCGCCAATTCGCTGCTGCCCGCCCTGCTCGCTGGCGTCAATCTCGTCACGCACGCAGCCGGCTGGCTCGAAGGCGGTCTCGTGGCGAGCTACGAGAAGTTCGTGATGGATGCCGACCAGTGCGCCATGATGCAAAACCTGGCCCAGGGGATGGACATGTCCGAGCGCGGCCAGGCCCTCGATGCCATCCGCGAGGTCGGACCGGGCAGCCATTTCCTCGGCTGCGCGCACACGCAGGCGAATTTCGAGACTGCTTTCTACCAATCGACCATCGCCGACTACGCCTCCTACGAGCAATGGTCGGAGGAAGGACGACTCAGCGCCGAGCAACGCGCCAACCGCGTGTGGAAACGGATGTTGGCGGACTATCAGGACCCCGGCATTGATCCGGCGCGTGATGAAGCCATGCTCGAGTACATTGCGCGCCGCAAGGCGGTGTTGACGGACGACATCACCGAGGAGTGATACGCGTCTCCGGAGTTGACAAGCCGCGAGACGCTACTGTACAACCGTGCAACGAGAACCGTCCTCGACACGGTCACGTGAGGGCGGCGCAGCGACGATCCGAAGGCGCAGGTACATGGCCCGCAATCCCCGCTACGACGTTCTGTTCGAGCCCGTCAAGATCGGACCGGTCACGGCACCCAACCGCTTCTATGCCGTGCCGCATGCGAGCGGCATGACCAATTCGATGCCACACATGCGTGCCGCCTTTCGTGCCACCAAGGCCGAAGGCGGCTGGGGCGTCGTCTGCACCGGCTACGTGTCCATAGATCCGAGCTCGGACGACGCCCCGCTGCCGTATGCGACGCTCTGGGACGACGAGGACATCCGCTCCCACGCGCTGATGACGGACGCCGTTCACCGGCATGGCGCGCTGGCGGGCATCGAGCTGTGGCACGGCGGCGGCAGCGTGATGAACCGGCTCAACCGCATTCCCTCGATGTCGCCCTCGGGCACCGCGTGGATGCCAACGCACGTGAACTTCATCGGCCATCTGCGGCCCCGAGTCATGGACGCGCGGGACATCCGGGACCTGCTCGCCGCGCAGAAGCAGGCAGCGCGCCGCGCGCACGCCGCCGGCTTTGACGTCGTCTACGTCTATGCGGGCATGGGCTATCTGCCCTACGAGTTCCTCCTGCCCGAGTGGAATCAGCGCACCGATGCCTACGGCGGCGCGATGTGCAACAGAGTGCGTCTCGTGCGCGAACTGCTCGAGGTAACGCACGAGGGAGTCGGCGGGCACTGTGCCGTCGCGCTGCGCATCAGCCTGGAGGAGCTGCGCGGCCGCCCAAGCGCGCACGCGCCCTCGGAGGCCCACGAGGCGGTGCAGCTGATCGGTGACCTGCCGGACCTGTGGGACGTCAAGATGGACTCCAGTCCAACTGACTGCGCACCCTCGCGATTCACTCCCGAGGGCAGCCATGAGCCAGTGATCAGCTTCGTCAAGTCGCTCACGACCAGACCGGTGGTCGGGGTCGGACGCTTCACCTCACCGGACGCGATGGTGGGCCAGATCCGCCGCGGCGTCCTCGATCTCATCGGCGGCGCGCGCCCCTCAATCGCCGATCCGTTCCTGCCCAAAAAGATTTCCGAAGGGCGCGAGGAAGACATCCGCGAGTGCATCGGCTGCAACATGTGCATCTCGAGCTGGCATGACGGCGTCCCGGTCCGCTGCACGCAGAATCCGACCGCCGGCGAGGAATGGCGCCGACAGTGGCATCCCGAGCGCATCCCGCGTGCACAACACGCGGAGTCCACCGTACTGGTGGTCGGCGCCGGCCCGGCGGGGCTGGAATGCGCACTAACGCTCGGACGACGCGGCTACGAGGTCATGCTCGCCGAAGCCGACAGCGAGCTCGGCGGACGACTTCGCTTCGAGACGCGCCTGCCGGGTCTGGCAACCTGGTCGCGCGTCCTCGACTGGCGCCGCAGCCAGCTGCAGCGGCTTGCGAACATGACGGTCTACCGCGGTAATCGCCTCGACGCGGAGCAGATCCTCGAGCTGCGCCCCACCCACGTCGTGCTGGCAACCGGCTCGCACTGGACGCGGCTGCTGTACTCGCCCCTGGAAGTGCCCGCCGGCACACTCGACAACCCGAACGTCTACACGCCGGATGACGTCGCGGCGGGCGTCACGCTGCAGGATCCGGTCATCGTTTTCGACTTCGACAATTACTACATGGGCTCCGCCCTGGCCGAGCACCTCGCGCAGGCCGGACACCGGGTGAGCTACGTGACGCCGGCCGGGCACGCATCCGCCTGGGCCATCATGACCAATGAACAGCCGCAGACCCACCGTGCACTCGCGGCAGCGGGCGTGCACCTGCACACCATGGCTCGGGTCGCGGACTTCGCCGCGGGTGTTCTCACCCTCAGTAACATGTTTACGCCCGAACGCACACAAATCGAATGCGGATCCCTGGTTATCGTGGGGGCGCGACTGCCGAACGATGCCGTCTATCAGGCGCTTACGAGCCGCAGCGCTGCGTTTGAAGCAGTGGGCATCGAATCGGTGAACCGGGTCGGAGACGTGCTGGCTCCCGGGGCCATCGTCCACGCCGTCTACAGCGGCCATCGCCTGGGACGGGAACTCCTTGCCGAGGAGAGTGCTCCGTCCGTACGGCGCGATGCGCCCCTGCGTGCCCTGAGCGATGCGGGAATGGCTGCGGCCTCACCCAGGCGCGAGCAATGAGGCGATCGAAGCGATCGCACGCCACCAACGTCCGGAGTGCTGTGGAGGTCCCGAGTAATGCGCAAGTCAACGGCAGCCATTGTCCTGTTGATGTTGTCCAACGCCATCGCCTCGGCACAAGGCAGCCCGGACGTCACCGCGGCGCGCTACGGCTTCACGATGAGATCCATCAGCATCCAGATGCCCGATGGCGTCAAGCTTGCCGCAACGCTGTACATGCCGGTCGGAGCCCCGCCGGGAACGCGCTTCCCGGTCCTGCTCAACTACCTGCCCTATCGCAAGGATGACGGCGAGGCTCAGGAGGACTACGGCCTGTTCAGCTACTTCGCGAGCCGCGGATTCGTCGGCGCTGCAGTCGATATCCGCGGGTTCGGTGAAAGCGGCGGTACGCCGCCCGACCGCGAATATTCGGCTCACGAGCGTCATGACGGGGAGCGGGTGATTGCCTGGCTCGCCCGCCAGCCGTGGGCGAACGGCAAGGTCGGCATGTTCGGAATCTCGTGGGGCGCATTCAATTCCATTCAGATGGCGATGCGCAACCCCCCCGCGTTGAAGGCGATCCTTGCGGTGGACGGCACGGAGAAACTCTTCAAGGAGGACGTGCACTACATGGACGGCATCTTCCATGTGGATGAATTTGAGCTCGACATGGATCTTAGCCAGGGGATCAGCGGCGCACCCGGCTTCTCGCTGGCGCAGAACGTCATCGGCCCGCGCATGAACTCCAGGCCCTGGTCGCTCACCTACTTGGAGCACCAACGCGACGATGCATTCTGGCACCGGCCGGAACGGCCGCTGTCGGTGATTCACGTGCCTTGCTTTCTCATCGCCGGGCTGCACGATGGCTACCGCGACAGTGTGCCGCGCATGCTCGAGCAGGTCCCCGCGCCGGTGAAGGCATGGATCGGACCGTGGAACCACGCCTGGCCCGACGACAGCGACTACGGACCGCTCTACGCCTGGCGCCGGCAGGCGGTGCGCTGGTTCGCCTACTGGCTCGAAGGCAAGCAAACCGGCGTCATGCAAGACCCGAGGGTGATGATCTACCTGCAGCATTGGTACCCGCCCGGCATTCAGGATCAGAGCATTCCGGGGGTCTGGCGCGCCGAGAGCGGCTGGCCACCCAGCGGCCTGTGGCATGAAAAGCTGTATCTGCAGCCCGATCGCGCCCTGAGCCGCACGGCGGCGGCTGCGGGACGGAACGTACTGCGCTACATTCCCTCGGTCGGCAAGAACAGCGGCATCTTCTGGTGGGGCGACTTGCAGCCCGACCAACGCCCGGTCGATGCGCACAGCCTGGTATACGAAACGAAGCCTCTGGCGCACGACACCGCCGTGATAGGCATGCCGCGGGTGATGCTCCACGCCGCGGCCAGCGCCCCCATGGCCGACTGGTTTGCGCGACTGGAAGACGTGGCGCCGGACGGCCAGGTGACGCTGGTGACCGGTGCGGGCTTGAACGGCGCCCAGCGGACCTCGATGTCCCATCCGAAGTATCTGGTGCCCGGGAAGTTCTACACCTTCTCCTTCGCCCTGCACCTGGCGTCCTACGTGTTTCCCAAGGGACATCGCATCCGCCTGGCCATCTCCAATGCGATGTGGCCGATGGCCTGGCCGACGCCATACCGGATGGACACAACCGTCAAACTCGGCGGCGCGCAGCCCTCCTGGGTGGAGCTGCCACGCGTGCCGCTTGAGGGACCACGCCCTCCCGCCACCCTGCTCGAGCCACCCGCTCCGGTCGCCAAGCGGTCCGACATCAGCGGCAGCGACTACCTGTGGCCGGGCTCATACACGACGCTGCCGGACAAGAACGGCCGTAGCCGCGTGGTCTGGCAGGGTGCGAGCAACACCAGCTTCCCCTGGGGGCCGCTGCACCGCAGCGAGAAGTTGACCTACGAGGTCGACAATGCCAATCCGGCCGATTCCAGTGTCGTAGGCTATTCGCATTACACGCAGAGGGTCGGCACCCACGTGCTCAGCTGGCGCAGTCACCTGGCCGTGCGCAGCGACCAGCACGATTTCTTCTACACATACAAGCGCGAGCTGCTGCGCGACGGCAAGCTGATCATCACGCGCACCTGGAAGCGGACGATTCCGCGCGACCATCAGTAGGAAGCACGCGAGCGCCGACGGTGCGGGTCGCTCGAGCAGGCTGGGTGCAAGCGCCCGGCCGGCTCGAGTCGCGGCGGATGTCTCGTCAGGCCGTGCGGCGCACGCGCCGTCTGCGGAAGTCGGCGAGGATCTCGCGGGCGGCATTGTGACCCGGCGCACCGGTCACCCCACCGCCCGGATGCGTACCGGAACCGCACATGTACAGACCGGCGAGCGGTCCACGGTAATTTCCGTGGCCGAGCATGGGCCGGGCCGAGAACATCTGATCCAGCTGCAGCGCTCCGTGGAAGATGTCGCCACCGATCAGACCGAAGGTTCGCTCCAGATCGAGCGGACTCATGATCTGACGGCCGAGCACGGCCGCCTTGAAATTCGGCGCATGACGATTGACGGTCTCGATCATCAGGTCAGCGACCGCCTCCCGATGCGTATCCCAAGATTCGCCATTCGGCAGACGCGGTGACACGTGCTGACAGAACAGGCTCGCCACGTGCTTGCCCGGCGGCGCCAGACTGTCATCGAGCGTGGATGGAATGACCATCTCGACGATCGGCTCGCGTGACCAGCCGTGCGTGCGCGCATCGAAATAGGCTCGTTCCATGTAGCCCAGCGTCGGCGCCAGAATGATCCCGGCGGTGTGGTGATCGCCGAGCGTACGGCCCGGCAGGCAGGTGAAGTCGGGCAGTTCGCCGAGCGCGACATTCATCCGGAATGTCCCCGAACCGCAGTGCCACTGCACGATGCGCTCGACGAACTCCTTCGGCAGAACGGCCGCATCGATGAGCTTCAGATAAAGCAGCTTCGGATTCAGATTGGACACGATGACCGGGGCGCGAAACGTCTCTCCGCTCTCCGTGACCACGCCGACCGCGCGTCCGCTCTCGACGAGCACCTCGCGTACCGGGCAGCCGACCCGGATGTCGGCACCGCGCGCGGTGGCCGACTTCGCCATCGCCTGGGTAATGGCCCCCATGCCACCGATGGCGTGACCCCAGGCGCCCTTCTTGCCGTTCACCTCGCCGAAAACGTGATGCAGCAGCACGTAGCCGGATCCCGGACTGTACGGAGTCGCGAAATTTCCGACGATGGAATCGAAACCGAACAAGGCCTTGATCGGATCGCTTTCGAACCAGGCGTCCAGGTATTCCCCGGCCGAGGTCGCGAACAGCCTGAGCAGCTCACGTCGCATGCGCATGTCGAGCTTGGCGATCCGCGACCCGATGCGCCGCGCCCGCAACAGCTCCGGCAGCGCCGCGATCCAATTGCCTTCGACGACATTCGGCGGAGTCTCAAGAACCAGGCTGCGCATGACGTCCGCGATGGCGTCCAGCCGCTCGCCGTACGCACCCAGCCGATCCGCGTCAGCCGCAGAGAATTTCGCAACTTCGCCGTAGGTACGGCTCTCCCCGCTCAACAGATAGCGGCCATCTGTGGTCGGAAGGAAATTCGCCAGCCGGCGCTCCACGATGCGCAACCCGTGTCCCGGCAGGTCCAGGTCGCGGATAATCTTCGGATTAAGCAGCGAGACCGTGTAGGAGGCAACCGAGTTGCGGAAGCCCGGAACGAACTCCTCGGTGACCGCCGCACCGCCGACGATGCCGCGCTGCTCAAGAACAGTGACTTTCAGCCCGGCCGCCGCGAGGTACGCGGCACACACCAACCCGTTGTGTCCGCCCCCGATGATGACAACATCGCGACTCTGAACACTCATGATGCATCGCTCTCCCATGCCGGGTGCAGTGCGGCGCCCGATCGGCGTGCCAGACCGCGCCCGGCTGCGCGCCAGCCCTGCCGCCCGCACCGGCCGGACGCGCTATACTTGCCGCCACACGAACTGTAGCTGGCCTGCTCTGCAAGTGCGTCTCGGGCAGATCCGGTGCGATCGGGAATGGATCCGAAGGGTTGAGGAGAGCGGTGGATCGACGCGGGAATTCGCCCGTGCTCCGCTGCAGACATCATACGAATGGCTGGGGGGCTCATGGCAAAGCGTCTGTCTCCTCACTATTTAACGACTGTACAGCAGGTGGCCAACCGGGTCAAGGCGCCCCCCTGGCCAGCCGCGCAGTGCGCCGCGCCGCTCGCCGGCGGCCCCGGCATTGCGCTGCACGGATGTTCACAGCAGACCGGATCGGCCGCGACTGCGGCGCAACTGCCATAACAGCCAGCAGGGATACCCAGATGACCGATGGGATGCACGAACCGAAATTCCGCCGTGTCACGCCGAAGATACGCCGTGAAGCATTAATTGAGGCGACTCTCGCCTGCCTGCGCAAGTACGGGCATGACGGAGTTTCCGCGCGCCGTATCGCCGCTGAGGCCGGAGTATCGGCGGGTCTCATCACCCACCACTTTCCAAGCATTTCCGCGCTCGTGGCCGCCTCGTATGAAGCGCTCGCGATGCGGCTGCTGCAATCGATACAACAGCATGCCATCGACGCGGACGTCGGTCCGCGCGAGCGGCTGCGCCGCTTCTTCGAGGCATCCTTCGCGCCAGCGCTTCTCGAGCCAGGACTATTCGGCACCTGGTTGGTGTTCTGGAGCATGATCGGGCACGACTCCGGTGTACGCGCCGTGCAGGACCGCACGTACGTCGCCTATCGGGACGCGCTCGAGTCGCTCCTCGGGCAGCTGCGCGCGAGCGACGGGGTTCCGGCCTTCAGGCTGCGGCCGGCCGGAATCGCCCTGGCGGCCCTGCTCGATGGACTGTGGATCGAGGCGAGCATCAACGCACGAGCGTTCAAGCCTGCCGAAGCCGTGGCCCTGTGTGAGGACTGGATCCACGCACTGTGCTCGGGTGCGTTCCCCAGCCTGCAGGCGCAGCGCACCGAGGGTCGCACCCGCCGCACGCCGACAGCCGGCGAGCTGAGATGATCCTCCAGGCGCCGAGCGCCGCTCACGTCGCGCCGCGCAGCTGATCCAGCGTAGGCGCCGCGCCCTCGCCCGTCACCACCTGGGTGGCATCGACACCGAGCCAACCGATCGCCGCAACGAACGCGCAGATACTCCCGATCCAGAACGCCATCCCCCAGGCTTGCTGGCCCGACAGCCACGCGACCACCGGAATACCGATGATGCCGCCAAGATTGCCACCGGTATTGAGGACCCCGCCGAGCAACATCGAGTCCCCGCGACCGACCGCCATCGAAGTAGCCCAATACGCCGCCTCATTGAGTTCGATGCACCCGAAGCACAACGTCAGTGCCGACACGGCAACGTACGTGTTTCCGGTCTGCATCACGACAAGCAGCAGTACTCCGGCGAGCGGCAGCGCGACGAGCGGCACGGCCCGGAACCCCCAGCGCGGACCCAGCACCTGGCACAGCCGGCCAGTCAGCAGACCGCCGATGCCCGCCCCCAGCCCTCCGGCGATGGGCGGGGCCATCGAGACCCAGCCGCTCTCCAGGATGGGCATGTGGCGTTGCTGAATGAGGTAGAGAAAGCACCAGTTATAGATGAGATAGAAGGCATAGTTCATCGCCAGATACGATAGCGCCAGCAGCGCCGTGTTCCGGTGCCCGAGCACGCGCAGCAGGCGCCGCATCGAGATCTTGCTATCCGGCACAGTATCGGCCAGTTCGCCGAGTTCACTCAACTCGACGCTGCTCACCGCCGGATGCGCCCGCGGCGTGTTACGTGCGTACCAAGCCCACAGTGCGACGGCCACCACCACCGGCAAACTCGACCACGCAAGAGCGCGCTGCCAACCCACGGTTTCCATGAGCACGGCGATTAGGGGCGGGGTGAGCGCCGAACCGATATTCAGGCCCATGGTTTGAGCGCCCTGCACCAGCGCCCACTGCCGCGCGGGAAACCACGACTCGAACACGCCGTTTGAGACAGGGAAGATTCCGCCTTGGGCCGCTCCGAGCAGGAACTGTGACCCGACCAGCATCACGAACAGCAGTGTCCCGCCGAACAGCACCGGGCTGAACGGTACCGCCATCGTGGCGAGGAATGCGACGACACCGAACAACGTGAAGGCAACACGCGCCCCGAGCACTTGGCCGATCAGCCCGCCGGGAATCTGAAACACCGCGTAGCCGACCACGAAGGCCTGCTCGATCCAGCCGATCTGCAGCTGCGTGAGGTGCAGGTCCGGCATCATCTGCGCGGCAGCGATGGTCACACTGCTGCGCTGCGCATAGGCGAACAGGCCGAACGTGAACAGGAATCCGAAGATCCGCCAACGGATTCTCGGCCCCGCCCAGTGCGTACTGGATGACATCGGCAGGGATCATGCACAGATGTAATGAACGAGCGCAAGGAACCGACCCGGCCGACCGCGCAGATGCGTCGCATCGCGTACGTCCTGTGCGCCGTGTAGTTGACGGCCCGCTGAAGCTATTGTACGCTCGTTTAACAGCTACTTCGCCGCACGCCGGAGTGCCGCTTTTATGAGACCGCAGCTTCGCGTCGTTCCGGACCGCCTCATCAACCCTATCCTGGACGAGGCAAAGAAAATCCTGGCCGAGATCGGGATCGAAGTTCGTGGCGCGCCGCTGCGCGAGCGGCTACTGGCGCACGGCCTGAAGATGGCGCGAACCGCCGACGATGCGCAACGGATACTGTTTCCGCCTGAAGTCGTGGACCGGGCGATCGAGACCGTGCCGAAGCGCTTCTCGCTCTATGACCGAGACGGAGCGCACTACACGGAGCTCGGCGGCGACAAGGTGCACTTCGTGCCCGGCTCGAGCGGACTGAAGCTCCTCGACCATCGCACCGGTGAGGCCCGGTTGGCCACCACGCGCGATTTCATCGAGTACGTGCGCGTCGGCGATGGTCTTAAGAATCTCGGCTACCTCGCGACCGCATTCTCCACCAACGACATCGAACCGATGGTCTCAGACGCGTGGCGACTGTATCTGCTGCTGAGCAATTCGCTGAAACCGGTGGTCTCCGGAGCGTTTTCCGAGCATGGCGTGCCGCGCATGGCCGAGATGATGCAGCTGTTCCGGCGTGACAAGAGCGATCTGATCGCACGCCCGATGTCGATCTTTACAGTTACGGCGACCGGGTTCTACCGCTACAGCGAGGACTCCTGCCAGAACCTGCTCGACTGCGCCGAATTCGGCATTCCCGTCGAAATCGTGCCCGTGACATTGATGGGCCTGATCGCCCCGGTGACCCTCGTGGGGGCGACGGTCATGCACATTGCAGATGTGCTCGCGGGGCTCACCATGGCGCAGATCATCAAGCCGGGAATGCCAATCCTGTTCGGTGGCGCTCCGGCCACGTTCCACATGAAGACGGCCATGTCGCCGATGGCGGCCATCGAGACGCTGCACCTGAACATGGCCTACATCGAGATCGCCAAGCATCTCGACATTCCGACGCAAAGTTACATGGCCCTCAGCGAGGGCAAATTCCTTGACGCGCAGGCCGGAGCGGAGACCTTTGCCGGTGCACTGCTCGCCGCAGTGGGAGGGGTCAACTCCGTCTCAGGCCCCGGAATGCTCGACTACGTCCTCACCTTCAGTCTCGCCAAGCTCGTCTTCGACGACGAGCTGTGCGGGCAGGCGCTGCACTTTTGCCGCGACTTCGCGGTACGCGATGACCTGCCGACTCGCGATCTGGTTCGCCAGCTTCTGCAGGAGAAGCACCTGCTGACCTCTCAGCACACGCTGAAGCACTGGCCGAGCGAGCTGTACCTGCCCGGCTCGGTATTCGACCGCATCAGCCGTGAGTCCTGGCTGCAGGCCGGCAGCATGACCCTGGAGAAACGTGTGTATCAGGAGGTCGAAAGGCTTCTCGGGGCGTACGTCTCCCCGCCGCTCGATCCACGCCTCGATGCCGAGATGATCCGCATCATCAAGAGCGGAATGCCGCGAGACGAGGCCCTGCCCGAAACCCTGCCGAGAGTGGAGCACGCCGCTGCGGTGCCAACCGCTCGCGAAGGTCGCCGCGCCCGCGGCAGACGCGGCTGAGGTACTCGCACCCGTGCCCGCGCACCTGGCGCAGCGACGGTGCACCGGCAATCTGTCAGATGTTGTCGATCGTACGATCTGCCTGAATACGGAGTACCCGAAATGACAGACGACAGCGATTTCAATCTTCGGGACCTGAACGATCAGGAGCTGACCGAGCAGGTGCACGACGACCTGTACAACGGGCTGCGCGAGGAGGTGGTGGAGGCGACGCAGATCTTTCTGGGGCGCGGCTGGAGTGCCGACAAGGTGCTCAATGACGCGCTCGTCGAAGGGATGCGCATCGTCGGGATCGACTTTCGCGACGGGATTCTGTTCGTACCGGAGGTGCTGCTGGCGGCCAACTCGATGAAGGCGGGGATGGAGATCCTGCGCCCGCTGCTGGCCGAGACCGGAGCGGAGCCGATTGGCAAGGTGGTCATCGGCACGGTCAAGGGCGACATTCACGACATCGGCAAGAACCTGGTGGCGATGATGCTCGAGGGCGCGGGCTTTGAGGTGATTGACCTGGGGATCAACAACCCGGTCGAGAAGTACCTCGAGGCGCTCGAGAAGCACAAGCCCGATATCTTGGGGATGTCCGCGCTGCTGACCACGACCATGCCGTACATGAAGGTCGTGATCGACAAGCTCCAGGAGCTGGGCATCCGCAAGGAGTTCATCGTGCTGGTCGGCGGAGCGCCGCTGAACGAGGAGTTCGGCAAGGCGGTCGGCGCCGATGCCTACTGCCGCGATGCGGCCGTGGCGGTCGAGACGGCCAAGAGCCTGATCGCGGCGCGGCGCGCCGCGCGCGTTGCGGCCTGAGGATGGCGGCGCAGCCCGATGCACTCACCCAGTGGCACTCTGATCATCGCCTGCGGGGCACTCGCGCACGAGATCGCCGCCCTGCGCAAGGCCAATGGCTGGGCGTTCGACGTCCAGCAAGACGGCCAAGGTGCAACTCTCGGCCCGGTTCCAGGAGGCCGTCGACCGCGCCGCCATGCGCGCCGGTCGCGCCTCTTCAAACGCCTAACTCGCCGACTGGCGCTGCAGCGATCCGCAACCCCGCTCCGATGACGTCCCCCGAGAGGCTCGCACCGAGGCCCTCCTCCTAGTCGCTCGCGCGCAGCTCGTGCCGCGAGCACGCCGCCCTCATCCAGCGGCCCGCCTGCACCCAGCCGGATAATCCCTCGTCTTAGCGCAGGACGACGGTCGTCTTGCCGTTGCGGAAGACCCGCCGTTCGGCGTGCCACTTGATTGCGCGATTCAGAACCACGGTCTCGAGCTCGCTACCGATCACGGTCAGATCTTCAGCGGACTGGGTATGATCGACGCGCGCGACCTCCTGCTCGATGATCGGACCCTCGTCCAGATCGGTGGTCACGTAGTGAGCCGTTGCGCCGATTAGCTTCACACCCCGCTCGTACGCCTGGTGATAGGCCTTGGCGCCCTTGAATCCCGGCAGAAACGAATGGTGGATATTGATCGCCCGTCCATCGAAGTGCTTGCAGGCATCGGCGCTCAGAATCTGCATGTAGCGGGCCAACACGAGCAGCTCGGCGTCGGCCTTCTCAAACACCTCGGCCATCCGCACTTCCTGCTCGGCCTTACGTCCATCAATGATCGGCAGATAGTGATATGGCACCCCGTGCCATTCGGCGAGACTGCGCATGTCCTGGTGATTCGACAGTACCGCCACCACCTCGATCGGCAGCGTACCGGTGCTCCATCGATGCAGGATACTGTTCAGGCAGTGACCCTGGCGGGAGACGGCCAGCACCACCCGGCAGCGACGCTCAACCGCTTGAAATCGCCACTGCATCCGGAACTTCTTGCCGACCTGCTCGGCGAACAACCGATCGAGCGCCTCCGCGGAGACAAGCCCATGACCGTCATCCCGGAACACGGTGCGCATGAAAGACATCCCCGTACGAGGATCATTGTGATGCTGAGCCTCGCTGATCGTCGCGTTGTTGGTAGCCAGAAAGCCCGCAATCGCCGCAACGATACCGGTCGTGTCCGGACAGGCCGTGGTCAGGGTATAGAGCGAGGGCTGACTTCCGGCTCGTGATGCGGGAGCGCGGGCCTGCTCAGCATGGGCTGGGGCGGGGCGGGTCTGTTCAGTGGTTGTGGTCATGGCAAATGATCGTGAAGAAGGAGAGTGAAGAGCTCAGACGTTCGAATCCGGGAAGGACGCCTTGCGCCGCTGCATGTAATCGAGCAGCGCCTCGTCGATGGCCGGATCGATCGGCGGCGCCTCGTATTCGGCGAGCTGCCGCTTCCACAGCGCATTGGCTCGCTTGGCGATGTCCTGCGAGCCCTCGGCCTCCCACTGCTCGAAGCTGTTGTTGTCAGCGAGCGGCGAGCGGTAGAAAGCCGTCTCAAAATTGGCCTGGGTATGGGCGCAGCCAAGGTAGTGCTTGCCGGGTCCGACATCGCGCATCGCCTGCAGCGCCTGGCCGTTCTCGCTCAGATCGACGCCCGCCAGCAGCGTGTGCATCATTCCGGCCTGATCGGCATCCATGACGAACTTCTCGTAGCCCATCGTAAGGCCGCCCTCGAGCCATCCGGCGGTGTGCAGCACGAAATTCACACCCGCCATGCACGTCGGCAGCAGCGTATTCGCCGATTCGAAGGCAGCCTGACCGTCCGCAATCTTCGAGCCGCACAGCGATCCGCCGGACCTAAAGGGTACACCCAGGCGGCGCGCAAGCTGTGCCATCACGTACAGCACGAGGGCCGGCTCGGGCGTACCGAACGTCGGTGCGCCGGACTGCATGGACAACGACGAGGCAAAGCTACCGAGCACCACCGGCGCGCCGGGATTGACCAGCTGCGCGACCGTCATGCCGGCAAGAGCCTCGGCAAGGGTCTGCGCCACGGTACCGGCCACTGTCACGGGCGACATCGCGCCGGCCAGAATGAACGGCGTCAGGATGGTTGCCTGATTCGCCCGCGCGTAGGTCTTGAGCGCCCCGAGCATGGTGGCGTCCCAAGTCATCGGCGAGTTGGCGTTGATCAGGCTGATCACGAAAGTCCGCGGCCTGCCCGTCGTCGGATCGAGATACTGATCCCCGAAGAGGATCTTGGTCATCTCCACCGTGTCCTCGGCGCGCTCGGACGCGGTGACCGAACCCATGTAGGGTTTGTCGCTCCAGCGCATATGGCTGTAGACCATGTCGAAGTGGCGCTTGTTCACCGGCAGGTCCACCGGCTCGCAGATCGTGCCGCCGGAGTGGTGCAGTCCATTCGACTGATACGTCAGCTTGACAAAATTGCGGAAATCTTCGATCCGCGCATAGCGACGCCCATCGTCCAGGCTGCGCACGAAAGGCGAGCCGTAGGCCGGGGCAAAGACCGTGCGGGCACCGCCGATGATCACGCTGCGCTCGGGATTTCTAGCGTGCTGCGTGAATTCCCGTGGCGCCGAGCGGCTGACGATCGTGCGGCACATGCCGCGCGGAAACCGAACCCGCTCGCCTTGCGCGTCGGCACCGGCCGCACGCAGAATCGCGATCGTCTCCGGATCGTCACGGAAGTCAATGCCGATCTCCTCGAGAATCGTATCGGCATTGTGCTCGAGGAGTTCCAGCCCCTCGTTATTAAGCACCTCGTACAGAGGAATGTTTCGGGTGATGAACGGTACGAACGAGTGCGATCGCGCCGTACGCGCAGCTCTCTTGGCATCGCGCGCATTCGGACGTCGGGCCCGCGGCGCGGAACTGGATTGCGTTTGCAAAGGGACTCCCCACGGTTTTCGGACGGCCCGAGCCGAGCTGCCACTAGTATGAACGTCAGGCGACCCGCCCGGATAACCGATTTGCGGCATGCACTTATCCATAACCGTCCGCCAGCCGCTTCCGGGGCACCCTCCGGCGCCACCGGCTTGACGGAGCCGGCGACGCAAAGCTACCGTGTATGTCGCTTCTATTCAAGCGAGTCGGCGAGCGCGTGCACGTAGTCCGTGCGCCTCGCGCGGCATGATTCGCGCCATTGGCCAACCATCGTCCGCACAAGGACACATCATGCAACGCTTTTCTGGCCTGACGCTCCTGCGCCGAGGCCTCTCCGGTCAGCGCGGCTGGCAGCCCCAGTGGCGCCGCGCCGAGCCCAAGCCCGCTTACGATGCCATCATCGTCGGCGGCGGAGGCCACGGCCTCGGCGCCGCCTACTATCTGGCCAGCGAACACGGACTGAAGCGGGTCGCCGTAGTGGAGAAAGGCTGGATTGGCGGCGGCAATACCGGCCGGAATACGACCATCATCCGCTCGAATTACCTCTTCGACGAGAGCGCCGCGCTCTATGACCACTCGGTGAAACTTTGGGAGACGCTCTCTCAGGAACTCAATTACAACGTGATGTTCTCCCAGCGCGGCGTGATGATGCTCGCGCACACCGTGCACGACGTGCAGGTGGCCAAGCGGCACATCTATGCCAACCGCGCCAACGGTGTCGACAATGAATGGCTGACTCCGGAGGATGCGCGGCGCATCTGCCCGCTCTTGAAAACCGACGACATACGCTTTCCGGTGATGGGAGCCGCATTCCAGGGGCGCGGCGGCACTGCCCGCCATGACGCGGTGGCCTGGGGGTTCGCCCGCGCCGCTGATGCGCTCGGCGTCGACATTATCGAGAACTGCGAGGTCACCGGATTCCTGCGCGACGGCAATGGCGCGGTGGCGGGCATCGAGACCAGCCGCGGAACGATCCGATCGCCGCGCATCGGCGTTTCGGCCGCCGGTCACACCAGCGTGCTGATGCGAATGCTCGACGTACGGATGCCGCTTGAGAGCTATCCTCTGCAGGCGCTGGTTTCCGAGCCGGTCAAGCCGATCTTTCCATGCGTCGTGATGTCGAACACCATCCACGCCTACATCAGTCAGTCGGACAAGGGGGAGATGGTGATCGGCGCCGGCACTGACGCCTACACCTCTTATACCCAGCGCGGCGGACTACACATCAGCCGGCACGCTCTTGAGGCCATCTGCGAGCTGTTTCCCATGTTTCGCCGGCTGCGCATGCTGCGCAACTGGGGAGGCATCGTCGATGTGACGCCCGACCGATCCCCGATCATCGCCAAAACACCGGTGCCCGGACTGTATGTCAACTGCGGCTGGGGCACGGGCGGCTTCAAGGCCACCCCGGGCGCCGGACACCTGCTGGCCTGGACGGTCGCGAACGATGCGCCGCACCCCATCAACGCCCCTTTCACCATTGAACGATTCCGTGACGGCGAACTGATCGACGAGGCCGCCGCCGCCGCGGTCGCCCACTAGAGCGCACCTTCATGCTGTTGATCAACTGTCCCTATTGTGGCGAGCGCCCCGAGCCAGAATTTGTGTACGGCGGCCAGGCGCACGTTGCCCGTCCCACCGATCCGCACGCCTGCTCGGATCAGGACTGGGCCGATTACCTCTACCAGCGAGACAATATAAAAGGAGTCCATGCCGAGCGCTGGCGCCATGCGCACGGCTGTGGCCGCTTCTTCAATGCGCTGCGCGATACGACCACCGATCGATTCCTGGCCACCTACGAGGTGGGTCAACAGCCGCCGGCCCACACAAAGGGTGTACACGCATGAGCCAGCCCTGGCGTACGCCGGCCGGTGGTCGGATAAACCGTGAGCGTGAGCTGCGTTTTATGTTCGACGGCCGCGAATACAGTGGCTTCGAAGGAGACACTCTCGCCTCCGCCCTGCTCGCCAACGGGGTGCATCTGGTGGGCCGCTCCTTCAAATATCATCGCCCGCGCGGCATCATCAGCGCCGGCCCCGAGGAGCCGAACGCCCTGGTCACGGTTCGCCGCGATGCCGCGCGCGTCACTCCCGACTTGCGCGCCACGGAAGTGCAGCTGTACGCCGGACTCGATGCCATCAGCCAGAACCGCTGGCCTAGCCTGAGCTTCGACGTCGGGGCGATCAACAGCCTACTCTCCCCGTTCATCCCAGCCGGCTTTTACTACAAGACCTTCATGTGGCCGCGCCGTGCATGGCGCTCACTGTACGAACCAAAGATTCGCTCCGCGGCAGGCCTTGGACGCGCCCCCGAGCTTGCGGACCCTGACGCCTACGCCACTCGGTTTGCCCATTGCGACGTACTGATCGTCGGGGCAGGGCCATCAGGTCTTGCGGCCGCGAAGGCGGCGGCGGTACGCGGCGCGCGCGTGATGCTCTGTGAGGAGCAGCCGCAATTCGGTGGCTCTCTGCTCGCCGACGCGAATGCCAGGGCGGCATCGATCGACGCCAAGCCTGCCGAGCAATGGCTCACCGAGAGCATCGGCGAGCTTGCCGCTCGACCGAACGTGACGCTGCTCCCGCGTACCACTGCGTTCGGGTATTTTCCGCACAACTTCATCGGCCTGGCCGAGCGGCTGACCGACCACCTCGACTCGCCCCGTGAGGGCGAGCCGCGCGAGCGGCTCTGGCAGGTACGGGCCAAGCAAGTCGTGCTCGCCACCGGAGCGATTGAGCGGCCACTGGTCTTCCCCGGCAACGACCGGCCGGGCATCATGCTTGCCGGCGCCGCCCGGACCTACCTGAACCGCTACGGGGTCCTGCCGGGCCGGCGCGCTGCGGTGGTCACCGCGTGTGACGCGGCCTACCAGGCGGCGCTCGACCTGCATGCTGCGGGCGTCCAGATCGCCGCCATCATCGATGTTCGCTCGAAGGCCGACGGGCGGTTGCCCGATGCGGCCCGTCAAGCCGGCATGCGCGTGCTCACTCAGGCGACCATCGTCGGCACCGTCGGTTGGAGCAGGGTCAAGGCGTTGCGCGTGCAGGCACTCGATGGCACGGGTGGCACGCAGGGAGCTGTCCAGCGCATCCCCTGTGATGCGGTCCTGATGTCCGGCGGCTACACCCCGAGCGTGCACCTGTTCTCGCAATCGCGCGGCAAACTCGCCTGGGACGCATCGCAGCAGACCTTCCTGCCGGCAGAGCCGGCCGAGCAGACGCTCTGTGCGGGCGCCTGCCGCGGAGTCTTCTCGCTGCAGGACGCCGTTGCGGATGGCCGAGGCGCCGCGGCACGCGCAGCGGGACTCACCCCACCGGACGGACCACCGCCGAAGGCGCAGGCCGGTGAATACGCCGGAATCATCGGTGCGCTCGCCCAGCCGCCCGGCAAGCCCGCGGTAAAGGCATTCGTGGACTGGCAGAACGATGTCACCTCGAAGGATTTGGCTCTCGCCGCACACGAGGGCTTCCGGTCGATCGAACACGTCAAGCGCTACACAACGACCGGAATGGCCACCGATCAGGGCAAGACATCCAATCTCAACGCTCTTGCGATCGTGGCCGGTGCGATCGGCAAGTCCGTCCCCGAGGTCGGCCTGACCACGTTCCGTATGCCCTTTACCCCCGTGACCTTCGGCAGCTTCGCCGCCTACACGCGCGGCGAGCTGTTCGATCCGGTCCGGACCACGCCCACCCACGACTGGGCTGTCGGGCACGGGGCGGTATTCGAAGACGTCGGCTTGTGGAAGCGCACCCGCTACTTCCCGCGCAACGGGGAGAGCATGCACGCCGCCGTTCAACGCGAGTGCGCCGCGGTACGCAATGGCTGCGGCCTGTTCGATGCCTCGACCCTCGGCAAGATCGAGGTTGTCGGCAAGGACGCCGCGGAATTCATGAACCGGCTGTACATCAACTCCTGGGCCAATCTGCCGGTCGGACGGTGTCGCTACGGCATTCTGCTGCGGGACGATGGATTCATCATGGACGACGGCGTCGTGGCACGCATCGCAGCCAACCGCTTCCACGTGACCACCACGACCGGAGGCGCGGCTGCGGTGCTGTCACTGATGGAGGATTATCTGCAGACCGAGTGGCGCGAACTCGAGTGCTGGTTGACCTCGACCAGCGAGCAATGGGCCGTCATCGCCGTGCAAGGCCCGAAATCCCGCGACGTCCTCGCCAGACTCGTCGAGGGCATCGATCTGTCGGACAGCGCCCTGCCGCACATGAGCGTCGCCGACGGGCGCATCGGCGGGGTGCCCATGCGTCTGTTCCGGGTTAGCTTCACCGGTGAGCTCGGCTTCGAGATCAACGTGCCCGCGGACTACGGACAGAGCATCTGGGAGGCCATCTACGCCGCCGGCCAGGCGCACGGCATCACCCCCTACGGCACCGAGGCAATGCATGTCCTGCGCGCTGAGAAGGGTTACATCATCGTCGGCCAGGATACCGACGGCACGGTCACCCCGCACGATGCCGGGCTTGCCTGGGCGATCGGCAAGAACAAGAGCGACTACGTCGGCAAGCGCGCGCTCGAACGGTCGTCCATGCAGGCGATCGACCGCAAGCAGCTCGTCGGTCTGCTGACGAGCACCCCGCACGTCGTGCTCGAGGAAGGTGCGCAGATCTTCGCCACGCTGCCCGCCGATGGCCCACAGCGACGACCTATTGGCCACGTTACATCGTCGTATTTCAGCCCCGCCCTCGGGCGCTCCATCGCCCTAGCGTTGGTGCGTGGGGGACGCGCCCGCATGGGCGAGACGCTGTACGTGGTCGCAGACCAGCAGCCCGAACCGGTCGAGGTCAGCTCACCGGTGTTCTACGACCCGCAGGGAGCCCGCCTCCATGGCTAATTTCACCGCGGCCCGCAAGGGCCCCGCCGTCGCCCCCAGTGCGCTGGTTCGGACACTGCCTGCGGCTTCGCGCTGGACGCTGCGCGGCGAGGCTGCGGTCCTGAATGCGGCGACGGCCGCCCTCGGATTGCCCATCATTGATCGCGCCTGCCGGGCTGCGGCACAACAGGCAACTGCAGCGTTGTGGCTGGGACCCGATGAGCGACTGCTCATTGCCCCCGCCGAGGCGCACGCTGACGTCGCGGCGCGCCTTGAAGCTGCGCTGGGCGAGGCGCCTCACGCCTTGGTCGACGTTAGCCACCGCCAGATTGCGCTGGAAGTCGCCGGGGAGCGTGTCACGGTTCTGCTGAACAGCGCAAGTCCACTCGATCTGCACCTGAGCGCCTTCCCGATCGGCATGTGCACGCGCACGGTGTTCGCCAAGGCGGAAATCGTGCTGTGGCGTACCGAGGAGCACCGCTTCCGCATCGAGGTTTGGCGATCTTTCGCCGCGTACGTGTCGAAGTACCTGGCGCTCGCCTCCGGAGAGCTCGCGGCGTAAGCGGACAACCGCCTCGCGAGGCGCGGTGTCTCCACGGCCCCCTGCGAGGCGCATCATGTAACCCGCACCGCGGGGCACGGCCGGCGAGCGGCGGCATCGAGACGAACCGGCATGCCGGCTGTATTGACGACGGGAAAATTGCCGCGCGGGTACGGCCGGACGCGCTGTGGTCCGGCCGTGCCTGCGGATCAGGACTTCGGACGCTCGTTCTGCGGATCGTACAGCGCGCGCTGGCCCACGGCCTCGACGCGCAGCCGATACCGCTCGCCGAAGTATTCCATCGCCAGCATCCGTCCCTCCTGCGCATAGCGCTCCGGCAGATAGCCGAGGGCGAGGTTCTTCCCGACCGACGGTCCATACGCAATGCTGGTGGTGATGGAGCGCCGGCCGAGCTCGTCGATGAGCACTTCGCCTGACTCCGGATCCAGGATGGGCCACTGGCCGACCGGATAGCGCGCCACACCCTCACGGTCTACGTTCTCGACCATGCTCAGGGTACACAGGTACGCCGTCTGGCGCGGCCGTTCGCGCTGGGCCATATAGGCCGCTTTGCCGTGGAAGTCGTCCGGCTTGATCTTCGCGCGCGACAGCCCGGCCTCGTACAGATTGTATTCGGTAAGCAAATCCGCGTTCTGCAATCGCAGGCTCTTTTCCATGCGTCGCGTGTTCGCGTAGGTCTCGATACCGACCGGCATGACACCCTGCTCGTACAGCATGTCCCACAGCGCCAGACCGTAGCTCGGCGAGACGTACAGCTCCCAGCCCTGCTCCCCGACGTAGGAGATGCGGAATGCCCAGACCGGCAGACCGCGCACCCGGATCAGCCGAGCCGTGGCGAAGGGGAAGTTCTCGTGGGAGAGGCCCTCGGGCTCATCAGCGAGCGCCTGCAGAGCGCGCCGGGCGTTCGGTCCCCACAGACCGAGCGTTACGATGTCGTCGGTACGATCGTGAATGTCCGCACGGAACTTGCGCGCCGCGCGGATCCGCTTCATCCACATCAGATCGCGCGGGCCGGTGCCGCCGCCGCACACCACGCGATACTGCGATGCATCAAGGCGGATGATCGTAAGGTCCGCACGTACCCCGCCGACCTCGTCAAGGAAGTGGGTATAGATGCCCCGCCCCGGCGCCGTGGAACCGCCCACCTTGGCGACCGAGAGGTATTCGAGCAGCGCCTCGGCATCGGCGCCGTTTACATCGTAGATGGCGAAATGGGACAGGTTGACCATGCCGACGTTCTCGCTCATCGCAAGCTGCTCGGCGTTGGAGACGGGCCAGAAATGTCGCGCGTCCCACTCATTGCGCCGCTGCGGCACCTGCGCGGCGTACTTTTCCAGCAGGTGCTCGTTGGCCTTGTAACCGTGCGCGCGCTCCCATCCTGCCGCTTCCATAAAGTAGCCGCCAAGCTCCTTCTCGCGCGGCCAGAACGGACCGCGACGCAGATCACGCCCGGTCAGGTAGGGCTCACGCGGATGGACCGGCGGGTTGTAGACCTTCTTGGCAGTTTCGCTGCAGCGGCCGAGCACGTACGCCGGCGTCTTCTGCATCGGGTAGAAGCGGGCGATATCGATGCTAAAGGAATCCCAGTCAGTGCGTCCCTTCACCAGCCAGTCGGCGAACACCTTGCCGATCCCCGGAGCATCCTTAACCCAGACCGCCTCGGCGAACCACAGCCCGCCGACCTCCGGAGACTCTCCGATCAGCGGCATGCCGTCGACCGTGATCGACATCAATCCATTGAAGGAGCGCTTCGCATCCCAGCCCAGCTCTCCGAGCAGCGGCACGATCTCAGTGGCCCGCTCGTAGCCGCGCATCACCTGCTCGATGTCCATATCGCGCATCGACGGCGAAAGCCGCGCCTCACCGGGCTCGGCAATCTCGCGCGGATGCACCATGCGCGGATTATCCTGCTCGTAGTAGCCCCACTCGATCTGACCGCCCTCCGAGGTGGTCGGGTCTCCCGTGTCGCGCAGATAGGCTGAATTGCCCTGATCACGCAGCAGCGGATAACCGATCTCCTTGCCCGTGCCGGCGAACTCGGTGTACGGCCCGAAGAACAGTAGCGGATGCTCGAACGGCATGAGCGGCAGCGGCGAGCCGCTGCGGCCCGCCAGCAGCGGTCCCCAGATGCCGGTGCTGAGGATGACGATTGGCGTCTTGATGTAGCCCTTGCGGGTCTCGACACCGCAGACGCGTCCGTCGTGAATATCGATCGCGAGCGCCGGTGTGTTCGCGAACGTCTGCAGCCGTCCCGTCGCCACGGCACGCTCGAGCAGGACCCCCGCGACGCGCTGCGAGCGCGGCACGACCAGGCCGGCGTCCGGATCCCACAGCGCACCCTGAATCGCCTGCTCCTCGAGCAACGGGAACAGCGACTTCGCCTTCGCAGCTGAAATGATCTCCGCGCGCGTTCCGTATGCCTTGCCGGAGCCCACCTTGCGCTGCAGTTCCTGCATGCGCTCATCGTCACCGACCCGCGCCACTTCCAGGCCGCCGATCCGGCAATAGTGTCCCAGGCGGTCGTAGAATTCGCGGCTGTAAAGGGTGGTCAGACACGACATCTTGTCGTGGCTGGTCATGTAGCAGAAATCGGAGGCGTGCGAGGTGGAACCGATGTCGGTGGGAATCGCCGATTTGTCGAGACCTACGATGTTGTCCCAGCCGAGCTCGAGCAGATGGTGCACCACCGAGGCGCCAACGATGCCGCCCTGCCCGATGATCACCGCACCCGCTTCTGTGGGAAAACGCCGCTCGCCTGGACCCTGAGTGGTCATAGTGGAATACCGTGCCGAAAACGCGCTGCGGGTACTATGACCGCCGCCCTGCGTGACGGCTCGTCGATTTTCGCCATCCGCTTGTCCGGATGCGTCAGTGTCCAGATTACGCCCCCGCCCGGCGCCACGCCGTCCGCGACACGCCCTGCGGGGCCTGACCGGCAGACCGCAGCCCCCCCGGGGTCGTCCGTCTGGCGAATCCGACCCATGGGCACATCGGGCCACCCGTGGACGCGACCCTCACGCGCCATGGGCCGCCCGAGCTAGAGGTCCTCGCCCGGATGCATCCGTGCCGGGAAGCCCGCAACCCGCACTGATCGCCGCCCTCCGTCCTATTGGCCAGGTCCCAGATGGATCCACGCAGATTTGGTCTGCGTGTAGGACAGCAGGCTCTCGAGACACTTGTCCCGGCCGTGGCCGGACTGCTTGTAGCCGCCGAACGGCTGTGTCATATCGCCGTGGTCAAAGCAATTCACCCAGATCACGCCCGCCTCCAGATCGCGGACCGCGGCATGTGCGCTGCGCAGATCGCGTGTCCACACCGAAGCGGCGAGGCCATAGACCGAGTCATTGGCCACGCGCAGCGCATCCTGCAATCCATCGACTTCGATGGCCGCCGCGACAGGCCCGAAAATCTCTTCCCTTGCGATCGTCATCCGGTTCTCCACGCGAGAGAACAACGTCGGATTGACGTAGCTGCCCGCGAGCGCGGGCACGTCCCCACCAAACTCAACCCGTGCACCTTCCGCTCTGCCCTTCTCGACGTACGACACCACGCGCGCCCGGTGACTTGCGGTCACGAGCGGTCCTAGATTGGTCTGCGGATCGAGCGGATCGCCGGGCCGATACGCATTACGGCCAAGCTCGACGAATCGCTCCACGAAGGCCGCTGCGATCGGCTTGTCAACGAGCAACCTCGAGCCGGCGTTGCACACCTCTCCCATGTTGCCGAAAATGCCGTTGACGGCGTAATTGACGGCGCGATCGAGATCCTCCAGATCCGCGAGGAAGATCTGCGGCGACTTGCCGCCGCACTCCAGACTGACCCGCTTCATATTCGACTGACCGGCGTACACCAGCATGAGCTTGCCGATCTCCGTCGACCCGGTAAAGGCGATCTTGTTGACGTCGCCGTGCAGCGCAAGGGCTGCTCCGGCCGCCTCGCCCATTCCGTTGACGACGTTGAATACCCCCGGCGGACCGCCGGCCTCAACGAACAGCTCGGCCATGACTAGCGCCGAAAGAGGCGATTGTTCGGCCGGTTTCAATACGACGGAATTCCCGGCGGCCAGCGCAGGAGCGACTTTCCACGCTGCCATCAGCAACGGGTAATTCCAGGGCACGATGCATCCAACGACGCCCAACGGTTCGCGCAGAATATAGTGAAACGCCTCAGCCGCCGTCGCGGTGACTGTGCCCTCGATCTTGTCGCACAACTCGGCGAAGTAGGTGAACGTCTGGACCGCCTGGGGCACATCGATCGAGAGCATGTCGCGGATAGGCTTGCCCATGCACAGCGTGTCCAGCAACGCGAAGCGCTCGGCATTCTTGCCGATGAGTTGTGCGTAACGCGACAGCACGACGAGCCGATCGCGCGGCGCCATGCGCCGCCAGACTCCACTCGCAAATGCTCGCCGCCCCGACGCCACCGCGCGGTCGATGTCGGCGGCCGTGCCGGCAGCCACCTCGCACAGCGGCGTCAACGTCGCCGGGTTTGTCACCGTGAAGCGGCCCTTAGCGAGTCCGTCGACGTGCTCACCGTCGATGAAATTCCCCGTCGCGTAGCGCAAGGCCTTGGCGCGCGCGTGCCACTCGCTGGTGCTCAACTCAATGGTCATGAGATCTCTCCGCGTGGTCGACCGCCGCCGCAGATCGGGGCGGGCGATCGAGGGTCGAATCTAAGCCTGGCCGGCCGCATGAGCTTACAGGGACGGGCCTGGGTTTGGAATCCGCGCGAGGCGTAGACGCCGGTAAAATAGCGCCGATTGACGCCTCCCGCCGCCGCCGGCATCCTTGCACCAGCGACGGACGCGGTGTGGCGCAACGCGGGCGGCCCCTGCCATCCCGTCATCGGTGGTCTTGTGTTTCGCTGGACGCACCTTGCCAGCAAATCAGAGGCCCCGCCAAGAGGTGCCCGGGTGAGTGGCTGCGCCGGTCTGACCGGTGCAGCCCTTACCCCGCAACACTGCCCGCGAGGAGGATCTTTGTCCGACAAGATTGACCTTCGCAAGTTACCGCCGCTGAACGCGCTGAAGGGATTCGAGGCAACCGCACGGCGCAAGAGCGTTCGAGACGCGGCCGATGAGTTGTGCCTGACCCACCCCGCCATCAGCTACCAGATCCAGCTGCTCGAGGAGGATTTCGGCATTCCGCTCTTTACCCGCGAAGGCCGCAGCATCGCGCCGACGCCTGAGGGACGCATCTTCTACGGCTATGCGCGCAAGGCGCTCGAGCTGCTGATCGAAGGTGCGGAAACGATTCGCAGCGCACGCCGTGAGCGCCCACTGCGCGTGCAAACATACGTCACCGCATCGCTGCGCTGGCTCGCACCGCGTATCACGGCGTTCTCGGCCGCCCATCCTGACATCAAGATGCTGCTCTCGACATGCGCTGCGGACTGGGAGTTCGACGCGTCCCTTGCCGATGTCGGTCTGGTGTATCGCGAGAGCGCTCCCCAGCCCGAGTACTGTTGGGTCCCCCTTTTCGAATACCGGTTGTTCCCTGTGTGCAGTCCGAGGCTGCGCGCCACGCTCGGCGAGCAGGCCGAGCCCCACGACCTGCTCAAGCTGCCGCTGGTCACCATTTACTCCGAGAGCCGCCAGTGGGACCTGTGGTTCGAGGCGGCCGGCGTACCGTACAAGCCTAATTCGCAGATTGTCGTCGACACGCTGGCGCTCGCACTTGAATTCGCGCTCGAGGGCCACGGCGTCGCGCTTGTCAACGGTCCTTTTGTCGACGCCGAACTCGAGACGGGACGGCTGGTGCGTCCGGTTTCTCACACCGCGCAATGTCCTGGAAGTTGGGGGCTCATCTGCCGCCGAGAAGTGCGCGATCAGCCGCGCGTTGCCGCATTCATCGATTTCCTCGCCGCACAGCAGCCACCGAGCTGACTGTCCGGACAGCTCAGCCGGCCGCGCCCGCGGGGCCCCGCGGCACGACCTCATAGCCGGGTTCCTTCGGACTCTCATCGACGATTTTTGCCGGAAATCCGCTACCGAGAACCTGCACCGCGCAGGCTTCTTCGAGCCGTCGGATGATGTTGTCCGACAGCTCGCGCGGCCCGTAGCGATCAGCCCCGTCCTTGAAGATTCCAAGGATCAGCGGCGAGAGCTCGAGCGGCACGCGATGCTCACGGGCAATCTGATCGAACAATCCGACGTCCTTGATCACCAGATCCATGGTGAAGCTGATGTCGCGGCTGCCGTTGAGAATCACCTGAGATTCCGTCTCGTGGACGAATGAATTGCCCGACGAAATCCGAATCGCCTCATAGACGGTGTTCATGTCCATGCCGACGACCTTCATGGTCGTCAGCGCCTCGGTGAGGGCCACCAGATGCGCCGTGGCCAGATAATTGGTCATGACCTTTAGCACCGACGCCGAGCCCAGCGGGCCGGTATGCAGGATCCGGGTTCCGAGGATCTTCAGCAGCGGCAGCACCCGCTCGAACGCGGCACGCGAGCCACCGGCGAAGATTGAAATATTGCCGGTCGCCGCGCGATGGCAACCTCCCGATACTGGGCAATCCATCGCCAGCGCTCCCTTGGCCTCGACCAGGGAGGCGAGTCGGCGCACCTCGGTCTCATCGGTCGTAGACATCTCGAGCCAGATCTTCTCGGGCGCGAGCGCGGCGAGAATTCCGTCCTGGGCTTCCATCACCGCCGCGCTCGCGGCGGGTGACGGCAGACACGTGATGATGATGTCCGACCGTTCGGTCAGCGCCTTCGGCGAGGCGGCCTGCTTGGCGCCGCCGGCGACGAATTCCGCGACGATCCGCTCGTTCAGATCGCGCACCGTGAGATCCATCCCGCTGCGCAGCAGGTTTCCGGCCAGACTCGAACCGACGTTGCCGAGACCGATGAAGCCGATGCGAGAGCTGATCACGTATGAACCTCCAGAAGCCGGGGCGGCGAGCTTACCGCACAGATTCTGCCCCCGGGGAGCGCATGGCACAGTCCCGGACCACAGGGTGGGCAGGCTACCGCTCCGAAATTTTCCGCGGCAAGTCAAATTTTTTCGTCCATTTGACAAAGCCGCTATCGGCCGCCGGGGCGGCGCGCAAAGCGGCTTCCCGGGCCTTCATTCCCGGCGCCCGCTGCGATACGCTGCTCTCCGGGCAGTGCGAATACAGTGGCACACGGGACACCGTCGGTGCCCAGCCGTGCAGGCCGAAATCCGCCTCGCCCGCGAGCCCGTACGCGATACGGCAGGCGCCCAGCCAGGCATTCAGTTACGACAGACTCGGAGTGACAGCGTGAAATCCCTGCAGCACTACATCGATGGCCGCTTCATCGCCCCGGCGCAGGAAGTCGACCGATTTGCCGTCATCGATCCGGCGACCGAACAGCAGGTTGCCCAGATTCTGATGGGTGGAACGGAAGATGCAAACCGGGCCGTCGCCGCCGCCCTTCGGGCATTTCCCGCCTGGGCGGTCACGCCACTGACGATGCGTCTCGAGCTCATGGAGCGATTGCTCGCAGTCTACGAGCGCCGCTTCGAGGAGATGGCCGGGGCCATCACGACTGAGATGGGCGCGCCGCGCGATCTGGCCTCCCGCGCACAGGCAGCGGCCGGCACAGGGCACATCCAAGAGACGATCGCCGCCGCACGCGCGCTCGACTGGGAGGTCAGACTGCGGGGCCGCGCGGCGGTCATGCGCGAACCGGTCGGGGTATGCGGCCTGATCACCCCATGGAACTGGCCGATGAACCAGGTTTGCGCAAAGGTGGCACCCGCGCTCGCCGCCGGCTGCACCGTGGTACTCAAGCCGAGTGAGCAAGCCCCTCTTTCGGCACAGCTATTCGCAGAATTCATCCACGAGGCTGGCTTTCCGACGGGCGCGTTCAACATGGTTCACGGTACCGGGCCGGTCGTAGGTCACGCGCTCGCGGTGCATCCGGACGTCGACCTGATGTCCTTCACCGGCTCGACACGGGCCGGAATCAGTGTCGCCAAGGCGGCCGCCGATACCGTCAAGCGGGTCACGCAGGAGCTCGGCGGCAAGTCGGCCAATATCGTGTTCGCCGATGCCGATCTTGAGGCTGCGGTGAAACGGGGCGTCGCGCACTGCTTCAGTAACTCCGGGCAGTCGTGCAATGCGCCGACACGCATGCTCGTTGAAGCGTCCATCTACGACCAGGCCGTCGAGATGGCGGTCGCGGCGGGCGCCGCGCTCGAGGTCGGAGATCCCACCAAGCCGGGCAAGCATCTCGGCCCAGTGGCCTCGCGCATGCAATTCGACAAGATCCAGCGCTGCATCGGCCAGGGCATTGCCGAAGGAGCGCGCCTAGCGCTCGGTGGCCTCGGACGCCCGACCGGATTCGAGCGCGGCTACTATGTCCGGCCGACGATCTTCGCGGACGTGGTCAATTCGATGAGCGTGGCCCGCGAGGAGATCTTCGGACCGGTGCTGTCGATCCTGCGCTTCCGAACGGTCGAGGAGGCCGTGGAGATCGCCAACGATACCCCGTATGGACTCGCCGCCTACGTACAAAGCCGCGATCTCGAGAAGGCACGCCGCGTCGGCCGGCTGCTGCGCGCCGGCAGCATCTACCTAAACGGCTCACCCCAGGATTATGACGCGCCGTTCGGCGGATTCAAGCAATCGGGCAATGGCCGCGAGGGCGGCACCTACGGTCTGCTGGAGTTCCTCGAGTTCAAGGTACTCAACGGCTATTACGCCACCTGATTGGCACGGGCCGCAGGGTTGCACCAGCGCGCGCGCCGCCAGGGGCTCGCGCATCTGTCGTGCCCCGGCCTCCGCTCAGCGACCCATTGCGGCTGCCGGTTCCGACACTCGCCCGGCACAATCGCGGCGAGCCTGCGGCATGCGAGCCATCCGGAAATACCAAAATTTTCCGATCGGTAGAAAATCTCAGCAGCGGATGGCCACTCGCCATGACAGACTCGGTTGCGGGGGAGCCGTACGAGAGGTGCCCGTCGAAGGGCAATTGCTCGGCGCAAGCCTTCGCTGAGTGCAGAGACATCGGTGCCGACCGCGGCGATTCTCACTGGAGAAAATCGTGAGCGAGTGTCAGATCAAAGCCCGGCGTTCCGGGCGCGATGCAAGGCGGGCGCTGCGCAGCGGGCCCCTCCCCGATAACCTCCGCCCAGTATGGCCCGGGATGTCGAGCGGCAACTTCCGGCCGCTCAGCGATACCGACGTCCTCGCCATCCACCGCACCGCCCTGCGTCTGCTGTCCGAGATCGGCCTCGCCGACGCCCCCCCGTCCGGGGTCGAGGTTCTCACCCGCGCCGGTTGCACCCTCAGCGATCGTAATCGGCTTCTGTTCCCCCAGGCGCTGGTCGAGGACACCCTCGCCAAGGCGGGCCGCCACTTCGTCCTGCATGCGCAGGACCCACGTCACGATCTGGAGCCGTGGGGCAAGCGGACGTACTTTGGCACGGCCGGTGCGGCCGTCAGCGTCGTCGCGGCCGATGGAACGTACCGCGAATCAAAGATCCAGGATTTGTACGACATCGGTCGGATCGTGGATGTCATGGACCACATTCACTTCTTCCAGCGTGCGGTGGTTCCCCGGGACATCCCGGACCCCTTCGAGATGGACTTCAACACCTGCTACGCCGCCGTTTCGAGCACCACGAAACACGTCGGTAGCAGCTGGGTACAGCCGGAGCATCTGACCGCTTCGCTCGAGATGCTGTACGCGATCGCCGGCGGCGAGGACAAGTGGCGTGCACGGCCGTTCGTGAGTCAATCGAACTGCTTCGTCGTTCCACCGATGAAGTTCGCAACCGACGCGTGCCGATGCTTGGAGGTCGCCGTCCGCGGCGGCATGCCCGTTCTGCTGCTTTCGGCCGGACAAGCCGGTGCGACCGCGCCGGCCGCCCTCGCCGGCGCGCTGGCTCAAGAAGTTGCCGAATGCCTCGCCGGTCTGGTGTACGTCAATGCCATCCGCCCGGGACACCCGGCCATCTTCGGGACGTGGTGTTTCGTCTCGGACCTGCGCACCGGAGCGATGTCCGGCGGCAGCCCCGAACAGGCGTTGCTCTCGGCCGCGGCCGGCCAGATGGCGAACTTCTACGACCTGACCGGCGGCACCCCTTCCGGCATGACTGACTCCAAGATCGCCGACGGACAGTCGGGTGCTGAAAAGGCGCTCAATCATGCGCTCGTCGGCAACGCCGGCGCGAACCTGATCTACGAGTCGGCCGGCATGCATGCGAGCCTGCTCGGCTTCTCGCTGGAAAGTCTGCTCATCGATAACGACATCATCGGCATGACGCAGCGGACGATAAAGGGCATCGAGATCAACGAGGAACGACTGTCGTTCGAGACCATCAAGGATGTGTGCCTCAACGGACCCGGGCATTTCCTCGGCTCCGCGCAGACGCTGCAGCTGATGCAGACAGAATATCTGTACCCGGCGATCGGCGACCGTAAGAGTCCGAACGAATGGACCGAACAGGGCTCGACGGACATCGTCGACCGCGCGGCGCGCAAAGTTCGCGATCTCCTCGCGACGCACTATCCGGCACACATTCCGGAGGCCGTCGACGCCGCGATCCGTGCTCGCTTTCCGGTCAGACTCCCGCGCGAGAGCATGAGCCCGGCGAGCCGGGCGCAGGCCCGCGACGGTGCTGCCTAAGAGCGATCGCGCCTGAGGCGCCGCCAAGTCCGACCCGCGCAATCCACCGGGCGAGCAGTCCCCGGGACATCATGGCACGATGTCCGCGACACATCGCCTAGCCCCATGCGAGAGCCCGCAGAGACCGCCATGGGACCATTTGCCTCGCCGTCCGGTCGGGAAACCCGCGCATTGCGCAATCAGGGCAGCACGACGATCTTTCCCACGTAAGCCTTGTCGAGGAATGCCTGCTGCGCCGCAGCCAGTTCGCACAACCGGAAGATCTTGGCCACCACGGGCCGGATCTCTCCGCGCTCGATGTATCCGACCAGACGCTCGAACAGCTGAGGCGGCGGCACGGTGCAACCGTGAAGCGTCAAGTCCTTCAGATACAGGGTGCGCAGGTCAAGCCGCACCTGCGCGCCACTGATTGCGCCAGCCACCGCATAACGTCCGCCGCGCTTCAGCACCTGCAACAGCGGTCCGAAGGTGGCTCCACCGACGACGTCAATGACGGCGTCCACCGACTCCACGCCGAAGCGCTCCACGAGGTCCTCGCCGCGCCCGGCAACCTCGTCCGCACCGAGGGACTTCAGGGCGGGCTCCTTTCCCGCCGATGCGATAGCCAGCACACGCGCGCCGCGCCGCCGCGCAAGCTGCACCGCCGCCGAGCCAACCCCGCCCGAGGCACCGCTCACGAGGAGCGTGTCGGTCGCCGAGATCTGCGCACGTGTCAGCAGGTTCTCCGCGGTCATATAGGCACAAGGGAACGACGCCAGTTCTGCATCAGACAGGGGCTTCGCACGGACAGGGAAGGCATTTGCCGCCGGAACGGCCACGAACTCGGCAAACGCGCCGTTACAGTCGCACCCCAGATAGCGCACACTGGAGGTCGGGTCTGCGGCGTCCGCCCGCAGAACCGGGTCGATAAGCACCCGCTCCCCGACTCGATCCGCGGCTACACCCGGCCCAACGGCCACGATTTGGCCGCACGCGTCAGTCCCCTGAATGAGCGGGAACGCGACCGGTGTACCGGACCAGCTGCCGTCCTCGACCGACCCGGCCGTCCCGGGCTCGGCATCCGAGGCCGCCGGCGCACTGGCTCTCGAATACCAGCCTATTCTCAGGTTGACATCCGTATTGTTGAGCGCCGCAGCCGTGACCCGCACCAGCACCTCCCCCGTGCCCGGCACCGGAACCGAAATATCGCCGCGATATTCCAGAGCACCGAGGTCGCCATGGCGGGTCAACAGCACCGCATGCATTCGGTCGGGCAGCATCGTCGATCTCCGGCTTGCGATCGGACCATCCCATCATACAGGCGTGAAATTTTTGCGTCAATTTTCACGATAATGAATTCGCATCTGGAATCCGCTACAATCGTGAACTCCCGCAGACCGCTCATAGCCAACCGTGCCTCAGCCGAAACGAAGCCGCCGCACCCGCAGCGCCACCGCGCCGAAGGCCACGCCACCGCGCACGCGGCGCGCCGCCGAGTCCAGCCCGCTCGGCGGTCAGATTCGCGACCTGCGGGCCGCGCGTGCGATGAGTCTCGCTGCGCTCGCAGAAGCGATCGGCAAGTCCATCGGTTACGTCAGCCAGATTGAGCGCGGCCGCTCGGAAATCTCGATCTCGACGCTAAAGGCGATCAGCGAGGCCTTGGGAGTTCAGATCAGCTGGTTCTTCCAAGGATATGATCCGCGGGTCCCGGAGGAACACGGCTACATCGTGCGTCGCGAGCACAGACGGCGGCTCGATTTCCCCGGCACCGGAATCGAAGAGGAACTGCTCTCCCCCACACTCACCGGCGAGGCCGAACTGATTCTCTCGACGTTCGCGCCCGGTGCGCGCAGCGGAGAGGAGCCAGTCTCACGCATGGCCGAGCAATCCGGCTTCGTGCTCGAGGGGCAGCTCGAGCTGCGGATCGGCCATCGCCGCTTTACGTTGCGCCCCGGTGACAGCTTCCGGATCGAGCGCGGCGAGCTCTTCACGGCGCGCAACCCAGGTACGGTCACTTGCGTCTCGCTGTGGGTCATCGCCCCGCCCCGCTATTAGCCGACGTTCATCTTTCGAGGATCCTGCATGTCACTTCCCAGTCACGCGCATGTGCTCATAGTCGGCGGCGGTGTCGCCGGTTGCTCGGTCGCCTACCACCTGACCAAGCTCGGCGTGAAGGACGTCGTGCTGCTCGAACGCAAGCAACTTACCTGCGGCACAACCTGGCATGCAGCGGGACTGGTCGGTCAGCTGCGCGCGACGCGCAATCTGACCGAGCTCGCCAAGTACACCGCGGACCTTTTCCACTCCCTCGAAGCAGAGACCGGACAGGCCACTGGCTTCAAGCAGAATGGCTCGATCAGTGTCGCCAAGACACCCGAGCGCTTCGAGGAACTGAAGCGCGGCGCCTCAATGGGTAAGACCTTCGGGCTTGCGATCGATGTGCTGTCGCCCGCGGAAATCCGCGCGCGCTGGCCACTGCTTGAAGTTGGCGACATCATCGGTGGCGTTTTCCTTCCGAAGGACGGCCAGACCAATCCGATCGACACGACGCTCGCCCTCGCCAAGGGGGCGAAGCAGCGCGGCGCACGCATTTTCGAACACACCCGCGTGTCGCGCATTCTCATCGAACGCGGCCGGGCGATCGGAGTTGAGACCGCGGACGGCCCCATCATGGCCGACACAGTGGTGCTGTGCGGCGGAATGTGGTCCCACCGACTGGCCGCCGACATCGGCGTTGCGGTACCTTTGCACGCCGCTGAGCATTTCTACATCGTCACCGAGCCGATTGCCGGATTGCCGGGAAACCTGCCGGTGCTGCGCGTGCAGGACGAATGCGCCTATTACAAGGAAGACGCAGGCAAGATTCTGATGGGTTGCTTCGAGCCGGTCGCCAAGCCCTGGGGCATGAACGGTATCCCGGAGGAGTTCTGCTTCGATTCCTTACCGGAAGACCACGAGCATTTCGAGCCAATCCTGGAGGCAGCCGTCCGACGGGTACCCGTACTGGCCACAGCCGGGATCCAGCTGTTCTTCAACGGTCCGGAGAGCTTCACGCCGGATGATCGCTACTACATCGGCGAGACGCCTGAGGTTCGCGATCTGTTCGTGGCGACCGGATTCAATTCTGTCGGCATCGCCGCGAGCGGCGGCACCGGCAAGGTACTGGCGCAGTGGATCGTGGATCGACGGCCGCCCCTCGATCTTTCCGACGTCGACGTGCGCCGCGTCATGCCTTTCCAGTCGAACCGCCGATACCTTCGCGACCGAACTGTCGAGACGCTCGGGCTGCTCTATGCGATGCATTGGCCCTACTACCAGTACCAGTCGGCGCGCAATGCGCGCCGCACGCCATTGCACGATCGGCTGACCGCAGCCGGCGCCTGCATGGGAGAGACTGCCGGCTGGGAGCGCCCCAACTGGTTCGCAGAAGCCGGCTCAGCGCCTCGTTACGAGTATTCATATGGCCGGCAGAACTGGTTCGACGCCTGTCGCCGCGAGTGCCGCGCGGTACGCGATGCGGTCGGCCTGTTCGATCAGACCAGCTTCGCGAAGTTTCTCGTCCAGGGGCCGGGCAGCGCCGCTGTGCTCAACAGGATCTCGACGGCAGATGTTGCCGTGCCGGTCGGGCGCATCGTGTACACGCAATGGTTGAATGACCGCGGCGGCATCGAGGCGGACCTGACCATCACCCGCTTGGCCGAACACGAGTTCATGGTGGTGACCTCCGCGATCTGCCAGACGCGCGACCTCGCCTGGCTCCGTGGACACGTTGGTGCTGACGGCACGAACCGCTGCTGGGTCACCGACGTCACATCGGGTGTCGCGATGCTTGGCGTGATGGGACCGAGGAGCCGTGCACTGCTCGAGATGCTCTCAGGAGCAGACCTGTCGAACGCCACCCACCCGTTCGGCTGGTCGCGAGACATTGAGATCGGCTATGCGCGCGTACGGGCCAGCCGCCTCACCTATGTCGGCGAACTTGGGTGGGAGCTATATATGCCCGTCGAGCATTGCCTGGACGTATACGAACGACTGATCGCTGCCGGGAGTGAGTTCGGCCTCGCACATGCCGGCTACCATGCGATGTCCGCCTGCCGCGTCGAGAAGGGCTATCGCCACTGGAGCCACGACATCGGCGACGAGGATACCCCGCTCGAGTCCGGGGTTGCATTTACGGTCGCATGGGACAAGCCCGGCGGCTTCATCGGACGGGATGCCCTGCTCGCGCAGCGCGCGCCCGGCACGCTGCCGAAGCGACTTGTGCAGGTCATGCTCACCGATGAGTCCCCGGGTGCACCGCTGCTGTATCACGAGGAGCCGATCGTGCGTGACGGCCTCATCGTCGGCTCGATCAAGTCGGGAGCGTTCGGTCACCGCCTCGAAAGGTCGATCGGCATGGGCTATGTGCACTGCACCGAGGGAGTCACTCGCGAGTGGCTCCGGTCCGGGCACTGGGAAATCGAGGTCGCGTGCGAGCGCTACCCGGCACGCGTGCAGCTCGAAGCGTGGTACGACCCGAAGAACGAGCGAATCAAGGGCTGAGCGCGCAGGCGCTCCCGGCCCGAGAGATAAAGCGGAGATCCGATTCTTATGAAGACACATGCGCGCGTGGTCATCATTGGCGGCGGAGCCGTCGGGTGCAGCGCTCTGTACCATCTCACGCAGCTGGGGCTGACTGACGTCGTTCTGCTCGAACGCGACGAGCTCACGGCCGGCTCGACCTGGCATGCTGCCGGAAACGTACCGACGTTCTCAACATCGTGGAACCTGCTGAAGATGCAGCGCTACACGACGCGCCTCTATTCCGACCTCGCTCGGCGTACCGGCTACGACATCAATTATCATGTGACCGGGAGCATCCGCCTGGCGCACACGCAGGATCGCGTCGACGAGTTCCGACATATCGCCGCACAAGCCCGGGCCCAGGGAACGGAGTTCGAGATACTCAGTCCTGCCGAGATCACAGCGCGCCATCCGTTCATCAAGACGGATGGATTACTTGCGGCGCTCTGGGACCCCTACGACGGTGACATCGACCCGGCGCAGATGACGCAGGCGCTAGCCCGGGGTGCGCGCGACAACGGCGCTGAGATCTACCGAAACACGAAGGTTACGGCGATCGAGCGCACCCGCTCCGGGGAGTGGCGGGTAATCACTAACCAAGGCGCAGTTCAGGCCGCCGCGGTGATCAACGCCGCCGGATACCGCGGCGGCGAGGTCGCCGCGCTCGTCGGCCAGCACCTGCCGATCGTCACGCTGTCGCATCAATATCTAGTGACCGAGGACATTCCTGAGCTGGTCGAGCGTGGCACGGCGCGCCTGCCACTGATGCGCGACCCGGACGTCAGCTATTATCTGCGCCAGGAACGTCAAGGCCTGCTGCTCGGCCCGTACGAGTGGCAAGCAACTGCCCACTGGCTCGAGGGTCTGCCGGAGGAATTCGCGCATCAGCTGTTCGATGACGACCTCGGGCGACTGGAGAAGTACATCGACGCGGCCTGCGATCGCGTTCCGATTCTCGGCACGGTTGGCATCAAGACGGTCATCAATGGCCCGATCCCCTACGCGCCGGACGGCAATCCCCTGATCGGTCCGGCCCCGGGGCTGCCGGGCTTCTTTCACTGCTGCGCGTTCACTTTTGGCATCGCGCAGGCAGGCGGTGCCGGCAAGGTCATCGCCGAATGGGTGGCCCACGGGCAACCCCAATGGGATGTCTGGCCGCTCGACTCCCGGCGTTTCCTTCAATTCGCCAACCAGCGGTACGCGCTGGCCAAGGCCGTCGAAACCTATCAGCAGGAGTATGCGATCGGCTACCCCGCCGAGGAGCGACCGGCCGGCCGACCGGCCAAGACCTCCGCGGCCTACCAGCGTCTGAAGGAAAAGGGGGCGCGCTTCGGCGCACGTGGCGGATGGGAGCGAGCGGTCTATTTCCCCGAACCTGGCGACCCTGAAGGTGCCCAGGCGTCCTTTCGGCGACCGGTTTGGCACACGGCCGTCGCGCGCGAATGTGCCGCGGTTGCCGAGCGCGTGGCGATCCTGGACATTCCCGGCTTCAGCAAATTCGAAATCACCGGCTCCGGCGCCCGTGAATGGATTGATTACATGATCGCCGGCACACTGCCTCGTCCCGGACGCAGCGCTCTGAACTACCTGTGCGCCCCGAACGGCGGAATCGTCACCGAAATGACGGTAACGGCCCTTTCCGAGACTCGATACTGGCTTATCGGCGCTGCCGCCGGCGAGCGTCACGACGAACACTGGCTCGCCGAGCATCTGCCGTCGGATCGAGAGGTCCACCTGGAGAATCTCTCCTCGCGCTTTGGCACATTGATCGTCGTCGGTCCGAAGTCCCGCGACCTCTTGGCTCGCGTCACGCCGGCCGACCTGTCCAATGCGGCGTTTCCCTGGCTCTCCACCCGTACAATCGACATTGGCTACGCGCGTGCGCACGCGTTGCGTGTCAATTACGTCGGTGAACTCGGGTGGGAGCTACACATCCCGGCCGAACACCTGTCGTCGGTGTACGACCTGATCTGGGAGGCCGGCGAGCGGTTCGGAATCAGGGACTTCGGCCTCTATGCAATGGACAGCCTTCGACTGGAAAAGTGCTACCGCTCCTGGAAGGCAGATCTGACGACCGAGTACACGCCGCTCATGGCCTCGCTGGAGCGCTTCGTCCGGCTCGACAAGCCTGGTGGATTCATCGGCCAGGAGGCTTTGCGGCGCGAGGCCTCCGTGGGACCTCGCGAGCGGCTGGTACCGCTCATCGTAGCTGCCGCCGATGCCGACGCGTCCGCCGTCTCGATTGTGTATGACGGCAGCGCACAGGTCGGGCTAGTCACCTCCGGCGGTTTCGGCTATCGGCTCGGCCAGAGCATCGCGCTGGCCTACCTCAACGCCGACATGGCGGTGCCGGGCAAGCAACTCGAAGTTGAGATTCTCGGCCATCGGCGCCAAGCCGTCGTCGGGCGCGAGCCGCTATACGACCCGGACAACGCGCGACTTCGCGCGTGAACACACGGACAGGCGTCCTCGATGGGTCCGGCGCCACGGAGTCGTCGTCGCGCGGCACTTCAGCCGGACAGCCAAGGTAGCTCTGCGCCACAGCGCGCGCTTCTCGGGTACGCCCGAGTGCAGCACCTGGCGGGGGGCTCGGCGAGGTCCCCGAGACGCCCCTAGGATTCCGCCAAATCGCCCAGGCGCTGCGCCAAAGGTCCGAGCCACGGCTCGAACCGGCGCCACTGGTCAAGCCCCTCGGTGTTGATCGGCCGGCGAACCTGCTCGGAACTCGCCGTGTGCACGCGACGCTCGGTCTTATAGAACTCAAGACAGCCCTGCTCGAAGGGCAATCCACAGAATGCAAGAATCCTGTGAACCTGTGGCTCGAAGTCCGCCACCAGTTCTTCATGCTGCACGCGCAGCACTGACCCGGGCAAAACCTCGTCCCAGTGTGCCATGAGTTCGGCGTAGGTGCGGTAATAGCGGGCGATATCTTCAAAGGAATAGGTGAACTGCTGTCCCGATGCGAACAGTTGCTTGAAATTACTGAAGCAGCAGGCCATTGACGCCCGACGGGCATCGATGATCCGCGCATTCGGAAACATCAGTCGCATCAATCCAATGTGCCGGAAGTTGTTCGGCATCTTGTCGATGAAACGCGGCTTGCCCTTGCGGTACAGAGCCGTATCGGCGAGATATTGTTCGCCAAAGCGCCTGAAATCCTCTGCGCCGAGCTCGCGCAGCACTGTCGGATAGCGCGCTGCAGCGATTCCCTCGCGTCCCTGCAGCTGCTGCACCAGCCGCGGGATGTCCGACAGCTCCATCGTTCCCTCAACCTGTGAGTGCGACGCCAGGATCTGCTCGATGAGTGTCGAGCCGGCCCGCGGCAGCCCCACGATGAAAATCGGCGCATCACTTGGGCAACCCCACCCCTGGCGTTCAGCGAAGAACTCCCGCGTGCAGACTTCGATCTGGCGGCGCGTATTGCCTTCCATGAACTCGGGGCGATATCTGGACTCGTTCCTCTTCAGCGCATTGCCGCGCTCGTAGTAAACAAACGCATCGGCGTACTGGCCTCGGTCCTCGAGCGCCTTGCCGAGTGCAAAGCACAGATGAAATCTGTCAACCACGGCCAGACGCGGTGCGGCTTCGGCACGCCGCATTTCCTCAATCTCCTCGTCCGTGAAGCGATAGGTCTTGAGGTTGGCCAGGCTCCAGTACGCATCTCCATAGCCGCTGCGGCATTGCGCCGCCCGGTGGTAGGCCTCGATCGCCTCGGTTTGCCGTCCGAGCGTCTTAAGGGTGTGCCCCATCGAAAGATGCAGCTCCGGATGATTCGGAGTCTCTCTCAGCAGCTGGCCGTACAATCGAAGTGCCGTCTCGCACTCGCCCAGTTCGGTGCAGATGGTCGCCTGGGAAGTCAGATAAGCGCGGTTTTCCGGCTCGACCTGCTGCAGCATCTGGATCTGCTCGCGCGCTTGCCGGTGCTTGTGTCGCTGCAGCAAGACTTGAACGTAGTCAAAGCGCGCCGCGCGGTAGTCGGGCTCCATGCGCAACACGTTCTCGAGAAGGAGCTCGGCATCGTCCAGGACGTCCAGCTTCATTCCGATCTGCGCCAGCAGCCGCATGCCTTCAATATGGTCACCGTGCGTCAGCAGATACCGGCGCACGAGGTTTTCGGCGCTTTCGATCTCCCCGTCGGCGAACATGCTGCGGGCTGTAACGATCTCTGTCGGAAGCGACGCGAGCTTGGCAACGTGCGCGGCGGCCGTGGTAGCGTCGGCACCGCGTCCGTTCATGCGATACAGCGACTCCAGGGCACGCCAGCTCGCCGGCAGCGCCGGGTTGAGTCGAATCGCGCCCTCGAACGCCTCGATGGCCTCCGGCGCCCGCCGCTGCATGACCCGGCAGTGACCACGCTCCTGGTAAGTTCGGGGGTACTCCGGGTACAGCTCCTGCAGTCGCTCCAGCGTGGCGAGCGCCGCATCGATACGCCCCTGGAGCCGCTGCGCGACGGCAAGCATGTATAGCCCATCGCGACTCTCGGGCTGCTCAGACAGGAGCGCTGAAGCCTCACGCTCTGCCTGTGCGAACTGGCCCTTCTCGAGCGACTGGCGCACTCGAGCTGTTGCGGGCTGCGTCACCGCGCTTTCGGCTTGCATCGGACCCCCGGGAACGTTCCCGCTTGGACGTGAAAACGCCATTTTAGCGCAGATGCGGCGGCGGACATGAGCCGACCGACGACACACGACCGATACCTGGCGCGCGACCCCGACCGGGCCTTGCTCGGCCTGCGTCAGTCCCCAAGAGCGCCTGGGATGGATCAGCTGCCCCGCCGAGATTGTGCCCGGCGTCCCCGCGGACCTGGCGAGGACCCGAGCGGGCTGCGCGCGCCGGTACGCGGTCCGCCCGGGAATGTCCTGCCGGACTACTTGGTCGTAGGCATAGCGAACTCTGCGCCACCGGCGGCCTGCGGCCAGCGCTGCATGACCGATTTCTGTCGAGTATAGAAGCGCACGCCTTCCTCGCCGTACGCATGCATGTCGCCGAACAGGCTGCTGCGCCATCCGCCGAAGCCATGCCAGGCCATCGGCACAGGTATGGGGACGTTGACGCCCACCATGCCGACCTCGATTTTGCGCGCAAACTCACGTGCCACGCGCCCGTCACCGGTATAGCACGCCACGCCGTTTGCAAACGGGTGAGCATTCACCAAGGCAACCGCCTCGTGCAAATCGGCGACTCGCACGCAGCACAGCACAGGACCGAAGATCTCTTCCTTGTAGATCGTCATTTGCGGGCGAACCCCGTCGAAAAGGGTACCACCGAGGAAGAAGCCGTTCTCATGACCCGGCACCTTCAGGCCGCGGCCATCGACCGCCAGACGCGCGCCTTCGCGCACGCCTGTCTCGATGTAGCCGCTGATCCGCTCCAGCGCCGCCCGCGTGACCACTGGTCCCATCTGGACCTCGGCGTCCGTGCCCGGCCCGATTTTCAAGCGCCGTGTCTGCTCGATGAGCCTGGGCATAAGTCGCTCTGCGGACTCGCCCACCATGACCGCCACACTGATCGCCATGCACCGCTCGCCGGCAGAACCGAACGCTGCACCGATCAGGCCGTCGACCGCCTGCTCAAGGTCAGCGTCGGGCATCACGACCAGATGGTTCTTTGCCCCACCGAGCGCCTGCACACGCTTGCCGAGCTCGGCGCCACGCTGATACAAGTGCCGAGCTATCGGCGTCGATCCGACGAAACTTAGCGCGCGGACTTGTGGATGCTCGAGGAGCGCATCGACAGCCTCCCTGTCGCCCTGCACAACATTGAAAACCCCGTCCGGCAAACCCGCCTGCTTGAACAGTTCGGCCATCATGATGGACGGCGAGGGATCCCGTTCACTTGGCTTGAGCACAAAGGTATTGCCTGCTGCAATGGCCACGGGAAACATCCAGCATGGAACCATGCACGGAAAGTTAAACGGCGTGACGCCGGCAACCACGCCAAGCGGCTGACGCACCGTCCAATTGTCGATTCCAGTCGAAACCTGCTCCGTATAGTCCCCCTTGAGAAGCTGGGGGATGCCGCAGGCGAATTCCACGACCTCGATGGCACGCATCACCTCGCCCTGGGCATCTGAGAACACCTTGCCGTGTTCCTCCGTGATGCAGCGCGCCAGCGCATCCCGATGCTCGTTCAGCAGCGCCAGAAAGCGATTCAAGACCCGAGCCCGCCGCACCGGGGGCGTGTCCGACCAGGCAGGGAACGCCGCCGAGGCGGCCGCCACGGCCCGATCCACGACGGACGCATCCGCCATGATCACCTGACGTGTCACCTCCCCGGTTGCCGGATTGAATACCGATTGCTTGCGGATCGAGCCGGCAACGGCTTGACCGCCGATCCGATGAGTTACATCCGCGACAGCCTTCGACTGCGCTCCCGGGGAACTCTGGCGGGTGGTCACGATGCACCTCTCGATGGACATGGATCGATGGACGGTCAGTCTAGGCCCGGTGACGCATCTTGAAAATTGCCTGGTACTGGCTAGACTGTTCATTTATTTGAACAATCGAGCATATCCGCATGAGTGCGCGAGACATCGCAAGAATGTTGCCGGATCTACACATGTTGACGGTAATCGCCGAGACGCGAAGTCTGACGCAGACCGCGCGCCGGCTCGGTATCGCCAAGTCCTCGGTCAGCATGCGTCTGAAGGACCTTGAGCGGGCGCTCGACCTGCCGCTGGTGCGGCGCACCACCCGTTCGATAACCCTCACGGCAGCGGGCCTGCAACTGGTCGATGAGACACGCGCCTCATTCGCCCACATCGAGCAGGGGGTTGCGAGCGCCAAAGATCTCGCCGGCACGCCTCGCGGCCTCGTTCGCATGACCGCACCAGTGGCACTCGGACGCCAGCATATCGCCCCGAGCATTCCGAGCCTACTCACCCGCTATCCCGACATACGACTCGAGCTGGATCTGAGCGATCGGTTCGTCAACCTGGTGCAGGAAGGCTTCGATCTGGCGATTCGTCACGCGAGTCGCGTGCCAGAATCGCATATCGCCGTGGTCCTATGCGAGTCTCGCTCGATGCTCCTGGCCAGCGCGGACTACCTTGCACGGCGCGGATGCCCCGAGCATCCCTCCGAGCTGGCACGGCACGATTGCCTCCTTTATCTGCGCGACGCAGGCGCGACCAGCTGGTCGTTTGAGCGAACACAAGGACGCCGTCCGCCGCAGCGGGTGAGCGTGCCGGTGCGCGGGCCACTGCGCGCGAACAACAGCGAGGTACTGCGTGAAGCGGTGGTCGGCGGCCTTGGCATTGCGCTGCTGCCCGACTTCACCGCATCATCGGGTAGCGCCGCGGACGCACTGGTCCCGGTACTGCCGGACTGGCACCCCGTCGGGTTCTTCGGGGAGCGACTCCAGGCGATCCGCCCGTGGTCACCGCGCACACCGCGTGCGATCCAGTGCGTCATCGACCATCTGCGCAAAAGCCTCGGCAGCGGCTTTGTCAAGATGAACCGGAGCTGATCGTTCGGGCCGACGCACCGCCAGCAGAATCAACGCATCGCAATGCGGGCGCACACGTGCGGAGTCTCCCTGCGAATATCCGCATGCGCATCCCAAACATCAGAAGCGCGAGGATGTCGCCGTCCCTGCAGCCTCCCTCTCGCCTCGCATGGAACCCGATCAGGCGCGGATTTTGTCCATCAGTGCCGTTCCATCTGCCAGGCTCTGCAGATCCTTACGCAGGTGTCGACTCGCCGCTGCAAAATGCCAGGCGGCCCAAAGGCCCGTGGGAACCAGGCAGATCAACGCGAACCTCAACGAGGCCGCGTCGGGAACACCATGCGGCGCGAACGAGTCGCTGAGCAGACCCACCATCTGGGGAGCCACCACGAGATTGAAAACGTTCGCCACGAGCAGTAGCACGGCGCAGTACATCGCCCGCATGTTGGCTGGCGCTAGATTGTTCAGAATTCCGAAACTTGGACCGAGGTACATGTAGACGGTCGGAATGAAGACCCAGAGCAGTAGCTTGAACAGCTCCAGCGAATGCGTCGAGTAGAGAAACCAGGTAACGACTGTCCCGATCGCGACAGTCACCGCGGTCACACGCAGGATGCGCCGCTGATCGGTGAGCCACGGCCGCGAGAGCAGCCACGTACTCACCAGCATCGAAAGGCCACCTCCGATCAGATAGACCCGTCCGACCACCGCACCGGCCTGCTCGACATTAAGACCGTAGGCGCGCATCAGGAACGCCGGCGTCCACCACAGCAGCCCCCAGCCCCACAACGCCGCGACCCCGGTGCCCAGGACCAGATGCACGGTCGCTGGCTGGCTCCACATGAATCGCATGATCACGCGGAACGGCGGAACCTTCGCCGGACCCACATTTGCGTCGAGCCGTCCGCGCCGTGGCTCCCGGACCGTGAACCACAACAGCGCTCCGACGAGTATTCCCGGCGCGCCAAGCGCCAGGAACATCCCGCGCCAGCTGAAGTAGTACGCAACGAGGCCGGCCACCGACGACCCCAACCACGTCCCGATCGCCGCGCCGAATGAGAAAACCTGCAGCGCCATCGTTCGCTGCTCGGCCGGGAAATAATCGGACAAGAGCGAGTTCGCCCCAGGGGTACCACCCGCCTCTCCGACACCGACCCCGATCCGAGCCAGAAGCAGCTGGCTGTAATTCCTCGCCAATCCCGTGGCAACCGTAAGTCCCGACCAGGCGACGAGCGACCCGACCACGATGTCGCGGCGGCTGTAACGGTCGATCAGCCAGGACAGCGGAAAGCCGAAAACCACGTAGAAGATCGCCAGCGAAACGCCGGTGAGAAACGCGACGTTCGCGTCTGAAAGATGCAGATCGCGGCGGATCAGCTCTAGGACGGTGGAAATCGAGTATCGATCGCAGATGCTCAGCGTGTAGACAAGACACATCATGAGCGCGACGTACCAGCGCTGCCCAGCCGACACCGGCTCCGGCGATGGTTGTGCGAGTGTCTGCGGTTCTACAGGCGTCGCCGCTCCCGCGGTCACGACGTCTTGCTGCCGGGCACTGTCGGGCTCCGCACTCGCCACCGGCTTCACGCCGCTGCCACTGTCTTCATACATCGACCCCTCATCTGTGATTTCTCAGGCGCAGACAGCCCGCATGCGCCCGGGCCATTGGAACAGATTCCTTACGCTTTTGCCAACGCCACACCCAATGTGCCTCGCGCAAATTCATTGGTCGATCCCCGTCGGCAGGGCCTCGCCGGTGAGCGCAGAGTGCGCTGCGCATCGCCTGCGGATCGTGATGCACACTGTGACGAGTCGCACGGCTATGACTCTGCGCGGTTAGGCCGCGCGGATGCGCGTACCTGACTTAGATCCGTGGCGCTGCGCACCGCAGGCACTGACCGCACTAATCGATGCCGTTACGGCCACGACAGAACGGTCGTGACCGCATTGCGAGCGCCGCCCGCGGCACACCTGTCTCGGACATCACTCCAGCGCGCGCATGCCCCGAATGGCCCCGGGTACCACCGGAGCTGTCGAGGTGAACCACTGGTCGATCCGCTGCGCCGCCTGCGCATCGAACACGAGACCGAGCTTCGAGCGGCGCCATAACACGTCTTGGGCACTGCGCGCCCACTCCCGGGAGCGCAGGTATTCAAGCTCCACCTCATACAGTTGCGGCGCAATCTCCCGACCGAGATCATCCCGGCGACGTGCACCGCCCAGCGCCAGGTCGATCCGCGTACCGTAAGCACGGCACAACCGGCGAACCATTGACTCGGGAGCGAATGTAAAGCGACTCACCTGTTCCCGTGTAAACCGCTCAAGATCCAAATCCGGAATCTCTCCGCCCGGGAGTGTCGCCGTTCGCGTCCAGGGACGACTCGCAACATCGAGATGCGGCAGAAGTTCCTTGAGCGCGTGCTCGGCAAGCCGGCGATATGTCGTCAGCTTCCCACCGAACACGGACAGTATGGGCGCCTGCCCGTTGGGAGCATCCAGATCGAAGACGTAATCCCGTGTGATCGTCGAGGCGCTGACACCCCCGTCATCGTAGAGCGGTCGAACGCCGGAGTAGCTCCAGACCATCTGCTCAGGTACGACTGGCGAGCGCAGGTACTCTCCGACCACCCGACACAGATAGGCGATTTCCTCGGTGCTGACGTGAACCGTCGCCGGATCGCTTTCATAGGGAACATCCGTGGTTCCGATGAGCGTGAACGCCTGCTCGTAGGGAATCGTGAACACCACGCGACCATCGCCGCCCTGAAAGGTATAGGCATGCTCACCGCAGTAGAGCCGCGGCAGGACGATGTGACTGCCCTTGATCAGACGGAGTCCTCGATGCCGTACCGCTCCGCAACGGCCAAGAACGTCTTGAACCCATGGACCGGCGGCGTTAACGAGCGCGCGCGAACGAACAGCGCCACGTTGACCATCGGTGGACTCTATTTCGACGCACCAGGAACCGCCGTCTCGTCGAGCTGCGCGCATACTCCAACCCACCGCGATGACCGCATCCCGTTGGCTCGCATCTATGGCGTTGAGCACCACCAGCCGTGCGTCGTCAACCCAGCAATCGGAATACTCGAATCCCAGGCGTATGTGCTCGCGCAGTGGCTGGAGTGCTGCGGCCTGAGGTCTGTGCAACGCGCTCGTCGGCGGCAGTCGCTTGCGGCCGCCAATGTGATCGTAAAGAAACAGTCCAGATCGCAACATCCATGCCGGACGCATGCCACGATGAACCGGTAGCACGAATCGCAGCGGCTTGACGATGTGCGGCGCGGCAGCCCAGAGAATCTCGCGTTCCTTCAGGCTCTCCCGCACCAGTCGAAACTCGCGCTGCTCGAGATAGCGCAGCCCCCCGTGAATCAGCTTGGAGGACGCCGAGGACGTCGCTCCCGCCAAGTCTTTGCGCTCCAGCAATAGAGCCTTCAGTCCACGCCCCGCCGCGTCGCGCGCGATTCCGACACCATTGACACCGCCGCCGACGACTATCAGATCGTAGCTATTGTCAGTCAATTAAGCCGCCTCCCGTCGTCCTTTCGTACCGAACCCGAGTCCATCTCACGCGGCCGCCGCCAGCGCCGGTATCGCGGCCATCGCGCGCCGGAGAGCCTACACCTCGAACGCCGCCGCTTCCTGAGCAGATCAGGCGCGGGCCGTCGTCGGACGTCCGGTCGCCCGAGACCGCACCCTCGCCTCCGCTAGATAATCCCCGCTGCTGCTCGAGTGCGCGCGCCGCTCGATCACTGTAGTCTCGAGGTGCGTATCGTGCGCGCCCGCCCGTCGCGCCGCCTCCACCGCAAGCTCGCGGGAGACACGCTTCGCGAGCTCGATGGCCTCATCCGCATTGTTGAAGTCCTGCAATCCGGCAGGGTCGTGAACCCTGAATAGGTTATATTCCGGCTGATTGACCAGCACTTCACAGGTTTCCGACACGACACCCGCAACCGCGCCGACCGCATTGCATACCGCCGCATGCTCGGGGATGATCAGGGGGGCGCCCAGGCGGCTCGCCACCTCCTCGTAGAATGCGCTGGCCGGGCCGCCGATCGCCACCAGCGGATGGGGCAGGCGAATGTGCACATCGAGCAGAGAGGAGAACCGGCGACCTTCCACGAGACTCTCGATGAGCGGACTCAGTGGCCCCCATCGTCCGTTGGTCACTTCGATGCCCGGGTCCTGGGCGATCGCACTTTCCAGCACCACCCGGGTCGCCTGGCGAACGACGAGTTCGCAGACGCGCTCTGCCAGGCCCACGGGGGTATCGCCGATACGGCCGGCGGTTTCAAGGTTCTGTATGGTTGCCAGAATTTTCGCGCCCAAGCGCGCCGCTTCAACGCTCCAGCCACTCTGGCGGCCCAGAACGTGCAGCGCATCGCTCGGCGTAAATCCTGAGATGGATACAATTCCTCTGTCGACCAGGCGCCACAGCGCCTCCACGCCCTGGGCAGTCCCCGCCACAGCCTCTACGCCACGCGGCGCCTCATCCAGCGACTCCCACACACGCTGCTCGAGACGATCGAGCGGCACCTGCCGGTCGCCGCCGGGATTTTTATGGGCAAATTGTGCGGCGAGCTGCGTCACGCGCTGCGCATCGGCAAGTTCGCCGAGCTTGCGTTGCATCTCTGGGAACTGCTGGGCAAGCAGGCTGAGCGGAACTACCCTACGCGGGCCGACCCGCATGCGCCCCTCGCGATCGAAGCTGATCTCACTGTCTCCGCCCAGACCGCACGTGCGCACATCGACTGCCTCGATCATCGTACGCCAACCGCCGATCACGGCCCCTTCCGCGCGAACCACAGGCCGGTCGTTGACGATCAATGCCACGTCCGTGGTGGTTCCCCCCATATCTGACACAGCGAAGTCCTTCAGTCCCGTCAGATATGCCGCCCCGACGACGCTCGCCGCCGGTCCTGACAACACGGTTTCGACCGGGTATTCCATCGCAACGTCTGCGCGCATCAAGGTTCCATTACCCTTGACGATCATCAAAGGAGCACGAATCTCCTCGCGCTGCAGCTGCTCTGTCAAAGCTTGCAGCAGGTGTCGGATCTGCGGCACCAGACGTGCGTTCAAGGCAGCGGTCAAGGCACGCTTCGGCGCGTTCAGCTGCGCGCTCATCTCGTGGCTGCAGGTGACTGACTTGTCGCACATCGCACGGATGAGTCGGCGCACGCGCAACTCGTGCTCCGGATTTCGCACCGAGAACTGTGCTGCGACGACGAACGCCTCGACCTGATCGGCATACTGCCTGACGGCGGCCTCAACCGCCGCCTCATCGAGTGCCGCCTCTTCCTGGCCCGTCGGATCGTGTCCGCCGCGCACGCGCACGATCAGATCTCCGCGCTGCTCCGTCAAGCCGGCCATCTGGACCATCCGGTCATTGAAGCCGATCAAAATCGCGCAGATCGGGCTGAAGCGGTTCTCGACAACGGAATTTGTCGCCAGGGTGGTCGACACCGACACCAACGTGATGTCGCTGCGCGCCCCTTCGGGAAGTTCACCGAGTACGGAGCGCAATGCATTTCCGAGTCCGACGGAGAGATTCCAGTGGGTGGTCAGCGCCTTGGCGCTGGCGATCACCCGGCCAGAGCCGTCCATGATGACAGCGTCGGTATACGTTCCGCCGGTGTCCAGTCCGATCCACAGTTCTGATTTTTGGCGCGAGCTGGCAGTGCCAGTGAGGCTGGTGTGATCCATCTTGAAGAGCAATCGCAGGGTACAGGGTATTCGCCCGATCCTACCGGAGCCCGCCCGCGCTGCCTACACCCGACCCGGTCGGCTTCTCGAACAAGTGCTGGCGCGGTATATCAGTCCCCAGGACGACCTGGCGCGCAGTCGGGCGATTCCAGGCTGCCCCGGCGGCCCACGCGACGGCGGCCCACGCGACGGCGGCCCACGCGACGGCGGAGTGCCCCGAGCGCCCGCCCGGCGCGGGGAATCGGTCATCGTACAAGCGGACAGAGCTTCCGTGGGAGCATCCCCCCCGGCACGATGATACCTGCGCCACGGTAAGGGACCAGCCCGCGATGCGGCTGGCTTATCCTCAAGGGCGCGGCGATGATGCGGCCGGGAGGAACGCGAACCGCATGAACACAGCACTCACCGGAGGCCCGAGCAGCAACAGCGCCGCCGAGGCACCGCCCCACGGGTCCCAAGATGCACCTGATTCGACGCCCCTCGTATTGCTCTCGGGACATATGTCCAGCGCGGCGACCTGGGAGCATCAGGTCCGCCAGCTGCCGCGACAACGCAGGGTGGTGGTCCCGGACGCGCACTACGGCCTGAATTCCATCGCCGCGATGGCGCGAACGATCGCCGCGAGTGCCCCGGAGCGGTTCGACCTGGTTGGCTGGTCAATGGGCGGATACATCGCCCTCGAGCTCTACCCGCTGGTACGCGAGCGCATCCGATCCCTCACCCTGATCAGCACCAGTGCCCGAGCGGAGAGCCGCGCTGCACTGATCCGGCGCGCAGAGTTTCTGCGCGCCGTACAGACCTCCGGACTGCGCGCCGCGTTTGTCGCGTCGCTGGATCAGATGATCAAGGATCCGCAGCGAGTCGATGCGGATTTTCGCGCGCGAATCATCTCCAACGCGGTCAACCTCGGTGAGGAGGTACTGTTCAGTCAAATCAAGGCAATGATCGGTCGCAACGACAACCGCTCGCTCCTGGAGCAGATCGACTGTGAAACATTGGTCATAGCGGCGACCGATGATGACGTCGTGCCGAAGGACTACACGGAAGAAATCGCGCGCCACATTCCACGCTCCCGGCTGCATATCGTGGCGGGCACGGGGCACTGCGCACCCTGGGAGAGAGCCGAGGAAATCAACAGGGTCCTGGCTAATTTCTGGCAAGGAATCGCTCACCACGAAGGCGTCACGATGATTGGCAGCGCCATCGCTCCGGCGTACAGTACAAGCGATTGAGGCTCGAGCGACATCACTCCCGTGGAGGCCAAATGAACTGCCGTCGTAGCGCGTGGTCACTGATGCAATCGATGATGCCTATTCGCAAGATCGCGCAGCACACGGGCGGCTTGCGCATTCTGCGCACGGGACGTGCGATGTGTAATCCGCCGACAATCGTGGCGATTCTCCTCGCCTTGACCGGCGCTGGAGCCGGGATCGCGCGCGCCGCCGGACAGCGGCCCCCAAGCGTCTATGGCCCCGATGCGCCGCAGCTGGCGCGGCTCGGACCGCACGCCGTCGGAGTGGTGACCATCACGCTGGTCGAGCACGCTCAAATCGATGTACTTGCTTACAACCCCAAGACGCACAGCGCCCCGAAGCGCAATCGCACACTTCGGGTCGATATCTGGTATCCCGCGCAGGCCGAGCCCGCAGCGCCCCGAGCAGTGTATTCAGCTGCCTTTCCATCTGCGCCGCCGGCGCCGCCGGCGCATTTTTCGGTGCCGGGCATCGCGGTGCGCAACGCACCGTTTGCACCGGGTCCCTATCCGCTGGTCATCGTATCCCACGGGTACAGCAATGCCCCGGCGGCGATGACGTGGATCACTGAGAATCTGGCCTCGAAGGGCTATGTCGTCGCGGCAATCCAGCATGACGACCCGCCGATCACGGACTCCCGGGAATTCATCGAGCCGGTGCTCCGCCGCCCGCTCGACATCGCCTTCGTGGCCGAGGAGCTGCAGCGCAGTCTCACCGCCAAGCACTGGATCGATCCGGACCGCACTGCGCTGATTGGTTATTCGATGGGCGGCTACGGCGTTCTGACCGCCGCCGGGGCGATCCTAGATCCGGACAGTCCGCTTGCCAAAGCGGTTCCCGGCGGATTATTGCTGCCCTATTGCCGCGACGGCGCACTGCGCAAGTCGCTCAAAGTGGCGCATCTGCGCGCGGTCGTGGCGATCTCCCCGGCGGGAGGCCCGCCCTGGGACGCGTGGGGCCACAATGGGCTCGCCGCAATCCACACGCCGCTTCTGCTGATCAACGGCAATCGAGACCGCACCGTCGGCTACCGGCGCGCCGGCCTGAGGGTATTTCGTGAAGCCGTCAATGCTCCGCGTTACCTGCTGACCATCGAGGAGGCCGGGCATGACATCGGGCTCGATCCGGTCCCCGCTCAGATGCGCCATTCGCTGTGGAATCTGTCGTGGTTTCAGGATCCGGTCTGGAATACGCAGCGCGTCAACGCAATCAATACGCACTTCATTACCGCTTTCCTCGATCTGTACGTCAAGGGACAGAAAAGCCGCGCTGCGTACCTTGATGTCCCGGTCCGGCACGCCGGCCACGGGGTGTGGCCTCACGACCATGAACCGTTCGCCGCCTATAGTCCGGGCTCCGGCGATATCACGGTCTGGAAGGGCTTCCAGCGCTCATTCGCCGTGGGGCTCGAAATGCAGCGAGCAAGCGCGCGACCCGTGCACTGAGTGCCGCCGCCCGCTGATGGTCGGCGCCCCAACGGTCCCGCACAGGGCCGGGGCCTGCCAGCGACCCGACCCTCCCCCCGGTGCGCACAACCGCGTCGCTGCAGTCCTGGCTACGCGGGTCAGTCCCCGCTTCGACTCGAGGCACCGTCGTGAGCGCCGAGGCAGCGCTCGGCCATACACCGGTGCCGTGCACCTGCCGGCCTTTCTTGGCAGATCGATGCGGCGCGCGGGTATGATGGCGTATCCGTTCAAGCGCCGGGACGCGCGGGTACTCGTCAGTATTGCAGCGCGACGCACATGATTGACTGTGTACTTCATCGTCGAGACGCCGATTTGAAGTTCGTGCTGTTCGGCATCATCCTGGACTGCATGATCAGTCCTCCGACCGACAAGAAGAACAAGCTGTGCTCGCAATAGAAGTACGCAAAGTGGATATCCTCTTTGCGCCCACCGCGGTGTCTACCCGGCGGGCCCGAAGCGTACTGCGGCGAGCGCTCGAAGCGCTCGATGCCGGCCAGACCCGCGCTGCGATTGCCGAGCAGACCGGAGTCATTGTCGGGATCAGCAACGCAAACCTCGCTATCGCACGAGGCGAGATCTCCGTCCTGATGGGTTTGTCCGGTTCCGGCAAGTCCACGTTGCTGCGGACCATCAACGGACTGAACCCAGTCACGCGCGGCGAAGTGCTCGTGCGCGACGCGGACTCTATGGTCGATGTCGCCCACTGCGACGCGGCCGCGCTGCGTCGCGTGCGTCGCCAGCGCGTCGCAATGGTCTTCCAGCAGTTTGCACTGCTTCCATGGCGCACCGTACGCGAGAACGTCGGTTTCGGCCTCGAACTGCGCGGCGAGCCGTCCGAGCACTGCCGGCGGATCGTCGAGGAGCAGCTGGAACTTGTCGGACTGAGCCAATGGGCGGATCGACACTGCGATGAGCTGTCCGGCGGCATGCAGCAGCGCGTCGGCCTGGCGCGGGCGCTGGCGACGAACGCTGAAATACTTCTCATGGACGAGCCGTTTTCTGCGCTCGATCCGCTGATTCGCCACAAACTGCAGGATGAACTGCTCGCTCTGCAGGCGCGGCTGCACAAGACCATTGTTTTTGTAAGCCACGATCTTGACGAGGCCCTTAAGCTCGGCGACCGCGTCTCTATTCTGGAGGGTGGTCGGATCGTGCAGACAGGGACCGCGCGTGAGATTGTCGAACACCCGGTAGACGATTACGTCGCCGAGTTCGTTCGGCGTGTCAATCCGAATACCGCGTTCAAGCAATGCAGTGCACGGTTTGCCACGTGATGGGCAGTTCGAGGCCCGTCGGACCGCTCAAGATAAGTTCATGCTCTCACTCCATTGATCTTTCCGCCCAATAGGTAATTCCGGTGCGCGCGCCTGCGAGTTCTCCCAGCCATTTCGGCTTCTTCACGCTGCGTAATTTCTCAATGATCGCCTTTTCGAGCGCGGTGGAGCCGTTGCGCATGGCGAACTACCTCGCCGGACGGGAAGTGTATCGATGGTCGATATACTCACTGACGGGCGAGCCGGTGACAGCCAGCAATGGGCTTTCCGTCGCACCGACGCAGCAGCTCGACGAATCCGCACTGCCCGACATCCTATTCTTGTGTGGTGGAATCAATGTTCCGGCCGCGGTGGACAGTCAGCTGGTCCGGCTGCTGCGGCGCGTCGCGCGGCACCGCATCGGCATCGGAGCGCTGTGCACCGGATCGTATGCGCTCGCCGAAGCGGGCCTGCTCGACGGTTACCGATGCGCAATTCATTGGGAGAACCTGCCGGGATTGCGCGAGCGCTTTCCACGGATTGAATTCAGCTCGGACCTGTTTGTGATCGATCGCGAGCGCTGCACCTGCACCGGCGGCGTCGCGCCGCTCGACATGGTGCTGCACCTGATCACCCCGCGGGTCGGCAAGACCATTGCCGCTGGCATATCCGAGGAGTTCATTGTCGAGCGGATTCGCAACAGCACCGACAACCAGCACATCCCGCTCGCTGCGCGCCTGAGTGGCAGCCATCCGTCTGTCGCGCAGGCCGCTGCGTTGATGGAGGCCAACGTCGAGGATCCTCTGTCACTCGAAGAACTGGCCCGACTGAGCGGCATTTCGCATCGGCAGTTGCAGCGGCTGTTCAGACGCAATCTGGGCATCACACCGGCCCAGTACTACACAACAGTGCGGCTGCGTCGCGCGCGGCAGCTCTTGCGGCAGACGGCCATGCCGGTGATGGACATCACCGTCGCCTGCGGCTTCCGCTCCGCGTGCCACTTCAGCCGATCCTATCGGGCGCTCTACGGTCATCCGCCGCGCCAGGAGCGGCGCCCCCAGCCTGAGGCATCAGCCGGCGCGACGCGGCCAGGGATAAAAGGCACCTGAATGTTCAGTCAAGACATGCGCCAAAAGGTTCGCCTGTAACGCAACACACTAAGCCATTGATATAATTATAAATTAATACAAAAACTCAAGCGCCTTGCGTCCGTACAACAATTCACGGATGATATGGCCAAGGGGGATCAGGCCTGTTTGAGTAACCGTTCAATGCTGCAAAAGACCGGAGCTCGAAAGACGACGGCGGACGCAGCGCAGGGTCCTTCCCTCCGTGTGGGCATCATTCTGGCGGAACACTTCACGTTGTCGGCATTCGGGGTGTTCGTCGATCACCTCCGACTCGCAGCCGACGACGGTGACCGCAGTCGCCCGATGCGCGTGCACTGGTCAACCATGTCAGCACGGCGGGTACCCATCCCAGCCAGCTGCGGCGTCATGGTGCAACCCACCAGCGGTCTGCTGCCACCACAGAATCTCGACTACGCGGTCGTGGTCGGCGGCATTCTCCATGCCGGCCCGCAGATCGATGACCAGACCGCCACCTACCTCCGTGAGCTCGCCAAGGTCGGCGTCCCCCTGATTGGGATCTGCACCGGCAGCTTCATCCTCTGCCGCGCCGGGCTGATGCGCGGACGCCGCTCGTGCGTAAGCTGGTACCACTATCAGGACTTCCGCGAGACGTTTCCCGACCACGACGTGGTCGCGGATCGGCTGTTTCTCGCCGACGGACCGCGCATCACGTGCGCCGGTGGCGCCGGAACAGCCGCCCTCGCCTCACATCTGATCGAACGGCATCTGGGCCGGGCGACGGCCTACAAGGCGAGCCAGGTGCTGCTGTTCGACGGACCACGTCAGGGCAACGATGCGCAACCGCACCCGCCCCTGTCCGAAAGCGTGGACGAGCCGCGTGTGCGCCGCGCATTGCTGCTGATGGAACAGAACCTGACCAGGCCCATCTCCGTCGGCGCCATCGCGGGCGAGCTGGGGGTTTCCGTGCGTCAGCTCGAGCGCCTGTGCCGCGGACACCTCGGGATGGGCCCCGCCTCAACGTACCGCCAGCTGCGGCTGCGGTACGCGAACTGGCTGATTGAGAATACGGACCGTTCGGTGACCGAAATCGCCATTGAGGCGGGATTCGCCGACTGCGCGCATTTCTCCCGGCAGTTCAAGGACGCCTACGGCTTCTCTCCGTCCCGCCATCGATTGCACCCGCAGGTTGCCGGTGCCACGGATATCGCGCACGCGCGGGTCTACGACGTTCTCTCGCCTGAGCCGTCGCTGTAACACCGGGAGACAAGACATACTCATTCGGCATGCATTTCCGCTAGTTCCGCTACGCCGCATTCGCACGGACGGCACAGACGCGTCCAGAATTGCCATTGCTTTCCGGAACGGCGGTTCTGTGGCACGACAGTTTGATTCACTCGAGTTGACGCATTCATTCAATCGACTCGAGCTTGCATAGCATGTAATGTCGGTTTCTTCATAGCATTGCCGCGCCCGAGGCGCGGCGATGCGCCAAACGTCAAACGCACAATGGTCTACTGGGGGTCTATACGATGAACTCGAAGGTCTACTACGCGGTGGCCGCCCTGCTGAGTGGCGTCTCACTCAGCGCCTTCGCCGCATCACCCGTTGTACAGTCTGCAACCGTCACCACCTCGACCGACCAGACTCCCGCGAGCGCAGCGCCTGCCTCGCGCCCACCCGAGAGCAACTCGCTCGGCGAAATCATCGTCACCGCGACCCGGCGGCGCGAGAACATGCAGGACGTCCCGATCGCCATGGAGGCGCTCACGTCACGGGCACTGAGTCAGATGAACGTCTCGACGTTCAACGAATTCATGAAATTTCTGCCGAACGTAACATCGGCGAACAATGGACCCGGCCAGAGCGAAGTATTCATGCGCGGACTGTCTGCCGGCTCGCAGGCCAGCCAGGGCAGCGGCTCGACCGGCCTCTGGCCGAACGTCGCCGTATACCTCGACAACGAATCGGTGCAGATGCCGAACCGCAACCTCGACGTCTACGTTGCGGATTTGAACCGCATCGAGGTGCTCGAAGGTCCGCAGGGCACCCTCTTCGGCGCTGGCGCGGAGGCCGGCGTGATTCGCTACATCACGAACAAGCCGGTACTGGATCAGACGGAAGGCAACGTCAAGGCCGGCTACGGCATCACGGCTCACGGCGACCCGAACACCAACGTATCGGCGGTCCTGAACCTGCCGCTCATCCGCGGCAAGATGGCCGTGCGCGCGGTGATCTACGACGACAACCAGGGCGGATACATCGACAACGTGCCGGCTACCTTTGCGCGACGCAACACCGATATCGGCATTCACTATGCCCATTACCCGGCCGTCAACGGACAGTGCCCGGACGGACAGCCGAACAACGGCTGGTGCGTGCCGCCCAACAGCCCGACGATCAACAACTACGCCATCGCCGCCAACAACATCAACCCGGTGACCTACAAGGGCGCCCGGGTCGAGCTGCTGTACAAATTCAACGATGACTGGAACGCGCTGATCACCCAGTCGTATCAGAACATGGACTCGCAAGGAGTGTTCTACGATCAGCCGTACGGTGCGAACGGACAGGCGCTGGCGCCTCTTCAGGTCACGCTCTTCAACAATTCGTACGACAAGGATCGCTTCGAGAATACCGCCTGGACGATTCACGGCAAGGTCGGCGTCCTGCGCGCCGTTTACACCGGCGGCTACCTCGTCCGCAACGTCGAGCAGGTTGGCGACTACACCAACTATGCGCGCGGCGTCTACGCCGACTACTATCAGTGCTACGGCCCCGGCACTGGCTACAACAACAATCTGTCGCCGACGTGCTTTTCGCCGAGTTCGACTTGGCACTCGACCGAGCGCAACACGAACTTCCAGAACGAATTCCGCGTAAGCACGCCGCAATCATGGCGCCTGCGCGGCATCGTTGGCGTTTACTACGATGACCTGAAGCTCTACGACCAGACGGACTGGCGCTACCGTACGATCCCGACCTGCACCAGCAATGGGGCTCCCGGTACTGCCGGTAACAGCGGCTGCTTCGCGACGATCGGCACTATTCCCGGCACGACCGTGCAGAATCCGGGACTCCAAACTCCGAACAGCTCGTTCTATCAGGATACGATGCGTGAAACGAAGCAATTGGCGTTCTATCTGTCTGTCGACTACGACATCATCCCGCACATATTGACCGCGACGGTCGGCACACGCCACTTCCGCTTCGACAATTCCTCAGTCGGCAGTGTGACCAGCAGCTTCGGCTGCTTCCAGGGCGGTACGCCGGCGGCCGGCTGCGCAGATTACCCGACGTATTCGTACAATCTGAACGCGCAGAATCTCCGCGACAGCGAATCCGGCTTTCGCAGCCGCGCCAACCTCACGTGGCACGTGACGCCGAACATCATGGTTTACTACACGTTCTCGCAGGGCTATCGGCCCGGCGGGTTCAACCAGAACGGCGGTACGCTGCACGCCCCCGGACCGGATGGGGTCGACCAGTATGCCGTTCCGCGCTCGTACTCCTCGGACAGCCTGACGAACAACGAGATCGGCTGGAAAACCGTCCTGTTCCACCACCGCCTGGAGTGGAACGGCGCGGTCTACCGCGAAGACTGGAAGAACGTGCAGATCTCCTTCTTCGACCCGGGTCTTGTCGGCAATATCTTCTATGACACGAACGGACAGAACTTTGTCGTCAAGGGAATCGAGACGTCGCTCATCGCACGGCTGGCGCGCGGATTGACGCTGCAGGGCGCAGCCTCCTGGAACCGCAGCCAGCAGCTGAACTCTCCGGCGCTGATCGACAACAACCCTGCGAGCGCGAATTACGGCAAGCCGATCACCCAGGTGTGCGGCGGCGGCACCTGTACGCCGGTGACCAATCCGTTCGGCCCCGTGGGCTCACCGACAGCCGACTCACCACCGATGCAGTTCAGCCTGCGCCTGCGGTACCAGTTCCTGCCGATCGACGGGTACTATCCCTTCGTGCAGGTTGCGGCCACCCACCAGGATCACTCGTACACTCAGGCGGGCTCCAACCCGAGCTTCGCCCAGGCCGGCAGCATCAGCACGGCTCGTCTGCGCTTCGAGAACCCGTCGTACTCCACGTACGACGCTTCAGTCGGGGTCGACAAAGGCGACTGGTATGTGCACCTGTACGGACAGAATCTCGCCAATTCACATGCCAGCACATTCGTGAGCTCCGATCAGTTCATCATTGCTCAGACGCCGCTGCGACCGCGTGTAATCGGAATGGAGTGGGGGTACAGCTTCTGATGTCTTGACGAAGCGCGAGCCGGCCGCATCCGGCCGGCTCGCGATCTTTCCGACATTCGCCCGTGCTGCCCGTTCAAAGGCCTCCGCGCCGCCCTCCCGACAGCACCCCGACCTAAAGCGCATGTGGCGCAAACATGCAAGGCTCCGTGGCTAGGACACCCAATGATTCGCCGCGAGCGCAATGCGGACATCCATGATCCTCTCGGCAATCATCGGCAGTGAGCGCCGACAGGCGAATTCCTTTGGGAGAGCACCGCGAGCGGCCCTCCGTATCTGAGGTACCTCGGGTGGATTTGCGCAACGGGACTGCCATATTGAGGCGTGTTATCTGTTGCGCGCGACACGTCGATTGACACAGCATCGGATCGCCCGCCAGGCGCGTCAGGGAGCGCGCGATCCGGAAGAGGGAGTGTCAGAAATTCTGTGTGTAACGGCATGGCGTTGTGATGACCACCGCCCTGAGGGGGAGCATGCTCCCCCTCAGGGCGGTGGCGACTTCGGTTCCTATCCTATACCGGCACCTCGGTGAAGCGTTCGGCATAGAGGACGGCAAATTGGTTCATGGCCTCCTTCCAATCCCGGTTGGCGCGACTCCAGTCCGCGGTGATGTTACGCAGCGTGAGCCAGATCCGCTTCGTGGCGGCCTCGTCGGTGGGGAAGTGACCGCGGGTCTTGATGATCTTGCGCAGCCGCGCGTTCACGCTCTCGATCGCGTTGGTGTAGATCACTTTGCGCACCGCGGGCGGGAACGCGAAGAACGGAATCACCTGCGCCCAGGTCCGCCGCCATCCGGCCGCCACGCTCGGGTAGCGCTGGCCGTGGGGACCCGCCTCGAACTGCTGCCGGGTCGCCAGGGCGGCTTCCGCGCTCCCCGCGGTGTAGATCTGCCGCAGGGCCTTCGCCAGTTCCTTGCGATCCTTCCAGCCCGCGTAATCGAGGCTGGAGCGGAACAAGTGCACGATGCACGTCTGCGGCGTGGTAGCCGGCAAAGCCGCCCCGAGGGCTTATTCCATGCCCTTCAGTCCATCGCTCACGGCAATCAGGATGTCCTGCACGCCGCGGGTCTTCAGTTCGTTGAAGACTCGCACCCAGAACTTCGCCGCTTCGGTGTTCTCGATCCAGATCCCCGGAATATCCCGGGTGCCGTCGCGCATCACCCCGAGGGCCAGGTACACGGCCTTGTTGCGCACCACGGCATCCTCACAGATCTTCACCCGCAGGGCGTCGAAAAATACTACCGGGTACATCGTCTCCAGGCGGCGCGACTGCCGCGCCGCCACTTCCTCCATGACCTCATCGGTCACCGAACTGATGAACTCCGGGGAGACCTCTGTGCCGTGCTGCTCGCGCAAAAAGGCTTGGATTTCCCGCGCCGTCATGCCGCGGGCGTACATGGCAATGATCTTGTCGTCAAAGCCGGTGAATCGCCGCTCGTGCTTGGGGATCAGGATCGGTTGAAAGGTGCCGGATCGGTCGCGCGGGATATCGATCCGAACCGGTCCGTCCTCGGTCAGCAGCGTCTTGCCGCTGCTGCCGTTACGGTGGTTGGCCGCCTCCTCGGAGGGCTCCTCATGAGCCAGGTGATACCCCAGCTCCGCCCGCAGGGCTCGCTCAATCAAGGCCTTCTTCAGCTGCCCAGAAAGCGTCTCAATCGCCTCTGCAGTCATCGGACCCTGAACCAGCTGGTCCACGATCGCCTGCGCTCCCTCAGGCAGCGGCGCCAATGCTCGGGCTATCGATCTCTTCGTCGTCTTGCGTCGCATACATGTCCTTCTTTGCTGACATGCTATGCCTCAGCACACAAAAATCCAGACAGGCGCGAAACTACATCCGCATGTACTCAAACACATACATGGGAGATTCGACGATGAACCCCGTGAGTTACTCAAACTGCCTCGTGTTGCGGCCAGCGAGCACGCGAGACATGTTAGAAGGCGGTTACGCAAATGCGAAATTTAAGCGTTTGCGCGCAACGCGGAGTAGCGGAATCCGCGCAGCCGAGCAGTGGCGACGAGTGCCGCTGCCCGTGTTAATCGCGCTGGCGCTCTTATGGCGCGGCGTGACACCAGCCCGCGCTGAACAGCCGCCGAGCGTCTATGGCCCAGACGCCCCAGCGCTGGCGAGACTTGGGCCGCATGCAGTCGGTGTTGTGACGATTACGCTGATTGAGCACGCGCAAACGGATGTTCTCGCCTACAATCCGAAAACGCATAGCGCGCCGAAGCGTAATAGGTCCCTGATCGTGGATATCTGGTACCCGGCGCATCCGAAGCTTGGGGCGAAGCGGGCGGTGTATTCGGGTGCCTTTCGGTCTGAGCCTCCGGCGCCTCCAGCCCACTTTACGATTCAGGGTATCGCAGTACGCGGCGCTCCGTTCTCTGGGGGGCCGTATCCGTTGGTCATTGTCTCGCATGGCTACAGCGAGAATGCCCCAGCGGCTTTGAGCTGGATCACTGAAAATCTGGCGTCAAAGGGCTACGTCGTTGCCGCCATTAACCATGATGATCCATCGGTCTCTGAATTTGCCGGGCCTGTTCTGAGACGGCCACTCGATATCGCCTTTGTTGCGAAGACTCTGCAGAGAGCACTCGCAGACAAGCATTGGATCGATCCAAACCGGACAGCGCTGATCGGTTATTCCATGGGCGGCTATGGCGTATTGACTGCCGCAGGAGCGATACTCGATCCGCATAGCCCAATGGCGAAAGCAGTCCCGGGCAACCTGCTGTTGCCCTACTGTCGAGGTGGCGCACTGCAGCGATCAATTGAGGTGGCGCACCTGCGGGCTGTGGTCGCAATTTCTCCAGCAGGCGGACGGCCTTGGAACGCTTGGGGTGCACACGGGTTGTCCGGGATTCATGTTCCGTTGCTGATCATCAATGGCAATCGGGATCGGACCGTCGGCTACCGACGAGCCGGAGTGCGCGTGTTTGAGAAGGCTGTGCACGCGCCACGCTATCTTCTCACCTTCGAAGAAGCCGGCCATGACATCGGCCTTGATCCGCCGCCACGGCAGATGCAAAATTCGCTGTGGGACATCTCGTGGTTTCAGGACCCTGTCTGGGACACGAGGCGCGTCAATGCGATCAATACACACTTCATCACTGCATTTCTTGATCTATATGTAAAGAAGGAAAAGTCCTTCGCGGCGTACCTGGACGTACGCGTGACGCACGCCGGGCGCGGAGTCTGGCCGCATGACCACGCACGCTTTGGATCTTACAGCCCTGGAACCGGCGACATCACGATTTGGAAGGGCTTTCAAAGGTCATTTGCTGTCGGCCTCACGTTACAGAAGGCAGCTGCCGCGCCAGTGCGCTGAGTTGACGTGCAACTTCGTGGTACCTCAACTGAAACCTTGAACCGGCCTCATGATGACCGTTTCGGCTTTTTGGGACCGCCTCTGCCCTACCAGATCGCGAGTTAGGCACTCCGATGCGAGGAGGACGTTGAAACAAGCGACTACAGCCTGCGCGGGGACGCCGACCGCACTCGTGTCGGAGACCTCGGCATATTCCGTAGATCGGCATTGCGGTCCATCTGCTGCATTTGGCATATCAAATCCCCGGAGACATTGCATCGGGCCCGCCCCATTTTTAACCTGCGTGCTGCCGCGCCTCGTCGCCGCCACGAACGGCCAAGTCGTCGACCTTTTGCCGCTCGATTATCCCACCACACTCGCGGTCGGCTGGTCCGGCCCCCGCCACTCTGCCGCTCACGCCGCCAGCCTGTCCACGCGGGTACGTACATGAACGTCCCCACTTTGCCAAGCGGTCAGCTGGTTCTGGCGAAGAGGTAAGGATTGCACCCGTACATCCGGACTTTTGGTGTGAGCATCGCTCAATGTCCCTGATGGGTTTCGCCAGCCGGCACCTCGATCGCTTACGCGCACTTACAGTGCCTCGTCCCACGTGGGCTTTGCCGGCTGCGGTCTGACCTGCCTCGCCGTCACTCGCTTGATCGCCTGAGCAATCTGAGGTTCAGTCTGCCGTTTCCGATTGGGTCTGGCGGAGTCGATTCCCGATTCGCGTTACGCGGTCACAGGCACGGACACGTGCTGCGGGTCGTGCTGGCGAGCTTTCGCCAACAGCGCTCAGGCGATGCGCGCGGTCTTGTTCGCCATCGCTACCGCTGCGACATTCGCATTACGTCGCTCGAGCAGCCTGGACCCATCGGTCCATAGGGGCCTTGCGGCGCTGAGCTGCCCACAGCACTGCGCTGGCCCCGTGGATCAGCAGCGTGCGCAGATAGATATCGCCTCGTTTGCTGATGCCCAGCAGCACGGTCTTGCCGCCGCTGGACTCTTGCTTCGGTACCAAACCGAGCCAAGCGGCAATCTGTCCCAAGCGGGCGTATTTGCGCGCCGGCGGCTCGCTCGTCCCGGCTCGCACCGCGGCTCGGATCGGGGGGTTGTCTTCTTGCAGTAGTTTCATCAGTCGCCTCACGTGCTGGTCTGTAGTCACGCTCTCCCTCGATATCTCGGGGCGCAGCCTAAACAAGACCGCCGTGAGGGGGTCGGACCCAAAAAATCTAATTGTCGCCGCCACCGCAGCCGGCTCCGCCGACGTCAATTACCCGACGTCAACGTCAGCGACCTGCATCGGCAGCGGCCGATCTGGTTCGGCGGGGCGGATCGCTCCGAGCAGAGCATGGACGAGTTCTACCGGTTTCTCGGGGAAAAGAAGGCCCGCAGGGTGCGCCTTCATCAAGGGCCAGAAGTACGCTTTGCTCGCCCATCCCCACAACCTCGAGGGTCCGGCGCGCAAGAACCTCAAGCGGCTGCTCGCAGCCAACAGACGGCTCAACACCGCATATCTGCTGAAGGACTCTTTCGGGCAGATGTGGGACTATCGCAGCGAGGCGTGGGCACGGAAGTTCCTCGAGAACCAGAGGGCGCAGCTGAAATGGCAACGCCTCAAGTCCTACGAGAAGTTCGCCGAGATGATCGATCGGCACTGGACCGGTATCGCCGCCTACTGCGATCCACGCAACAAGGTCTCTCTCGGGTTCGTCGAGGGACTGAACAACAAGATCCGTGTCATCCAGAGGCGAGCCTACGGTCTGCACGACGAGGAGTACCTCAAGCTGAAGGTCCTGACCTGCTTGCTTCCGGAGGTCTGATCAAAAATTGAGCAGAACTTACCCACTCGATTTCACGAAGAGAGCCTTTTGTCGAAGTCGCGGCCTCGATCTGGCTCATTGGGAGTTACCACACAACCAAGAACCAGACCGAAGCGATGTCACCGCGCCTTCGGCAGGCACTTCGCACGCTGCGAGCTTTCGCCCCGCTTTCGACGACCCTGTTCAGTCCTGCGAGTCACCGGTCGCGCCGCCGGCCAACGACACCCTGGCGGCCAGGGTGTCTCCAATGAACAGCTTGTACAAACCGACGGCGAGGCTCGCCCCTATCAGCGGACCGAGGACGGGAACCCACCAGTACCCGTGGGGTCCCGGAAACGCGTTAGAGCCCCAGCCCATCAGCCAGCAGAATAGTCTCGGTCCGAAATCACGCGCCGGATTGATCGCGTAGCCTGAACCGGTCCCAAAGGACATCCCGATCGCCGCGACCGCCATGCCAACCATGAACGGTGCGAGATTGCTCTTCACCGCCAAGTTGCGCGCATCGATGATTGCCTGCACAAACAGAAGCAGGAAGCACGTCGCAATCACCTGATCCATGAGCGGCCCGAACATGCTCGCTCCGTAGTAGCGCGCCGGGAAGGTCGCAAAAATACTGAAGGTCGTCATGCCCCCGGGCTGCGCACGCGATACCACGGCATGCGCAGCGTTCCACATATTGATCGCCGGATAATAGTCGGCGTACGCAACTGCGGCACCGCCGAATGCCCCGGCAATCTGCGCGACCCAATACGGCAAAACCTTCTTCCAGGGAAAATCGCCTCGCACCGCAAATGCGAATGTCACCGCCGGATTCAGGTGTGCGCCGGTAACCCCGCCGGCAACGTACACGGCCATCGCCACCGCCATCGCCCAACCCCAGGTGATCAGCAACCACCCGCCGGCCCCGGCGAATATGGTCGTTGTGCGACCGGATTGCGTCAGGCCGACGACCGCCACGGCCACCACTCCTGCGCCGAACGCGAGAAGCACGACGGTGCCGAGGAACTCAGCGAGCAGCTCGCTCCAGATGCTCCGCGCGCGCCACCCCGTTTTGACCCCCATTTTTACAGCCATGCAGCCGGTCTCCGTCGTTTTGTATCGGATGCTTCGCCCTGCGATCGCCCGGGGCGGATCATTCCACCCAGCCGAACGAACGGGTGACCGCCTTCTTCCAGGACTTGTAATAGTTGGCGCGTTGCTCGGCAGCCATCTTCGGTGTCCAGCTGCGGTCAACGGCCCAGTGCTCGCGCAACTCCTCGACACCCCGCCACATCCCAACCGCCAGTCCGGCCGCGTAGGCGGCCCCGAGAGCGGTCGTCTCCGTCACCTTCGGCCGTACGACCGGGGCATTCAGGATGTCCGCCTGGAACTGCATGAGCAGCTCATTGGCCACCATGCCGCCATCGGTCTTCAGGCTGGACAACGCAATGCCGCTGTCCGACTGCATGGCTTCCACGACGTCGCGAACCTGGTATGCAGTCGATTCGAGCGCAGCCCGCGCGATGTGCCCCCGGTTCGCGTAACGGGTCAGTCCCGCAATCACGCCGCGGGCATCATCTCGCCAGTACGGCGCATAGAGTCCGGAAAACGCCGGCACGAAATAGACATCTCCGTTGTCCTCGACCGTCTGAGCCAGCGCTTCGATCTCGGGGGCCGAGTCGAACATCTTCATGTTATCCCGCAGCCACTGCACGAGCGCTCCGGTGATCGCGATGGCCCCTTCCAATGCGTAGCGCGGCGCTTCGTTGCCGAATCGATAGGCCAAGGTAGTGAGCAGGCCGGCCTTCGATTGCACCGGCTCCAAGCCCGTATTCAGCAGCAGAAAGCACCCCGTGCCGTAGGTATTCTTCGCCTCCCCAGGCGAGAAGCAGGTTTGCCCGACCAGGGCGGCCTGCTGATCACCAAGAATGCCAGAAATCGTCACGCCCCTGAGCGGCCCATCCGCGAGCTTTCCATACACCTGAGCGGACGACACGATACGGGGCAGACACGCTCGGGGAATATCGAACGCCGCCAAGAGATCATTGTCCCACTCGCAGGTCGCCAGATTCATCAACTGTGTGCGGCTGGCATTGGTCACATCAATGATGTGCTCGCCACCGCTGCTGCCTCCGGTAAGATTCCACGCGAGCCAGCTGTCGATGGTGCCGAACAGCGCCCGCCCTGACCGGGCCTTCTCGCGTGCCCCAGGGACGTTGTCCAGTATCCAGCGCAGCTTCAGCCCCGAGAAATAGGTCGCCAGCGGCAGTCCGGTTTTCGATCGAAATCGGTCCTGACCGCCGTCGCGCGCTAGATTCGACACCAGCGCAGCGGTACGCGTGTCCATCCAGACGAGCGCGTTGCACAACGGGTTGCCGGTATTCTTGTCCCACAGAACCGTCGTCTCGCGCTGGTTGGTGATTCCAACCGCGGCAAGATCCGACGCCCGAAGGTTGGACTTCGCAAGAGCCGCGGCAACGACTTCCCGCGTATTGCCGATGATTTCCATCGGGTCATGTTCGACCCAGCCGGGTTGGGGATAGATCTGTCGATGTTCCTTCTGCGCCAGAGCGACGATATTTCCCTTTTGATCAAATACGATGAAGCGACTGCTCGTCGTACCCTGATCGATGGCGCCGACGTATCGTGACATGTGTGCCCCCTCTGGCTCTATGCTTTAATCCTGACGCATTTGCTCGATCGGTGCCGCTTCCGTTCGCCGCCTCGATCGCTGCGCGTGAACTGCAGACCGCCCCCCGTCCCGCACCCGGACCGAGCCGATTAGCCCCTCGTTCGTAAGCCACGCATCCCGCCGCGTGCCACGCCGCACCCCCAAAGTTTGAGCGACACCGCGCGCGCCGCTTTTTTTAGGCGCTGCGCTGCCCGGACCCAATTGGACGCTCCACCTCGAAGGCAGGTCGCAGCGCCCCCCGCTTCCCCAGAGCCGCCCTCTGTCACAGCATGGCTAGCGCTGCGCGGTTTGCCAGTTCTCGGCCACGTAGTAAGACGCCTCGTCCGCCACCAGGGCAGTACGTCCGCGAATGTGATCGGCAGCCTTCTCCGCGAGCATGATCGTCGGTGCATTCAGATTGCCGGTGGTGATCGTCGGCATAATCGACGAATCCACGACCCGCAGCCCCTCGAGACCGATGACTCGCGTCTGTGGATCAACCACGGAGGTGGCGTCGTTCGGATCACCCATTTTGCACGTGCACGACGGGTGGTAGGCGCTCTCAACGTGCCGACGAACGAACTCATCAATCTGCGCGTCCGACTGCACCACATCGCTCGGCTGGATCTCCCGGCCGCGGTACGGTGCAAACGCCGGCTGCGCAAAGATCTCCCGCGTCAGGCGCACGCAGGCGCGCATTTCCTCCCAGTCCTCGGGCTTCGACATGTAGTTAAAGAGCACCTTCGGCTGCTCGCGCGGGTCGGCCGAGGTCAGCCAGACCCGACCGCGGCTCTGCGAGCGCATCGGTCCGACATGTGCCTGAAAACCGTGTTCATTGGCGAGCGACGTACCGTCGTAGCTCACTGCCATCGGTAGAAAGTGATATTGAATATTCGGATAGCGTACGCCGGCACGGCTGCGAATGAACCCGCCGGTCTCGAACTGGTTGCTCACACCCAGGCCGCGCTTGGTGAGAAGCCACTGCGCGCCCACCATCGCCTTGCGCCACCAGCGCAGGTACGTGTACAGCGTGATCGGCTGTTTGCAGGCCATCTGGAAGTAAAATTCCAGGTGATCCTGAAGGTTCTGTCCAACCCCCGGCAAGTCGTGCACGACGGGGATTCCGAGCTTGACCAGATCGTCCGCCGGCCCGACACCCGACAACTGCAGAAGGTGCGGAGAATTGATCGGTCCGCAGCTCACGATGATTTCGCGGCGCGCACGAACGATGTGCTCCCCCCCGCCGCGCAGGTATGCCACACCGACCGCCCGTCGTCCCTCGAATACGATCCGGCTGGCGAGCGCCTGCGTACGTACCGCCAGATTGCGTCGACCCATTGCCGGTCGCAGATACACATTTGCAGCACTGGCACGTCGCCCGCCGCAAACCGTCATATCCATCCGGCCGAGTCCTTCCTGCTGAAAGCCGTTCATATCGGCAGTAACGGGATAGCCGGCTTGGCGACCGGCCTCGAGCCACGCGTCGTGCAGCGGATTGGTCAACAGTCCACGGCGGGTGCACAGCTTGCCGTCCCCGCCGCGATAGTGATCGGCACCGCCCGCGTAGTGCTCGGCTCGCTTAAAATATGGCAGTACCTCGCGATACGACCATCCGGCCGCGCCCTCGGACTGCCAGCGCTCAAAATCAAGTGGATTGCCGCGCACATAGACCAGGCCGTTGATCGAGGACGATCCTCCGAGCACCTTGCCACGTGGGGTATGCATCTTCCGCCCGCCGAGGTGGGGCTCCGGCTCGCTGTAGAAGAACCAATTGTATTTTGGCATGTTCATCGGGATGGACAATGCCGCCGGCATCTGGATGTACACCGATCGGTCAGAGCCGCCGAACTCCAGCAGCAGAACCGAATCCGCACCGCTCTCGCTCAGCCTGTCGGCCAAGACGCAGCCGGCCGATCCGGCTCCGACGATCACATAGTCAAAACTCTCTTCGCTCATCATGCTGATCCTACAAGCGAAAACGTGATGTGGGAAAATTTGGAAACGCCAAGCTCAACTCATCGTCGACGGATCGATTGACGCGAATCCGCCGATGCACGGCACAGGTTGCCCTCCGGGGTTCGCTCACCAGCGCTGCCAGCCGTTGTGCTTGCACGAGTATCCTTCAGTACCTGCAGCTGCCGCGCAACTCTCCAGTCAGTACGGAGCCTCGACGTTACCGAGGGCGACGTAGACGCTCTTGATCTGCGTGTAATGCTCGACCGCCGCCTTGCCGTTCTCGCGACCCAGCCCCGAGAGCTTCACCCCGCCGAACGGCAACTCGATCGGTGTGATGTTGTAGTGATTGATCCAGCAGGTGCCCGCCTCGAGGCGCCCGATCACGCGGTGCGCGCGCTGCAGATCATTCGTAAATACGCCCGCCGAGAGTCCGAACGGCGTTGCGTTGGCGCGCGCAACGACTTCGTCCTCGTCGTCGAACTCGAGCACTGCCATGACCGGCCCGAAAATTTCCTCCCGCACGATCGCCATGTCATCGCGGCAGCCGACAAAGACGGTCGGCTCGACGAACGCGCCGTTGGCGAGATCACCTCCGGTCAGGCGCTGTCCGCCGACCAGCAGTCGCGCTCCTTCAGCCTTGCCGCGTGCAATGTAGCCGAGCACCTTGTTCATGTGCTCCTGAGAGATCAAAGCGCCCACCTGCGTCTGCGGATCGAGCGGATTGCCGACGCGCATCGGGCGTACGCGCGCCACGAGCCGCTCGAGAAACGCGTCCATCACCGAGCGATGCACGAAGACGCGCGTCCCGTTTGAGCACACCTCGCCGGCAGAGTAGAAATTGCCGAGAAGCGCACCTGAGACCGCGTTGTCGAGCTGCGCATCCTGGAACACGATCAGCGGAGACTTGCCACCAAGTTCGAGGGTGACCTGCTTCAGCGTCGCCGCCGCATCGGCCATGACCGCTTTGCCGGTGCCGACTTCGCCGGTCAGGGAAACCTTGCGGATGTCCGGATGCGCGGTGAGCAGCCGGCCCGTATCCGCGAAGCCTTGCACCACCTGGAACACGCCCTCCGGAATACCCGCCTCAGCCAGGATGTCGCGCAGGCGCAAGGCGGTGAGCGGCGTCAGTTCCGCGGGCTTGAAGATCATCGCGTTGCCGCAGGCGAGTGCCGGTGCGCTCTTCCAGCAGGCGATCTGCAGCGGGTAATTCCATGCGCCGATGCCCGCAACGACACCGAGCGGCTCGCGCCGCGTATAACCGAAGGCCTGCTCGCCGAGCTGCACATGCTCACCGGACAGCTGCGCGGCGATTCCGGCATAGTACTCAAAGCATTCCGCGCCCGAGATGACGTCGACGACGCGCGTTTCCTGAATCGGTTTGCCGGTATCGCGCGTCTCCAGCTCCGCGAGCTCATCGTTTCGCGCGCGAAGCAGATCGGCCGCCCGACGCAGAATTCGCCCGCGCTCCGCACCTGTCATGGCAGCCCAGCGCCGCTGCGCCGGCAGCGCGCGCGCCACGGCTGCCGCGACCTCTGCCGGTCCGTCGACACGCAGCTCCGCCAGCACTTGCCCTGTGGCGGGATTGACGGTGGTGAAGCGGGTCGCGCCCACGGACCGTGCGCGCACGGGAGCAACGGTCTCGCCCGCTGCCACCTCGCCGGCCCCGCTCGAGGCATGCAGGCGGCTATCGAGCAGCCCGGTCAGCATGGCCCGGGCGCTCTCGCTGTCGGCCTCCTGCCAGCGTGACAGCGCAGCACGCAACCAGACTCCGTCGATCATTGCAGCAATCATTCCGGCAAGGCCGAAGGCCTCCTGCGCCGGAAGCAACTGGGCGAGGTCGTGGCGCAGATTGGACAGCATCCGGCGCTGGTAAGCGCGCTGGACCCGTTCGAGCGCCGGGACATGGGGAACCTGGCCCCAGAACGCCAGCCACGCACGGCCCGTGCGTAGGTCGAACTCCTCCGGTCCCAGGTTGGCATCGATGACCGCCTGCACGCGACCGCGTGCGGTCCCCGCAAGCAGCAGGCGCGCCAGGGTGCGTCGAGCCGTTCGCCGGGCCAGCGTGCGGAACGTGGCCTCGAACAGAGCATCTTTTTCACCGAAGTAATGCGCCACCAGCCCCGGAGAGACTCCGGCGCGCCGTGCAATCTGAGCCAGGGTCGTTCCGACGTAACCTACTTCTGCCAAGCTGTCGATCGTGACGTCAATCAGCTGGCTGCGACGTGGATCCTCGGAGGAGTCCTGAGCCGGCGCGTTACGCATTTCGTCACGCAGATGATTTGATTGCTTATTCAATAGCCACACTCCCGAACATCCAATGCGATCGACGGAGTCCCGAGAGCCCAAAAAATTTATACTTGTAAAATCAATATCTTATGAGTTCTTATTGCGGCCGTTTCCCGCTTTAAATACTCATTCAATTGGTCGAATATTGCAGACCCGAAACAGCCCCGTCAAGTCACATCGTGGCCGGGCTGGAGCTTCGAGTCACCCCCGCCCGTCATGCTGCGGATGGACTCGAGCCCGTGACCGTGAGGTCCGCGCTCGCGTCGCCAGAGCAAGGCCACCGACACCAGGGCCACGAGACTGAGGAGGCCGAAGTACCAGATCATCGGGTCATAGCCCTGCGGATTCGCCGCGCTCGCGTGCGCGCGTTCGGCGAGCCATCCGGCCGTCAGATTGGACAACGCCAAGAGCAGATTCTGCAGCAGATTGATCAAGCCGAACGCAGTACCGAGCCGGCGAGGCTCGACCAGCATCGCCGTCGAGGGCCAGATCACCGCGGGCACCACGGAGAAGCTCACCCCCATCAACGCCGTCGAGATCCACAGGCTCCAATCCGTGGTGCCGAGAATCAGGAAAACCAGCGGCATCAGCAGTGTCCCGATCAGCATCATCAACGAACGGCGCCCCAGCCGATCGGCGAGGTAACCGAACAGCGGCGTGGCGAAGATCGCCGCCAGGAACACCCAGCTGTTCGCCAACCCCGCCTGTTGCAGCGTCAGACCCTTGGCGTCCTGGAAGTACTCGATCGCAAAGGTGCTGCGGAACGGAAAGAAGACCGCCGCGAACAGGACATTGAGGGTCAGGATGTACCAGTAAGACAGATCGAAGCTCACTAGATCTGACCAGTAGAACGGCTCGGATGGGCGCGCGGCGGGCAGACGCCCTCGGATCCGCGCCTGCCGGTCGATCAGGCCGTAGACCAGCGCTGCAACAAAACTCACCGCGGTGACGGCTGCAGCGACGGACAACGGCCTCTGCCAACCGTGGCCGTAAAGTCCGGCCCCCCAGTCCGGGGAGGTATCGGCCGCGTATGACCCGATACGTGCGACGCTGAAGAACAGACTCATCGCAAGCGCGGCGGCGCCTGCGGAGAACCATTGCGCCAGCCCAGCGAGCAAGGCGATGAACAGCGCCTCCTCGGCTACCCCGAAGATCAGCCGGCCCGTCACCATCACTCCGTAGGGCGTACCGACCGCCGTCAGCACCGCCCCCAGCAGGCACAGTCCCGCGGTTGCCACTGCCACCCGCGCCGGCCCAAGCCGGTCGATGAGGACGCCGCCGAGCAGCGCGAGAAAGATGTTCGGGAGGCTGAACACCGCGTTCAGCATGCCGATTTGTCCCTGGGTGAACCCGCGCTCGAGACGCAACAGGTCGGCGATCGGCGCGATCGCGTCATACTCGTAATAGCAGCCGGCGATCGCCAAGCTGAGCAGCACGAGCACCCACCAGCGCCCGGCGTCGGAGGCGACACGGTGGCTCTCGGCGGCGGTGCTCGACGCGGCGCTCACCGGATACGGGCGCCCTGGCGACGCAACTCCTGCTGCACCGCATTGATGTCGACCGAATTGCAAGGTTCGCCCCGGCGCAGCGAAACCGCCGCAGCGACCCCGGCGCCCTGACCGCTCACCGCACAGCACATCATGTTGCGCACCGCCGCGTGCGAAATGCGGTCACCACCGATCGCGCGTCCGGCTACGAGCAGGTGGCCCACGTCCTTTGGGACGAGCGCGCGATACGGGACATGGAAATACCGGCCGGTGGTCGGAATGATGAGCATCCCGTAGCCGTCGATGAACTCCGGAAAGATGCCGATGGCGTCGTCGAAGCGCCCTTCGCAGCGCACATCTGTCTCGGTGAGGTTGTACATTGCGTCGATCTTACGCGTGTCGCGGACCCCGAGGGTCATTCCGAAATTGCGCAACTTCGCCTGCTCGCACCCGGGCATGAAGCGCTTGAGCGCCTCGATCGCATAAATCGCCTGGCGGCGCCCCTCGATCTCCGCGGCGGTCAGATCATTGGCGTCGGTACCATCGACGTTCGGCAGCTGGATGATATTCAGGTACGTAAGGTCGCCCTGGTCCGTGACGCTGCCCCAGGTGCCGGCGATGGTGCTGAGCCCTGCCGGGATCACGCCTGCCTCGACCGCGCGCTTGAAGGGCTTGCGCAAAAACGGCGAGAACATGTCGTCTTCCTTGCCCGAGGTCTGGATGTTCCACTCTCCGTTGCCGCGCCAGTCTCGGTAGCGCTGGGGGTCGGCTTTGACCTGCTCGAGGAATCTCTTCTTGTTCACACCAGCCATGGAGAACATCACCGAGGCTGCCATGAGCTGCTCGCGCGGCGCCTTGCGCACCGGGGCGCCCGCTCGCGCAGCCACATCCGCGTCCCCGGTCGCATCAATCACCCGCTCGGCCAGCAGTGCCTCGCGTCCCGATTTACTCTCGGTGACCACGCCGCGGATGAGACCGCTCTCGACGATCGGCGCCACGCACAGACGGTGCAGGAAAGGCGTAACGCCCGCCTCCCCCACCAGCACGTCCGCGACATACTTGAACATTTCGGCATCGAGCGCGTGGCTGTCCGATTGGGGCTCGGGTGTCGCGGCCCCCATCGCCTTGGCGCGCTGCTCGAACTCGATGCCGATGCCTTCGCTGTCGACCGTGCGCTCGTGGCGGTACCAGGCGAAGCCCTCGACCCCGACCTGGGTGATGTTGCCACCGAAACAGCCGTAGCGATCAATGAGCGCTGTGCGCGCACCCGCGCGGGCGGCGGCGAGCGCGGCCGCAAGCCCTCCGGGGCCGCTGCCCACCACCAGCACCTCGGTCTCGTGGATGACATCGACAGTTCGGGCGGGCTCCGGGATCTTCTTGTGCATACGGCAGCAATTCGTCTCTCAGATTAGGACCACCGATCGCAGCAGCCGCATTCAGGCGGCCGCGGCGTCCGCAAGCGCATCGTACAACGGCAGCGTCAGAAATTCCGTGAACTGCGGTGCGAGACTCAGCCGTTCGAAGACTTCCGCTGCCCGCGCGTACGTACCCCCGGCTGTGGCTTCGCCTACCGCCGACTCGACGCGCCGCAGCTCCTCGGGAACCAGGGAGCGAACGAGCGCCGCATCGATCTTGCGCCCGTCGTCGAGCACACCCTTGGGGCTTTGCACCCACTGCCAGACCTGTGCGCGCGCGATCTCCGCAGTGGCGGCGTCCTCCATCAGATTGTGTATTGGCACACAGCCGGTACCGGACAGCCAGCTGCCGATGTAATGGATCGCCACGTTGATATCGTTGCGCAGCCCGGCCTCCGTGATCGGCTGCTCGGGCTGGAAGTCGAGCAATTCCGCCGCGCAACTGCGTCCCTCCGGAATACGCTCGCGCTGGTGCGGGCGCTCGCCGAGCACCTTGACGAACTCCTCAAGCGCGAGCGGCACCAGCCCCGGATGGGCGACCCAACCTCCATCGAATCCGTCACGCGCATCGCGTGCCTTGTCATGACGCACTCCGGCGAGCGCACGCTCGTTGGCCTGCGGGTCGGATTTGATGGGGATCAATGCGCTCATCCCGCCGATCGCCGGTGCCGCCCGCCGGTGACACGCTCTGACGAGCTCGAGCGCGTAGGCGCGCATGAACGGCGCCTCCATCGTCACCCGACCGCGGTCGGCCAGGCAGAAGTCGCGGCGCTTGCTGAATTTTTTTATGGCGCTAAAGATGTAGTCCCAGCGCCCGGCGTTGAGTCCCGCAGAGTGCTCGCGCAGCTCGAACAGGATCTCATCCATCTCGAACGCAGCCAGTACCGTCTCAATCAACACCGTCGCCTTGATGGTGCCGGGGGCAAGCCCGAGTGCGTTCTGGGCCGCAAGAAAGACCTCGTTCCACAGGCGAGCTTCCCGATGGCTCTCAAGCTTTGGCAGGTAGAAGTACGGGCCAGCCCCACGAGCAAGTTGCTCGCTCGCATTGTGAAAGAACGCCAGCGCGAAATCGAACAGCGAGCCGCTGACGGGTTGTCCATCGACGGTCACATGGCGCTCGAGGAGATGCCAGCCACGCGGCCGAATTTGCAGTGTCGCGACCGTCTCGTTCAGCCGGTAATGCTTCGCGCCGCTCTCGAAGGTGATCACGCGCCGGACCGCATCGCGCAAGTTGACCTGACCCTGCACCTGGTTGTGCCAGCTCGGGGTACTGGAGTCCTCGAAGTCCGCCATGTACGAGTCTGCACCCGAATTGAGCGCATTGATCATCATCTTGCGCTCGACCGGTCCGGTGATCTCGGTCCGCCGGCGCTCCAGGGCGGCCGGCAGCGGCGCGATGCGCCAGTCTGCCTCGCGAATGGCACGTGTCTCGGGCAGGAAATCCGGTGTCTCGCCGGCGTCGATGCGCGTCTGGCGCGCCGTCCGCGCCGCGAGCAGTTCGCGCCGTCGAGGCTCGAAGCGCCGATGCAGATCAGCGAGAAAGCTCAGCGCCTCATGCGTCAGGATCTCATTGAAGCGCGGCTCGAGCGTCGCCTCGATGCGCACGCCGCGCGGTAAGCCTAGTGTGTCCATTAACTGCGTATCCCCGATCAGTCGGCCTGCGCGCCTACGGGACGGTGAGGCGCAGCTCGATCCTACCGACGGGCCGGCCCGGAACGGTTGAACCGAGCCGACTGATGCGTGGCATTTCCGCGACACCCGGGCCACTCAGCGCCCCGGAGATGACGATGCGGCCCTAGAGCACGGGCTTTGCGGCCATCTCCAGGTGCAGCGCCTTGCCGGTATACGGATGCGCTCGCGCCACCTCCTCGTTCAGCTCCACACCCAACCCCGGTTCGCTCGGCGGGATGACGAAGCCCGCCTCCCAGCGGATCGGTCGACGCAGGATCTCGGCATGGAAGCCGTCCCACCGCTGGATGCCCTCGAGGATCAGGAAGTTCGGGCTGCAGGCGGCCAGATGGATGTTCGCTGCACCGACCACCGGCCCGCAATAGAGGTGCGGGGCGATCTGCACGTGACGCGCCTCAGCGAGCGCCGCAATCTTCTTGCCCTCGAGAATGCCCCCGGCCCTGCCGAGGTTCAACTGCAGAATCGCTGCGGCGCCGGTTTCGAGCAGCCGCGCAAACTCGTACTTGGTGGTCAGGCGCTCGCCGGTCGCGATCGGGATGCGTGTTCCGCGCGCGACCTTGGCCATCTCCTCGGGGGCATCCGGCGGCACCGGCTCCTCGAACCACAGTGGATCGTAGGGCTCGATCCGCCGCGCCAGGCGCAACGCCCCAGCGGCGGTCATCTGTCCATGCGTGCCGAGCAGCAGATCGGCGCGCGAACCGACCGCCCCGCGCAATTGCTTCATGAAGCGCTCTACCCGGTCCAACGCCTCGAGCGAGGGTTGCCTACCATCAAACGCGCTGTACGGTCCGAACGGATCGAACTTCACCGCCGTAAACCCCTGGGCCACGTACTCGGCGGCACGTTCGGCCGACAGATCCGGATCCATGTACACGTCGGTCCGGTCCGTGGGCTTGGGGTAGATGTACGTGTAGGTGCGCAGCCGCTCATGCACCCGACCGCCGAGCAGCTTGTAAACCGGCTGGCCGGCGGCTTTGCCGACGATGTCCCAACAGGCCATCTCAAGCGCGCTCAGGACCCCGACCAGCGAGGGATCGGGGCGCTGCGTGAAGCCCGCCGAATAGACCCGGCGCCAGATACTCTCGATATCGTGCGGCTCTTCGCCCTCGAGATAGCGGGCGAACACGTCCTCGATCATACGGGCGACCAGATGCGGATCGTACGGCACACCGTAGGCCTCGCCGACACCGCGCACGCCATCCGACGTGGTCAGCACACAGAAGATGAAATACTGGCCGCCGAAATGCGGCGGGGGATTGTCGACCACGAAGGTCTGAATGTCGCGCAGTCGCATCCGCTCTCCTCTAGGCACGCACTCGCGCGCCGCTCGGGTCGTATGGGGGCACCGCAAGCCGCTCGGCCGCACGGCGCTCGCCGAGAATCTCGATCGTGAAACTGGCGTCGGCCTCACGCACCGCCGCCTCGACGTAGCCCAGGGCGAGCGAACGACCCACGCGGTGGCCGTAGGCACCGGAAGTCACCCAGCCGACGACCCGGTCCTGGTGCCAGATCGGCTCATCGCCGGCCGCGTCGCAGTCGGCCGTCTGGAGCGCGAAGGTCGTCAGATAGCGCTCGCCGCCCTGTTCGCGCTCGGCGAGCGCGGCAGCCCGTCCGACGAACTCGTCCTTGCTGAAGTCGACGAAGCGGCCGAGACCGGCCTCGTGCGCGCCGTAGATGGGCCGGAACTCGCGCGACCAGTTGCCGTAGCTCTTCTCGATGCGCATGGAGTTGAGCGCGCGCGCCCCGAACCGGCGGATGCCGTGTGACGCACCGGCCTCGAGCAACAGGTCGTACAGCGCGCGTTGATATTCGGGGCTGACCCAGATCTCGTAACCGAGCTCTCCGGTGAACGAGATCCGCCCAACGAGCGCCGGAATCATCCCGACATCGAGGCGGCGGAATGACAGGAACGGGAAGGCCGCGTTGGACAGATCCTCGCTCACCAGGCTCTGCAGCACTGCGCGCGAGGCGGGGCCGGCGATCGCCAGACCCGGATATTCCATCGTGCAGGGCCGCACGCTGACCCCCGGGGCCGGCAGGTGCCGCTCGAACCAGCGCAGGTAGTAACGCTCGGCCGCATAAGTGCACACCAGCAGCACCCGGTCGGGAGCCATGCGACACAGTGTGAAATCACCGATCAGTCGGCCGCGCTCGTTCAGCATCGGCGCGAGTGCGATGCGACCGACCGGCGGTACCCGGCTCGCCATCACGCGTCCGAGCCACTCGGCCGCACCCGGTCCGCTGACCTCGATCTTGCCGTAGTTGGACGTCTCGATCAGCCCGACCGACTCGGCTACGGCGCGACACTCGCGCGCCACATGCTCATGAGCAATGGAACGGCGGAAAGTGACTGGCTCGTCCGTCTCGGCCGCGCCCGGCGCGAACCACAGCGGATGCTCGAGGCCGCAGTACTCACCGAACACGGCGTGGGCTGCGGCCAGCCGTTCGTAGATCGCCGTCGTGCGCAGGGGCCGCGCCGCCGGCAACTCCTCGTTCGGAAAGCGGATCCGGAAGCGGCGCGAATAGTTCTCGCGAACCTTGGCATTGGTGTAGGCGAGCGTCGCCCAGTCTCCGTAGCGCGCCACGTCCATCGCCCAGACGTCCGAGCCCGGATCGCCATCGACCATCCACTGCGCCAACGCGAGGCCGACGCCCCCGCCCTGACTGAACCCCGCCATGACCCCGCAGGCGACCCAGAAATTTGTCAGTCCGCGGACCGGACCGATGAGCGGATTGCCGTCGGGCGCAAAGGTGAACGGACCATTGACCACTTTGCGGATGCCGACCTCGGCGAGCGCCGGGAAATGCTCGAAGGCCACCTGCAGACTCGGGGCGATGCGCTCCAAGTCATTCGGCAGCAGGCTCTGCGCGAAGTCCCAGGGAGTGCTCCGCGCCGACCAGGGCACGCCGGCCCGCTCGTACGTGCCGAGCAGCATGCCGCGCCGCTCCTCGCGCAGATAGATCTCCCCTTCGAAATCGATGCAGTGCAGTTGCTCCGGCAGGCCGGCGATCTGCGGCACCTCCTCGGTGATCAGATACTGGTGCTCCATGGCGAGAATCGGTAGCTCGAGCCCGACCATGCGACCGACCTCGCGCGCCCACAGGCCGCCGGCATTGACCACGTGTTCCGCATGCACGTTGCCCTGATCCGTGATGACGTCCCAGCTGCCGTCGACGCGAGCCTTCAGATCGACCACACGCGTGTGCCGCACGACCTCGGCACCGGCAATCTGGGCGGACTTCGCGTAGGCATGCGTGACCCCATATGGATCGACGTGCCCTTCGACCGGGTCGTACAGCGCGCCGAGGAAATGGCGCTTATCGAGCAGCGGGAAGCGCTCGGCCGCCTCGTCCACGCTGAGCAGCTGCAGATCCATGCCTAGGTAGCGGCCGCGGGCCTGCGCCATCTTCAGCCAGTCCAGTCGCTCGCGCGTGCCTGCCAGCATGATGCCGCCGGTCAGGTGCACGCCGCAGGACTGGCCGGAGATGCGTTCCAGCTCGCGATACAGATTGATGGTGTACTGCTGCAGGCGAGCGACGTTCGGATCGCCGTTGACCGTGTGCATCCCCCCGGCGGCGTGCCAGGTCGAGCCGCACGTGAGCTCGTCGCGTTCGATCAGCAGCACGTCGCGCCAGCCCGCCTTGGTGAGGTGGTACAGCACACTCGCCCCGACGACCCCGCCACCGATCACCACGACTCTCGCGCTGCTCCTCATGGACCGGAAACCTCCAATTTGTCCCACTCACCGTCTTTCGAGACCGCCAGCTGCAGATTCGGCTGCGCAACCCGCTCTTGGCCAAATCGCTCGATCAGCCATGAGCGGAACAGCGCGATGGCCGTGTCGGACAGACCCTCAGGATGCGTCACGAGGTAGTAGCCATAACCGTTGTCGAGCTCCTCGGCAAAGGGGCTCACGAGTCTGCCGGTGCGCATCTCCTCCGCGAACAACCGCGGATCGACGAGCGAGATGCCCTGCCCACTCAAGGCGTACTGCGCCGCAAGCACCGCCGTATCGAAGACCAGTCCTCGCTCGACGTTGAGCGCCCCGAGACCGTTGTGCCGCGCGAACTGCGCCCAGGCCTCGTGCCGCGGCGCCCCGTCAATGCGTACGTGCACGATCTCGTTGTCCTCAATGAACTCGACCAGCCCTTTACCCTGGTGTCGCTCGGCAATCTGCGGATGACACAGGATGCGCAGCCGCACCGGCCAGAGCAGGTCTGCGACCAGATCGGTCACCGACGGACGCGAGTAAACCACCGCCACATCGACGTCACCGAGAGGCGGCCCAACCGCCGAGGGGCTGACCAGATCAATGTCCACCTCGGTGCTGGTGCCGCGGAAATCCCGCAGGATCGGCACGGCCAGCTGCACCGCGAAGCTCGGCGGCATCTGCACGCGCAGGCTGCGCTGCGCCGGGGCCCCCTCGTTGCGGATGTCGTCGATGGCATATTCCAGCCGGTCAAACGACTTCGCCACCGCCGGCAACAGGTGCTGGCCGGCCTTGGTGAGCGTAAGGGCATGGGGTCGGCGCTCAAAAAGCTGCACCCCGATCAGACGCTCGAGCGCAATGACGTGGCGCGAGAGCGCACTTTGCGAAATCAGCAGCGCATGGGCTGCGGCTGTGAAGCTACCGTGCTTGGCGACGCCCTCGAAGGCGCGCAGCGCGTTCAACGGCAGCCAGCGTCGATCGATCGGTCGTTTCATGGCTTTCCCGTCCCTCCCCGGCCGCTCGGTCCGCGAACCGATTCACGGCGACGGAAGTGTTGAAATACTAGCCGGACGCATGGCCGCCGCGCAGGCAAATAGCATGCCTTTTTTCGATGCGGGTAGCCAATTTGTCGCCCCCGCGCAGCCGAATCGTGCGCCGCGGCGATCCTCGCCGGCGGGACCGTCTCGATCGCAACCAAAGAATGAAGGGCGCCGCGCATGGCGCGGCGCCCTTCATGGACTGCCCGAAATCAGCGTTTAGTTCTCGTGCTTGGAGAACTCGTAGCTGAAGGTCAACTCGATCGTACGCGGCCGCATCGGCACCTCCGTGAGGATGAACTGACGGCTCGAGGTGAACAGGCTCTTGTTCACGTCGGTCAGGTTTGTGCCGATCAGCGACACCGTCCAGTCGCCCTTGGAGATGCCGGCTTGCGCATCATAGGTCGTCCAGCCCGGCTGGTTATACGCCTCCACGTGGCCGGAAGCCGACTGCGAGTGAGCGCGATGCTGGAAGCCCGCCTCCACGTATGGCGTGTAGGCGCCGATCCGCCAATCGTAGCGGGCCCGCAGGTTCGCCTGGAAGGGCGGCGAATTGGCGAGCGGCGAGCCCGGTGCGCCGTACACATCGGCCAGCGGCGTCGCCACGCCACCGACGTAGTAGGTGGTGATCGGCTTGCCGAAGTTGGGGCTGCCCTGGATGTTGTCGATCAGCGCCGGGGAGTTGACCAGCTCGCCGCTGTTCCAGGAAGCCGAGCCGTTCAGCGTCAGACCGGCGATCGGACGCGCCGCAATCTGAATCTCCGTGCCGCGCACCCGGTAATCCGGCCCGTTGGTCCCGAAAGTCAGGTTGCCGAGGCCGCACTGCGGGCAGAAGAAGCCGACCTGCACGTTGCTCCAGTTCTCCTGGTACACCGACCCGTCGATCTCCAGCCGATCACCCCACCACAGCGTCTTGTAACCAAGCTCATTGTTTGTGAGGTTGTCGGACTGATAAGTCAGCGGCGTGGCGTATTGCGGATTACCCTGGGCATCCGGCAGATGCTTCGAGCTGCCGCGGTTGAAGCCGCCCGGCCGGAATCCCTGCGAGTACGTGTAGTACACCATGACATTCGGCGTGATATGCCAGGTCAGGTTGGCACGGCCCCGCTTGCCGGTCTCGACGAACGAGTTCACCGGTTCCTGCTTCGGGTTGCTGAAGTTCGTGCCGTAAGGCGTGAGACACGGCCCGAAGTATGTGGTCGTCGTGAACTGCTTGCAGCCGAAGCTTCCGACATCGCCTCCCACCTCATGGTTGTACATGTCGAAGTAACGCACACCACCGGTAATCGTCAGCTTGTGGGGAATGATGTCGAAGCTGGCCGAAATGTACGCCGCCTTCTGAATGAACGTGCGCTGGAAGTCATCAAAGAAGCCCACGCTCGAATTGCGCACGCCGGTCTGGTTAGCCGGCGCGCCCGGCCAGGGTTGGACCGGAAGGAAGCAGTTGCTCGTCGCACCGGTCGGCGAGCAGTCCGGCACGCTCTTGTACAGCCACTCGGTGTTGTCGTAGACCTTGTAATCTTCATAGAACAGGCCCGCCACACCGCGCAACCGCCAGTCCTCCGGGGTGCTGACGCGCAACTCCTGCGACAAATGCGTGTTGCGCTCCGTATCGCTCCAGATGGAACTCGGCGAGTAGCAGGTCGCATTGGCGTTACCGCTCGTCGAGCTGTAAGACACGCCCGTGCACTGGTAGTAGTAACCGTAGCGGCCGCGCGCGTAGTTCGTGTAATCCTGCACCTGCTCGACGCTGCGATCGAGATACGCGCCCGAGTAGACCAGGTTCATGTCCCCGATCTTGCCGTGCACGTCGAGCTCGGTGTTCTCGAACTTGTCCTTGTCGTAGGAGGGGTTGAACAGGTTGACCGAGTACGCCGGCAGCGGCTGACCACCGACCGGCACGCCGGCCGACGTGAGGCCCGCGCCCTGGCTGCCGTTGGGCATTTCGTAGAACACGCCCTGGGCGTTCATGTTCTGGAACATCTGGCTGAGCAGCACGTTCCAGTTGTCGTTGATCTTGTAGAAGAGCTCGCCACGGATGCCCTGGTAGGTCACCGGGTTAATGTGATTGCCGGCGATCTGATAGTTGTTGATCGACGCGCTGTTGGTGGGCACCACGCCGCCATTGGAATCGACCAGCCCGAGATCGGTCGGTCCACGCGAGAAGGTGGCCGGCAGGTTGTTGATGTAGCCACCGCGGTTGTCGGTGAACACCACGATGCGAGCAGCCAGCTTGTGCTTGATCAGCGGCAGGTTGAACGTCGCGTTGGCATTGGTATTCGGATCGCCGTGCGCGGTGATGCCGTAGCCGGCGTTGACGTTCACCTCCAGGCGGTCGAGCTGCGGCTTGTTGGTGATGTAGCGCACCACACCGGCCTGCGCACCGGCGCCGAATAGCGTACCCTGCGGGCCCTCGAGAATCTCGATGCGCTGCAGGTCGACGGCGTAGATGTCCAGGTTGCGTCCCGGCAGCATCGCCGACTGGTTGTCGAGGTAGACCGCGACGTTCGGAAAGCCGCCGACTGAGCCCTGGCCCTGGGTGCCGAGCACTCCTGTCGACAATCCGCGCATGAACACCACGCCCTGGCCGGGCCCCATGGTGCCGGTGGTGACATTAGGCAGGTACTTCACGTAGTCATCGAACGTATGCACATCCAGGTGCTGGAGTGTCTTACCGGTCATCGCCTCCATGGTGATCGGCACGTCCTGGATGTTCTGCGCCACACGTTGCGCCGTGACAACAACCTGCCCCAGCTGCACTTGACCTGCTGCCGAAGCACTCGTGGTACTCACCGCCGGGGCGGCGGCGAGTACCGCATGGGCTGCCGACGCGCTGAGAATCGCGGCAACGGTCCGTGAGACGTTGTGATTGAATTTCATTGAGATACCTCTGCAGGCGAAAATTCTAGAATTTGCTGCCCCCCGCGACGGCCCTGACCCCACAGGAACCGCGCCCGGCAGATGGATTCGACCCGACCCACCCATCGTTGCGCATTTGAGCGCGCACGACTTGTGAGAGCGCGACACCATGTTGCGCCATTGCGACAGACGAATTCAAGCATTTCGGTCCATAAGGCCGGTCGAAAATTTTGCTGGCGGCAGCAAAAAAAATCATAACGGCTGGCGACGGGGCTTCGTATCCTGCCCTATTGGGGGGCGCGATACGGGCGCTGCGCGGCCGGACAGACATGAACGAATACGACTACGTCATCGTCGGAGCAGGCTCGGCCGGCTGCGTGCTCGCCCGGCGATTGAGCGAGGGAGGCCACCACAGCGTGCTGCTGATCGAGGCCGGCCGCTCGGACGCCAGCCCGTGGATCAGCGTACCAGTCGGCTACGCCCTCACCTTCCGGGATCCGCGGTTCAATTGGATGTATCAGGCCGAACCCGACCCGGGCCTCGACGGCCGCACGGCCCATTGGCCGCGCGGCAAGGTCCTCGGCGGCTCGAGCGCGATCAACGCGATGGTGTTCGCGCGCGGGCAGCCCGGCGATTACGACGACTGGCGCGCCGCCGGGAACCCGGGCTGGGGCTGGCCGGATGTGCTGCCGTATTTCAGGAAGCTCGAGGATCATGCGCTCGGTGCCTCGGCGTACCACGGCACGGGCGGCCCGGTGCACGTACACGCACCGGTCAGCGAGGTCCATCCGCTCTGCTCGGCATTCATCGCCGCCTGCGGGGAGATCGGCATCCCGCGCACCGCAGACTTCAACGGTGCGCAGCCGGAAGGCGCAGGGCTCTGGCAAGTCAATATCCGCAACGGAGTACGCGAGTCGAGCGCGCGCGCCTATCTTCGCCCGGTGCGCGGCCGCGCAAACCTCAGCGTGGTCCTGCACGCACACGTACTACGAGTAAACTTCGCCGCCACCCGTGCCACGGGCGTTGAATTCCTGCGCGGCGGGGCGCTGCAGCGCGTCAGCGCGCGCCGCGAAGTGATCCTCTCCGCCGGAGCGATCGGCTCGCCGCAACTGCTCGAACTTTCTGGTGTCGGCGATCCGCGGCGGCTCGGCGCCCTGGGCATTCCGGTCGTGCTCGGCGCCAGCGCGGTCGGCGAGTCGCTGCAGGACCACGTGTGCGTTTCTTATTTCTACCGCTCCAAGGTCCCGACCCTGAACGACGAGCTCGGTCCGCTGAGCGGAAAAATCAAAGCGACGCTGCGCTATGCGCTGCGGCGCGACGGTCCGCTCGCGATGAGCGTGAACCAGGCCGGCGCCTTCCTGCGCAGTCGCGCCGAGCTCGCCCGACCCAATCTGCACATTTACTTCAATCCGGCCAGCTACAGCACCGGCACCGGGGAAAGCCATCGGCTGATGAGCCCCGATCCGTTCCCGGGCTTTCTGATGTCGTTCAACACCTGCCGGCCGACCAGCCGCGGCAGCATTCACATCCGCAGCGCAGAGGCCCGGGAGCGGCCGGCGATCCAACCGAACAGCATCGCGACCCCCGAGGACATCGCCGATGTCTACGAGGGCGCACGCGTGCTGCGCGCACTCGCGGGCGCCTCGCCACTCGCGCGCGTGATTGAAGCGGAACGATCTCCGGGTCCGGCTGTCAGCACCGATGCGCAGGTACTGGCGGACTTCCGCGCTCGAGGCGGGTCGGTGTTTCACGCATGTGGCACTTGCGCGATGGGGCCGGATCCGCGACGCTCCGTGGTCGATGCCCGGCTGCGGGTGCACGGGGCGGGGGGATTGCGTGTGGTCGATGCGTCGGTGTTCCCGAACGTGACCTCGGCCAACACCAATGCACCGGTCATGATGCTGGCCGAAAAGGCCGCCGATTTGATTCTCGAAGACGCGCGCACCGGCGCGTGACAGCCCAGGCCAGCAGGTAGAGCGTGAGCGAGAGCAGTCCCGACGCCAGCAACGAGCCGCTGATCAATGTGCCCGGCGCAGACGCGGCGAGCGCCGGGTATTCGCTGGTGCAGCGTTGGTACGTGGCGATCATGATGTGCCTGGTCTACACGCTGAGCATCACCGATCGCTACTCCATCTCCACCGTACTCGAGCCGATCCGCCACTCGCTGCATCTCTCTGACGCCAATGTCGCGTTCCTCACCGGGGTGTCGCTGGCGCTGTTTTACGTCGCCTTCGGCTTTCCACTGTCCTGGCTGATCGACCGCTACAGCCGCCGCAACATCATCAGTATCTCGCTCATTGCCTGGTCGGTGCTCACGACCGCGACCGGACTGGCGCGCAGCTACGGCCAGCTGCTCGCGGCCCGCATCGGGGTCGGCGTCGGAGAGGCCGGCGGCACGCCGGGCAGCAATTCGCTGCTGTCGGATTACTTCCCTGCGGCCCGCCGCCCGATGGCCTTGCAGGTCTTCGCCCTCGGCGCTCCGATCGGCGCCTGGCTCGGCTCGCAGATCGCCGGTGCGCTCGCGTATCACCTGGGCTGGCGGGCGATGTTCCTCGTGCTCGGGATCCCGGGGCTCATCGCCGGCGCGCTGATCTTCTTCACCATCCGCGAGCCGCGCCGCGGTCGGTTGGACGCGACGCACCTCGACGCTCCTGCCCCGCCGATCCACGAGACCCTGCGCTTTCTGTGGCGGCAGCGCTCCGCGGTGCACGTGATGGCCGCCGGCGCGGTGGTGGCGCTGTGGGGCTGGGGACTGATGTGGTGGACGCCCACCTTTCTGATGCGCGCCTACGGCCTTAACGTCGGACAGGCCGGCGCAATCCTCGGACCGGTGCATCTGATCGGTGGCAGTGTGGCGATGGTCGGCAGCACCTGGCTGCTCTCGCGGCCGCATCTGGCAGACTCGCGCCGCATCGTGCGTCTGCTCGGCGGCTACGTCGCCGTGGCGACACTGGTCACGGGATTCATGTACTCGACGCACTCCCTGACCGTGTTCCGCTGGCTGCTGTGGCTGTACGTGCCGGCCCTCTACGTCTACATCGGCGCCAGCTTTGGGATCCTGAACAATCTGGCCCAGCCGCGCATGCGTGCCGTGTACTGCGCCACGACGTTGTTCGTCGCCAACGTGGCCAACCTAGTCATCGCGCCCGAAGCGGTCGGCATGCTGAGCGACTGGTTCGCGCCGCATCATCACCCGGACGCGCACTCGCTGCGTCTGGCAATGCTCTGTCTGGTGCCGACCGGTCTGTGGGCCACCTGGCACTTCTTCCGCGCTGCGCGCTTCCTGCCCGAAGATGAGCGCCGCGCGGCGAGCGTGCCCGGGCACGCATGAGGCGCCGCGTTGCCTCAGGTCACCGGGGGAGCGCCGCCCTGCTCGGTGCGCCGGGCGATGAACTCATCAATCCGCTCGGCGCAGTCCACCGCCGCCGGGGGCGGGGTGAATTCCGCGAGCACCTGCCGCCATTTCGCACAGGCCCGCTCGGTCGCGCTCAGCGAGCCGTTCTCGCTCCAGGTGCCGAAGTTCGCCACATCGGCGATGAGCGGCTCGTAGAACGCCGTGCGGTAGCGCGCCATGGTGTGCGCGGCTGCAAAGAAGTGTCCGCCCGGGGCCACCTCGGCGATGGCCTCGTAGCCGATGGCATCGGCGCTTGCGTCCGGGGGTGCGCACAGCTCGGCAAACATCTGCAGCATCTCGACGTCCGCGATGCACTTCTCATAGGAATTGGTCAGGCCGCCCTCGAGCCAGCCGGCCGCGTGCACGCACACGGTGGCGCCCGCGAGCACGCTCGCCCAGAGGGAGAATTGCGTTTCCCAGGCAGCCTGCGCGTCGACCACGTTGGCCGCCGTACCCGCCCCCGCGCGCCACGGCAGCCCGATGTGACGTGCCAGCTGACCGGCACCGAGCGTCGCCTGCAGATGCGCCGGGGTACCGAATGCTGGCGAACCGGACTTCATGTCAACGTTCGAGAGAAAGCTCCCGTAGAGCACCGGCGCGCCGGGATGGGCCAGCTGCGCGAGCGTGATTCCGGCCAGCGCTTCGGCATGCTGCAACGTGAGCGCTCCGGCGATGGTGATCGGAGCCATCGCACCGGCCAGACAGAACGGCGTGATGATCGTCAGCTGCCCGTTGCGGGCGAAGTCGATGATCCCCTGCGCCATCGAAATGTCGAGCGTCCGCGGGGAATTGCTGTTGATGATGGTGTACACGTGCACGCCGCTGCGGAAGTCGTGCTCCGACAGCCCGCGCGCCAGGCGGATCATCGCGAATCCGTCCTCGGTCTGCGCCGTGCCGCGCGCCGACAGTTGCGGCATCTTGTCCGAGAGCGTCAGCTGCAGGCGCGTGGTCGCGTAGTGGCGCACGTGCACCGGGACATCCTGCGGCTCGACGTGGTTGCCGAGCACGTGCAGTACGTCGAAGTGCTGCGAGATCTTGGTCAGATCCGTCAGGTCGGCGAGCGAGCCGGGACGCCGGCCGCGCTCCAGGTCCGCAGCGTTGGGGCAGCTCGATCCACCGATGAACACCAGCGAGCCGGGGGAGAACTGCACCGAGCGGCTCGGATCGGCACCAAAGCCCTGAATGCTGCGCGGGCAGCCGGCGAGCGCCGCCTCGATGATCTCCCGGCCGATGCGCACCAGCTGAGTCTCGTCATCGACCTGTGCGCCAGCCTGCCGATACAATGCGCGCGCCTCGGGCAATAGCACCTTGATGCCGAGCGTCTCATTCACCCGGAGCGCCTGCTCGTGCATGGCAGCGACCGCGTCGGCAGAAAAGACGGCCTGGGGTTCGAAGGGATTGCGCAGTTGCCGATAGGCCGCAGCACGCGCGGCGGGCACCCGGGCGGCGCTCTGGCCGGGATGGCGTCGATTCTGCCTCATGAATGACCGTCAGCTCGGAGATGGAAAGCTCAATATACAGGTGGCCCACTCGATCGTGTCCAGGGGGGCAATTCATAAAACTCATGGCGCTATCGCGACATCGGATACGAGCCGTCTTTGCGGGTCGGCCGCCGCGCGGTAGCATGGCGTTGCTGTCGATCAACCCCCTCCTTCCCACCGGCACTCTTAACCGGCCCGCCTCGGCGATGCACTCCACGCCCTGTCCAACCGCCTCGTACCGCACAGATCGGCGCTGAGCATCCACGATGGGACCTACATCCGAAAGCAGCACGGTCCGGTCGAATTCGACCGCGGTCGTTGCATCGAGCTGGCAGCTGCTGCTCGGCATGGGCATTCTCATGCTGGGCGCAGGACTGCAGAGCACGGAAGTCAGCCTGCGGGCGACGCTCGAGGGCTTCACGCCCGCCGTGACCGGCATCGTGATGTCCTGCTACTACCTGGGCTACCTGGCCGGCACGAGCGCTGCGCCGTACCTGGTGCGCAGGGTCGGACACATCCGCGTCTTCGCCGCCATGGCCGCGATCGCCTCGGCGACGATCCTGCTGCAGGGCATCTTCGTCCAAGCGATCAGCTGGGCGCTGCTGCGCGGGATCTCCGGCCTGTGCTTCGCAGCGATCTACGTGGTCGCCGAGAGCTGGCTGAACGACCGCTCGAGCCGCGCCACGCGCGGCACGCTGCTCGCGATCTACATGGTCGTGCTGTACATCGGCCTCGGCGGCGCTCAGTTCTTACTCATCCCGGCCGATCCGCGCACCACCACCCCGTTCATGCTCGCCGCGGTGATGATTTCCCTCGCGATGGTGCCGATCGTGCTGGCCGCGCATCGCGCGCCGGAAATAGCGCTACCGCGTAAGGTCAGCTACCGCGAGCTCTACCGCGACTCCCCGCTCGGGGTCGTCGGGGTAACGGTGGCCGGCATGGTCACCTCGAGCGTCTATTCGATGGGTCCGGTCTACGCGCAGCGCAGCGGTCTAGCCACGACCGGCGTCGCGACCTTCATGGGGATCAGCATTCTGGCCGCAGTCATCGGACAGTACCCGATCGGCCGGCTCTCAGACCGCGTCGACCGTCGCACCATCATGGCATGGGTTTCGAGCGTCGCCAGCGGCAGCGCCGTGCTCCTGGTCGTTTTCCTGCGGATGCCGCGGCTGATCTTCTTCCCCCTCACGGCCCTATTCTCCTCGATGGCCTTCACCCTCTACTCCCTCAGCGTGTCGCACGTGAACGACCAGATCGAGCCGCAGCAGATGGTCGCCGCCAGTGGCGCGCTGCTGCGCCTGAACGGCCTCGGCGCGGCGGTGAGCCCAGTGCTCCTCGGCGCGCTCATCGGGCAGTTCGGTCCGCCGGCATATTTCGGCACGCTCGCCGCCCTGACCCTCGGCCTGACGATTTTCGACCTGTGGCGCAAGCGGCGCAGCGAGCCCGTTCCGGCCGACCTGAAGGGTACTTTCATTGCCGCCGGACCGCAGGGCGCAGCGACGCAGATCGCCGCAGCGCCGGATGCAGAGTCCAGGACCTCACGTGGCGTGCCTGCGCCGCGGAGCTCGTCACGATGACGTACGATGACAGGCCCGATGTCGCCTTTGGGCACGTCGCCGTCGGAATTCCACTAGCCCATTGACACCGGTTCATTACCCTCTCAACAGATAGTGCCTACTGGGGGCCAGCATGACAGACGACAGCGATTTCAATCTTCGGGACCTGAACGATCAGGAGCTGACCGAGCAGGTGCACGACGACCTGTACAACGGGCTGCGCGAGGAGGTGGTGGAGGCGACGCAGATCTTTCTGGGGCGCGGCTGGAGTGCCGACAAGGTGCTCAATGACGCGCTCGTCGAAGGGATGCGCATCGTCGGGATCGACTTTCGCGACGGGATTCTGTTCGTACCGGAGGTGCTGCTGGCGGCCAACTCGATGAAGGCGGGGATGGAGATCCTGCGCCCGCTGCTGGCCGAGACCGGAGCGGAGCCGATTGGCAAGGTGGTCATCGGCACGGTCAAGGGCGACATTCACGACATCGGCAAGAACCTGGTGGCGATGATGCTCGAGGGCGCGGGCTTTGAGGTGATTGACCTGGGGATCAACAACCCGGTCGAGAAGTACCTCGAGGCGCTCGAGAAGCACAAGCCCGATATCTTGGGGATGTCCGCGCTGCTGACCACGACCATGCCGTACATGAAGGTCGTGATCGACAAGCTCCAGGAGCTGGGCATCCGCAAGGAGTTCATCGTGCTGGTCGGCGGAGCGCCGCTGAACGAGGAGTTCGGCAAGGCGGTCGGCGCCGATGCCTACTGCCGCGATGCGGCCGTGGCGGTCGAGACGGCCAAGAGCCTGATCGCGGCGCGGCGCGCCGCGCGCGTTGCGGCCTGAGGATGGCGGCGCAGCCCGATGGACTCACCCAGTGGCACTCTGATCATCGCCTGCGGGGCACTCGCGCACGAGATCGCCGCCCTGCGCAAGGCCAATGGCTGGGCGTTCGACGTCCAGTGCCTGCCCCCTGAGCTGCACAACCGTCCCGAGCGTATCGCCCCGGCGGTGCGTGAGCAGCTCGCGCTGCACCGCCAGCGCTACCGCAGCGTCTTTATCGCCTACGCAGAGTGCGGCACGGGCGGGGCGCTCGATCGGCTGCTCGCCGAGGAAGGCATCGAGCGGCTCCCCGGGGCGCACTGCTACGAGTTCTACGCCGGGGCCGGCACCTTCGCTGCACTCTCCGAGGCTGAGCCCGGCACGTTCTATCTGACGGACTTCCTCACCCGTCACTTCGAGCGCCTGGTGATTCAGTCCCTCGGCATCGACCGCCACCCCGAGCTCGCCGAGGAGTACTTCCGCAACTACCGCAAACTCACCTACCTCGCCCAGACCCGCCCCAGCCCCTTGAGCGCACAGGCCCGCCTGATCGCCGAGCGGCTGAACCTGCAGTACGAAGAGCTCTTCACAGGCTTTGGCGGCCTCGCCGATCACCTCGGCGCACTCGTCTCCCGGAAACCCCCAGCGTGGCAAACCTGATCATCATCTCCTGGCGTGACATCCCCGCACAGGTCATCGTGCGCCGCGGCCGCGAAACGGCCAAGGTGCAACTTTCGGCCCGTTTCCAGGAGGCCGTCGACCGCGCCGCCATGCGCGCCGGCCGCGGCTCCTCAAACGCCTACCTCGCCGACTGGCGCCGCAGCGATCCGCAACCCTGCTCCGATGACATCCAGCTAGAGGCTCGCACCGCGGCCGACCGCATCGAGGCCCTCTACAGCGACGAGCGCCTCGAGCAACTCATCCGCTCCAAGGGCCTCGACCCAGAGGCCCCTCGGCCCACCGCTGCGGCGCCCGATCCGACTTAATCTGTTCTCAACTCCCAGCAGCAGCGATGTACACCCTCAGACTTTGGTCTGTGCGCCATGCGCGCGGCCTGAACCGGTTCTACCAGGGCTTCGAGCGCGCACTGGTCGCACTCGACCCGCTTTGGCGGCGGATCGGCTACGACCGGCTGGAACGCCCCGTGGCCGCCCTCGAGCACACGGTCAAAGCAACGCTGTTCGACTGCAAGATGTGCGGCCAGTGCGTACTTAGCTCCACGGGAATGTCTTGTCCGATGAACTGCCCGAAGAATCTGCGCAACGGGCCGTGCGGCGGGGTGCGCGAGAACGGGCACTGCGAAGTGCGACCACAGATGAAGTGCGTCTGGGATCAGGCCGTGGCCGGCAGCGCGCGCATCAACGGCGGCGCTGACGCGATCCGAGCGGTGCAGCCGCCTGTCGACCGACGGCTCACCGGCCGCTCCTCCTGGTTGCGCGTGGCGCGCGAGCGCGCCGGGACCCAGCCATGATTTTCGACGACGAGCCTGTCCCGGGCTACCCGCTGCCGATCCTGCCCGGACACACCTCGCCGGGACGCTTCGAGCGCATCTTGCGCGCCGGTCAATTCGCGGTCACGACCGAGCTAGCCCCGCCGGACTCCGCCGATCCGCAGGAAGTCTACGATCGGGCAAGGATTTTTGACGGTTATGTCGATGCGATCAACGCCACCGACGGCAGCGGCGCCAACTGCCACATGTCGAGCGTTGCGGTCTGCGCACTGCTGACGCGCGTCGGCTACGCGCCGGTGATGCAGATCTCTTGCCGCGACAAGAACCGCATCGCCATTCAGGGCGATATCCTCGGCGGCGCGGCGATGGGCGTGTGCAACATGCTGTGTTTGACCGGGGACGGGGTGCAGGCGGGCGACCATCCGCAGGCGCTGCCGGTGTTCGACCTGGACTCGATGTCGCTGCTCGAGACGGCCCGAACGTTGCGCGACGGGCACCACTTCCTCAGCGGCCGCAAGCTCACCTACGCGCCGCGCGTGCTGCTCGGGGCGGCCGAGAATCCCTTCGCCCCACCGATCCTGTGGCGCGCCGATCGGCTCGCGAAGAAAATCGCCGCAGGTGCCCAGTTCATCCAGACGCAGTACTGTTACGACGTCAGCCTGTTGAAGCAATTTCTGCAGCGCGCCGAGGATCTCGGACTGCTCGAGAAGGTGTTTCTGCTGATCGGCGTCGGGCCGCTGCGCTCGGCCAAGACCGCCGAGTGGATGCGCAAGAACGTGCCTGGCCTGCACATCCCTGACGCGGTGGTGAAACGGCTCGCCGGCGCGACTGATCAGGCCCGCGCGGGGCGCGATCTGTGCATCGAACTCATTCAGGAAATCCACGCGCTGCGCGGCGTGAGCGGCGTGCACATCATGGCCTACCGGCAGGAAGAGAGCGTCCCGGAAATCGTCCAGCGCTCCGGCGTGCTCGGCGGGCGGGTGCCCTGGTTTCCCGGCCGCGATCCGCAACAAAATTCACACAGGATAGCATCATGACCGACACCGTCATCAGTTCCGCAACCCGCGAAGTCATCATCGGCTTCGATCGTCCGTTTGTCATGATCGGCGAGCGCATCAATCCGACCGGACGCAAGGTGTTGGCCGCCGAGATGGCCGCAGGGGACTACTCGCGCGTGGAGGCCGACGCGCGCGCCCAGGTTGCTGCCGGGGCGCAGATGCTCGATGTGAACGCCGGCATCCCGCTCGCCGACGAGCCGGCGATTCTCGCCAAGGCCGTGCAGCTGGTGCAGTCGATCACCGACGTGCCCCTGTCAATCGACTCCTCGATCGTCGCCGCCCTGGAAGCCGGACTGGCGGTCTACAAGGGCAAACCGCTGGTAAATTCGGTGACCGGCGAGGAGGAGCGGCTCGAGGCGGTGCTGCCGCTGGTGAAGAAGTACGGCGCGGCGGTCGTGGCGATTTCCAACGACGAGACCGGAATCTCCGAGGATCCGGACGTGCGCTTCGAGGTCGCCAAGAAGATCGTGCATCGCGCCGCCGACTACGGCATCCCGGCGAGCGACGTCGTGGTCGATCCGCTGGTGATGCCGATCGGAGCGATCAACCAGGCGGGCGTACAGGTGATGAATCTGCTGCGGCGGCTGCGCTCGGAGCTGAAGGTGAACACCACCTGCGGTGCCTCGAACATCAGCTTCGGACTGCCCGCTCGCGAGGGCGTCACCAGCGCCTTTCTCGTCTCGGCAATCACCGCCGGGATGACCTCGGCAATCATGAACCCGCTGCACACCGAGGTCGTGCGTGCGGTCATGGGCGCCGACGTCATGATGGGCCACGATCCGGACTGCGCACGCTGGATCCGACGGTTCCGCGAAGTGCCCCCTCCCGGCGCTCCGGGTGCGGAAGGCGCCGCACGCGGCCGCCGCGAAGGAGGACTTCGCCGTCGTGTCAGCTGAACAGGAGTCTTGGGTCGTCTTTACGCCCTCGGGCAAGCGCGGCCGCTTCCCGGTCGGCACACCGCTGCTGCAGGCGGCACGCTCGCTCGGCGTCGACATCGATTCGGTCTGTGGCGGACGGGCGATCTGCGGCCGCTGTCAGGTTCTGGTCATGGAGGGTGATTTCGCCAAGCAGGGCATCAGCTCCTCGGCCGGGCATCTCTCAACGCGCAGCGCGGCAGAAGACAACTTCGCACGCCGCCGGTCGCTCGCCACCGGCCGGCGCCTGTCCTGCCAGGCTCGCATCGAGGGCGACCTGCTGGTCGATGTCCCGCCGACCAGCCAGGTTCACCGCCAGGTGATCCGCAAGGCCGCCGACGCGCGCGTAATCAATCTCGATCCGGTCGTACACCTCTACTACGTCGAGGTGCGCGAGCCCGACATGCACGACCCGTCTGGCGACCTGCAGCGCCTGAAGCGGGCGCTCGAGAAGGAATGGGAACTGCGCGGGCTCGGCTGCGATCTCGCGGTGCTGCAGAGCCTGCAGGCCGCGCTGCGCAAGGGCGAGTGGAAAGTCACGGTCGCCGTGCACGCCGGAACGCAGCTGATCGGCATCTGGCCGGGTTTCCACGATCGTCTGTGCGGACTCGCGGTAGACATCGGTTCGACCACGATCGCCGCGCATCTGTGCAACCTCACCACCGGGGAAGTGCTGGCCTCGAGCGGCATGATGAACCCGCAGATCCGCTTCGGCGAGGATCTGATGAGCCGCGTGTCCTACTCGATGATGCACGCCGACGGCGCCGAGCAGATGACCCACGCGGTGCGCGAGGCATTGAGTGCGCTAGCTGCCGACGTCGCGCGCCAGGCGGGTGTCTCCGCCGAGGACATCCTCGAGGTGACACTGGTGGGCAACCCCATCATGCATCACCTGCTGCTCGGCATTAATCCCAACGAACTCGGCGGTGCGCCGTTCGCGCTGTCTACCGACGAGTCGCTGTCGATCACGGCGGCGCAGATCGGCGTTGCCGTGCACCCAAATGCCCGCGCCTACACCCTGCCCTGCATCGCCGGTCACGTCGGTGCGGACACGGCGGGTATGATCCTCGCGGAACGGCCCGACCTCGGTGAGGCCATCAGCCTGCTGGTCGACGTCGGCACCAACGCGGAAATCGTTCTCGGCAACGCCAAGCGGCTGGTCGCTTGCTCCAGTCCGACCGGCCCGGCATTCGAAGGGGCGCAGATCAGCTGCGGCCAGCGCGCCGCTCCGGGGGCGATCGAGCGGGTGCGCATCGACCCGACGACGCTCGAGCCGCGCTTCAAGGTGATCGGTTCGGACCTTTGGTCCGACGAGCCGGGATTCGAGGAGTCGATCACGTCCACCGGTGTGACCGGCATCTGCGGTTCGGGGATCATTGAGATCATCGCCGAGATGTACCTAGCCGGAATCATCAATCAGGACGGCGTGGTCGACGGACGGTTCGCCGAGCGCAGCGCCCGCATTCTTCCGCAGGGACGTACTTTCGGCTACCTCGTACATCAGGGAGCGCAGACCCTGGCGATCACGCAAAACGACGTGCGCGCGATCCAACTCGCCAAGGCGGCGCTGTATGCCGGCATCGCGCTGCTCATGGAGCGCTTCGGCACCGATCACATCGACAGCATCCGTCTCGCGGGAGCCTTCGGCGCGCACATCGACGTCAAGTACGCGATGGTGCTCGGAATGATTCCAGACTGCGATCTCTCCCGTGTCAGCTCGGTCGGCAACGCCGCCGGCACCGGAGCGCGCATCGCACTGCTCGATTTCTCCTCGCGCCGCACGATCGAGTCGCTCGTGCACCGGGTCGAGAAGATCGAGACCGCCATCGAGCCGCGCTTCCAGGAGCATTTTGTGCAGGCCATGGGACTGCCGCACTCGAGCGCCCCCTACGCCCAATTGCGCAACGTGGTAAACTTGCCGGCGCCGAAGGCCAGCGCACCTCGTGACAAGACTCGCCTGCGTCGGCGGACGCCGTCCGAGACGACGGACAGCAATTGATTCTCGCAACCGCTCCACTCACATTGTCTGGGAAACGCTAATGCAGCGGATACTGGTCGGCATCAAACGCGTCGTGGACTACAACGTGCGCATCCGGGTCAAACCGGACTGCACCGGCGTCATCACCGATGGCGTCAAGATGAGCGTCAACCCCTTCGATGAGATCGCACTCGAGGAAGCATTGCGCATCAAGGAGCGCGGTGGGGCTGAGGAAGTCGTCGTCGCCACCGTTGGACCGGCGGACTGCCAGCAGCAGCTGCGAACGTGCCTTGCCATGGGCGCCGACCGGGCGCTGCACGTGCAGACTGATGCGCGCGTCGAACCGCTGGTTGCCGCGCGCGTGATGCTCAAACTGGTCGAACGTGAGCAGCCCTTTCTGGTGCTGATGGGCAAGCAGGCGATCGACAATGACAACGGGCAAACGGGCCAGATGCTCGCGGCGCTGTGGAACCGTCCGCAGGCGACATTCGCCTCCAAGCTGCAGATCGACGACAACAAGGCCCAGGTGACCCGCGAAGTCGACGCCGGCCTCGAAACCATAGAGATCGACCTGCCGGGCGTGGTGACGGTGGATCTGCGTCTGAACGAGCCGCGCTACGTCAAGCTGCCTGACATCATGAAGGCGAAAAAGAAGCCGCTCGAGACCCTCGAGCTGGCCGCGCTCGGCGTCGAGGCGCAGGAGCAGCTGCAGCCCGTGCGCTTCGAGCCACCGGCCCAGCGTCAAAAGGGCATCAAGGTCAAGGATGCCGCCGAGCTCGTCGCCGCACTGAAGCAGAAAGGGCTGCTGTAAATCATGACCCACCGAATCCTGATCCTCGCCGAGCACAGCCAGAACCAACTCAGCGTCGGCACCGCCAAGTGCGTCGCCTGCGCCGCGGGCATACCGGATGCCGAGATCACCGTGGCCGTGTGTGCCGCCGATGCGGGCGCCGTGGCCGCTCAGGCCGCGAGCCTCAAGGGCGTGAGCAAGGTACTCACGATCGAGCATCCCGCGCACGCGCATGCCTTGGGAGCGCTGATCGCGCCGCAGATTGCGGCGCTCGCGGGCTCGTACACGCACCTGCTCGGTCCCTCGAGCACCTTCGGCAAGGATGTCATGCCGCGCATCGCCGCCCTGCTCGGGACCAGTCAGATCAGTGACATCATGGCCGTCGAGAGCGCGACACGCTTCCGCCGGCCGATCTACGCCGGCAACGCGCTACTCACCGTCGAGATCGCCGCCGGCACCACGATGGTAGGCACCGTACGCACGGCCTCCTACCAGCCTGCTCCCGGCGGCGGCAGCGCCACCGTGGAGAAAGTCACTTCGAACGTGGATCTGCCGACCCACACCCGCTTCGTGTCGGTGTCGGCCGCCAAGAACGATCGGCCGGACCTGCAGACGGCCTCCAAGGTGGTCTCCGGGGGACGGGCCCTCGGCAGCGCCGAGGGATTCAAGATCCTCTACCAGCTGGCCGACAAGCTCGGAGCTGCCGTGGGCGCTTCGCGCGCTGCGGTGGATGCCGGCTATGCGCCGAACGAGCTGCAGGTGGGCCAGACCGGCAAGATCATCGCGCCGGAGCTGTACATGGCGATCGGCATCTCCGGGGCCATCCAGCACCTGACCGGCATCAAGGACGCACGCACCATCGTGGCGATCAACAAGGACAGCGAAGCGCCGATCTTCGAGGTCGCCGACATCGGCCTGGTCGGGGATCTCTTCCAGGTGGTGCCGGAGATCGAGAAGCTGCTCGCGGGCTGACCGGGCGGGCGCGCCACAGTCTCCCGCTCAGCGGTGCCGCAGACGCAGGCTCTGCCAGGAGCCGTCGGTCGTCCAACCGCCGTCGACCGCCAGCGCCTGACCGTTGACGAAGCCGCTCGCCTCGGGGTCGGCCAGAAAGGCTACCGCGTTCGCGATGTCCGCGGGCGCGGCAAACCGGCCCATGGGCACGCGCTCGGTGATGTCCGCATCCGAATAGCTGCCGCCCGCCTGGTCAGCGACATCCATTTCGGTCTTCACCCACCCCGGACACACCGCATTGCAGCGTACGCCGTGGCCGCCCCACTCGGCCGCCAGGGTGCGCGTCAAGCCGATCAGACCATGCTTGGACGCGTTGTACGCGACCCGATCGGCGATGCCGATCACTCCAGCAATGGACGCGATGTTGACGATGCTGCCACTGCGCTCGGCAAGCATGGCCGAGCCGGCCGCACGCGCGGCGATGAATGCGCCGACGAGGTTGATCTCCAGCACGCGGCGGAACTGCTCGGCCGAGGTGTCCGCGGCCGGCTGGATGCAACTCACCCCGGCATTGTTCACCAGAACGTCCAACCGCCCCCAGCGCGACCGCACCTGCGCGACGCCGGCCTGCATCAGCGCCTCGTCGGCGACATCCCCGACGATCTCGATCGCATCGCACCCGGCGCCGCGCAGCGCGGCCAACGCATCGGTGGGGGCGCGCACATCGTTCAGCGCGAGCGCGTAGCCGCGCGCGGCGAGCGTTTCCGCGATGCAGCGCCCGATGCCCTGCGCCGCGCCGGTGATCAAAGCCACTCGTCTGGATGCCACGATCGCTCCGTCTGTTGAGAAAGGCGCGGATTATACGGGGGCGCAGCCTGCGCCGGGCTTGAACCCTCGGCAGCCAGCGACTCTCAGCAGCGCCCCCGCCGCTCCGCGCTCCCGGGATGTGGAAACTGATCGCTCTCGTCCTCGCCCGGACGCGGCGTGAGGCAGGCGAAATCCTTCTCCAGCACCACCTCCAACGTGCCCGCAGTGGCGCTCAGGGTGACCTGCTCCGTTGTGCACCACTGTGCCGCCACGGGCGCAGGCACCTGAACCTCTATGAGGTTGTCTTTATATGTTATTGATATTTCTGGTATTTTAATATCCGATCGCACCCGGTAGAGCAGCGCCGTCCCGCCCGGAAACTCCGTGCGCTCCTGCACCTGGCCCGACTCGCCGAGGACACGAACCTCGCCCTGCGTCAGGCGCAATCGCACCGTATTACCCTTGATTCTCAATTTCATGGCGTGCGCTCCGGCGACCGCACCGCGGCGAGCAACCGTCGCGCCAACAGCCAATGCGGTCGATCGATCATCTGCCCATCGAGTACCGTCACTCCGGCACCGCCGGCTGCCTCGAAGGCGGCGATCACGCGGCGAGCCCATTGAAGCTCCTGCGCGCTCGGGGTGAACACTTCGTTGATCAGGCCCACCTGATCGGGATGGATCGCGAGCTTGCCGGCAAACCCATCCTCCCGCGAGCGCTCGGCTTCGCGACGCAGGCCCTGTGCATCGCGCACGTCGAGAAACACCCCGTCGATGGGCTGGATGCCGAGTGCCGCCGCGGTGAGCAGGCAGGTTGTTCGGGCATGCTCGAATGCCGGGCGCAGCGCGCCGCCAGGGTCGCTTTTGACCCGCGCGCCGAGCGCCGCGGAGAGATCCTCCATGCCCCACGTGAGTCCGGCGAGTCGCCGCGCGGATGCGCGGTGCACGGCGGCCGCCTGCGGATAGGATGGCAGTGACAGCAGTCCGGCGGGCGTCTCGGTCCCGATCACCAGCAGCGAGGTGGTGCCGACCGCGATCCCGTGGCCGGCCTCGATCGCCTCGAGCGTCAAGGCGATGCGCTCGATGTCGGGGTAACCGTCCACCTTGGGCAGCACCAGGCCCGCAGGCCGTCCGGCGATGACGGCGGTGGCGTCCTCGTACAGCCTGCCGCTCGACAGCGAATTGACGCGCACCCAAAGCGGTGCGCGCGTGCCTGCCGCGTGCGCCTGCAGGAACTCGAGCACCTGGGCGCGCGCCACGGGCAGCCGCTCGGGCGACACCGAGTCCTCCAGGTCGAGAATCAGCGCATCGGCGTCGCACTCGAGGGCCTTGGTGAGCTTGCGCTCGCTGTCGCCGGGCACGAACAGCAGCGAGCGCAGTGGCGTGCCGTTCATGCCGGCCTCTTCAGCATCAACGCAGCACGGCGGCACGAGGCAACCTCCTCGTCGCGCTGGTTGTAGGCGCGGTGATCGAACATCACGATGCCCGATTCCGGCCGCGAGCGGCTCTCGCGGACCGAATGCACGGTGGTGACCGCCCGCAGGGTGTCCCCGACCCGCACCGGGCGGGGAAATTTCACCTCTTCCCAGCCGAGATTGCCGATGGTGGTGCCGTAGGTGGTGTCGTACACCGACAGCCCGACCAGCAGTCCCAGCGTGAACACGCTGTTGACGATGCGCTCGCCGAAGGGCGTCTCGCGGCAGTACTCGGCATCCAGGTGGATCGCCGCCGGATTCATGGTGAGCGCGCTGAACAGCAGGTTGTCGGTCTCGGTGACCGTGCGGCGGACGCGGTGCTCGAACCGCTGTCCCACGGTGAACTCCTCGAAATACAGTCCCATCGTGCCTCTCTTCGGGCGGCCCGGTAACCTCCCCATTATCGCACCGGCCGCCCCGGGCTCATAACCGCGCGTCCCGGACGCCAAACCATACGGTATTTCGTGGGTCACCCCCGGGCCGCCTATAGTCCGGCGGCATGTACCGCTACGACGAGACCGACCGGGAACTGCTGCGCGAGCGCACCGAGCAGTTCCGTGACCAGACGCGGCGCTTCCTCGCCGGGGAGCTCTCGGAAGAGGACTTCCGCCAGCTGCGGCTGCGCAACGGACTGTACCAGCAGCGCCACGCGCCGATGCTGCGCATCTCGGTGCCATACGGGCTGCTCGGCTCGGACCAGCTGCGCCGCCTGGCGCAGGTCACGCGCAAGTACGACCGGGGATACGGGCACTTCACCACGCGCCAGAACGTGCAGCTGAACTGGCCGCGGCTCGAGCAGATTCCGGACCTGCTCGGCGAGCTCGCCGAGGCGCAGCTGCACAGCATCCAGGCCTGCGGCAACGACACGCGCAACATCACCTGCGACTACCTCGCTGGGGTCGCCGAGGACGAGAGCGTCGATCCGCGCCCCTACTGTGAGCTGCTGCGCCAGTTCGTGGCGCTGCACCCGGAATTCTACTGGCTGCCGCGCAAGTTCAAATTCGGCTTCACCGGTGCTTCGGTGGACCGCGCCGCCACCCGGACCAACGATGCGGCCGTGCATGTCCTGCGCCGCGGCAGCCAGATCGGTTACCGCATTTTCGTCGGCGGCGGGCTCGGCCGCCAACCGATGCTCGGGGAACTGATGAACGAGTTCGTGCCCGAGGCCGATCTGCTGATGTACGCGACGGCCATCCTGCGCACGTTCAACCGTTTCGGACGGCGGGACAATATCCACAAGGCGCGCATCAAGATCGTGCTGCGCGAGTGGGGCATCGAGCGCTTTCGCACTGCGCTCGAGGAGGAATACGCGCGCATCCTCGCCAGCGCCGAGGCCGCACAGCTGCGGCTGCTGCCCGAGGACATCGCACTGATGCGCGAGCACTTCAGTGCACCGCCCTACCGCCTCGAGAGCGACGCCAAAGCCGATCTTGCGCCGCTCGTCGGGCGTGACGCCGGCTTCGCCGCCTGGCTTAGGCGCAACGTACGCGGGCACCGGATGCCAGGCTACCGGGCGGTCTTCGTCTCCCTGAAAGCACCGGAGCGGGCCCCGGGGGATTGCACCGCCGAGCAGTTCGAGGTGCTGGCCGAGGCGTGCGATGCGTACAGTTTCGGCGAACTGCGCTCGACCTACGAGCAGAACCTGGTGCTCGCCGATGTGGCCGAGCGCGACTTGTACGCGCTGTGGCGGCTTCTCGATGCAGCGCAGCTCGCCACCCCCAACATCGGTCTGACCACTGACGTCATCGCCTGCCCAGGGCTGGATTTTTGCGGCCTCGCCAACGCCGGGACGATCGGCGTAACTCACGAGATCTACCAGCGCTTCGACACGCTCGATGCGCAGTACGAGGTAGGACCGCTGCGCATCGCGCTCAGCGGCTGCATGAACGGCTGTGGTCACCACAGCGTCGGGCACATCGGCGTACTCGGCGTCGACAAGCACGGCGAGCAGTGGTACCAAGTCACCCTCGGCGGCAGCCCGGGCAACGACGCAGCGATCGGCGAGCGACTCGGCCGGGCGCTCGGACGCGAGGAGATCGCCGACGGCATCGAACGATTGATCCGCGCGTATCTCGCTCTGCGCAGCGACGCTGAGGAGACCTTCATCGAGTGCTACCGGCGCGTGGGCAGCGCGCCGTTCAAGGTCAGCCTGTACGGCACCGAGAGCGACCCGGAGGCGGCCGCCGCATGAGCCGCATCATCCGGGACCGCGCCATCGTCGAGGACGACTGGACGATCGCTGCAGACGGTGCCGCCGCTGCGACGGGCGGCCGGTTGATCGTCCCGCTCGCCCGCTGGCGGGGCGAGCGGGCTGGTCCGGGCAGCGTGGCGACCGTCGGGGTGCTGCTGCCCAACACCGAGGACGTCGAGGCGCTTTACCCACAGATTGCCGCGCTCCCGCTGATTGCACTGCAATTTCCGAAGTTCGCCGACGGACGGGCGCTCACCCAGGCGACGCTGCTGCGCAATCGGCTGGGCTTCGCCGGGGAATTGCGCGCCGTGGGCGATGTCGTGCGCGATCTGATGTTCTGGCTCGGCCGCTGCGGCTTCAATGCCATGGTGCCGCGGCCGGACCAGGATCTCGAGGCCTGCCGCCAGGCGCTCGATGAGATCCGCCGCGCCTACCAATCCGGCGCCGACGGGCATGTGCCGGTGTGGGTGCGCCGTCGCGCGCGGGCCGTCGGCTGACCGGTGCAGCCGCGCGTTCTTACGTCCGCCCGCTCTGGCGGTTGAGCTGCTCCCAGTGCCGTGCGCGCTCACTGCGCAGCGCGCCCGGCGGCAACCGCCAATGCCAGTTGCTCGCGCTCTGAGTTCCCGGGACGTTCAGCCGCGCCTCGCTGCCGAGGCCGAGCAGGTCCTGCACCGGAACGATCGCGAGCCGCGCGGCAGTCGCGAGCGCCGCGCGCACCATTCCCTCGGGCATCGATTCGACAGTGACACCGAGCGTACGGTCCACGTAGGCTCGCGTGTGCTCATCCAGACCGCGGTACCAGCCGAGGGCGGTGTCGTTGTCGTGCGTACCGGTATAGACCACGCTGTCCGGTTCGACATGGGCCGGCAGATGCGGATTGTCGGGTGAGCCGTCGAAGCCGAACTGCAGCACGCGCATTCCGGGCAGGGCGAAATCCTTGCGCAGCGCCGTCACGTCCGCGGTGATCAGGCCCAGATCCTCCGCCACGATGGGCAGCTCCCCGCACTCGTGGCGGACCCGCTCGAGCAGCTCGCGCCCGGGAGTCGGGCGCCATGTTCCACCGCGCGCATCAGGAGCGCCCGCCGGCACCGCCCAGTGCGCCGCAAATGCTCGGAAATGGTCGATGCGCAGCACGTCGAGGCGCTCAAGCTGGGCCCCGAGCCGAGCCCGCCAGAACGCGAATCCGTCGCGCTGCATCGCCGGCCAGTCGTAAAGCGGGTTGCCCCAGACCTGCCCCAGCGCTGAGAAATAATCCGGCGGTACCCCCGCGACGGCAGCGGGCCGACCGGTCTCATCCAGTTGGAACTGCCCCCGGTCCGTCCAAGTCTCCGCGGACATCGGTCCGACGTAGAACGGCAGGTCCCCGAACAGTCGCACGCCGCGCGCGTGGGCATAGCGGCGCAGCCGGCGCCACTGCACGAAGAAGGCGAATTGGGTGGTGCGCACGTGCTCCAGTTCGGCGACGCACTCACGCTGAATGACCTCGAGCGCCTCCGCCTCGCGCCGCCGCAGCGCCTGCGGCCACTGCCACCAGGGCATCGCGCCCAAGCGAGCGCTGATGACCTCGAACAGCGCGTAGTCCTCGAGCCACGGGCGCGTTGCGGCGCGGAACAACTCGTACTCCGACCCATCGCCCGGTGGCTCGGCCGGATCGAGCAGCGCCGGGTTGCCCGCAAAGTCGGACCGCGCGAAATACGGTGAACGGTCGGCGCCGGTCGGCCCGGCGGGCAGGAACTGCCAGACACTGAACCCGGCTGTCCCCAGCCAGTCGATCCAGGCCCGGCCGCCGCGACCGAGAGGGGCCTCGAGCGAAGCCAGGGGCAGCAGCACTCCGGCGCGTCGCCGGTCGAACACGGGCAGGCGTTCGGCACTCACACGAGCCTCCTTGACGCGCCTATCGCTGCGGAAGTTCGACGTCGGTGAACAGCGCAGCCACTTCCTCGGCGGATGCGGCCCGATGCGCCCGTTCGATGAGCCGTCGCTCCAGATGCGGCGCGAGGAGCTGCGCGAAATCGTACATGTACTTGCGTAGCAGAGTGCCGCGGCGGAAGCCGATCCAGCTCGTGTGCGCCGGCAGCAGATGGGAGGCGTCGAGCACGGCCAAGTCCTGCGCCGCTTCCTCGACGGCCATCGGCGCGACGATTCCCACGCCCAGACCGAGGCGCACGTAGGTCACGATGACATCGGCGTCCTGCGCGGTGATGGCGACATTCGGGGTGACGCCAGCCCGGGCAAAGGCCTCATCGAGGGAGGACGGTCCGGTGAAGCTGAACGTGTAGGTGATGAGCGGATGGCTGGCCAGTGCCCGGTAGCTCAGGCGTTCCACGCGGGCCAGCGGGTGCTCGCGCGGGACGATGACCACCCGGCTCCACCGGTAGCAGGGCAGCAGCGTGAGCCCGGCGAAGCGCTGCTCCGAGCCGGTGGCAATAGCGCAGTCGATCCGATCGTGGGCCACCATCTCGGCGAGCTGCTCGGAGGTTCCCTGGTGCAGGTTCAAGCGCACGTTCGGGTAGCGCGCGCGGAATTCCCGGATCACCGCCGGCAGCACGTAGCGCGCCTGGGTGTGGGTCGTGCCGATCGAGAGGCTACCCCGCCCCTCGTCGCGCAGTTCGGTCGACAGTCCCCGGATGCTCTGCACCTCCTGCAGCACGCGCAGCGCGCGGTCGACCACCTGCTGACCGGCCGGGGTGATGCGCGTCAGGGTGCGTCCGGCGCGCACGAAGATCTGAAAGCCGAGCTCGTCCTCGAGCAGCTTGATCTGCTTGCTCACCCCCGGCTGGGAGGTATGCAGCTTCTGGGCCGCCGCGGTGATGTTCAGACCGCTCTGGGCGACCGCCGCCAGATAGCGCAGTTGATGCAGCTTCATGCGCCGCAGCGTAGCGCAACGCCACGGGGGCATCCATAACCGACGCGCACGGCCTCAGAAGCAATCATTCGTTCTGGCCCCGGCTGACCCGTCGCTATAGTGCCTCTCGCCATGGGTGAACTGTCGAGCCGTATCGAGGAGAAAGCCGGGGCCGTGCGGGCCGCGCTGGAGGCGGCGGTGCACGCGCACCGGCAGGTGGTCTATGCCAACAGCCTCGGCGCCGAGGCGATGGTGCTGACCGACATCATCTGGTCCCACGTCCCGCAGATCGAGATCTTCAGCATCGACACCGGCCGACTCCCTCAGGAGACCTACGACCTGATGGAGAAGCTGCAGTGGCGCTACCGGCGCCCGCTGCGCCTGGTGCACCCGGAGGCCGCCACACTCGCACGCCTGACCGCCGCCCACGGGGTGAACGGCTTCTACCACAGTCTGGAGGCGCGGCTCGAGTGCTGCCAGGTGCGCAAGATCGAGCCGTTCCGGCGGGCGATCGCGGGCTTTAGCGCCTGGGTGACCGGCGTGCGGCGCGAGCAGTCGGAGGCCCGTGCCCTAGCCCAGCCGCTCGAGTGGGATTCTCAGAATGGCCTGTACAAGGTGAGCCCGCTGCTCGAGTGGAGCGAGAGCGAGGTGTGGCAGTACATCCGCGGGCGCGGCCTGCCCTACAACGTGCTGCACGACCGCCAGTTCCCCAGCATCGGCTGCGCCCCCTGCACCCGTGCCATCCAGCCCGGCGAGAGCCGCCGGGCCGGCCGTTGGTGGTGGGAGCAGTCCGAATCGCGTGAATGCGGCCTGCATCCGCGGGTGCGCGAGGCAATCGGGGCCTGAGCGGCCCCGGTCTCCCGCATGGATCACCTGCCCATTTTCCTGAACCTGCGCGCCGTGCCCGTCGTGGTGATCGGGGGCGGACGCATCGCACAGCGCAAGATCGATCTGTTGCTGCGCGTCGGCGCACGCATCACCGTCGTTGCGCCGCGACTGAATCCGGCCCTCGCGCAACGCGCGGCGGCGGGCGAGATCGAGCACCTGGGCATACCCTTCGCTGCGAGCCACCTCGAGGGAGCGCAGCTGGTAATCGCGGCGACCGATCTGCGCCCGCTCAACGCCGAAGTCTCGGCGGCGGCTCGCGCGCGCGCGATCCCGGTGAACGTCGTCGACGACCCGGAGCTCTCGAGCTTCTACTTCCCCGCGCTGGTCGACCGTGCGCCGCTCACCGTGGCGATCGGCTCGGCCGGTCAGGCCCCGGTACTGACGCGCTGGGTGCGCGAGCAGATCGAGGCGCTGCTGCCGCAGCGGCTCGGGGAGCTTGGGCGGTTCATGGGCGCGCGGCGCCAGGCGATACAGCAGGCGCTCGCTCCGGCCGCGCGCCGGCCATTCTGGGAGCGGATCGTGCGCGGGGTTGCCGGCTCGCGCGCGCTGGCCGGTGACCTGGCGGGCGCCGAATCCGCCTACGAACGCGAGCTGCGCCTGGCCCGGCTCACCGGCGCCGGCACGGGCGGAGCCGCAGCGCTCGGCGAGGTCTACCTGATCGGCGCAGGTCCCGGTGATGCGGACCTGCTGACGCTACGCGCGCTGCAGCTGCTGCAGCAGGCGGACGTCGTGCTATACGACCGACTGGTGCCGGCCGCCGTCATCGAGCGCGCCCGGCGCGACGCCGAGCGGGTCCTCGTCGGCAAGAGCTCGGCGCGCGGACCGGGCGAGCCGCATACCCCGCAGGAGCGGATCCACGATCTGATGGTGCAGTACGCGCAGCGGGGCCTGCGGGTGGCTCGGCTCAAGGGCGGCGACCCCTTCGTCTTCGGACGCGGCGGGGAGGAGGCCGAACACCTGGCGCTTCACGGCATCCCCTACCTCGTCGTGCCGGGCATCACCGCCGCGCTCGGCGCCGCGGCCTCCGCCGGGATCCCGCTCACGCACCGCGAGCTCGCTCAGAGCGTCACCCTGGTGACGGGCCACCCACTCGAGGACGACACGCTCGACTGGGCGGCGCTTGCGCGCCCGCACCAGACGGTCGTGTTCTACATGGGGATCGCGCACCTGGCTCACATTTGCGAGCGGCTGCGCGCCGCCGGCGCCAGCGCGGCGCTGCCGGCTGCGCTCATCGAGCGCGCCACCCAGCCTGGACAACGGCGGGTGACCGGCACGCTCGCGGACATCGCCGCACTCGGGCACCATGCGGGGATCGCGCCGCCGGCACTACTGGTGGTCGGGGAGGTCGCTGCCCTCGCCCTGGCACCCGGGGAGTACGCCACGGGTTCGGCCCCTCCGGCCCGCCGGCAGCGGCGCGCAACGGAGCAGGCCCATGAGTCATGCTGAGGGTTTCCTGGACGCGGTCGGCTCGACGCCGCTGATCAAGCTACGTCGCATCAGCGAGGAGACCGGCTGCGCGGTACTCGGAAAGGCTGAGTTTCTCAATCCCGGCGGTTCGGTGAAGGACCGCGCAGCGCGGGCGATCGTGCTCGCTGCAGAGCGCAGCGGAGCGCTCGCCCCCGGCGGCACGGTCGTCGAAGGCACCGCGGGCAACACCGGCATCGGTCTGGCGCACGTCTGCAACGCCCGCGGCTACCGCTGCGTCATCGTCATGCCCGACAACCAGTCCCCGGAGAAATACGGGCTGCTCGAGACCCTCGGCGCCGAGGTGCACGCGGTGCCGGTCGTGCCCTACAGCAATCCGAATCAGTACCAGAATGTCGCGGCCCGTCTGGCGGCAAGTCTGCCGAACGCCATCTGGGCCAACCAGTTCGACAACACCATCAACCGGCAGGCGCACATCGATTCCACCGGGCCTGAGATCTGGGAACAGACTGACGGTCGCGTGGACGCGTTCACCTGCGCCTCGGGCACCGGCGGAACCTTCGCCGGTGTGTCGCACTACCTGAAGGCGCGTCGTGCAGCGGTGCGCTGTGTGCTCGCCGATCCGCCCGGCAGCAGCCTGTACGAATTCGTGCGCACCGGAACTCTGAAAGCGACGGGCTCTGGCTCCGTCACCGAAGGAATCGGCATCGGCCGCGTCACGGCCAACCTGAAGGATGCCCCGATCGACGGAGCGATACACATCGAGGATGCCGAGACCGTCCGCTACGTCTACCGGCTACTGCGCGAGGAGGGCCTGTTCCTCGGCAGCACCAGCGGGATCAATGTCGCCGCGGCGGCCCGGCTGGCTCGCGAGCTCGGACCGGGGCACACCGTGGTCACCGTGTTGTGCGATGGCGGTGCGAAATACCAGTCACGATTGTTCAACCGCGAATGGCTCGCACAGAAGGGGCTCGCCGAGCACGCGCTACCGCCGCGCCGCAGTGAACCGATCGACGTTCGTACAGTGTTCATCGGCTGAGCGGCTGCATTCGGTCAGCCCATGGCCGCTGCATCAACCGTCCTTCCCGCCTGGCTCGCCGCGCTCCTGCTGCTCGCCGCTGCCCACAGCGCGCCGGTGCTGGCAGCACGGGCACTCGGCAGCCGCTGGGCGGCGCCGATCGACGGCGGTGCGATCCTGCCGGATGGGGAACGTCTGTTCGGTGCGCACAAGACTTGGCGGGGAATCCTCGCCTCCCTCCTGCTCTGTGCGCTGCTCGCCGGCCTGCTCGGCCAGCCGGTCAGGCTCGGCCTGATCTTTGCGGCGCTCGCGATGAGCGCCGATCTGCTGACCAGCGGCGTGAAACGCCGTGTACACGCGCCGGTCGGCCGTGAGATACCGCTGCTCGATCAGATCCCGGAGGCGCTGCTGCCGTTGCTGGTCCTGCACGCTGCGCTCGGCATCGGCTGGCAGACGGTCTGGTTGCTCTGCGGAGCGTTCCTCGCGCTCGATCTGATGGTGCTACCGCTGCGCCATCGCCGGCATCCGCGGTGGCGCGGACCGACCTGAGCCGCTCGCTTGACCGGCGGCTCGCCCCCAGGTACCTTTTTATATAAAGGTACGTTTTCAAAAAATGCTCGATGATCAAAAGCTCGGGGCGCTGCGCAAAGGATTTCTGGAATTCCTGGTCCTGCGCATCATCAGCGTCGCGAGCGTTTACGCGGCCGACATTCTCAAGACCCTGGCGGCCACGGAATTCGCCACCCAGGAAGGCACGCTCTATCCGCTGCTCAGCCGCCTGCGCCGCGAGGGGCTGCTGGAGTACGACTGGCGGGAGTCGGACTGCGGGCCGCCGCGCAAGTACTACCGCCTGACCGCCGTCGGCGTCGAGCGCCTAGTGGAGTTCAACGACTACTGGGCACGCATCAATCGGACCATTCAGTCATTCGGGGGATGAGCCATGCGAGCGGTGATCGCCGTCAGTCTCAATGGCCGTGCCTACCAGCTCGAGGACGACGCGCACGCCGCCCTCGCGCAGTATCTGGCCGACGCCGAGCGCTCGCTCGACGGTAATCCCGATCGGGCGGAAATCCTCGCCGACCTAGAGCAGGCGATCGCCGACAAGTGCGAACGCTTCCTCAGCGCGCATAAAACAGTGCTCACCCGCGCGGAGATCGTGCAGGTGATCGAGCAGATGGGCCCGGTCGAGGCCGGCGACCACGACGCCAAGGACAGCGAGGCAGGACACTCCGCACATGCCGCCGGACCGTCGGGCGACGGACCGGCACACGATGCCCCAAAGCGGCTGTACCAGATCAGCGAGGGTGCGGTGCTGAGTGGTGTCTGCAAGGGCATTGCAGTGTATTTCGACATCGACGTGGCGATCGTGAGATTGCTGTTCGTGATCGCCGCGATCCTCAGCGGTGGCTTCGCGGTGCTGCTGTACGTCGCGATGGTGTTCCTCGTGCCCTATGCCAATACACCGGAGGAAGTCGCCGCCGCCGGCGGTCTGCCCTTCAATGCCCGCATCCTCGTCGAGCAATGGAAGCGTAAGGCGGCGCAGTTCGCCGACGCCGCCTCCCACGCCGCGCGCCGGGAGGGCACGCGTGCGGACCGGGCACGCTGGCGCGCCGAGTGGCGGCGAGCGCGCTGGCAGTGGCGCGAAGAGTGGCGGCACAACCGGGCGCAATGGCGTGCCCGCCGCTGGAGCGCATGGAACGCATCGCCCGTACCGCCGCCGCCGCGAGCTGCGTTCCTCGCGGGACTCGGCTGGGCCGTGCTCGGGATTCTGCTCGCACTGCTCACCCTGGGGTGGCTGTTCGTAGTGCTCTCGCTGCTGGCAACCGGCTCAGTACTGGGGTGCTCGCTCGGGCACCTGCCGCTGTGGGCCGCGATCGTGCTGCTGATTGTGCTCTATCAGATCGTCGTCTCACCGCTGCGCGCCGCACGGTACGCACACTCGCCGTACTTCTACACATATCGCTATCGATCACACGCGCTCGCCGATGCGTTGGTCGGACTGCTCATCCTCGCACTGTTCGTCTGGCTGCTCGACCATCATCTGGCCGCCGTTCAGCACGTGCTCTCCGTGCTCGGCCAGCGAGTCGCTTCGCTGTGGCAGCAGGCCACGGCGCCGGGGCACTGAGCGGTCGTCCCGGTCTGTGACCGATCCGTGGCGCCGAGCCGTCCCCTCCATCCTCTGTGCTTCTTTTCGCTGGCTCGAGCTTCCCGCGATGCAGGACACCGGGCTCAACCCATACCGATCGCCCGCTCGAGCTCCTCCACCAGAAAATCCGCGTGCTCCCGTCCGAAGGTGAGCGGCGGGCGGATCTTCAGCACAGTGCCGCCACGACCGGTCGCGCCGACCAGCACGCCGCGACTGCGCAGACCGTTGACGACCCGTCGCACCTGCTCCGCGGCGAGCGATGCCCGTTCGGTGTTGCCCCCAAATTCAACGCCAACGAACAGCCCCGCGCCGCGTACCTCCTGTATTGCCGCGCAGCGCCCGGCGAGCGCGCGCAGCCGCTGCATCAAGTAATCACCCGTCCGCTGTGCGTTCAACATCAGGCCTTCTTCCCGGATCACGCGCAACACCGCGCGCGCCGCCGCACAGGCGACATTGTTGCCGCCATAGGTATTGAAATAGTGGCGTGTCCGCGAGAAGGCCTCCAGCAGACCGCGCCGCCCCACGAGTGCCGCCACGGGATATCCGTTTCCCATGGGTTTGCCCATGGTGACCAGGTCCGGCAGCACCTCATGACGCGCGAATCCCCACATCGTCTCGCCCAGGCGCCCGAATCCCGGCTGTACTTCATCGGCAATGAACAGTCCGCCCGCGGCACGAACCTGACGAACCGCGTCTTGAAGAAATCCGCGCGGCTCCGCTGCGACACCGTCGCTCGAGAAAATCGTGTCGACCAGCAGCGCCGCAATCCGCACCCCGTCGTCCCGCATCCGCTCGATGCACCGGGTAACGTCGGCCGTGAATCCCGCCACATCGCCACGGCGCAGCGGCGGCCGCACCGCGTACACTCCCGCGCCGAGCGGATTGCCCTCCTCCGGCGACAGTCCAGCCAGCACATCCGTCGCGCCGTGGTAGGCGCACTCCGTTATGATGAAGCCCGTGCCGCCAGTCACCGACCGGCTCACCTGCACTGCCAGATCGTTGGACTCGCTGCCGGTACACGTAAATACGGCGCTATCCAGCTCACCGGGAAGCGTCCCGAGGAGCTCTTCGGCCAGCCGCAGCGGCTCCTCGGTGATATAGCGCGTATGCGTATTGAGGATGCGCGACTGCTCGCAGATCGCACGAGCGACCTCCGGGTGACAATGACCGACGATCGGCACGTTGTTGTACGCATCCAGATAGCGCCGGCCGTCCCTGTCGTACATCCACACGTCTTCGGCGCGCTCGATGAAAAGCGGTCGCTCGTAGAAGTGCCGATAGGTCGGCGCCAGCAACCGCTCCCGACGCGACATGACCGCATCGTCCTCTCTCGATTCAGTCACGGCTCAACACCTTGTCTCAGGAACTTCAGCGCGAATTCAATTTGCATGCACAACAGTTTCGGCTCCTGCGCCGTCGTGTGCCGGCTGAGCGGATTATTGCGCACATACCATTCGTTCACCACCGCATTCGTAAACAGCCTCACCGCCACCAGTACCGAGAGCATATCGAGTTCCTGCTCGAGCAGTGGCATGGCCGTCTGATAGCCGCGTAAGAAATCCCTCACGCACCCGTTCGCGCATGCAACGTCGCAACAATCGGGAGGAATCAACTCGGCGCACCCTACCGCCACATCGGCAATCAGGGCGGTATACACCATGTCGCCGAAATCGATCACGCCCGTAATGCGCGACTCGTTCCCAGGATCGACCAGGATGTTGCGGCGATTAAGGTCATTGTGGAGGACCTGCTGCCGCAGACCAGCGACACGCGCCTCGATCTCGGGAATGGCCTGTGCGAGGAAGACCCGCGCCAGCGCCTGGCAGGGAAGCGTCGAGAGCTCCTCGAGTATTCCCGTGAGCTTGTGCACGTGGCGTACATCCCAGAGGATTGCGCGGTGCGCACCCGGATGGCTGAAGCTGCCGAGCGCATGCGCGAGCTGTCCGGCGAGCCGACCGCACGCCTCGCGTTGAGTGTTCGAAGGGACTGCATCGCACAGCAATCGTCCCGGAAGGTAGCTCAGGACGTGGGCCGACCGCTCAGCACCCTTCGCGTCCCGCAAGCGGACACCCGCCTCCCCGTCACGCGTTCGCACTACCCGGGGACACGGAATCCGCGGGTCGACGCGCTCCAAGTGCAGCAGAGCGGCGGTCTGCAGCTCCGTGGCGGCTGGGCTCTCGCGGGCGCTCGCGACCTTCAGGACGTACTCTGTCCCCACGGGCGCTGTCAGCTTGAAGTTCTCATCCCGCTCACCGGTGAGGCGCGCCACACGCACCGCGAGACCGTAGTGCTCGCGCGCGAGCGAGACGGCCTGCTCCTCCGTCACGCCGACGGGGTCGACAATCAGTTGCATCAACAGCGCGTCGCGCAGATCCGGCATGTCTCGTTGTTTCTCGCAGTCAAACCGCAATCGTCAACGGCCGCGCCTCTCTTGGCCAGCGACCGAAGTGGCCTGCGCATGCCCTCATGCCCCTCGCCTCGAATCCCTCGCCACGCCATCGGCTGAACCAGACACCTGATGGCTCTCCTGGCGGACTGTCGACTAAGAGTCCACCAGCTGCAAAACTGGCGCTCCAACGGCGGGGTCAGAAAGGCTCTCGCGCCCCGTCTCTGCATGACCTGCAAATCGCCACTGATGCTGCTCGGCGCTCACCGTCACATCGTACCAATGGTGGCTCCGCTCAAGTTCCACTCGCCAGTGTGCAGTGCCTCGCGCCGGCACATGCACCGTATGCGCGGGCCGACCGTACGCCTCGTCGCGAATCAGAGCCGTGCGCGGGCGCGCGCCGGTATTCGTGAACCGCAGCGCGAGGCCAGCGCGCAGATCAATCGCACCGAAGACATCCAGAGGGCTTTCGCCAGTGCCTCGAATCCTGCGCACGAAACCATTGGGCCCGTAGACGCTCATGGCGAGCGGTTGTCCCTTGGGCAGCGCGACGAAATCCTCGAGCCGATGACCCGCACCCAGCGTATAGCGGCGCGGCAGATCCTCGCTTGCGTCCCAGAATGCCATGCAGCACACGCCCACCCGCGAGTTGTTTTTGAAATTCAGATGAACACCCTCGCCTGTCGCGACGAGATTCAACTCCAACGCATAGGGCAGCGGGCGCGTCGGCCGCACGCCCGCCTCCTGGGCAGGCATTTCCGGCGGCTGACTGCGCGGGACCGTCGCCGCCGGCAGCCGCGACTCCTGATACGACAGGTCCCAGTAACCGCTAGTGCTCGGCAGGACGATGTCGCGAGGCTTATATGATTGAAAGTCGAAGGCCGAAGTCAGATCCCCGCAGATCGCCCGCCGCCACGCCGAGATGTTCGGCTCCTTCACCCCGAACCGCGCTTCCAGGAAGCGAATCACCGAGGTGTGGTCAAAGACCTCCGAGCAGACGTATCCGCCCTTGCTCCACGGCGAGATGACGAGCATCGGCACGCGCGGTCCCAGCCCGTACGGAAGCTCGTCCGGCGTGTACGGCCGCGGGTAATTGGGATTGACCGTATCGTGGATCTCCCCTTCCGTGGATACAGTTGAGATGCCCGGCAGCACCGGCGTCGGCGGTTGCGGCGGAATCACGTGATCGAACAGGCCGTCGTTCTCATCGTAATTGAGAAACAGCGCCGTCTTGTTCCACGTATCCCGATCGGCCGTCAGCGCCTCAAGCACCCGCGCGATGTAGATTGCCCCATAGGCCGGCGGATAGGAGGGGTGCTCGGAGAACGCCGCCGGCGTGACGATCCAGGACACCTGCGGCAGTCGGCCCGCAAGAACATCGTTGCGCAGTTGATCCACGCCGGCCGGCCGCATGGCGCGCTGGTGCAGCTCGCTGCTCGTTGCGGCGTTGGCGAACGCCTCGAAGTACGCGAGCGCGTTATCGTCATAATTTCCGGTCATCGGACTGTCTTCGTTCCATCCCAGTCCTTCCTGATACACGCACCACGTGATACCCGCGCGCTGTAGCCGCTCGGCGTAGGTCGTCCAGGCGAACGGCTTCATGCCCGGTGTATAGAGCCAGCACTCGTCATCGATATAGGGTCCGCCCCCGCGACCCTGCGGATCTATCGATCCGCTCCACAGCATCACCCGATTGGGATTCGTCGGACCGGCGATTGAGCAGAAGTACTGATCGCAGATCGTAAACGCGTCGGCCAATGCGGAATGAAACGGCAGATCCGAGCGCAGATGGTAGCCCATTGTCATGTCGGTCTTGTTGAGCGGCCAGCCGTCCATCCGCCCGCCCGCGATCGCACCGTGCTGCGAGTCCCAACCGTGATCCAGGTCCTGCATGAAGGCGGCCGAAGTCCGTCGGGTATCCAGGTGAAACGGCAGGATCGTCTCCGCGGGGTTTCCCATACGCGGCTGAAACCAGACGGGCCGTCCTCCCGGCAGCGGCAGCGGAAAGCGGTCACTGTAGCCACGCACCCCGGAAAGATGACCGAAGTAGTGGTCGAAGGACCGGTTCTCCTGCATGAAGATCACGACGTGCTCGACGTCCTCTACGGTGCCGGAACGGCGTACGGGCGGCAGCGCCGCGGCGCGGGCGATGCTGTTGCGCAGTAGCGCCGCCGACGCCGCATTCAAGCCGTACTTCAGGAAATCTCGTCTATCGATCACCGTGCCTCCTCGATCTGACCGATGCGCACCGCTGCCGCTCCGATGCCCAATGCGAGGGCCCGGCACAGATGCTTCAGCGCTCTCGATCGGTCACGGTCGACGCCATGGCCGTCCGCGTACGCATTACCGAGTGCGAATTCCGCCGGCCCGTTCGGTTGGCGAATCAGCCGGCGCAGTATGCGTACAGTCTGCCTCTGGTAGTACTGCGCCATGGCGGGATTGCGCGGCATGAAGGCGCCAGCGGCGTATTTTGCGCCCAGTGCGGCGGCACTCCCGGCAAGCTCCTCCGGCGCAACACCCACTCGGAACCAATAGGCCGCGCGTGCGGCGCTTCGCGCCGTGCCGGTACCATGGAGATAGGCGTTCGCCAGCTGCCGCGCGGCGGGCATGTTGCCGCGCTCGGCCGCCCAGCGGTACCAGTGGACCGCGCTGTCAGGACTGCGAGCGACCCCGAGACCCACGCTGTACAGCTGTGCCAGCGCATACCCCGCCCACGGACTGCGATAAGACCTCACAGCGGAGCGCAGTTCCCGAGCGGCCTCGGGATAGTGCTTCGCGGCCAGCAACCCTAGGATCCGTCGCTTGGCCGCTTCGACCCGCGGCCGCCGGGCGAGATAGCGCTGCGCCTCGACGGCGCAGCGCCCCTCGTCGCCCGGGAACGATGCTGCCGCTGCCCACCCCGAGTGCGCCAGGAGCAACACCGGCAGTAACATTGCGGCGGCCCGCGCACCTCCGGCCGCTGGCATACCCCGCACCCTACCCGCTCTACTCATGCCTCTCAAAGTCGTAGTGGAAGTTCAGCGATATGACCCGCGGACGCATCGGAGTCTCCGTCAGGATGAACATGGACGAGCTCGTCGAAAGACTCTTGTTCACGTCAGTGAGGTTCGACCCGTCCAGCGTGACCGTCCAGTCGCCCTTGGACACGCCGATCGAGGCGTCGTAAGTGGTCCACCCCGGCTGATTATATGTCGCCAGATATCCCGCCGCAGAATGCGTATGTCCTTGATGCTGGAATCCCGCCTGAACGAAGGGGATGTAATCGCCGATCATCCACTCGTAGCGCAGCCGCAGATTGGCCTCGAACGGCGGCGAATACGCAAGCGAGCTGCCTTTCGCGCCATAGACGTTCTGCACCGGCAGTGCGACCCCCTGCACGTATCGGGTCGTGACCGGCTTGCCGAAATTAGGACTCGCCGGGTTGTTGTCGATCAGTGCCGGAGAATTGATCAGTTCACTGCTGTTCCAGGCTGCCGATCCCTGCATCGAAAGCCCGGCGAACAGATGCGCCGCAACTTGTAACTCCACGCCCCGCACGCGGTACACCGGACCATTCGTGCCGAAACTGACGTTGCCGAAGCCGCACGACGGACAGAAGAAACTGGTCTGCACATTGTCCCAGGTATCCTGGTACAGCGCCCCGTTGATCATGACGTGGTGGCTGAGCAGCTCGCTCTTCCACCCGACTTCGTTGTTGGTGATCAGATCTGACCCATAGGCTTTCGGCGTGATGTACTGCGCAACGCCACTGGCATCCGGGAGCAGTGAGACCGCACCTCGATTGAAGCCGCCCGGACGGTAGCCCTGCGAGTAGGTGTAGTACACCATCACGTTCCGCGTGACATGCCAGCTGACATCCGCGCGACCCAGATGCCCCGTCAACACCTGGCTGTTCGGGACCTGCTTGTCGAGATTCACGCCATTGGAGCCCAGGCAGCGCCCAAAGTATGTGGTGACGCTGAACTGCTTGCAGCCGAAGCTGCCGACGTCGCCGCCGAGCAGCTGGTCGAACATGTCGAAATAGCGCATGCCGCCAGTGATCGTGAGCACCTTCGGAACGATGTCGTAGCTCACCGATACGTAGGCCGCCTCCTGGCGGAACGTCCGCTGCTGGTCGTCCGTGAATGCGGTCACGGAGTTGCGCAATCCGGGCTGATTGGCCGTCTCGCCGGGCGGCGGTCCTATCGGCAGGAAGCAATTTGAGGTCGGCCCGTTCGGCGCGCACTGCGGGACGGTGCGATACAGCCAATTGGTGACGTCATTGACCTGGTCGTTCTCATAGAAGATTCCGGCAATGCCGCGCAACCGCCAGGTCTGCGGCGTGCTGACGCGCAGCTCCTGGCTGAGGTGTCCGTTGTGCAGCGACTCCTGCCAGGCCTGCGCCGGGGAGTAGCAGGTGGCGTTCGGATTGCCGCTCGTCGAGGAGTATGTAACGCCAGTGCACTGGTAATAGTAGCCATAGCGTCCACGGGCGTAGTTCGTATAGTCGCCCTGGGACTGCGTGTCGCGCGACAGATATGATCCGGCATACACGACGCTGAGCGCGCTGATCTGGCCGTGAATCGTGAGTGCAGTGTTCTCGAACTTGTCCTTGTTGTACGACGGCTCGAACAGATTGACCGACAGCGGCGGCAGCGCCACGCCACCGCTCGGCTCACCGGCTGCGCTCAGGACCGTTCCCTGGGAGCCGTTCGGCATTTCGTAAAAGACGCCCTGCGCGTCCATGCTCTGATACGTCTGCTCGACCAGGACGTTCCAGTCGTCATTGATCTTCCACAGCAGCGACGCCCTGCCGCCCTTGTAGCTCAGGGGATTGATATGATTCGCTACAATTTGATAGTTGTTGACAGAGCTGCTGTTCGTCGGGACGACACCCCCGTTCTCCAGCGCCAGGCCGAGATCCGTACCGCTGCGCGAGAAGGTCGCCGGCAGATTATTGATGTAACCGCCGCGATTGTCCGTGAAGACGACCAAACGTACCGCCAGCTTGTGGGTGATCAGGGGAAGGTTCAACACCGCGTTCACATCGGTATTCGGGTCACCGTGCGCGGTGATGCCGTAGCCGGCGTTCGCCGTCACCTGGAACGTATCGAGTTTCGGCTTATTGGTGATGAAGCGGATAGTGCCGGCTTCCGAGCCGGCCCCGAACAGAGTTCCCTGCGGACCTTCGAGCACCTCGATACGCTGCAGATCGACTGCGTAGACGTCGAGGGAGCGGTCGGGCATCGTGGTCGATTCATTGTCGAGATACAGAGCAACGTTCGGAAAAAAAGAGCCGGCGGTGTCACCGAAACTCGGCGCCCCGAGCGACAGGCCACGCATAAATACGTCGAAATACCCCGGCCCGAGCCCGCCGATCGTAACGTTTGGGATATACTTGACGTAGTCTGACAGCGTTTGCACATTCAGCTTCGTGAGCATGCGGCCGGTCAGCGCCTGCATCGTGATCGGCACATCCTGAGCATTCGCGGCATACCGCGTCGCCGTGACAATGACGGGCTTCAGCCTCGAGTTCACGGCAATGAGCGAAGCTGCGCCGGAGGCGAGCGCCGCATGCACAGTCGATGCGCCGAGAATCGTGGCTACGGCGGCGGATATTGTGTTCTGGCGCCGGCGACTGATTGAATTGCGTATCACAGGAGGACTCCCCGAGTTGTTCTGGCAGACACGGTGCGCGCAACCGCAGAAAGCTCTCCTGCAGCGCCATCCTGCCCTGGCATCGTGACCCGGCAGCTGCGCACCTCGTGCAGGTGCCGAATGTCGTAAAGACGAGAGGCAATCCGCGCATCAACGCCGGAGTATTATAGTGTAGGAAATCTTTCCAGATTGTTGCAGCCCGGACTCTTGAATCAACGCGCCACGAGCGACGTCCGCCCGTTCGCCGTTGCGGCCGCGACGCCATCCGTCAGTCGGCGCGCGCCTGCGCAAGGTTCTTGCGCACGAACTGGATGTGCTCGCGCAGCTGGTAGATCTGCTCGGCATGTGAGCCGGGCATCTTGCGCAGAATCACTGCCCGCTCTATACCGTGCAGCCGCTCGAGCAGCGCTGCGCGTCGTTGCTCCGTCAGCGGCCCCAGCGATTCGCGCTCAAGCGCCATCAGCTCCCCGTAGCGCAAGTGAATGCGGCGATTTACTCGCCAGCTGTACAGCAGTGGGAGAAAGCGCAGTCCCGGAATCAGAATGACGATTATCGGCACCAATACCACGATCATGCGGTTGACCAGGCTTGCCAGCCAAAACGGCAAATAGCGGTAGGTAAAACTCTTGTCACCGGTTTTGTAGAAGCGCGCCGCTTCCGAATCCAGCGGATAGGTGTAAGTCGTCGTATTGGGAAATTCGTGCGCCGCGTGCAGCACGGTCGCGCCACCGTAGATACGTTGCGCCGCCTGAATCAGCAGGTCGCACAGTGCTGGATTCAAGCTGGCGCGGCCCAGCAGTTCCACCGCCGGGCCGAGCATGACGATCGGTCGGCCGGGAAGATTGGCACCGAGATCAAAGGCGCCGGCCGGAACGGTCATCGCATGCAGATACGGGAAGCGCCGCGTATAGGCCGGGGCCTGCGTAAAGTCGAACAGCCGGATCCCCGGAGCGTGCACCATCGAGATCATCACCGCCGGCGGGGTCGAGTCGCCGCTGAGAAATATCGCGCTGACGCGGTCACTGAGCAGCGCATCGCGTGCGGCGGCTCCTTCCAGATCGAGCAGCCGCGTCGGGCCGCCCGGCACAATCTCGTTGCCCTTCAGCAGCGCGAGTGCAAGGGTGCGCGTACCGCTACCGGGCTTGCCGATGGCAATGCGCTTGCCGCGCAGTTGCGACAGCCGCTGCAGGCGGGCGCCCCGATAGAAGATGGTGAGCGGCTGGTAGAACATACTGCCGAGGGACACGACGTGCGCGTCATCGTCCGAGTCACGGGAGGGGGCCACACCCGACGGCGCGGTAATTCCCGCTTGCACGAGCGCGATGTCCACGCGGGCGTGCAACCGGCTCAACCGCTCGAGATTCTGCGCCGAGCCCTGCGAGGGCAGAATCTTCAGGGTGATGCCATTGCGCGCCAGGAGTGCGCGGAATCGCTCGGCGGCCAGCTCAAAGGAGCTGCCCGGCGGGCCGCCGCTCATCGTCAGCGTCCGCGGGGGCGCCGGCTGCACGAAATGCAGTGTGAGCCAGATGGCCGCCGCGCTCAGCAGCAAGATCGGGATCAGCGAATGCAGAAGATCGGCCCACGAGACCGTGGTGACCTTCAGCGGAGGAGGCTGGGGGGCGCTCGCGCTGCGAGTAGCCGCCTGCGGTTGCGGATTCGGTTCCATGACGGCACAGTCTACCATTGACGCGGCCGCGCTCCCGGGCCCGCCCCCTTGCGGGACGCGACGGTCTCGGTCGTATACTGATCCCCCGATCACGCCTGGAGATCCACAGCATGGCCAAAGTCCTCGTTCTCTACTATTCGTCCTATGGCCACGTCGAGCGCATGGCGCAGGCAGTCGCCGAAGGCGCCGCTTCGGTGGTCGGGACCGCGGTAACCGTCAAGCGGGTTCCTGAGCTCGTGCCCGAGGAAATCGTGCGCAAAGCCGGAATGAAAGCCGACCAGCAGGCCCCGATCGCCACAGTCGATGAGCTAGTCCAATACGATGCGATCCTGTTCGGCACACCGACTCGGTTCGGTAACATGGCAGCGCAAATGCGCAATTTTCTCGACCAGACCGGCGGACTTTGGGGCAAAGGAGCGCTGGTGGGTAAGATCGGTAGCGTCTTCGCCTCCACGGCGACCCAGCACGGTGGGCAGGAGACGACCATCACCAGCTTTCATCACACGCTGCTGCATCACGGGATGATCATCGTCGGTCTGCCCTATTCCTTTCCCGGCCTCACCCGCATGGACCAGATCACCGGCGGCGGGCCGTACGGCGCCACGACGCTCGCCGGCAGCGACGGCTCACGGCAACCGAGCGAGAACGAGCTGGCGGGTGCACGCTTCCAGGGCCACCACGTCGCGGACATTGCCGGACGCCTGGAGCGCGGCACCGGCAGCCGATAAGCGGTCGCGCCTACCGCTCTGTCCTAGGGCGCCGAGCCGGCGGCCTCGGCGCCGCGCGCTCGGACCCGCCCGCCGACGCAGACCAGCCGCTGAGCTGGCGGCCGGCGCACGCCTTGATCGCACAGAACTCCCTGCGGCTCCGGGGGCGCGAACCACTCTTCTCCCGCGCGCCAGCACCACCCTGCCGCCTGAGCGGCCGGCGAATCACCAGCGCGCCTCAAGGTGCTCTCGACAGCACTGAGCGGAGCGAAACGGGCACAGGTCGACGGCCGCCTCGACCCCAATCAAAGCCGACTAAACGGCAATCGGACACTGAATTAAGGGCCGAGCAACACTTCCCCGGCGAGCCTCGATGCCGTGCCGGACCTCGACCGCTCGGTCAGGCCCGGCCTCATACGCCACGCGCGTGCGCCAACCGCACTTCCTGCCACGGCTCTGAAAAAAACACTGCGTCGTGCCGCCATCGAAAGTCATTGACGCGATGCTTTCCTCACCTCAGCACCTTAATCTGGTTCGCGGCCAGCCGCCGATGTCAGTCGCGCTCGCCACTCCACCGCACCGCCGCCTCGCCTGCCGTTCACGTCCCGCCCACATCACTCACCGCAGAATTGCGTGCGCGATATTCGCCCAGTCGGAAGAATTGGTGACGAGAATATACATCACGGCAGTCTGACATAACACAAACACCGGGAGTCCGATGAGGTACACCCGATGGACACGACGGCCGACAAGAAAGTCGCGCAGCGCACCAAGCACAACCAGCAGGTCGACTCCAATAAAGAACCAGTGCGCTGGCAGTATCCACGGCGGGAAGCGCCCGAACGCTGCCGACGTCAACGCGATCGTGGCGAGCAACATCAGCCGGCGATGATATTCCGGCCTTTTTCGCCACATGATCGCCAGCGCGAAGGCAACCGTGAACGCTGCAATGTCGTAGAACGAAAGCCCGAGGTTTTGCACGGCCCCTTTGCCCGCGAAGTGTGCGATTCGGAAGCGGGACATGACGATTGCAACCCAGATGCCGATCACACACACCGCGCTGCCCAGCGCGCACCCGAACCAGCCCATCGTGCGATGCAGTCGTACATTACGCGCGCGGATGAGCAGAGATTGGCAAATGAAGAACGCCAACCAGGCTGAGAATACCACCGCATGCACGTACAGCAGCAGCGGACGCCGCGGCACCGCGTGAATCAGGTTCTTCTCAACGGTATGACTGAACCCGTAGATGACAATCGCCGCAATCAGCAGCGCCATGCCGAAGTAGAAATATTGCTCGAGAAAACGTATCGCCTTCATGGCAACACGGTGCGTACAGCGCCCGGCCGGGCATCTGCACATGCATCGCCCGAGGGGGCTACATTGCCCTGCAAATGCATATCACGAGCGCGCGACGCCCCGTCCACGGACCCGTTGAAAGACTTCAAAACGCTGGCGTGCATCACGTAGCCCTCAATACATTGCGCTTCGTATTTAAGTCCTCTCGAGTCCTTTCGCAATTCTGTCGGCACAGCGTCCAAGCCACAGACGCACCGTCAGGAAGTTTAAGCCGCCGCTGATACCCGTCCACGAGCTACGCCGACCAAAGTTCGCGTCAATGTGAAACGTGCACCTTTTGTTCTTTTCAATTGCGCGCAAGCTCGGAATTGAGCAGTCGGCGCTGCCGCATGGTTGCTCTTGAACGCCTGCCACGCGTGGGCCGATCATAACCAGACGCGCCGCTCCTGACAACAGATGTTCGTGGCACCACACGGGCAAACCCTGTGCCAACATCGGATTGCTCAAACCGGCCGACGACAGCGCGTCTTAAAGTACCCCAGGAGCTTGGTTGGCGCGCCTCGATGAGCGCAGGCATCGCGGCCAGGGCCAATGGTGGGGAACCGCGCTCGGTCCGTCAACCCAATCGGGCCACCTCTGAGACGCATGCGTGAATTCGTAAAAGTTCTTCCGTTTCGCGAGCAGATACTCACCGCGGTAGTCGGTTCGTGTTCACAATTCGTGCCATCACCACTGCCGCGATCGATACCTCCGGCGGACGGCACACCGCCACCGCGTCAGCCGTGAGTTCAGCGCCGTGTCGGCACCGGCGGCTCGGCTCTATGACAGTAGTATTCACGTGCTGCCTTCAAATTTTGTAGACGCGTGTGCTCGTCTGCTCTCGCCACGGCCGGCAGGTCTGCTGCCCGCACGCCGGCGTCCCTTCGGCCGCGCCAGGCGAGAACTGCACGCCAAAGAGGCGGTCGGGTCATGAGAAAGTCCCGCGCTCCGCACCCTCGGCGAGCCGGCGCTTCTGCCCCAGGAACACACCGCGCGACTTCGCGCTGAGCGGAGAGCGACAGCACATCGTCACAGACGGCGGCGGACCGACAGACGACGGACTGCTACGCGGTCTCATGGATAGCTGATCGGTCGCGTCTTGGATCACAGCAGGCGCTGCGCCCGGTGCGCCAAGCGTCAGGGCATATCGCTACAGCGTGTCTGCGCTCTCTGGAGCGGCCGCGCCTGGAGGATCTACGTCCGGCGTCGGGGGCGGAACGATAGCGTGCGCACCACGAATCATTGCGGGTTGCACCGCCGGAGCAGCTCGCGCTGAACGGTCGCCATGGAAGCGCTGGCGACGCCGGCCAGTGATCGGGCGCCCTTGCGGCGCCGCAGGTCGCTGCGCGATCGGGTCACCAACATCCGAGCGAACGCATCCGCTCCCGACATCGACGCACGCAGCGCCGGCAACCAACGCTCAACCCGCCCCCCCAGCGGATCAGCGCACCGGTGGTCGGGCAAGGCCCGCCACTTCTCGGCATTCGATCCGACGGTAGCCATCCCCAGTGCGTTCAGCGATTTCCCGGGAAAGGCGCAGCGCCAGCCCGAGGGGATATATCTGCACGGCCCGCGCGGGCACACCGAATCTGAGCGGCGGATCGGCGAGATACAGCAAGTCCGCGAGGACGAGGAGCATTCCAAGACTCAGCGGCAGAGCGCCCGAGCGGGAAAATCCGACACCTCGCCAGCGGCGCATCGAGCCCCAAAACAGAACCGAAATCAGCAATGCGGTTTGCCGCAGCTGCAGCGTCAGGTCAGTGCCTGCCCCTGGGCCGCAGCGCGATCACTTGCGCGATCACGTTGAGCCACACCATGAGCAGGTGCGGCGCGAGCCCGGCACGAAACTGTGGCAGCGCCGCGAGCAGACCGGTTGCCGTGGCGTTGGCGTCGCCGCTCACGACGATCCGGCTGTGAACATGGCCGATATCGCAATGCTCCGCCAGTGATACGCCGCTGCACCGCGCCGCTCGGCACACCCAATCCGCCGAGCATGCCCTGTCCGCCGCGCTCAGCGGTGCGTTGCAGCCAGGCGCAGATCTGCTACAAGCGACTGCGTCTGTTAATCCGCGCTCGAACACCATGACGCACGGCGGATGCGCAGACAACCGGCGGGGCTTGCCGACCGCGCCCCTCGCCGAGGCACCTCATGAGGCACTTCCGACCGGGAGCTCCCGCTCGCTCACCATCGTCAGCACATCGTACTGGGCGACCGTCTCGCCGTTCTGGTTGGTAATCTGCGTGTCCCAGCGCACTTCGCCGTAGCCCTGGCCGATTCGCAGCGACTTCTCTTTGCAGGTCAGGCGCACGCGGATGCGATCGCCCGGCCGGACCGGCTGGGTGAAGCGCAAGCCATCGATGCCGTAATTGGCGAGCACCGGCCCCAGGGGTGGATCGACGAACAACCCGGCGGCGGCCGCGATCAGAAAATATCCATGCGCCACGCGACCGCCGAACAGCGGATTGCGCCGAGCCGCCGCCTCGTCCATGTGCGCGTAGAAGTGATCCCCCGAGAGTGCCGCGAACCGCTCGATGTCCTCGAGGGCCACCGCGCGCTCCCCGGATCGGAAGGTGTCGCCGATGCGCAGTGCACCGAACGCCTTTCGAAATGGATGCACCAGCGGGTCGCGCTCGTGCGAGCCCGCAACCCAGCGACCCGTGACTGCGGTGAGGAGGTCCGGCGTGCCCTGCACGGCGGTGCGTTGCATGTAATGCAGCACGCCGCGAATACCGCCGAGCTCCTCCCCGCCGCCGGCGCGACCCGGTCCGCCGTGCACGAGATGCGGCAGCGGAGAGCCATGGCCCGTCGAGTCCTTCGCACAGTGCCGATTAACCACCAGAATCCGGCCGTGCAACGGTGCCAGACCGAGCACCAGCCCGGCCGCGACCGCATCATCGGCGCTGAACACCGAGCCGACAAGACTGCCCTCGCCGCGGCGGGCCAGTTCGATGGCCTCATCGAGGCTCCGATACGGCACGACGGTGCTCACCGGCCCGAATGCCTCGATCTCGTGGACCGCCCGCGCACCCTGCGGATCGTTGCAATGCAGCAGCGTCGGGGCGATGAAGGCGCCCCGCTCGGCATCGGCCCCCACGAGCGCAAGCTCGCCGGCTCCGCAGACCGTTGCGCTCTCGCGCTGCAGCCGCGCGAGCTGCTCGAGCACCTCTCGCCGCTGGGCGAGTGAAGCCAACGGGCCCATGCGCACCGAGTCCGCGCGGGGATCGCCGATCACCACTTTCGCGAGCGCGGCACGCAATGCCTCCAGCACCGCCGCACACTCCCCGGCGGGCACGATGGCCTTGCGGATTGCGGTGCATTTCTGCCCGGCCTTGACGGTCATCTCGCGCACGACCTCGCGCACGAACAGATCGAACTCCGGCGTGCCAGCCACTGCATCGGGCCCGAGAACGCAGGAGTTCAGTGAATCGGTCTCCGCCGTGAAGCGCACCGCCCGGTCCACCACCCGCGGGTGCATGCGTAGCTTGCGCGCGGTCGAGGCCGATCCGGTGAAGGCGATCACATCCTGACAGGTCAGATGCTCGAACAAGTCTCCGACGCCGCCGCAAATCAGCTGCACCGCTCCCTCGGGCAGCAGACCTGACTCGACGATCTGGCGGACCGCGAGCTCGGTGAGGTAGGCCGTTGCCGTAGCGGGCTTGACGATCGCCGGAACACCGGCGAGCAGCGCTGGGGCGAGCTTCTCGAGCATGCCCCAGACCGGGAAATTGAACGCATTGATGTGGACTGCCACCCCTTCGAGCGACACGTAGATGTGCTGCCCGAGGAAGCCACCACTCTTGGCAAGCATCTCGACCGTCCCGTCGATATACACCCGGCTGTCCGGCAGCTCCTTCATGCCCTTGCTGGCATAGACGAACAGCGTCCCGATGCCCCCGTCGATATCGATCCACGAGTCCGACTTGGTCGCGCCGGTGGCGTAGGACAGCCGGTACAGCTCCTCCTTGCGCTCGTTCAGGTATTTCCCGAGCGCCTTGAGGCACGCCGCGCGTTCATGAAAGGTCAGTCGGCGCAGGTTCGCCCCGCCGATCGTGCGCGCATGCGCAAGCATTGAGGCAAAATCCAGCCCCTGGCTGGTGGCGCTGGCGATCACCTCTCCGGTGCTCGCGTCGCGCAGCAAGACCGGCTCGCCTGCACCGCTCATCCAGCGGCCCGCACTGTAGCTTCGCAGTTGCATCAGATCACTCACCCGAATGCGTTATCGACCCGTGAAGCGCGGTTCGCGCTTGGCGCCGAAGGCCGCAACGCCCTCACCATAATCGGCGCTGAAGCCGAGTTCGCGCTGTATGTCCCGCTCCGCATCGAGCTGCTGCTCGAGCGTATGGTCCCAGCTGGCCGCGAGCGCCTGACGGATCCCTCGCAGCGCGAGCGGCGCTGCCGCGGCGAGCCGACCGGCGAGCGCATCGACCTCGGCGGGAAAATCCTCGTCCTCGACGCAGCGCCAGATCAGCCCCCACTCGGCCGCCTGCGCCGCCGGCAGCTTCTCCCCGAGCAATGCCAGACCGAGAGAGCGCGCGCGCCCCACCAGTCGGGGCAGGAACCACGTGCCGCCCGAATCCGGGATCAGCCCGATGCGGGCGAAGGCCTGCACGAAGCTCGCCGAGCGCGCGGCGATCACCAAATCACATGCCAGTGCGAGGCTGACGCCGGCGCCGGCCACCACGCCGTTGACCGCGCACACGACCGGGACGCGCAGACCCCGAAGGGCGAGAATCAGCGGCTTGTAATTGCGCTCGAGGGACTCGCCCAGATCCGCCGGCGCGCCGCCCGGTGCCACCGCACGGTCCCCGAGGTCCTGACCGGCGCAAAATCCGCGCCCTGCCCCGGTGATGACCAGCACGCGCACCTCCGGGTCTGCCTCCACGGCTGCGAGTGCATCGCGCAGCTGCTCGTGCATCCGCGCGGTGAAACTGTTGAGTCGATCGGGCCGGTTCAGCGTCAGGCGCGCCACGCCGCCGGTAAGACTGTAGAGAATAGTCTGCTCACTCATCACATCCTCACCTCGGCGCCCGCGCCTGTGATGCCACCGTCATTTCTCGTCGTAATCGATTTCCAACTCGGCGCTGAGGCATCTGGACTGACAGGCGAGCACGTAGCCCTGCGCAAGCTCCCACTCCTCGAGTGCGTAGTTCTGGTCCATGCGCACCTCGCCGCGCACGACTTTGGTCCGACAGGTCGAACACACGCCCGAGCGGCAGGAGAACGGCAGGTCGATGCCGGCGCGCTCAGCTGCCTCGAGCACGGTCTCACCCTCGATGGGCATGGTGAACGTACGGCGCCGACCGTCGAGGACGACAGTCACCTCGGCCATTCCCTCGGCCTGCGCCTGTGTGCCGGCCGGCACGGCGGCCGTCTGCCCCGCGAGCCCGAAGTGCTCGACGCGGATGCGCTCGGCAGGCACACCGAGCTCCGCGAGCGCCGCGCAAACCTGCTGGTCCATCGCCCCGGGACCGCACACGAAATACTCCCCGACGGTGCGCGGATCGAAGAACGCGTGCGCCAGTTCGCGCACCTTTGCCGCGTCCAGCCGACCGTTGTAGAGCGCGACTTCCTGCGGCTCGCGGCTCATCACGAAATGCAGCGCCAGCCTCTGCGGATAACGGTCCTTCAGCCCCTGCAGCGCCTCCAGGCCCATCGCCCGGGCGGCGCTGCGGTTGCCGTAGAAGATCATCATGGCACCGCCGGCGGCGAGCACTGCGCGCGTGACTGACAGTACCGGTGTGATGCCGCTGCCGGCGGCAAAGGCCACCCGGAGCCCCGCGCCGAGCGCAACGGCGTGCGGGGTGAAGCTGCCGTTCGGTGGCAGTGCCTGCAGCTCTTGCCCCGCCGCGAGCCGCTGCAGCACATCCGACATGCGCCCGCCCGGATGCACCCGGACGAGCAGCCGCAACGTCTCGGCGCCGGGCTCGTTGGTCAGCGAGTAGGTCCGGCGAAGCTCGCCGCCGTCGGCCGGGGTGCGCAGCACGATGTGCTGGCCGGGGCTGCCGCGGTACTCGGCGCGGTGCGTCTGCGGCACCGCAAGGGTGATGGCAAGCGTGTCCTCGGCCTCGGGCCGAACGTCGAGGACGCGCAGCGGATGAAATTTCAACATCTCAAAGGCACTTGAAGGTGTCGAAGGGTTCGAGACACTCGAGGCAGCGGTAGTGCGCCTTGCAGGGGGTCGAGCCGAATTCGCTGACGCGCTCGATGCGCGCGCTGGCGCAGCGCGGACAGGCAATGCTCCCCGGCGCCCTGGACTCGACGGCGATGCCGAACGCCTCGAGCTTGCGCCGTCCCGTCTCGCTCACCCACTCGCTCGACCAGGGAGGCCAGAGCAGCGTCTCGAGGGTGACGTCGGTGAACCCGTCCTGATCGAGCGCGGTGCGGATGGACCGGGCGATCACTTCGCTCGCCGGGCAGCCGGAGTAGGTCGGGGTGATTCCCACCCGCAGCCGCCCGTCCGCTGCGGTGCGGACTTGGCGCACGACGCCGAGTTCGACCACGCTGAGCACGGGGATTTCTGGATCCATGACCGACTCGAGCGTCTGCCAGACCCGCTGCTCGCGGCTCGCGCCGGCTGCGCCCTGGACCGGCTCGCTCACCACGACACGCCCGGGTAGGCGCGCGGCAGGAACTGCATCTCGGCGAGCAAATGCCCGAGGTGCTCGGTGTGCACGCCACGCTTACCGTGCCACGGATAATGCCGGTGCGCCGGCCGCTCGAGCTTCGCCTCGGCGAGCGCTGCGCTCACCCGGGTCTCCCAACGCTCGCGAATCAGTGCCGGTGCCGGCCCGATACCGCACACGGCCATGCACGCATCGAGCGCATCGGCGCTTAGCAACTCGTCGGTGAAGCGCCAGAGCTTCTCCAGCGCCGCGCACGCGCGCGCATGGCTCTCGGCCGTGCCGTCGCCGAGCCGGACCAGCCACCCGGCGCTGAAGCGCCAGTGATAGCGGCACTCCTTCAGTGCCTTCTCGGCGATGTCGGCGAGCTCGCGGTCCCGCGAGCCGGCAAGACTCTCGTAGGTCTCCAGCTGCCAGGCGTCGAGCAGGCACTGGCGAACAATGGTTTCGGCGAAGTCCCCGTCCGGCTGCTCGGCAAGTGCCATATTGCGGAACTGCCCCGCATCGCGCAGGAACGCGAGCGCGTCCTCGTCCCGGCCGCGGCCCTCGATACGCCCAGCATGCGCGAGCAGCAGCCGCGCCTGACCGAGCAGGTCGAGGGCGATGTTACCGAGTGCCAGATCCTCCTCGAGCGCCGGGCCGTGTCCGAGCAGCGCCCCGAGGCGCTGCGCGGCAATGAGGCTGGTGTCCCCGAGGCGCAGCACGTACTCGAAGCGATCCTCGGCGCTGGCCGCCGCCCGGGCCGGCTCGGCTGCGGGGCTCACAGGTTCTTGACCTCTTCGGGGATGGCGTAGAACGTCGGGTGCCGGTAGACCTTGTCGCGCGCCGGCTCGAACAGTGCGTCGGCGTCCGCCGGATCGGAGGCGAGGATCTCGCTCGAGCGGACCACCCAGATGCTTACCCCCTCCTGCCGGCGAGTATAGGTGTCGCGCGCGTGCTCGAGGGCCATGCGCGCATCGGCGGCGTGCAGGCTCCCGACGTGTTTGTGTTCCAGCCCGCTGCGCGCGCGGATGAACACCTCGTAGAGCATCCAGTCTTCATTCATGATTGTCGCTCCTCAGCTGGCCTGCGCGTCGCGCGCCGCCGCGGCCTGCTTCTCGGCGTAGGCAACGGCGGCCTCGCGCACCCAACGACCCGCCTCGTGCGCGGCGCGCCGCGCCGCGAGGCGCTCGCGATTGCACGGCCCATCGCCCTTGAGCACCGCGTGAAACTCGCTCCAGTCGATCGGACCGTGAAGGTAGTGTCCGGCCGTCTCGTCCCAGCGCAGCTCGGGGTCCGGCACCACCAGGCCCAGGTACTCCGCCTGCGGCACAGTCGCATCGATGAACCGCTGCCGCAGCTCGTCGTTGCTGAAGCGCTTGATCTTCCAACGCATCGACTGCGCGCTGTGCACCGAGTCCGTATCGCTCGGTCCGAACATCATCAGCGAGGGCCACCACCAGCGATTCAGCGCGTCCTGCGCCATGGCGCGCTGCTCAGCGCTGCCGCCCGCTAGCGTCAGCATGATCTCGTAGCCCTGGCGCTGGTGAAAACTCTCCTCCTTGCAGATGCGCACCATGGCGCGCGCGTATGGGCCGTACGAGCAGCGGCACAGCGGAATCTGGTTCATGATCGCCGCGCCATCAACCAGCCAGCCGATCGTCCCGATGTCCGCCCACGTGAGGGTCGGATAGTTGAAGATGCTCGAGTACTTGGCCCGTCCGATAAGCAGCTGCGCCACGAGCTCACCGCGCGCGACACCGAGCGTCTCGGCCGCGCTGTAAAGGTACATCCCGTGCCCGCCCTCGTCCTGAACCTTGGCGATGAGCACCGCCTTGCGCCGCAGCGAGGGGGCCCGGGTGATCCAGTTGCCCTCCGGGAGCATGCCGACGATCTCCGAATGGGCATGCTGAGCGATCTGGCGGATGAGGGTCTGGCGATAGGCCTCGGGCATCCAGTCCTTCGGCTCGATCTTTTCATCCGCATCGATACGCGCCTGGAAGCGCTCCAGACGTTCGTGTTCGTCCGCCGGCGCGCTCGGCGGCTGTGAGGCATCCAGGGCTTGCGTGTACATGCGTTGCCGATCACCCGAATCAGATCTGATACATAAAAACTATAGTCTTCATGATTTTTGTGTCAAGAAATTTCATGGCAGAATTGCGCTCCCAGATCGCCCGAGCGCTCGATGCAGGCCAGCCGCAGCCCCCACCCCGCCGTCGCCGCCGTGCTGCGACGCTTTCGTGCCCAGCGTCCGCTGCGCGGCGGATCATTGCTGATGACCGTGTTCGGCGATGCGATCGCCCCACGCGCAGGACGCGTGAGCCTCGGCAGCCTCATCCGGCTCGGGCGGCCCTTCGGGCTCGCCGAGCGGCTGGTGCGTACCAGCGCGGCGCGCCTGGCGACCGACGGCTGGCTCACCGCCGTGCGGCAGGGCCGGCGCAGCGAGTACCGCCTGACCGACACCGGGCACGGGGTCTTCGCCGCGGCCACTCAGCGCATCTACGCCGCGAATCCCAGCGCCTGGGACGGCCGCTGGACGCTCCTGGTGGTGCCACCGGGCCGCGGCGCGCGCGGTTCGCTGCGCGAGCGACTGCACTGGGTGGGATTCGGGCGGCTTGCCCCCGGCGTGTTCGTTCACCCGACGTGCACGCCGCAACAGGCCCGCGAGTGGTTCGCCCCACAGCGGGTCGAGGACGGCTGGGTATTTCGCGGGTCCGGCGAGGGGACGGCGCACGACCGTCAGCTGGTCGCGACAGCCTGGGACCTGGAGAGCCTCGCGCGCCGCTACCGGGCGTTCCGCGATGCGTTCGGTCCCATCGAGGCCTCGGACGCGCCCGCACTTCTGGCGCCGGAAGCGGCCTTCCTCGTACGCACGCTATTGATTCACGAGTATCGCAGGATTCACCTGCGCGATCCGCTGCTCCCACCGGCCCTGCTGCCGCAACCATGGGTCGGCGCCGAGGCCTACGGACTGTGCCGTCGCCTCTATGCCGCGGTGTTCGGCGCAGCGGAGCACTACCTGGATGAGCACGGGGCAACGCTGAACGGGGCCCTGCCGCCGGCAGGGCCCGAGGTATTCGCGCGCTTTGGCGGGCTCACCCGCCCCTGAACACCCTTACCAGGTGTTCGGCTCCCAGTTCTGCTCGCTGCCGTTGGACAGTTCGCCGGTCACGATGGTCTTGGCGTCCTTGTAGAAGTGTGGCGGCACGGGCAGGTTCAGCGGCGCCGGCGAGCCGTCCATCACCCGGCCGGCCAGATCGTAGCGCGAGCCGTGGCAGGGGCAGTAGTAGCCGCCCGGCCAACTCGCCCCGAGCAGCGGGTCGCCGACTGAGGCGTGCAGCTTCGGCATGCAGCCGAGGTGGGTGCAGATGCCGACCACCACCAGGTATTCCGGAACGATCGAGCGACTGATCGGGTTCCAGCCGGGCAGGTTCGCCGGCTGCTGATCCGCCTTCGAGAGAGGATCCTTGAGCTGGCCGTTGAGTGAGGACAGGGCCTTGATCTCATCCTCGGTCCGGCGCAGCACGTAGATCGGACGGCGCCGCCAGGAAGCGACCAGCATCTCCTTCGGCTTCAACTTGGAGATATCAATGGTCACCGGCGCCCCGAGCGCACGAGCCGTCTCGCTCGGCTCCATCGATTCGATGAAGGGGGTTGCCGCCAGGCCTACGCCGACTGCGCCGACCGCCGCCGTGGCCGCAGTCAACATGCGCCTGCGGGCCAGATCCGGTTCGGACTCGTCACCCGGCGATCCAGGCAAGGTGGTGCCATCGGTCATGCTGAGGTCCTCCGCTGGAGTTCTGCGCGCATGGTAGTCTCCTCGGAGCCGTCCGTCACTACGGGTATCACGAAACACCCCGGGGGTCGCGCCCCCGGTCGGCCTCACTCGCTCCAGCCCGCGAGCCGCTCGGTGAACACCTGCATGAAGCGGTTGGCACGCTCTCCGTCCATGACGCGATGGTCGATCGTCAATGTGGCGTAGCAGCGCGGACGAATCTCGATACGCTCCTCGCTGCCGTGCGCCACCACCACAGCGCGCTTCTCAACCTTGCCGACGCCGAGGATCGCTGCCTGGCCGGGAAACAGAATGATCGGCGCGGCGATCAGGCTGCCGCTCACGCCGTGGTTGGACAGCGTGAAGGTGCCGCCGCGCACGTCCTGCGGGCGCAGCCGTCCGTCGCGCGCGCGCTGCACCAGCTCGCCGATTCCTGCGGCGGTGCGCTCCAGATCGAGCCCCTCGGCGCCATGCAGCACCGGGGCCACCAGCCCCTCGGGCGCGGCGGTGCCGATACCGAAATTCACCGTCTCGTAGATCTCCAGGGCCTCCTCGCCCCAGCGGCTGTTCGCCTCCGGAACGGCACGGATGGCCTCGATCGCTGCGCGCACGAAGTACGCCGTCAGCGTCAGTGACACGCCGCGGTCGGCCATGGTTTGCCGGTGCCGCGCGCGATGCTCGAGTACCGCGGTCAGATCCACCTCGAATACGTTGGTGACGTGCGGCGCGCTGCGCAGCAGGCTCTCGACCATGCGCGAGGCGATGCGCTTGCGCACCGCGGTGTGCGGTACCCGCCGTACGGCCACCTCGGAGTCGCTCCGCGCACCGAACGCATCGCCCTGCGGCGCCCGCGGCTCGGCCGCCACGCGGGCCGGTTCGTATGCGAGCACATCATTCACCGTGATCCGTCCGCCCTCACCCGTGCCACGAACCTCATCGGGCTCCAGCCCGCGCTCGCTGAGCAGCCGGCGCACGGCGGGACTGAGCCGCAGCGCATCGCCCGGGCGGCCCGCAGCGGACGGGGAGATTGTCGGACCCGCCGCGGCCGCCAGGGCGCGCGTGCGCGGCAGCACCTCTGCAGGCGCGGCCGACGGCTCGCCCGCCGGGACGATCCGTCCGAGCAGCTCTCCGGGCTCGACCTCGTCGCGCTCGGCCTTCACGATGGCCTCGAGCACGCCCGAGGCCGGCGCGGGCACCTCGATGGTGACCTTGTCGGTTTCCAGTTCGATCAATGGCTCGTGTGCGCTCACGCTCTCGCCGACCGCCTTCAGCCAGCGCAGCACCTGCGAGCGGGTGCCTTCTTCCTGTCCCGCGGGCGCTCGGACCTCGATCGGCTGCTGCGCCACGACTACACGCTCGCGACGGCGCGGATCGCGCGCGTGATGGACTCGACACCCGGAACGGCTGCCTCGAGCAACACTGGCGCATGCGGGCTCGGGATGTCGGGCATGGCCAGCCGCTCGACGGGTGCCTCAAGGCTGAAGAACGCCTCGCGCGCGAGCACCGCGGCCACCTCGGCACCGAAACCGGCGGTAAGGTTGTCCTCGTGCACGATCAGACATCGGTGCGTCTTGCGCACCGAGGCGAGAACCGCCGCGCGGTCCCAGGGCGAGAGCGTGCGCAGATCCAGGATCTCCACGAGCACACCGGAGGCCTCGGCAGCGAGTTCACAGCGCTCGACCATCGCGCCCCAGGTGACAATGGTCAGCTCCGAGCCCTCGCGCACGCAGCGCGCAACACCGAACGGCAGCACGTACCGATCGCCCGGATACGGTCGACGCGCCCAGGCGCCGTCGAGCAGCGCGCGATGTTCGAAGAAGATGGTCGGATCATTGCCGCGCAGTGCCGCGCGCAGCAGCCCGACCGCATCCTCGGCATTGGACGGCACCGCGAGCCGCCAGCCGATGCCGTGCGCCCAGGCGACTTCATTGGTCTGGCTGTGCCAGGGATCGCCGCACTTGAAGTACCCGCCCGGCATGCGCACCACCATCGGCGCGGCGAACCGGTTGGCGGTGCGCCAGCGCAGCGTGCCGCAGTCGTTGATCTGCTCGGTGGCCGGATCGGCATACTTGCGGAACTGGATCTCCGGCACCGGCAACAGCCCGGCGAGCGCCATGCCGACGGCTCGACCGATGATGCCCTCCTCGGAGAGACTGGTGTCGAACACGCGCGCCGCGCCGTGCTTGTCCTGCAGTCCGAGCGTCGCGCCGTGCACGCCGCCCTTCGGTCCGACGTCCTCGCCGAAGACCACCATGCGCGGATTCAGGCCGAGCTCGACATCCAGCGTGCGACGGATCGCCGTCAGCATGTTGATGCGAGTCGGTTCAGGCTTGCGTTGCGTGCTGCCCGGCGCGAAGGCAACACCGAGCGGCGCGACACCACCTTGCTCCTGAAGCTGGGCACGTCCGTCGATGTCGTGCTCGGTGAATACGTGCCGGGTGAGGCCGGCCGGATCGGGCAGCGCGCGATGAAGCGCGCGCTCGACCGAGTGCTCCACCTCGCGCTGGGAGTCCTCGGCGATCTGCCGCCATTCGCTCTCGGCCATGCGCTGCGGGACGAGGTAGCGGTACAGGCGGCGCAGCGGATCGTTGGCCCGCTCGCGGGCGATCGTCTCGGGCGGCTTGTAGGCCTGGGTGTCCTGGCCCGAGTGGCCGCACAGCCGCGGCACGGTCAGGCGCAGCAGCGCCGGGGCGCGTTGCCCGCGCACGAAGCGCACTGCCTCGCCGATGCGCTCGGCGGCCGTCTCGGGATCGGCACCATCGCCCTCGAAGATCGTCAGGCCCGAGAACGCGCGCAGGTTGGCGGCAATATTGCCGCCCGGGGTCTGCAGGCGCGAACTCACCGAGATGCCGAAGCCGTTGTCCTCGATGTAGATCAGCATCGGCAGGCGCAGCGTGGTGGCCATCGTGAGCGCCGACCAGAACCCGGCCGTGGCCACCGAGCCGTCGCCACCGAGCACGACCGCGATGCTGCGCGCGTAGTGGGTATCGCCAAGCGTCTCGTGGTGGTAACCGATCGACTGGGCCCATCCGGCCGCGGGGGTGTACTGCGCCCCGACGCCACCGCACGCCGGCAGCACTGTCGCGCCGCCCCGGCCCGGCTTGTTGAACACCACGCCGATGTCGCGACCGTCGCTGAACGCCCCCGCGCGTGCCAGCGGACCGGCCGCGGCCTCCTCGAGGTCCACTCCCAGGGCCAGCATCAGCGGACGGGAGCGGTAGTACACCGTGACCGCATCGTGCGGCTCGGTCAGCTGCAGCCCGAGCAGAATCTGCGCCAGGTCGTGCCCACGGGCGGAGAACTGATACATCACCTGGCGGGCGGGCACTAGCCGGGTCTCCTCGATGTCATCGAGCGCGCGCGAGCAGTGCAGCAGCCGCGTCACCCGCGCCCAGTCCGGCTGGGAGGCGGCCGATGCGCAGTGGCCTGTGAGCGCCGTTGAGGGGGCGGGAGAAGCCATGGGTCCGCTCCGGACAGGTGTAATCGCAGCCAGCCTATGCGCTCCTTCACGAAATAGGCTTGCCTTTCTTGCTCATTTTGCCCACCGTATAGCAATATTCTTTCAATCCGGAACACTTCGGAGCATGGCCGTGGCACGTTCGCTCGACCGACTGGATCGTCGCATCCTCGAGACGCTGCAACTCGAGGCGCGCATCACCAACCAGGAGCTGGCCAAGCGGGTCGGCCTGTCCCCCGCGCCATGCTGGCGACGGCTGAAGCGCCTCGAGCGCGAGGGGGTGATCGCCGGCTACGCGACGCTGCTGTCGGCACCGGCCATCGGTCTGCCGGTGCAGGCCTATGCCCTGGTCTCGCTGGAGAACCACCACACCGACACCGTCGCCGCATTCGACCGGCTCGTGCGCGAGCGGCCCGAAGTGCTCGAGTGCCACTCGATGAGTGGCGCGAACGATTACCTGCTGCGCATCGTCGCTGCGAGCATGGAGGCGTACGAGCACTTCCTCTCCACCCAGCTGCTGCAGCTCGCCGCGGTGCGTTCGGTCAACACCAGCTTCGTGCTGCGCACCAAGAAGTTCACCACCCAGCTGCCGCTGCTGTGAGCCGGACGCCTCAGGCGTCCGTCGCACGCGTGCGCGGTGAGCCGAACAGCCGCCGGCCAAAGCGAAACAGCGGCCAGCCGGCGAGGAAGATCGCCGCGCCGGCGAGCGCGAGCGCGGGCTGCAGTACCGACACCCGCACGGCCACGGTGAGCAGACAAGCGATGTAGAACGCTGGCAGCAGCGGATAGCCCCTCATGGCAAAGCCGCCCGCCGCACCGGTCCGTCGCCGCAGTACGAACAGTGTCGATGCGACCACGGCGAGCGTCACCGTGTCGACCAGGATCACGTAATCGAGCAGCTTGACAAACGAGCCGAGCAGCAGCGCCGGCACGAGCATCGTGAGGCCGAAGAAGACCAGCCCGGCCTCCTGTGCCTGGGTGCGCGGATTGACTCGCATGAACGCTCGCGGCAGGGCTCCGTCCTCGGCCATGGCGTAGAAGGTGCGCGGCATGTGCACGATGGTCGCATTGACGAAGCCGGCCGCAGAGAGAAACACGACGACGGACACGACCACCCGGCCCGCGCGACCGAACAACGCCCCGGTGAGCGCGGCGGCCACGAGCGGCGAGTCGGCCACTCCGCCGGTGCCGAGCACGCGGTGGTAGGCGAGGTTCACCAGCAGGTAGAGCGTGACGACGGTCAGCACGCCGGCAGCGATCGCGAGCGGGAAGCGCCGGCGCGCATCCTTCAGGTCCGCCCCGAGATTCATGGTCAGGTGATAACCGCCATACGCGTAGAAGCACGGCACCAGCGCGGTGGCGAGGCGCACCGACCAGGAGCCCGGAGCGGCCAAGGGGGTCCGCGGCGCCACCGGATGCGCGCGCCGGACCAGCACGAAGGCGCACACCACCAGCGCACCCATCAGCCCGATCTTCAGCAGCGAAAGCAGGTTCTGCGCGCTCGCGCCGAGGCGCATGCCGCGGTAGTTCAGGGCAAGCAGCACCAGGATGCTCGCGCAGGCCAGTGCGAGCGTGACGTGTCCACCGGGAGCGTGTGACCGGAACAGGATCGGCCCGAGGTAATCGGCGCCGATGAACGCCACGCCCGCCGCGCCGGCTCCCTGCATGATGGTCTGCGACCAGTTGAGCATGAAGGCAAGCGCGGGGTGATAGCAGTCGGCCACCACGCGGTAATAGCCCCCGGCGCGCGGATGGCGCGCACCGATCTCGGCGAACACGAACGCACCGATCAGGCTGATCGCACCGGCGACGATCCACGCCGCGAAGAACAGCCGCGTGCCACCGGCGGCGCGGGCGACGATCGCCGGGGTGCGAAAGATCCCGATGCCCACCACCAGGCTGAACACCACCATGGCGACGTCGAACGCCGTCAGACGCGGCTCAATCGTCAACGGCTCAGTGACCATGGAGGCATTCCGCGAGCGCCGCAGCGAGCCGGCGGTACTGGCCGAGATCGTTGTACAGCTGCGCGCAGATGCGCAGCAGCGGCGCCGGCTCCGCGAACAGCCACGTCTCGATGCCGCGGGCGCGAAACCAGTCGTGCAGCTGCTTGCAGTCGAGCCCCTCGGCGGGCGCGCCCGGCCGGGGCACGGGCAGGAGAATCGAGGCCATCGAGCCGATCATCCCCTCGGGACACGGCGCATCGAGTCCGAGAGCTTCGAGCAGCACGGTCCGCGCCTCCAGGGCGAGCGCGCGATTACGCGCCATCAGCTCGCCCCAGCCGCCCGGCAGCGCTGCCCCGAGATGCTCAAGGGCCGCCGGGATGCACAGCCAAGGCGTTGGATCGCAGGTGCCGGTCCAGTCGAACTCCGCGTGCAACCCACCGCCGCAGCCGTGGCTGATGACCGTCGGATGCACGTGTGCCTGACGGTCCGCCCGCACGTGCAGAAACGCCGCGCCCTTCGGCGCACACAGCCACTTGTGGGCGTTGCCGGTGTAGTACGCCGCGCCGATGCCTCGCAGATCGAGCGGCACCATGCCGGGGGCGTGCGCACCGTCGACCAGGGTGTCGATGCCGCGTGCACCGAGCTCGCGCACCAGCCGCTCGATCGGCAGGACGAGCGCGGTTGGGCTGGTGACGTGATCGAGCAGCGCGAGTCGCGTGCGCGGCGATACCGCACCCAGCACCGCGGCGAGCACCTGCGCCTCGCTCGCGAGCGGAAACGGCAGGTGCGCGCTGAGCACTCGCGCGCCGGCGCGCGCCGCCACGAACTCGGCGCTCTTGCGGCAAGCGCCGTAGGTTTGCGTCGTGACCAGCAGCTCATCCCCCGGGGCAAGCCTCAGGGAGTGCAGCACGGCGTTGACGCCGGTGGTGGCGTTCGGGACGAACACCAGATCGGCGGCATCGGCGCCAACGAACGCCGCGAGTATCCGGCGCGCCGCATCGAGCGCCCCGGGGAGAGTCTCGATGAGAAAATCGACCGGCTCGCGCTCAAGGCAGGTGCGCAGCCGGGACTGCTCGCGCAGCACGGCCGCCGGACAGGCGCCGAAGGAGCCGTGATTGAGGTAGAGAACCTGCGGATCAAGCTTCCAGAGCGACGCCTGGGGGGCGGATCGGGCCACACGCAATGCTCCACGGCCGGCTGGGGCTGCGCAGTGTCGCAGGGCGGCGCGGCGCGGCACAAGTCGTCCCCGCCGAGCGGCGCGACGCTCAGAACACCTCGAAGATCCCCGCCGCGCCCATGCCGGTGCCGATGCACATGGTGACCATGCCGTAGCCCTTGCGGCCCTGGTGGCGCATGCCGTGCACCAGCGTTGCGGTGCGGATCGCACCGGTGGCCCCGAGCGGGTGGCCGAGCGCGATCGCCCCGCCGTGCGGATTGATGCGCGCCGGATCGAGTCCCAGGTCGCGGATCACCGCCAGGGACTGCGCGGCGAAGGCCTCGTTGAGCTCGATCCACTGCAACGCGTCCTGCTTCAATCCCGCGCGCGCCAGCGCCGCCGGCACCGCCTCCTTCGGACCGATGCCCATGATGGCCGGCGGCACGCCCTTGACGGCGAAGGTCACGTAGCGCGCGAGCGGCGTCAGGTTGTAGCGCTGCAGCGCAGCCTCCGAGACGAGGATGACGGCGGCCGCACCGTCGGAGGTCTGCGAACTGTTGCCGGCGGTGACGCTGCCTTTGGCGTCGAAGACCGGCTTGAGCCTCGCGAGCCCCTCAAGCGAGCTGTCCGCGCGCGGCCCCTCGTCCTCGCTCACCGTCTTGACCGCCGTGCGCACCTCGCCGGTGGCGAACTGCGGGCTGCGCGAGGTGACCTCGAGCGGAGAGATCTCCGCGCTGAATCCGCCGGCGGTACGCGCCGCGAGTGCACGGCGGTGCGACTCCAGGGCAAACGCATCCTGGTCCTCGCGTGAGATGCGCCATTGGCTCGCGACCTTCTCGGCCGTGATGCCCATGCCGAAGGCGATGGCGTAATTCTCCTCGCGCTCGAACACCCGCGGGTTGATCGCAACCTTGTTGCCCATCATCGGCACCATGGACATCGACTCGGCGCCCCCTGCGATCACCACGTCGGCCTCGCCGAGCCGGATGCGGTCGGCGGCGATCTGCACCGCGTTCAGACCCGAGGAGCAGTAACGGTTGACCGTGACGCCCGGTACCGTGTCCGGCAGTCCGGCGAGGAGCGCGGCCACGCGCGCCATGTTCAGGCCCTGCTCGGCCTCGGGGAAGGCGCAACCGACCACCACGTCCTCGACGTGGTGCGGCTCGATGGTCGGCGTCTGTGCGAGCACGCGGCGCAGGACATGGACCAGCAGGTCGTCGGGGCGCACCTGGCGCAGCACGCCACGGGGCGCCTTGCCCACCGGCGTACGGGTGGCCGCCACGATGTAGGCGTCTTGGATCGGTTTGGTCATGACGGAGGTCTCCCTGGCCGCTCAGTTGCGCAGCGGCTTGCCGGTCTTGAGCGTGTGCACGATGCGCTCCTGGGTCTTGGGGTTCTTCAGCAGCGCCAGGAAGTGGCGCCGCTCGAGCGCGAGGATCCAGGACTCCTCGACCTCGGTCCCGGCATCGAGGTCACCACCGGTCATCACCTCGGCGATGCGCGAGCCGATCTCGAAGTCGTACGGGCTGATGAAATGCCCCTCGAGCAGATTGATCAGCTGCGCTTTGATCGATGCTGCGCCCGTGCGGCCGGCGACCGGGAAGCGCGCGCCGGGCAGCGGCGGGCGGTAGCCCGCCTCGGCGAGCGCCAGCGCCTGTTGCTTGGCCACGTAGAGCAGCTCGTCGGGATTGAACAGCACCACGTCGCTCGGGCGCAGGTAACCGCTCTGCCGCGCCTCGATGCCGCTGCCGGCCACCTTCGCCGTGGCGATCGCCATGTAGTAGTCCTTCAGCGCCGCCAGCGGATCGCCGCGGCTCTCGTGCGCGGCGCGACGCGCAAACTCCTTGCAGCCGCCGCCGCCGGGCAGCAGCCCGACTCCAGCCTCGACCAGACCGACGTAGGATTCGAGCGCGGCGACCACCCGGTCGCAGTGCAGGACGAATTCGCAGCCGCCGCCAAAGACATAACCCTGGGTTGCCGCCACCGTCGGGATCTGGCTGTAGCGCAGGCGCATCGAGGTGCTCTGGAAGCGCCCGATGACCGCCTCGATCGCTGCCCAGTCGCCGGCCGCGAGCGCCGGACGCAGCGACTCGAGATTCGCGCCGACGGAAAACGGCGGCTCGCTCTGCCAGAACACCAGCGCCCGGAAGCGCGTCTCGGCGAGGTCGATCGCCTGATTCAGACCCTCGAGTGCCTCGGGGCTGATCGAGTGGGCCTTGGTCTGCAGCGAGGCCACCAGCACCCCGTCGCCGTCGGTGAAGGCGCGCACGGCGCCGTTGTCGTAGACAGTCTCACCGAGCTCGCGTCGCTCGCCGAGCAGCGCCGTGGGCGCGAGCTGACGCCGATACACGGGCAGGTTCGAGCGCGGCGTGAGCCGCTTCGCCCCGGCATCGTACGAGCCCTCGGAGGAATGCACGCCGGTGCGCCCCGCCTCGCGCACCCAATCGGGCAGCGGTGCACTCGAGAGCGTCTCCCCGGCGCGGATATCCGCCTCGATCCACTCGGCCACGCGAGCCCAGCCGCCCGCCTGCCACAGCTCGAATGGCCCACGCTGCCAGCCGAACCCCCAGCGCATCGCCAGATCTACATCGCGCGCCGAGTGGGCGATATCCGCGAGGTGGTAGGCGACGTACTGGAAGGTGTCGCGCAAGGCAGCCCAAATGAACTTCGCCTGCGGATGGCTACTGGCGCGCAGCGCCGCGAGGCGCTCGGCCGGGTCGGCGATCCTGAGCATCTCGCTCACCGCCGCGTCGGCCTTCTCCCCGGCCGGCACGTACGCGCCGCTCGCCGGATCCAGCACATAGAGGTCACGGCCCTTCTTCTGATAAATGCCGCTTTGGGTCTTGGCCCCGAGCGCGCCGGCGGCGATCAGTTTCTCCAGCCATGGTGGCGGGCTGTAGAGCCCCTGCCAGGGATCCTGCGGCAGGCCCTCGCGCATGGTGCGCACCACGTGCGCGAACGTATCCAGGCCCACCACATCGGCGGTGCGGAACGTGGCGGACTTGGGTCGGCCGAGTTTAGAGCCGGTCAGGTCGTCGACGACATCGAAGCGCAGGTGGTACTTGGCCGCGTTGGCGACTGTCGCGAGCATCGAAAACACGCCAACCCGATTGGCGACAAAGTTCGGGGTGTCCTTGGCCCGGATCACGCCCTTGCCGAGCGTCGTGACGAGGAACGTCTCGAGCTGATCGAGCATCGCCGGGGCGCTGGCGCCGCAGGGTATGAGCTCGGCGAGACGCATGTAGCGCGGCGGATTGAAGAAATGCACCCCGCAGAAGCGCTCGCGCAGCGCCGGCGGACAGGCCCCGGAGAGCGCCTCGATCGACAGCCCCGAGGTGTTGGTCGCGAAAATCGCCCGGGGTCCGAGCGCCGGGGCGACCTTGTGGTACAGCTCGCGCTTCCAGTCGAGCCGCTCGGCGATCGCCTCGATCACCAGGTCGCACTCGGCGAGTCGACCAAGATCGCTCGCGTAATTGGCCGGCTCGAGGAACGCCTCGAGGCCGGCGGCCGCGAACGGCGCGGGTTGCTGCTTGCGCAGCGCGGCAATCGCCTTCAGCACGATGCCGCTGCCGCCCTCCCGATCGGGCAGATCGTACAGCAGCGTCGGCACCTGGGCGTTCACCAGATGCGCGCCGATCTGCGCACCCATCACGCCCGCCCCGAGCACAGCCACCTTGCGGATGATAAAGTTCGTCTCAGACATGTCTGCCCCTGCTACTGCGGCCCGCTACGGCCGGACCGCTCACCTCCTCCACAGCCTTCACGCCGCGGAGGGCTTGCCGTCGGCCGTGGCGCTCATGCCCGCCACCACGAACGGAACCACGTGCTTGACGATCAGATCCGGGTCGCGAGCCGAGACGGCGGAGCGACCGAAAAGCTTCAAGATGTCGTTGCCGGCGAATGCGTGAAACATCACGCTGAACCCGAGGTGCAGCCGCCAAGCGATCTCTTCGCTCAAGAGTCGCGGCAGCGCGCGCCCGAGTGCGTCGGTGTAGCGGGTCACGAGGTGACCCCAGTCGCGCGAGAGCTTCTCGCGCAGCTGACGGTGGTTCTCCACCAGCACGCGCGAGAACAGGCGCACGAACATCACACCGCCGCGCGAGGGATCCTTCGAGAGCGCGAATGCCGGACGCACGTAGCACATCACCACCGACTCGACATCGATCGTCCCCTGCCCTGCGGCCACCCGCGCCTCGAGCGCATCGAGCTCGTGCAGGCACTCGCGGGCCCACGGGGCGAAGCGACGTGCGAACACCGCTTCGAACAAGGCGTTCTTGGAGCGAAAGTGGTAGTTCACCGCGGCCAGATTGACTGCTGCCTGCTGCGTAATCTGGCGCAGCGAGGTCGCCTCCAGCCCGAACTCTACGAACAGCCGCTCGGCCGCATCGAGGATGCGCGTGGCGGTCTCGGAATACTTCGGCTCGAGGCAGGAATCGTCGATGAATGACGGGGTTGACTTCACCGGCCCTCCAGCTCAAACAAACGTTTTAAACGTACATTTATTTCATATCCAGGTCAAGCCGGATCAGAGCCTGCGGCTTCATCCCAGCCGCCCCGCCGCGCCGCATCGAGCAGACGCGCGGCGGGCCGCCAGCGCTGACCATGGCTCGGCGCCAGTCGCTCGAGGGTCGCGATGACCTTCTCGAGCCCGTCCCGCTCGGACCAGTACATCGGCCCACCCTTGTAGGCGGGGAAGCCGTAGCCGTGGACGTACACCACGTCGATGTCGCCCGGCCTGCTGGCGATGCCCTCGGCGAGGATCTTCGCCCCTTCGTTGACCAGCGGATGCAGCAGACGGGTGAGGATCTCCTCATCGGCGATGGCGCGCCGCTCAATCCCGAGCTCGCGTGAGACCGACTCGATCAGCTCGAGCGCCTCGGGATTGGGCAGCCGCCGGCCGCCCTCGTAGCGGTAGAAGCCCTGGCCGCTCTTGCGCCCCAGGCGCCCCTGAGCGGCCATGCGCTCTAGGATCGGCGACCAGCGCTCATCGGCGGGCAGGATGCGGTTGCGACGGATCGCCCAGCCCACATCGTTGCCCGACAGATCGCGCATCGCGAGCGGACCCATGGCGAAGCCGAACGACTCGATCACCGCGTCGATCTGCTCGGGCGTCGCCCCCTCCTCCAACAATCGCTCCGCTTCCGCCCCGTAGTATTGCAGCATGCGGTTGCCGATGAATCCGTCGCAGTTGCCCGCGAGCACCGGGATCTTGCCGAGGCGCTTGGCGAGGGCCATCACGGTGGCGAGCGTCTGCGGGGAACTCCCCGTGCCGCGCACGTTCTCCATCAGCTTCATCACGTGCGCCGGACTGAAGAAATGCGTGCCGACGACCTGCTGCGGCCGGCCGGTCGAGGCGGCCAGCCGGTCGATGTCGAGGGTCGAGGTGTTGCTGGCGAGGATGGCGTGCGGCGGGGTGTTCCGATCGAGCCGCTCGAACACCTCGCGCTTCAACGCCGGATCCTCGAACACCGCCTCGATGGCGATATCGACCTCGCCGAGCGCTGCATCGCCGCTCGCCCCGCGGATCAGCCCGAGTGCGGCCTCGGCCTGCTGTGCGGTGAGCCGGCCGCGCTCGACGCTCTCGCGGTACAGCTCGCGGACGCGGCTCAAGCCGCGTTCGAGCGCCACGTCCGTCGCATCGAGCAGCGTGACCGGGATTGCCGCGTTGGCGAAGCACACCGCGATGCCCGCCCCCATGGTTCCGCCACCCACCACCGCGGCGCTCCGGATTGGCGCGGGCGCGACGTCAGGCCCGACGCCGGGAATCTTCCGCGCCTCCCGCTCGGCGTGAAACAAGTGCATCAGCGCCTTGCGTTGCGGACTGTCGCGACATTCGAGGAAATACTGGCGCTCGAGTCGAAAGGCCTCCTCGCGCGGTCGCGTGCAGGCGGCCTCGATCGCATCGACGATCCGACCCGGGGCGAGCTGACCGCGGTACTTGCGCGCGTGGGCGGCGCGCCAGGCGGAAAACAGGCCGGGGTCAACGCCGGTGATCCGCTCCTCGCGCTCGCTCGCGTGCCGCGGCACTGCCTCGCCAGCCAGCCGCCGCGCCCAGATGACGGCCTGCGCCAGCGGCTCGGCGGCGATCGCATCGAGCACGCCGAGGGCGAGCCCGCGGGCCGCCGGCAGATGTTCCCCGGTGGTGATCGCCTCCAGCGCGGCCTGCGGCCCGGCGAGGCGAGTGAAGCGCTGCGTTCCGCCGGCGCCGGGGATCAATCCGAGTTTGACCTCCGGCAGACCGACGCGGGCACCGGGGGCGGCGATGCGCGCGTGACAGGCGAGCGCAAGCTCGAAGCCTCCGCCGAGCGCCACCCCCTCGATCGCTGCCACCAGTGGCTTCTCGAACGCCTCCAGGCTCGCGATCACATCGAGCAGGAGCGGCGGCTGCAGCGCCGCCCCCGAGGCGATCTCACGGATGTCCGCGCCCGCCGGGAAGCTCCCGCCCGCCCCGATGAGCACCGCTGCGCGGATCGCCGGATCGCTCGCCGCGCGCGCCAGCGCCCCGATGAGTCCGCGGCGCACCTCGAGGCTGAGCGCGTTGACCGGCGGATGCTCGATCTGGAGCACCGCGACATCGCCGTCGCTTCGGTAATGGATCGGCACAGGACCCCCCGGGGAAGATCGCGCCATGGTAGCGCGACGGGCCAGCCTAATCGAGGCCGCCGACCAGGCTCACCAACGGCTCACCGCCCCTCAGGCGATGATCTGCCGCTCGCGCAGCGCTTGGAGCACGCGCTGCGCCTCCTCCTGCGGACCGAGCGGACTGGGTGTCAGGACGACCTCGGCGTACTCGGGCGGCTCATAGGGCGAATCGATGCCCGTGAAGTTCTTGATCTTGCCCTCGAGAGCGCGCGCGTAAAGACCCTTCGGATCGCGCCGCTTGCACTCATCGAGCGATGTGTCGACGAAGACCTCGATGAACTCGCCCGCCTCGAGCAGCTCGCGCACCATGCGACGCTCGGCGCGGAACGGCGAGATGAACGAGCACAGCACGATCGCACCTGCATCGACGAACAGCCTCGCCACCTCACCGACGCGGCGGATGTTCTCGACCCGATCGGCATCCGTGAAGCCCAGGTCGCGGTTCAAGCCGTGGCGCACATTGTCGCCATCGAGCATGTAGGTGTGTACGCCGAGTCCGTGCAGCTCACGCTCGACGATGTTGGCGATGGTGCTCTTGCCCGAGCCCGACAGGCCCGTGAACCAGAGCACCGCGGCGCGATGTCCGTTCAGGCGTGTGCGCGCAGACTTGTCGATGAGCAGCGCCTGGCGGTGGATGTTGGTGGCCCGGCGCAGCCCGAAGCGGATCATGCCCGCCCCGGCGGTGGCATTGGTGAAGCGGTCGATGAGCACGAACGCGCCCGTGGCGCGGTTCTCGGCGTACGGGTCCAGCACGACCGGACTCGTGGTGGACAGATTGCACAGGCCAATCTCGTTCAGTCCCAGGGTCTTGGCCGCGATGTGCTCGAGGGTGTTGACGTCCGTCTTGTGCTTCAGGCTCGTCACGCGCGCCGGCACGTAGCGGGTGCCGATGCGCATCAGGTAGGAGCGGCCCGGGAGCATCGGCTCCTCGATCATCCACAGCACCTCGGCGGCGAACTGATCGACCACCTCGGGGCGCGCATCGGCGTGCGCCAGCACATCGCCGCGCGCCACGTCCACCTCGTCGCGGAGCGTCAGCGTGATCGCATCGCCGGCGCGCGCCTCGGACAGGTCGCCGTCGGCCGTAACGATGCGCTGCACGGCGCTCTCGCGCCCCGAGGCGGCCACCACGACCCGATCGCCCGGGCGCACCACCCCGGAGGCCACCGTGCCGGCGAAGCCGCGGAAATCCAGATTCGGCCGGTTCACCCACTGCACCGGGAAGCGCAGTGGCTTGTCCTCGAGCTCCTCGCGAACCTCGAGCGACTCGAGCTGCTCGATCAGGGTCGGGCCGTCGTACCAGCCCATGCGCTCGGAGCGGCGGATCACGTTATCCCCGAAGCGCGCCGACAGCGGAATACTCGCCACCGAGCCGAACTTCAGCGGCGCGGCAAAGGCGAGATAGTCGGCAACGATCCGATGGAAGCGCTCCCCGGAGAATTCCACCAGATCGATCTTGTTGACCGCGAGCAGCACGTGCTTGATGCCGAGCAGCGCGCAGATGTAGCTGTGCCGGCGCGTCTGGGTGAGCACGCCCTTGCGCGCATCGACCAGGATCACTGCAGCCTGGCTGTTGGAGGCCCCGGTGGCCATGTTGCGCGTGTACTGTTCGTGCCCCGGGGTGTCGGCGACGATGAACGAGCGGCGCGGCGTGGCGAAGAACCGGTAGGCGACGTCGATCGTGATGCCCTGCTCGCGCTCGGCCTGCAGACCGTCGACCAGCAGCGCCAGGTCAAGATCCTCCCCGGTGGTGCCGTGCTTGCGGCTGTCGCGCTCGAGCGCGGCGAGCTGATCCTCGAGGACGAGCTGCGTGTCGTAGAGCAGCCGCCCGATCAGGGTCGACTTGCCATCATCGACCGAGCCGCAGGTGAGAAAGCGCAGCAGCCCCTTGCGCTCGGCCGCACCCGTGTCAGAAATAGCCGTCACGTTTCTTCTTCTCCATCGAGGCCGCCTCGTCACTGTCGATCAGCCGCCCGGAGCGCTCCGAGGTGCGCGTCGCCAGCATCTCGGCGATGATGTCATCAAGCGTCTCAGCGCGACTCTCGATCGCGGCCGACAGCGGATAGCAGCCGAGGGAGCGGAAGCGCACCATGCGCACCTGCTCGCGCTCCCCGGGATTAAGCGGCATGCGCTCATCGTCGCGCATGATCAGCTGTCCGTTGCGCTCGAGCACCGGGCGGGCCGCAGCGAAGTACAGCGGCACCACCGGGATGTCCTCGGCGCGCGTGTACTGCCAGATATCGAGCTCCGTCCAGTTCGAGAGCGGAAAGACCCGGATGGTCTCGCCCTGGTTGATACGGGTGTTGTAGAGGTTCCACAGCTCGGGTCGCTGGTTGCGCGGATCCCAGACGTGGCCGGCGGAGCGGAACGAGAAGACGCGCTCCTTGGCGCGGCTCTTCTCCTCGTCGCGCCGCGCTCCGCCGAACGCGGCGTCGAACTGCCACTGGTCGAGCGCCTGCTTCAGCGCCTCGGTCTTCATCACCTGCGTGTGCAGCTGCGACCCGGAGCTGATCGGGTTGATGCCACGCGCGAGGCCGTCGGGATTGGTGTGCACGAGCAGCCGCACCCCGTAGCGCTCGGCGATGCGGTCGCGGTGCTCGATCATGGCGCGGAATTTCCAGCCGGTGTCGATGTGCAGCAACGGAAACGGCGGCTTCGCCGGATAGAACGCCTTCAGCGCCAGGTGCAACATGACGCCGGAGTCCTTGCCGATGGAGTAGAGCATCACCGGATTGCGGAACTCTGCGGCGACCTCACGGATGATGCCGATCGACTCGGACTGGAGCTGACGCAGGTGCGGCGCAAGACGCGAAGCGGTTGGCTTGGGATCGTTCATGTGCATCGACTCAGGTCGCAAGCGGCGCCAGCGGAAAGGCGCCGGCGGCCACGAAGAAGCTGTTGCGGAACTCCGGCTTGCCGTAGCGCAGCGGGTGGCCGCCCGGAGCGAGCACCTGGCCGCCGGCGGCGACCAGCACCGCGTGCCCGGCGGCGGTGTCCCACTCCATCGTCGGCCCGAGCCGCGGATACAGATCGGCCGCCCCGCTCGCCACCAGGCAGAACTTCAGCGACGAGCCCACCGAGACGCGCTCGCTCACCGGATAGCCGCGCAGATACTGTTCAGTCTCGGGGGTAGCGTGCGACCGGGAGACCACCGCGATCAGCCCCGCAGATGGCGCCGGGCGCACGTGCAGCGGCGCACGCGCTCCGGGCGCGCCGCCGTCGGGCGACTGTGCGAAGCGGAACGCTCGACCGGCTACCGCATCACCGGCGTAGAGCATGCCGGTCACCGGCGCGTACACGACGCCGAGGACCGGTTGCCCGGCGCGGATCAGCGCAATGTTGACCGTGAAGTCACCGCGGCGCGCGATGAACTCCTTGGTGCCATCGAGCGGGTCGACCAGGAAGAACACATCGCCCACCACCGGAATGTGCCCCGCCGCGCAGGATTCCTCGGCAGCCACCGGAACGTCCGGGGCGATGCGCCCCAGATGCGCCAGAATGACCGCCTCGGCGGCACGATCGGCTTCCGTGACCGGCGTGCGATCGGCCTTGTGCTCGACGGGGCAACCGCGCAGATACACCGCGTACGCCTCGCGTCCCGCGGCCACCGCCACGGGCAGCAACGCCTCGAGCAATGCTGAGTCTGTCATCGGGGGCACGGCATCGATCCGGTGAAAGTCCAGCCCCCGAGTCTACACAAAGACCGGCCCTGCGCACCGCTCGCAGCCCCCAGTGCGCTGAGACTTTCGAGCTATGTGATTAGGTTCTCACAGGCCCCCGTGCGGCCCCGCGTGCGCTCCCCGCCAACCGGGGCGGCGCGACGCGCCCAGGGCGCGCCGCGCCGCCGCCGCTCAACCCTGGCGCACCGCCTCGACCTGGATGTGCAGGCGCACCCACATCTGAAAGCCCATGGCGCGCCCGAAGGAGATGCCGTAGTCAGCCCGGTTGAACTCGGCAAAGGCGTCCGCCCCGCACCGGTACTGGTGCATCATGGCGACTTCCTTGCACTCGAAGTGCCGAATGATCAGCGTCAGCGGACGGGTGACCCCGTGCAGCGTGAACTTGCCGAGCACACGCGTCGGGGCACCGTGCTGGAAGTCCGCGAGGCGTCCGACGTACGTCGCGGTCGGGTACTGGGCGACATCGAGCAATTGAGCTCCGCGGGCATCCTTGTCGAGCTGCGCCTGGCCGAAATCGTCCGAGGCGGTGTCGACCGTCACATGGACGGTGCCGGTGTGCGCCCCGGAGTCGAGGACGATGGTGCAGCTCGTCTTGGTGAAGATGCCGCGCCACACCGACAGGCCACCCATGTGATCGGTGGAGAAACTCGGGTGCGTGTGGGCCGGGTCGCAGACGTAGGTGACGGGCTTGGCGAAGGCCGTGCCAGCCGAGGCCGCGAGCAGCGCAAGCGGCAGAATCCATCGGGTCGGGCGCATCGTGAGAGCTCCTAGTTGAGTGAACGGGCGCCGGTGCGCGCCCCGCCGCGCCGTCCCATGCGGCGCGAGCCGCTAGCCTACCGGCAGCCGCCCGCACCGCGCCAGACGTGAATTGCGTTTAACCCGCCTTCAGCGGGGAGGGCGCGAGCGGCAGGTTGAGCGACTGCGCCACCGCCGGGTGGGTGATCGCGCCGGCGTGCACGTTCAGTCCAGCCGCGAACCCCGGATCCTGGCGCAGCGCCTCCTGCCAGCCCAGATCGGCCAGCTGGCGCACGTAGGGCAGCGTGGCGTTCGTGAGCGCGAACGTGGAAGTGCGCGCCACCGCGCCCGGCATGTTGGCCACACAGTAATGCACGATGCCATCGACGATGAAGGTCGGCTCGGCGTGCGTGGTCGGGCGGCTGGTCTCGAAGCAGCCGCCCTGGTCGATGGCGATGTCGACCAGCACCGATCCGGGCTGCATGCTCGAGAGCATCGAGCGAGTGAGGAGCTTCGGGGCGGCCGCCCCGGTGATCAGCACCGCGCCGATCACCAGATCCGCCTCGCGCACCAGCCGCTCGATGGCCGCCGCGGTGGAATACTCGGTACGCAGTGAGGCACCGAACTGATCCGACAGCTCACGGAGCCGTTCAATCGAGCGATCCACGACCGTGACGTCGGCATGCAGGCCGACGGCCATCTGCGCCGCGTGTGTGCCCGCCACCCCGCCGCCGAGAATGACCACCTTGCCCGGTAGCACGCCCGGCACCCCGCCGAGCAGCACGCCGCGGCCCCCGTTGGCCTTCTGCAGGCAGCCGGCCCCGACGTGCACCGACATCCGCCCGGCGACCTCGCTCATCGGGGTCAGCAGCGGCAGTGTCCCGCGCCGGGTCACCGTCTCATAGGCGATGGCAGTGGCGCCGGAGGCCATCAGCGCGCGTGTCTGGGCCGGATCGGGCGCCAGGTGCAGGTAGGTGAAGAGCACCTGGCCGGCGCGCAGCATCGCGCACTCCCCGGGCTGTGGCTCTTTTACCTTGACCACAAGCTCTGCATTTGCGAACACCTCCGCGGCGCTGGCAACGATGCGGGCGCCGACTGCCCGGTAATCGGCATCGGGAATGCCGATGCCCTCGCCGGCCGCGGATTCGATCAGCACCTCGTGACCCGCGGCGGTGAGCTCGCGCACCCCCGCCGGCACCAGTCCGACCCGATACTCGTGAACCTTGATTTCGCGCGGAACGCCGATACGCATGATGGTCTCCCCCTGGGCTCGATGGATCAGCAGCTTACGGGGGGGCGCTGGCGGGAGCTTGCGAAATGGACCATTTCAGGCAGCCAGACCACAGATTCTGTCTCAAAAGTAGATTTTAATGGCAGAATATTTCTCATATGGAGCTCGACCGCTACGATCACGCCATCCTGCGCCACCTGCAGCAGGACGCCCGCATCACCAATGCGCGCCTTGCCAGCGAGGTCAATCTGTCCGAGTCCGCCTGTCTGCGCCGCGTCAAGGCGCTCGAGGAGTCCGGGCTAGTGGAGGGCTACACGGCACTGATCGATCCGCACAAGGCCGGCTATCCGGTCAACGTGTTTGTCAGCATCACGCTCGACCGGCAGAGCCAGTCGGGGCTCGAGGCCTTCGAGGCGGCGGTGCGCCGCATCCCGCAGGTCATGGAGTGCTACCTGATGACCGGCGAGCATGACTACCTGCTGCGTCTGGTCGTGGCGGACCTGGATGATTTCGAGCGCATCCACAGCCAGCACCTCACCCGCCTGCCGAGCGTGGTGCGCGTGCAGTCGAGCTTCGCGATGCGCACCGTGACGCGCTCGACCGTGCTGCCGGTGCGCTGATCGGGCGCGGGGACGCCCGCCGGGGAGCCTCTCAGCTGGGCGCCTGCGCACCCGTGGTTGCGGCACAGGCGCACGACCGCAGGAAGCGTCGCATCTGCGGGTACGAACCGTCCCAGCTCGGCTGCAGCCTGAAGAACTACCGCTGGCGCACGCGCGTTCGACGGATCGATTGACTCCCTGACCTGCAGCCAGTGCGCGCGCTCGGCAGGCGCCGAAGCGGGCCAACGGGCGCCACCTCAGGTGAGCAGCAGGAGCTTGCCGATGTGGCTGCCCGATTCCATCAGGGCGTGCGCCCGAGCCGCCTCGGCGAGGGGAAACCTCGCCTGGATGGGCAGATGCAGCCCATGCGACTCGATCAGCGGCCAGATCCGCTCGCGCAGCGCCGCGGCAAGCTCGCCCTTGCGCTCGATGGTCTGCGGGCGCAGCGAGGAGCCGCCGATCATCAGCCGCTTGGTCATCAGTTGGGTCAGGTCTATTTGCGCGCTGCGTCCGCCCTGGGTGGCGATCACCGCGATGCGTCCCTCCAGCGCCGCGGCGGCCATGTCGCGCGCCACGTATTCCCCGCCGACCATGTCGAGAATGACATCGGCGCCGCGCCCCGCAGTCGCCGCGAGCGTCGCGGTCACAAAATCCTCACGCTTGTAATCGATGGCGAACTCGGCACCAAGACTGCGGCACGCGGCGCATTTCTCGGGACTGCCGGCGGTCGCGATCACGCGGGCGCCGAAGGCTTTGGCGAGCACGATGGCGGTCGTGCCGATCCCGCTCGAGCCTCCATGCACGAGCAGCCACTCCCCGGCCTTCAGCCGCGAGCGTTCCCAGACGTTGTAGTACACCGTGAAGACCGTCTCGGGCAGCCCCGCGGCCTCCTCCAGCGTCAGGCCGCGCGGAATGGGCAGGCACTGCACCGCCGGTGCGAGCGCGTATTCGGCATACCCGCCGCCGGCCACCAGCGCGCAGACCCGATCCCCGCACGACCACTCGCTCACCTGAGCGCCGATCCGCACGACCTCCCCGGCGATCTCGAGCCCAGGGATGTCGGTCACGCCCGGCGGCGGCGGATAGAGCCCCTTGCGCTGCAACACGTCTGGACGGTTCACCCCGGCGGCGCGCACGCGAATCAGCACGTCGCGCGGGCCGGGCGCGGGCACCGCGCGGCGGGTGAGAGACAGCACCTGCGGCTCGCCGGGGGCGGTGATCTCGATGGCATTCATGCTTCTCGGCAAATCGTTCATGTCCCCTCCTTCCCTTGCACGGCCAGCGTGCCGGAACGCCCGCGCACGCTGCCGGTGTCGATCGAACAGCGCGGCAGGCGCACCGTCTCGAGCGTCGCTGCATACGAAGCCAGATCCGTCAGCCGCACCCCGCGCTGCCGCCAGGCGGCGAGCAGCCGCTCGAAGCCCGCCAAGTACGCCCCGCCCTCGAGTTCCGCGTGCAGCGTGAAGACGTGATCGGCCGGTCCGTCACTCACGCGCAGCAGGTGCTCGATCGGATCGGCCTCACCAAGATCCTCCCGTCCGATCAGCTCATCGAGCGTCGGCAGCGTCGTCGGCAGCTGCAGCACCGGGACTTCCTGCCCCCCGACGAGCGGCATGAATGGCCCCCGGCCGCGCGTGTCCGATGCGTAGCGGAAGCCGCACTCGGCCTGCAGTTGCGGCACGTAACGGTTCATCTGCCAGCCGGCCGCGCCGTGCGCCGCCGGCGCCCGGCCGAACACGCGCGTGAACTCATCGCGCGCGCGCTCGAGCTGCCGGCGCGTCCACTCCCGGTTCGCGCGCGCCACCCCATCCTGCCACTTCACGTGATCCCAGGTGTGCACGCCCGCCTCGAAACCACCCGCCTCGACCCGCCGCAGCACGCTCTCGCAACGCCGCCCAATGCGCGGCCCGGGCAACAGGACACCGTAGAGCAGCGTGCGCATCCCGTAGTGACTGACGACGGACGTGCGGCGCACTTTGCCGAGAAAGCCGCGGCGCAAAACTCGCTTGATGGCCCGGCCCGTGTGATCCGGCCCCAGCGTGAACAGAAACGTCGCCCGCGCACCATTGCGCTCGAGCGCCGCGGCGAGGCGCGGCACGCCCTCGAGGGTGCCGCGGTAGGTATCGACGTCTATTTTCAGTGCAATGGTGCTCATCGGCCGTGCAGCGCCCTTCGCCTCAGCCGCTCAACCGAGCGGCACCGGCCGCGCTTCGAGCGCGCCGGCAAGACGCGCCAGATCGAGCGGCCCGGTCGCGTTCGCTACTTCGAGCAGCCGCAGCACCGACCCGTCGGCGCAGACGATCTGACATTCGCCCGCCGCGCCGAACAATCGCGGCTGCCCCGGCGCGAGCGTGTGCCCGGCGACCCGGGTGCGGTGCAACCACCAGCGTTCCCCGCCAATCTCGCCGAAGGCCCCGGGGAACGGCGGGGCAACCGCACGCACCAGATCGTGGATGCGCCGCGCGGACCAGTGCCAATCGATGCGCCCATCCTGCGGTCCGCGGCGGCCGAAGTACTGCCCCGCAATGAGCGGCTGAGCGCGCCGCGGACCATTGCCCGCGAGCAGCCCCGGTAGCGAGCGCACCAACACCATTTCCGCAGCCGCGGTGACCTTGAGGTATACCTCGCGCGCATCATCGTCGCCAAGAATGGGCACAGACTGCTGATCGACGATGTCCCCGGCATCGGCGCGCGCGACCATGTAGTGCAGTGTCGCCCCGCTCTCGGGCTCCCCGTTGAGGATCGCCCAGTTGACCGGCGCGCGGCCGCGGTACTTCGGTAGCAGCGAACCGTGCATGTTGAGCGCGCCGCGGCCGGCGCTCGCGAGCACCGGCGCACCCAGCATGGCGCGGTAGTAGAACGAGAAGAGAAAATCCGCATCGAGGGCGGCGAGCTCGGCTGCGAACCGCTCCGTGTTGGGATCCTCGGGGGTGGCGAGCGGCAGTCCGTAATCACGCGCGGTTGCCGCGACGCTCGCGAACCACTGCCGCTCGCGCGGGTCATCCGCCACCGTGACCACGAGCGGCACCTCCACGCCGCCGGACAGCAGCGCCTTCAGGCAGCGCACCCCGACGTCGTGGTAGGCGAAGACGACCGCTCGGGCGCGAGCGCTCACGGCGCCGGGCCCGGGTCGTGCTCGGCGCGCAGCATCTCGGAGTGATCGAGTTCCGGGTGCGGCTTGGGCAGCGGCAGCACCGCCGGGCGCACCCCGGTCTCACCGGTGTCGATACCGGGCCCGCCCTCGAGAATCGCCGCGATGGTGTACCGCGGACGCTGGCGCACCTGCTCGTAGATGCGTCCGACGTACTCGCCAACCACCCCGACGCTCACCAGCAGCACGCCGATGAAGAAGAAGGCGAGACCGAACAGCGTGAACACGCCCTGCACTTCCGGCCCGATGAACAGGCGGCGCAGCGCCAGCACCACCACGAAGCCGAGGGAGATCAGCGCAATGAGGATGCCGAACATGGTAAAGAACTGCAGCGGCGCGACCGAGAATCCGGTCATCAGGTCAAAGTTCAGGCGGATCAGCCGGTAGAAAGAGTACTTCGACTGGCCGGCCGCGCGCAGCGCGTGCGCCACCTCGATCTCCACCGGGTGGCGCGCGAAGGTGTAGCCGAGCGCCGGCACGAAGGTGCTGACCTCGACGCAGCGGTTGATCGCATCGACGATGGTGCGGTGATAGCCCCGCAGCATGCAGCCCTGGTCGGTGATGCGGATCTGCGTGGTGCGCTCGCGCATGCGGTTCATCAGTCGCGAGGCGGCCTTGCGCCAGTAGACGTCGTGGCGCCTCGCGCGCACCGTGCCGACGTAATCCGCCCCCTGATCCATGGCCGCAACCAGTTTGCCGATCTCCTCGGGGGGATTCTGCAGGTCGGCATCGAGAGTGATGATGTAATCGCCGCGCGCGTGCGCGAAGCCGGCGAGGATCGCCATGTGTTGGCCGGCATTGCGCGTCAGGAGCACCACGCGCGTGCACTCGGGGCGCAACTCGAACTGATCGCGCAGCACCGCCGCCGAGCGGTCGCGGCTGCCGTCGTCGACGAACACAACCTCGTAACCGCGGCCGAGCGCATCGAGCGCCGGATACAGCCGCTCGAACAGCGTTGCCAGGCCCGCCTCCTCGTTGTAGACGGGAATGATGACCGAAATCGTGGCGCTCACCGGGTTGCCTCGCGCAGCACTTGATTGACAGCTCCGACCACCCGATCGACATCCTCCAGGTGCATCGCCGGAAACAGCGGCAGCGTCACCGTCTCGCGGCCGATGCGCTCGGCATGGGGAAACTGCCCCTCGCGGTAGCCGAGTGCGCGGTAGGCGCTGAACAGGTGGATCGCCGGGTAATGCACGCCGATGCCGATGCCGCGCTCGGCCATCGCCTCGATGAACTTAAGCCGGCTGATGCGCAGCCGCTCGAGCGGCAGCCGCGCGGCGAACATGTGCCAGTTGTGGCCCGCATCGCCGCGCGGCGGCAACGCCAGCGGCGGATCCTCGCCCCACAACTCGAAGTAGCGCATCGCGAGCTCGCGCCGGCGCGCGTTGAAGGACTCGAGCTGACGCAACTGGCCGAGCCCGACGCAGGCGGCCACGTCAGTGAGGTTTGCCTTGCCGCCGGCGAAATAGGTCTCGAACGCGTCCGCGGCCGTCTTCATCTGCCCGTGGAAGCGATGCAGCTCGAGCTCGCGAACCTCCTCCGGCGAGCCACCGACCACCGCGCCACCCTCGATGGAGGTGATGTTCTTGTTCGGGTGGAAGCTAAAGCAGACCAGGTCACCGAAGCTGCCGATGCGCCGGCCGCGGTAACTCGAGCCCATCGCCTGGGCCGCATCCTCGATCACCCGCAGCCGCTTGCGCTCGGCGAGGGCATAGAGACGGTCCAGATCGACCGGCATGCCGCACAGGTGCACCGGCATGATGGCCCGGGTACGGGCCGTGAGGGCCGCCTCGGCCTGATCGAGATCGATGTTGCGCGTCGCGAGGTCCACGTCCACGAACACTGGCCGCGCACCGGCGCGCACCACGACATTGGCGGTGGCGACGAAGCTCATCGCCGGCACGATCACCTCATCGCCGGCGCCGATGCCGCAGGCGAGCAGTGCGTGCTCGAGGCTCGCGGTGGCCGAGGTCTGGGTGCGCACCGGACGTGCGCCGCAGTACTCGGAGAGCGCCGCCTCGAACGCCTGGACCTTCGGACCGCTGGCGAGCCAGCCGCAGCGCAGCACCTCGGCCACCTCGGCGATGGTCTGCTCGTCGATACTCGGCCGGGTGAAGGGAAGGAAGGGTTGCATAGGCTACGAGCGGAACACCAGGACCACACCCACGACGATTACCAGGATGCCCAGCACGCGCTCGAGATTGGGCACCTCGTTGAACAGCCACCAGGCGAGCCCGACCATGAGCACGTAGTTGAGCGAGAGCATCGGATAGGCCTGGCTCACCGGCGCGCGCGAGAGGCCGACCAGCCAGACGATCACCGAGAGTCCGTAGCAGGTCAATGCGACCCACAGCCACGGCACGGTGAGCAGCTCGAGCAGACGCTTCGGGACGTCCACCCCGGTGCCGAACAGCGGACCGGTGGCATCCGTCGCGGCCTTCAGCCCCAGCTGCGCCACCAAGTTCAGCAGCACCCCACCGCAGAGAAACGCGAATACCGACCATTTCATGAGCGGCTCACCGCCACCGTGAAGCTGTCGCGGCCGATCACGCGACCCGGCAGGCCCTCGCGCTGATAACGCGCCCAGACTGCCGGCGCAAAGAACGCGATCGCATCGTGGCTCCCCTGCCAGCGGCGCACGAACTGCGCAGGCGTCGCGGTCATCCATCCCGGCTGCAGGCGCTGGCCCATCCCGAGTTCGCCCTGGTAGCCGACCAGGATCAGGAGCCGCCCCAGGTACGGCGGGATGGTCTGACGGTACTGTCCCACGCTGTAGAGCGTCGTATCCGGGTGCACGTCGCGCCGGATGCTCTGAACCAGCTGATAAGCCGAGCGCGCGGGCGGGATCACCGCGTACTGGCAGAGCAGCCCCTGCCAGACGAAGGAGAAGGCCAGCGCGACAACGAGCGGACGGGCGATGCCGCCCTGGGCCTGCGCCTCGCTTGGCGCAGCCCGCTTCGTGCCGAGCGCACACACCGCCACCGCTACGAGCGCGGCGGCCACCGCGGCCACCGCCCAGGCGATCGCCGCCGGCGGAATGAACCCGTTGCGGTGCTGGGAATACACCAGCAGTCCGGCAGCCACGAACGTCGCCAGCCCGGCACCCGCCCATGCCGAGCGGGTCAGCGCACCCGGCCGGCGCGCCAGGTACACCCCAGTCAGCGCCGCGATCGGCGGGAACACCGGCAGGATGTAGGTGGCGAGCTTCGAGTCCGAGGTAGAGAAGAAGATCACCGTCAGCAGCGCATAGAGCAGCAGAAATTTCAGCGGCTTGAAATGCGCCACCGGGCCGCTGTCCTGCCACGCCGCGCGCGATGCGCGCGCGAGCGGCACGAGCCAGGCGAACGCCCCGACCACAAGCAACGCGATGAAGTACCACCACGGCTCGACGCGCCGCGCCTCATCGGTGAGGAAGCGCTGGAAGTGCTCATGGATGAAGAAATACTCCGCGAACGTGTGGTTGCGCAGCGAGACCGCGACGAACCACGGCGCCGCGATCAGCGCCATCAACGGGATGCCGAGCCCCAGGTGCAGCCGTCGCCAGGGTCGAATGTCACGCTCGAGAACCGTGTAGGCCACGAGTGCCATGCCCGCCAGCACGTACACCTCGAGCCCCTTGGTGAGCAGCGCGAGCGCCGCCATCGCCCAGGACACGAGCATCCAGTTGCGCTCGGCGAGCGAGCCGATCTCGGCGCACTGCGCCCGCGTGAAGGCGAGCACCATGGCGGTCAGCCAGAAGGTCAGTCCCGCATCGAGCAAGTCCAGGTGCGCGATGATGCCGAAGTACGGACTCAGCGCCAGCAACGCCACGGCGGCAATGGCCGAGCGCCGCTCATACAGCTGCGCCAGCCACGCATAGATCAGCGCCAGGCAGCCGAAACCGAGACCCACCGTCCACAGGCGCGAAGACCAGTTGCTGAGCCCTACGACCGAGTAGACGGTGGCGGTGGCCCAGTACTGCAGCACCGGCTTCTCGAAGTACTTCAGCCCGTCGAGCCTGGGGGTCACCCAGTCGTGGCTGACCACCATCTCGCGCGGAATTTCCGCGTAGCGGCCCTCGTCCGGATCGAACATCGGGCGGATCTGCAGCGTCGCGAACCAGACCGCCGCCAGCAGCACCCACGCCCACCACCTCAACCGCTCGGCGCGCGCCTGCGCTGCGCTCATGGTCGTACCCCGTTGAGCCCCCGGCGCGCCGGTCAGAGCCCGGACGCCGAGGCGCTCAGGGCGTTGAAGCTGCCGAGCCGGACGTAGAAGTCGATGGTCTTGCGGATCGCCGTGTCCAGGTCGGTGCTCGGGCGCCAGCCGAGATCGCGCTTGGCCGACTCGATCGCCGGCACCCGCACCTGGATGTCCTGGTAATACTTGCCGTAGTACTCCCCGGCAGACACCTCGACGATCTCGGTGCCCTTGGCCGCATCACGCAGCTGCGGGAACTCCTGCGCGATGCGGATGGTGCGATCAGCGAGCTCGCGGATCGACACACAGTTGTCGGGGTTGCCGATATTGAAGATGCGCCGCGTCGCCCGCCCGTTCTGGTTCTCCAGGATCGTCAGCAGGCACTCGATGGCGTCATCGATGAACGTGAAGGAGCGCTTCTGACGCCCTCCGTCGACCAGCTTGATCGGGCGGCGGTACAGCACGTTGGAGAGAAACTGCGTGAACACGCGCGAACTGCCCTCTTTCGGCTCCTCGATGTTATCGAGGTTCGGACCGATGAAGTTGAACGGGCGGAACAAGGTGTAATCGAGGCCGTCACGCACGCCGTAGGCGTAGATCACCCGGTCGAGCAGCTGCTTGGAGGCGGCGTAGATCCAGCGCTGCTTGTTGATCGGGCCGTACACCAGGGGGCTGGTCTCCTCGTCAAGCAGCGCATCCGGAGACATGCCGTACAGCTCCGAGGTCGAGGGAAACACCAGGCGCTTGCCGTACTTGACACAATGGCGAACGATGGTGATGTTCGCCTCGAAATCGAGCTCGAAGACCTTCAGAGGATGGGTCACGTACTGTGCCGGGTTGGCAATCGCCACCAGTGGCACAACCACGTCGCACTTCTTGACGTGATACTCGACCCACTCCTTATTGATGGTGATGTCACCTTCGATGAAGTGGAATCGATCGTCCTTGGGCAGGTCTCCGAGTTTGTTGTCCGACAGGTCGATTCCGTACACCTCCCAGTCGCGCGAGCGCAGGATCGCGCCCGTGAGCGCGCTGCCGATGAACCCGTTCGCCCCGAGAATCATGATCTTCAGTGCCATGGAAGCCCTTCGTGCCCGGTCCGCATCCGGCGCGTAAAAAGAGGAATTTTAGCAGCTTCGCATCCCGACCGGCTCGTCATTGCCGCACCGGCGCGCCCCGGGGAACCGGGGGGCGTCCCGGCCGGGGCGCCCCCCGCAGCGGCTCAGAAGCGCAGTCCCACGGTGATCGGGATGAACTCGATCGGCTGGCTCGTTTCCAGGCGCTGGTAGCGCGCCTCGACGAAGAAGGTCTGTCCGTTGCGCAGCAGGAAATCCAAGCCGACGCCGGCGTTCCAGGAAAAGCGCGTCGTGTTGCCGCTCGCCACCACCACATCCCCGGGCACCAGCCCGAAGCTGCAGTAGCCGAACCAGGGGTCGCACAAATACGTGCCGAACGCCACGGTCTGCGTCAGGGCGACGTGCAGATGACCCACTCCGACGCCCGCGAGCGCGAAACCGCTCACCGTGGGCGTCAAATGCACCTTGTACTGCCCGTCGACGTTCAGTCCGTAGAGCTCGCCGTAGCCGTAATCGATCTGCGTCTGGTCGATCTGCTCATTGATCGCAATGAGATTGCGGGTCGCGCTGAAATGGCTGTACTCGAGGTCCGCGCGCAGCCCGAACGGCTCATCCGCCCAGGGCCGCCAGGTTAAGCCGCCGCCAAAGGTATAACCGCCCTGAAAGTACTGCGAGGTCGAGCCCACCGTCGGGCTGTAGCCGACCTGCAGGTGCCAGTGCACGGGCTGGCGCGGTGCGAAGGTCTGATCCGCGTAGCTCTGCGCGAACGCGCGCCCCGACAGCCCAAGCAGCACCAGAGCGCCCCAGGGGTACAAATAACGCTTCATGTCACCTTCTCCTTCGGCGCCGCCGCAGGCGCCCTGTCGTGCTGTGGCCCGCGGCCACTATGCCGCGCGCAGCTTGCGCCTGAGAACCTGAGCGATGTCACGCATCTCCCCGATACCGAGCAGCAGCGCACACCCGAAGAACGCGCCAGCCCCCGTCACGATGACCAGCGAGAGCGCGCCGAGCTTTGGCCAGAAGCGCTGCTGCGCCCAGCCGCCCATCAGCCAGTGCTGCCCGCCCCAGCACACCGCCGCGAGCACCGCGCAGGCAAGCGTCAGGCGCACCAGCATCGCACCGAGCGCGCGCGACTCGAGCCGCCCCAGATGGCGCCGCATCAGCGCGTAGAGGATGAGGAAATTGCTGGTCGCGACGCAGGCGGTGGAAAACGCAAGCCCACGGTGCCCCCAGCGCAGGTGCACCGTGAAGATCCAGTTCAGCAGCAGATTCAGGCCGACCGCGACGAAGGTCACGAGCATGGGAGTCTTGCGCCGGTCGATGGCGTAAAAGGCGTTGACCAGAATCTTCAGCGCCGCATAGCCACACAGGCCGAGTGCGTAGAAGCGCAATCCCGCGGCGGTCTCGGCCACATCGTAGGCGGTGAAACGGCCATGTTGAAAGAGCACCGAGACGATCGGGTTGGCCAGCAGAATCAGGCCGATGCTCGAGGGAATGGTCAGCAGCAGCGCCAGACGCATGCCGCGGGCGAGCTCGCGGCGGAAGGAGAGCAGGTCCCCTGCGGCCACCAGGCGCGCCAGCAGCGGCAGGCTCACCGTGCCGAGCGTGACGCCGAAGATCCCGAGCGGCAGGTAGATCAGGCGAAAGGCGATCTGCAGCCAGATCACCCGGCCGTTGCCCAGGTCGGAGGCGAACGCGCCATTGACCAGCACGTTGATCTGGGTCGAGCTGGCCGCGATCACCGAGGGCCCCATCAGCTGCAGAATGGTCCTGACGCCCTTGTCGCGCCAGTGGAAATCGGGCCGGAACCGGTGGCCGAGCCGGCGCAGCGCCGGCAGCTGCACACCGAGCTGCAGCGCCCCGCCGACCAGCGTGCCGATAGCCAGTCCGATCACCGCGCGCGGACCGAAGTGCGGATCGATCCACCAGCCCACCCCCGCCCCGGCGATGATCGAGCCGAGGTTAAAGAAGCTCGAGGCCATGGCCGGCATGCCGAACACATTGCGCGCATTGAGCATCCCCATGACCAGCGCGGCGAGCGACACCATCACGATGAAGGGAAACATGATGCGCGTCAGTTCGACCGTGAGAACGGCCTTGCCGCCGTGGAATCCCCAGCCCACCACATGCACGATCCACGGCGCGCACAGGATACCGAGGATGACGAGCACACTCAGCACGACCGTCGCGAGCGTCACCACCTTGTTGGCGAGCGCCCATGCGGCCTCCTCCCCTTCGCGCACGATGGTTTTGCTGAAGGTGGTGACGAACGCCACTGACAGCGCTCCCTCGGCGAACAGGTCGCGCAGCAGGTTCGGGATGCGAAACGCGATGGCGAATGCGTCCATCACCGCGCCGCCGCCGAACAGCGCGAGGAACACCTGGTCGCGGATCAGGCCGAGCACGCGGCTGCACAGCACGGCGACCGCCACGACGCTCGCGGCCCGCGTGTTGAGCTTCTCCCCCTGGGGACTCGTCGTCGCGGTGCGTTCCGTGGAACTCATCGGGACGCTCAGCGAGCCACGGCCGCGCGTGACGGGGCCGCCACCGACTCGAGCCGATACCGCCCGCCCCCCAGGAGTTGCACTGCCACCGCGCCGCTCACTTGCACTGTCTGATCCGCTTGTCGCACGCGCCGCTGCGCGGCGCCGAGCGGACAAGCATAGCGAGCGACGCGCCGACGTGCGAGATGATCCCGGGGCGCTCTCAGAGCGGCCGCTCGAGGATCTCGACCCAGATGCCGCGCTCACACCTCAAGCGCACGCTGCCGCTCACCACCTCGGCGCCGTCGGCGAAGCGCTGCTCATTGAAGTACCAGCAATCAACCTCATCGCCGAGCTGCTCGCGCAGCGGCTCGTACGAGCGCTCTGGATCGCGCTGCCAGGGAGAGTTGCGTCGCTCCGGATCGACCGCGCCGACCTGCTGCAGCGCGCCCACTTCGACTTATCCTCATCATCGCTCACCCCCGCGTGCGCCCCGGCGCACCTCGGTTACAAATCCCCACCGAGCCGCACGACATAGCGGCCGCGTGCCTGCCCCGCGATCAGCTCGCGGGCCGCCTGCGGCACCTGCTCCAGGTCGATCACCGCACGCACGATGCGCTGCTCGATGCGCTGCGGCCGCCAGGGTCCGGCCAGCTGCTGCCACAGGGCCACGCGCCAGGGTCGTGGCACCTGCACGGAGTGGATCCCGAGCAGACTCACCCCGCGCAGGATCAGCGGCATGACCGTGGTGTTCAGCGCGGCGGACTGAGCAAGACCGATGCAGGCGATGTTGCCCCACGGCCTGACCGTGCGCGTCAGATAGGTCAGCACCTCACCGCCCAGATTGTCGACCGCCCCGCCCCAGAGGGCCTTCTCCAGCGGCTTGGCGCCCACGTCCAGCTGGCCACGATCGATCACCTCCTCGGCGCCGAGCTCGCGCAGCTGCAGGGCCGCCTCCGGCTTCCCGGTGAGCGCGGCGGTGTGAAATCCGGCCTGATGCAGCAGGATCAGGGCGATGCTGCCCACCCCGCCGGAGGCTCCCGTCACCACAATCGGTCCGAGTGCGGGCGCCTGGTGATTCTCCAGCATGCGCCGCAGCGCCAGTGCAGCGGTGAATCCGGCCGTGCCGAGCGCCATGGCCTCGAACAGGCTCAACCCCGGCGGCAGCGGCACCAGCGCATCGGCCGGCACCCGAGCGTACTCGGCGAGTCCGCCGTCGAGCCATTCCCCGAGCCCCGCCCCCGTGGCGAGCACCCGCTCGCCCGGCCGGAAGGCCGGATCCGCGCTGGCCTCGACCACGCCGGACAGGTCGATGCCGGCGACCCGGGGGAAGCTGCGCATGATTGCCCCGCGACCGGTGATCGCGAGGGCATCCTTGTAATTGAGCCCGGAGTACGCGACCCGCACCTGCACCTCGCCAGGCCCGGGCGGTTCGAGCGCGATCGATTCCAGCGATGCGCCCGCGCCGAGCGGGCCCTGGTGAATACGTAAGGCTTTGAACGTCGTCATCGGTCCGCCTGGCCACCGCGATGCGACGCATTGTATCGGGAGCGGATGCGCCCCGATGCCCCGGGGAAACCACAGGGTGCGCCGTGGCAAAAGCCCGCCGGATGCAGTACTGTTGCGCTCCTTGTTTTTCAACCACTTGGATGACAGTGATGACCGACGCACTGATCTGCGAGGCGGTCCGCACGCCGTTTGGCCGCTACGGTGGGTCGCTGGCGGCGGTGCGCACCGATGATCTGGCGGCCCTCCCGCTGCGCGCCCTGATGGAGCGCCACCCGGCACTGGACTGGTCGCAGCTCGATGACGTGGTGCTCGGTTGCGCCAATCAGGCCGGCGAGGACAACCGCAACGTCGCGCGCATGGCAGTGCTGCTGTCAGGCCTGCCCGAGGCCGTGCCCGCCGCGACGCTCAACCGTCTGTGCGGCTCGAGCCTCGATGCCGTGGCGAGCGCCGCGCGCGCCATCGCCTCGGGCCAGACGCACCTGATGATCGCCGGCGGCGTGGAGAGCATGACGCGGGCCCCATTCGTGCTGGGCAAGGCCGAGCACGCCTTCGACCGCAGCGGCAAGCTCGAGGACACCACCCTCGGCTGGCGCTTCGTCAACCCGCTTATCCAGAACCGCTGCGGCGTCGACTCGATGGCCCAGACCGCCGAGAACCTCGTCGCGGAGCGCGGCATCTCGCGGGCCGACCAGGACGCATTCGCCCTGCGCAGCCAGCAGCGCTACGCCCGCGCGCAGGCGCGCGGGTTCTTCGCGAAGGAAATCGTGCCGGTGACCGTGACGCGCTCAAAACAGCCCCCGCTGCAAGTGCAGGCCGACGAGCATCCGCGTCCGGACACCTCTCTCGAGAGCCTCGGCAAGCTGAAGGGCGTCGTACGACCCGATGGCTCGGTGACTGCCGGCAACTCCTCGGGCATCAACGACGGCGCAGCCGCAGTGTTGCTCGCGAGTGAGTCCGCCGCCGTGCGCTACGGTCTGACTCCGCGCGCGCGGGTGATCGGCAGCGCAGTGGCCGGCGTGCCTCCGCGCATCATGGGCCTCGGACCGGCGCCCGCCACGCGCAAGCTCCTGGAGCGCACCGGCATCTCCCTCGGCGCGATTGACGTCATCGAACTCAACGAGGCGTTTGCTGCACAGTCCCTCGCTGTCCTGCGCGAACTCGGGCTGCCGGACGACGCCGAGCACGTCAACCCCAATGGCGGTGCCATCGCCCTCGGCCACCCGCTCGGCGCGAGCGGAGCGCGCCTGGTGGCCACGGCGGTGAGCCAGCTCGAGGCGACCGGCGGCAAGCGTGCGCTGTGCACGATGTGCATCGGCGTGGGTCAGGGCATCGCTCTGCTGCTCGAGAGACTCTGAGGCGGCGGCGACGCTCTGGCGCGGACTCAGCTCACCTGCACGCGCAGCGTCTGGAGGCCGCTGCAGGTGCCTTCCATCCGCTCGCCACGCTCAACCGGACCGACGCCCGCCGGCGTGCCGGTGAAGATCAGGTCCCCGGGGGTGAGCCTCCAGGCGGCTGACAGATGTGCCAGGATCTCCGGCACGCTCCAGATCATCTGGTCGATCCGGCTGCGCTGCCGCTCGACGCCCTCGACCCGCAGGGCAATCTCGGCACCCTCGATCGCGCCGGCCTGATCGCGCGGGGTGATTGGGCCGAGCGGTGCGGCGTGATCGAAGCCCTTGCCGATGCACCAGGGCGCCGAGCGCTTCTTCATCTCGGCCTGCAGATCGCGCCGGGTCATGTCGAGCCCGATGGCGTAACCGAAGACATGCTCGAGCGAGCGGGCCGGCTCGATGTCGCGCCCCCCCACCCCGATCGCGACCACCAGCTCTACCTCATGGTGCAGGTTGGCCGTCAGGCTCGGATACGGCATGAGGCCGGTCTCGCCGGCCTCGACCGGCAGCAGCGCGTCGGCCGGCTTCATGAAGAACACCGGCGGCTCGCGGCCCGTGCGGCCCATCTCCTGGGCATGAGCGAGATAGTTCGAGCCCACGCAGTAGATGCGGTGCACCGCAAAACGCGCGGCGGTCCCGGTCACCGGCGCGCTCACGCTCGGCGGTGGCGCAAAGACATAGTTCATGGATGATGGCCGCCTCGGGGAGGTACTGCGCAGTCTAGCCACCCCCACCCCGCCCGTCCAACCGCGCCACCGCCAGGAATTTCCTGCGCAGGGCCGTGTAACCGTTCCGCCCGGCCGGACGAATATACCGGCAGAGGTCGGCATGTCAGCGTGCATTCCCACAAGTCCAAACCGTTCGTTTTGCCTCCGCCCGGCGTACGCGCCGAGTGCGGTACACTACAGCGCAGTCCCGCAGTCGCACCGCCCGGCGGGCGCACGCCCGCCAGGCGCGTCGGCCGGCTGAATGGAGACTCGTTTGGCGGACGATCACTGGCGCGAATTGATGTTGGCGGCCCAGCGGGGCGACGCCGCGGCATACCGGCGCCTGCTCGTCGAGGCCGGCGCGTGGCTGCAACGATACTATTCGCGCCGACTGCCGGCCTCGATGGTGGACGATGCCGCCCAGGAAGTCCTGTTGTCGCTGCACACCAAGCGCCACACCTACGACCCCTCCAAACCCTTCGGTCCGTGGCTCGCGGCGATCGCCCGCTACAAGTGGATCGACCGGCTGCGCGCGATGAAGGACGCGCCCACCGAGGAACTGGACGAGGACCTTGCGGTACGCGATCACGGCGAGGCGGTGCAGAGCGCACGCGTTCTGGAAACCCTGCTCGCGACGCTCAAGCCCGCCCAGGCCAACGCCATTCGACTGGTCAAGTTGGAGGGTCTGAGCATCAAAGAGGCCGCCGAGCGGCTGGGACAGACCATGGCGCTTGTCAAGGTGAACATCCACAGGGGGTTGCGTCAATTGAGCGAGCGGGCGCAGGAGGACAGCCATGAAGCTTGACGCGCTGATCGAGCAGCTCACCGAGGATCTATCGCCCGTGCGCCCGCGGCGGGTCTGGATCGATGCCCTGATCATTGCGCTCATCGCGGCGGGCGAACTGGCGCTGCTGTTCGCGGTGGGCATGGCCCATCTGGACATGCACCGCGTGATGTCGCAGCCCACCGTGGGCTGGCGGATCGTCAGCCTCGGACTGATCTCGCTCGTGAGCGGCTGGCTCGCCATCCGCTCCTTCGAGCCGACCTTCTCGGCACGGGGCTCGATGCGCTGGTTGGCGCTGATCGTTGTGCTGTGTGTCGCCTACGGGGTGCTCACGAGCGGTCTGCCCGTCGGAGTCGCGAGCATCGTGCAGCGCCTCGCCTGGCACAGCGGCGTGCAGTGCGCCTCGAAGATCGTGCTGCTGTCGATTCCGCCACTGCTCGCGCTGGCGGTACTCGGACATCGCGGCGCGCCGACCGACCTGCGTCGCACGCCGCTGCTGATTGGCTTGGCGGCCGCGGCATGGGGGGCATTCGTGTTCGTCTTCGCCTGCCCGTTCAACGATCCACTGTACATCCTCACCTGGTACGGACTGGCCTGCGGGATCGTCACGCTCGTGGCCCGGCTCGTGCTGCCGCGCTTCGCGCACTGGTGAGGCCTGCGGTCGGTCAGGCCGGAACTGTCTACGGGACGGAAATCTCTGAAAGCTAACAGGAGTTGCAACCATGGCCTCCCGCCTCCCCCGCATTGCCCCCTCGCAGATCACTCCGCCGGAGGTCTTCTTCAACCGCCGCCGCTTCCTCGCCGGCGCCCTCCTCGCCGGTACCGGCGCGGCGCTCGGGCGCGCCGGCGCGGCCGTCGTGCCCGCCGCGGCGGGTGCCCCGCTCGCCTACTCGCTCGATACCGCCGACTCGGTCGGCGCCCTGGTGCACGCCCCGGGGCAGGACGAGACGCCGAACAGCTGGGAACAGATCACCCACTACAACAACTACTACGAGTTCGGCACCGGCAAGAGCGACCCGGCCGAGTACGCCGCCGCCCTGCAGACGCGGCCGTGGAGCCTCACGGTGTCCGGGGAGGCCGAGGTGACCGGCCAGTTCCCGCTCGAGAAGTTCCTCAGTCCCTATGCGCTCGAGGAGCGCATCTACCGCTTCCGCTGCGTGGAGGCCTGGTCGATGGTCATCCCGTGGGTGGGCTTTCCCCTGGCGCAGCTGCTGAAGCAGTTCAAGCCCACCTCGCGCGCCAAGTATGTCGCCTTCGAGACGCTCTACCGCCCGAGTCAGATGCCCGGCCAGCGCGTGCCGATCCTTCAGTGGCCGTACCGCGAGGGACTGCGCATTGATGAGGCTATGAACCGTCTCGCCTTCATGGTGGTAGGCCTGTACGGCCGCGTGCTACCGAACCAGAACGGCGCACCGCTGCGCCTGATCGTGCCGTGGAAATACGGCTTCAAGAGCATCAAGTCGATCGTGCGCATCGTGTTCACGGAGCGTCAACCGCAGACCACCTGGAGCCTGGCGGCCCCCAACGAGTACGGCTTCTATGCGAACGTCAACCCCAATGTACCGCACCCACGTTGGAGTCAGGCCACCGAGCGGCGCATCGGCGCGCCGTTGTTTCACGAGCGGCAGGCGACGCTGATGTTCAACGGCTATGCCGATGAGGTCGCCTACCTCTACAAGGGCATGAACCTGCATGAGTACTTCTAGAGCGGCCGGACGAGGCGCCGCGACCGTCCCCACGTCGGCTGCGGCGCGACCCTTGCTCGGATTGAGTGTCGAGCGCCGCTATCGCTACCTGTACAAGCCGGCGGTGTTTCTAGCCTGTCTCGCTCCGCTCGCCTGGATGGCCGCAAGCCTGTTCGGCTGGCTCGGCCTCTCAGCGCCGGTCGATGCGGTGAAGTTCCTGGAATTGCGCTGCGGTAAGACCGCCCTCAATCTGCTCCTGCTGACCCTGATGGTCACCCCGGTGCGCCAGATCGCCCGCCTGCCGCATCTGCTGCGGCTGCGGCGCATGCTCGGGCTGTTCGCGTTCTTCTACGCCGCGCTGCACTTCACGGTCTACCTGGTGCTCGATGTGGATCTCGACTGGCATCAACTCGCCGCTGACATTCTCAAGCGGCCGTACATCACGGTCGGCTTCAGCGCGCTGCTGTTGCTGCTGCCGCTCGCGATCACCTCGACGAACCGCATGATGCGCCGGCTGGGTCGGCGTTGGAGCCGGCTGCACCGGCTGATCTACCTTATCGCCGCCCTCGGCGTGTGGCACTTCTATTGGCAAGAAAAGATCGACGTGCGCGAGCCGCTGGTATACGCCGGGGTTCTGCTGCTGCTGCTCGGTTATCGCTGGGTCCGCAGTCCCCGCCCCTGGGCGGTGCTGGCACCGCTGCGCTCGCCGTCCCGACCGCTAGGGTCGCCCGCCGAGCAGGCGCGCGGGCAACAGCAGCAGCGCGCGCAGAAACTCGAATACGCCGTCGAACACGATACCGAGCAGGCGCAGCGGCAGCAGCAGCAGCCAGAGGATCGGCCAGGCGAGCAGCGCCAGCACCGCGATCGGCCAGCACAGCACGAACAGGATCAGCCACAGCAGCACCTTGAACATCCGCTTACGCTACCCGCGCCTGTCCCAAGGCACAAGCGACGTTGCGCGCACGCCGCACTGGTCCCGGCGGGGTCGGTCGAGGGCTCCTGTTCACCGCCGAGATAGCGACCAGGCTCGACGGACCGGCCTCCCGTGCGCGGTTGCGGCGCGACTCGCTTCGTCGCGGCCGACAGGGCATTCGCCGCAAAACGACGGCCCGTCAGGGGCGGACTTTCCCCCCTTGGCGTGCGGATGCGGCATGATGGCATCATATAGAGCGCTCGGCCCCGCGAATCAGTCCACCAAAATCGAGCCCGAGCGCTGGAGGAGCACCCGAATGAAGCATGTTGTTGCACTCGCGGCACTTTTCACGGTGGCCGCGTGCGAGGCCTGCGGCGCCCCCGCGTTAGCCGCGGCTCCCAAGGCCCTCCCCCCGGCTCCGGCCGCGGCGAGCGCGGCCTCCGCGCTGTTCACACCGAACGCGGTCACGAGCTACGGATCTGTCACGATCGACGGGCACAAGATCAACTACAAGGCGGTTGCCGGCACCCTCATCGTCCACCCGAAGGGCTGGAACGACGCCACGACGCCCGCGACGGGCAAGGACGCGCTCGGCGAGCCGGACGGCCCGCCCGTGGCCTCCATGTTCTACGTCGCGTACTTCAAGCGCGGCGTGCCGGCCCACGACCGGCCGATCACCTTCCTCTATAACGGCGGTCCGGGCTCCTCGACCGTGTGGCTGCACATGGGCGGCATGGGCCCGGTACGCGTTGTGACCAACAACAACACGCACACCCCGGCGGCCCCGTACAGCATCATCAAGAACAAGTACAGCCTGCTCGATGCGACGGACCTGGTGTTCATCGACGCCCCGGGCACCGGCTACAGCCGCATCGCGGGGAAGAACGCAGCCAAGGCGTTCTACGGAGTCGATCCCGACGGGCACGCCTTCGCCTCCTTCATCACGCAGTTCCTGGCGCATTATCAGCGCTGGAACTCGCCGAAGTACCTGCTCGGGGAGAGCTACGGCACCCCGCGCTCGGCGGTGCTGATCAAGGACCTCGAAATCGGTCGCTCGGTCGATTTCAACGGCGTGATTCTGCTCTCGCAGATCCTGAACTTCGCTCTGAACGCAGATGCCCCCGGCACCAACCCCGGGATCGAGCTGCCGTACGAGCTGGCGCTGCCGAGCATGGCGGCAACGGCCTGGTATCACCACGCGCTGCCGTCCAGTCCGGCGCACCTGCTGCCGTTCCTGAAGACGGTCGAGACCTTCGCCATGGGCCCGTACGCCGACGCACTCGCCCAGGGCGCTGCTCTACCCTCGGCCGATCGCCAGAGCATCGCCGAGCAGATGCACCAGTACATCGGTCTGCCGGTGTCATACCTGCTCAAGGCGAACCTGCAGGTGAGCGGACCGGAGTTTGAGCACGAACTGCTCTACAACGAGGACATGACCACCGGCCGTCTCGACTCGCGCTTCGAGGGGCCTTCCATGGACCCGCTGAGCCGCGAGGCGTACTACGACCCGCAGTCCGCCGCCATCAGCTCGGCGTACGTGACCGCTTTCAATGCCTACGCCTCGAAGGACCTGCATTACCAGACGGACCTGCGCTACCTGCCGGAGATCTTCACGCACTGGGACTTCCGGCACCGCCCGCCAGGCGCACCCATCCCGGTTCCCATTGCCACCAACGTGATGCCGGACCTCGCCGTGGCGATGAAGTACAACCCGGACCTGAAGGTCATGCTGAACGGCGGGTACTTCGATCTCGCCACACCGTTCTGTGAGGGTCTGTACGAGATGCACCATCTGCAGATTCCGAACAGCCTGCAGTCGAACATTACGTACGCGTATTACAAGTCGGGTCACATGATCTACGTGAACATCCCCGCTCTGAAGCAGCTGCACGCCAACATTGCGGCCTTCATTCGCAAGACCGACAACGTTTCAGGAGGCTGACCATGAGCATGCGCGATACGATGCGAATCCGACCCTTCCGGCGCGGCGCTCAGGCCCTGGCGGCCGCCTCGGTCCTCACGCTGTCCGCGGCCGGCGCCCCGGCGCTCGCCGCCGGTCATGCGGCTGAACCCGCCGCCCACCACGGCAACCCGTACTTCCGCACGGTCACCAGCACCAGCTCCGGCACGGTCACGGTCGAAGGCAAGACCATCCACTACCATGCCGTCGCCGGCATGATGGTGGTGCACGCGGCAGGCTGGAACGATGCCACGAACGCCTACGGCCCGGGGCAGCCCCCGCCGGGCGCTGCGAAGACGGTGCCGCCCGAAGCCTCGATGTTCTACGTCGCCTACTTCAAGGACGGCGCCAACGCGAACAACCGACCGATCACCTTCCTCTACAACGGCGGTCCGGGCTCCTCCTCGGTGTGGCTGCACATGGGCGCGTTCGGGCCGGTGCGGGTCGAGACCAGCGATCACACGCACACCCCGCCGGCGCCCTACCAGCTGGTGGACAACCAGTACAGCCTGCTCGATGCCAGTGATCTGGTGTTCGTCGATGCGCCGGGAACCGGCTTCGGCCGCGTTCGTGGCACGGATGCGGCGGCGCACTTCTACGGGGCCGATCAGGACGTGCACGCGTTCTCCGAGTTCATCATGCAGTTCCTGTCGAAGTACGGCCGCTGGAACTCCCCGAAGTACCTCTTCGGCGAGAGTTACGGCACGCCGCGCTCGGCAAACCTGATCAACGTCCTGACGACGCACGACAACATCGACTTCAACGGCGTGATCCTGCTCTCGCAGATCCTCAACTACGACAACTCAACCGGGCTTGCCCAGTTCAACCCAGGTATCGATCTGCCGTACGAGCTGGCGCTGCCGAGCATGACCGCCACCGCGTGGTATCACCACATGCTCCCCGACAGTTCGCAGCCGCTGAAGCCGCTGCTCGCCACGGTCGAGCAGTTCGCGCTGACCGACTACGCCCAGGCACTGCGTGCCGGCTCGCAGCTCGGCTCCGCGCAGTTCGATGCCGTCGCCGCCAAGCTGCACGAGTACACCGGTCTGCCGGTCTCGTACATCGAGAAGGCGAACCTGCGCGTCGATGGCGGGCAGTTCGAGCAAGAGCTGCTGTCCGGAAAGGACGAGACCACCGGCCGCCTCGACACGCGCTTCGCAGGTCCCTCGCTCAATCCGCTGAGCGAGCGTGCCGGCTACGACCCACAGTCCGCCGCCATCAGTTCGGCGTACGTCGCGGCGTTCAACACCTACACACGCAATGACCTGCACTACGGCGAGGGGATGAAGTACCTGCCGGAGATTCCGCTCTGGCGCACCTGGAACTTCGCGCATCGCCCGCCCGGCGGCGGCTTCGCCTTCCCGCAGGCGCTCAACGTGATGCCCGACCTCGCCAATGCGATGAAACAGGACCCGAAACTCAAGGTCATGCTGAACGGCGGGTACTTCGATCTCGCAACGCCCTTCTTCGAAGGCATGTACGAGATGTCGCACCTGCCGATGCCGCGCAAGCTGCAGGCCAACATCCAGTACCACTACTACAAGTCCGGTCACATGGTGTACGTGCATGTGCCGGCGCTGAAGAAGCTGCACGACAACGTCGTGGCGTTCATCGCCTCGACCGAGCACCAATAGCGACCTGACGCTCGTTCGCGCCCGGCGGGACACGCTTCCCGCCGGGCGCATTCTTTCTCGGAACTCGGGCGCTTGGCATTCGGCCGGCCGCCGCCGTGAGCGTCCTGGCATAGTCGGTCCGACCTCGCCCCGGCCTGATGCGCCGCTCGAGACACGATGTCCCTCGCCGGGCCGCAGATCCGCCTCGCAACTGCCGCCGATGCGCCTCGAGCAGCCCGTCCGCTAGCGGCCACGGCTGCCCGCGCGTGCGTCAGTCGTCGTAAACTGCGCTCGATCCGACGAAATGAGCGCGTGCCGTGGCGCTCGCGCCGCCCGCTGCGGGCGCTGCGCAGCATCAACACAGGATGGAGCTTCACGATGAGCGACTCCGCATATGTACCGCCGCAGGTCTGGAGCTGGAACAAGCCGAGCGGCGGCCAATTCGCCAGTATCAACCGCCCGGTCGCCGGAGCGACCCATGAGAAGACGCTGCCGGTCGGCCGCCATCCGCTGCAGCTGTACTCCCTCGGCACCCCGAACGGCGTCAAGGTGACGATCCTGCTCGAGGAACTGCTCGCCCTCGGCCACACAGGTGCCGAGTACGACGCCTGGCTGATCCGCATCGCCGACGGGGAGCAGTTCGGCAGCGGCTTCGTCGCGGTGAATCCCAATTCCAAGATCCCGGCGCTGCTTGATCGGAGCGGGTCGCAGCCGATCCGCGTGTTCGAATCGGGCGCGATCCTCCTCTACCTGGCCGAGAAGTTCGGCGCGTTCCTGCCGACGGATGCCGCCGCGCGCGCCGAGTGCCTCTCGTGGTTGTTCTGGCAGGTCGGCAGCGCACCTTATCTCGGCGGTGGATTCGGCCACTTTTATGCCTATGCGCCTGCGAAGAGCGAATACGCCATCGACCGCTTCGCCATGGAGGTCAAGCGCCAGCTCGATGTGCTCGACCGTCGGCTCGCCGAGAGCGCGTACATCGCCGGAGCTGAATACACCATCGCGGACATGGCGGTATTCCCGTGGTACGGGGGTCTTGCCAAGGGGTGGCTTTACGGGGCCGGAGAGTTCCTCGGCGTGCACGAATATGCCAACGTGCAGCGCTGGGCGGACCGCCTGCTCGAGCGGCCGGCCGTGCGGCGCGGTCGCATGGTCAACCGGTTGAGCGGCGAGCCGGCGACCCAGCTGCACGAGCGGCATGATGCGCGGGACTTCGAGACCCGGACGCAGGACAAGCTCGGTGCGGCGACGTAGCCGCGCAACCTCCGTGCTGCCGGCGGCACGCTAGCCGGCGCTCTGCGGCGCCTCGAGCGGTGCCGCGGAGCGGCTCGCGCGGTACCAGGCGATGCCGTCGACCTGCTCGCACTCGATGAGGCCGCGACCACGCAGACAGTTCAGGTGTGCGATGCACTCGCCCGTTGCAAGCTGCAGCGCGTGGCTGACGTTGCGGCGGAACATCGCCGGAAAGACGTCAATCGCCCGCTTCGGCTCGCGCAGCGCCGCGAGCACGCGCTTCAGCGCCCCCTCGTGCCAAGCATTGAGCTCGCCGAGGCGCGCATGCAGACCGCGGAACGGCTCCTTGTGGGCGGGCAGCACCAACACTGTATCGGGGACCCGCTGCGCGATCGCGGCGATCGAGTCCAGCCAGTCGGCAAGCGGATCGGCGTCGGGCTCGGTGGGAAAGACCGATACGTTCGAGGTGATCTTCGGCAGCACCTGATCGCCCGCGATCATCACCTCGAGCTCGGGACAATACAGGCAGACATGCTCCGGGGAATGTCCGCGCCCGACCACCGCAAGCCAGCGCCGCCCGCCGATGTCAATCTCATCGCCATCGCTCATCCGGCGAAAACTGTCCGGCAGTTCGTGGATGTGGCTGGCGAAACCGCCGAAGCTCGCCCGGTACGCCTCGATCGCCGCCTCCTCCCAGCCCGCTGCCCGGTAGAAGCGCACGCCGTCGGGCGGCGCTTCGCGATGCGCATCCGCGACCAGCATCCGACAGATCGCGTACTCCAGGCGGGACATCCACAGGCGACACTCGAAGCGGCGCGTGAGCCAGCCCGCCATGCCGACGTGGTCCGGATGCATGTGCGTGCAGATCACGCGGCCGATCGGGCGATTGCCCATCGGGCCGGCGAAGATCTGCTGCCACGCCGCGATCGCCTGCGCCGTGTGCATGCCGGTGTCCACGATCGTCCAGCGCTCGCCGTCCGCCAGCGCCCACACGTTGATGTGATCGAGAGCGATCGGCAGCGGCATTCTGAGCCACAGCACCCCCGGGGCGACCTCGACGGCCGCGCCCGTCGCCGGGACGGCCTCAAAGGGATAGATCACCGACGGTACGTTCACGAGCGTTCCGTTAGCAGCAGTTGTGCCGTTCTGGGCCCAGCAGGCCGGGACAGGCTCTGGAGCGAACGGGCGAAGAGGCGCCCCAACCCGACCGACCGCGCCATTGTAGGCCGATGCCCGCCGCGCCCGCCTGGAATTCTCGGCCGGATGCCGGCCGCGCGCGCGATGCGGCAGGATTGCCCCGGCTGCTGCGCCGCGGGCGCTATAAATCCCTCGACTTGGCGGGCGGGTAGGCGATTATGATAATCGCCGCGGCCGCGCCGGGCGCCGCCCCGCCATCGCCATAGTGTCTCGGATGTGTGTTTCTGGAGGAGCCGGTCTTGCAACCACAGAGGACTGATGGAACCGTCCCGGACGAACTGCTCGCGCAGGCCGCCGCATGGCGCCGCGACTTGCACCGACACCCGGAGCTGGCCTATGCCGAGCACCGGACCGCCGATTTCGTCGCGAACCAACTCGCGCAGTTCGGCTTCAAGGTCCACCGTGGACTCGGTGGCACCGGCGTCGTCGGCACGATCAGCCGCGGCGCGGGCCGGCGCAGCATTGGTATCCGCGCGGACATGGACGCGCTGCCGATTAGAGAAGCGAGTGGCGTTGCGCACGCCTCGAGCACTTCGGGCGTGATGCATGCGTGCGGCCATGACGGGCATACGGCCATGGCGCTCGCTGCGGCCGGCCTGTGTGCCCAGCTCCCCGACCTCGACGGCACGATGCACTTCATCTTCCAGCCGGCCGAGGAGAACGAAGGCGGCGGCCGGCGCATGATCGAGGATGGCCTGTTCAGACTGTTTCCCTGCGAGAGCATCTACGGACTGCACAACTGGCCGGCACTGCCCGCCGGAGTCTGCGTCGCGCGCGACGGGCCAATGATGGCGGCGCTCGATACCTTCGAGATCCAGATCCGCGGCCGGGGCTGCCACGCAGCCATGCCGCACGAGGGTGCCGACCCGATCCTCGCTGCCGCACAGCTCCTCGCGGCACTGCAGAGTATCGTCAGCCGCAATGTCGACCCACAGCGCTCGGCGGTCGTCTCGGCGACGCAGATCCAGGCGGGAGACACGTGGAACGTCATTCCGGACACCTGCCTGATCCGTGGCTGCACCCGCTGGTACGACGCCGCAGTGGGCGAGCTCATCGCCGAGCGGATGACCCGTCTTGCGCATTCGCTCGTCGAGGCGATGGGCTGCAGCGCCGAGATTCATTACGAGAAGCGCTTCCCCGCCACCATCAACGACCCGACAGCCGCCCGATTCGTGCGCGAGGTCGCCGGCGGGATCGGCTTTCAGGTGATGGATACCCCACCCAGCATGGCTTCGGAGGACTTCGCCTACATGCTGCACGCGGTCCCCGGCTGTTACCTGTGGCTCGGTGCCGCCCGAGCGGGCGAGAACCCGGGTCTGCACTCGCCCCGCTACGATTTCAATGACGAGGTCCTCGGCAGAGGCATCGAGCTGTGGGTCGAACTGGTGCGCAAATCGCTCGTCGCAGCCTGATGCAGCAGCTGAGGCGCTGCGCCCCGCGGTACTTTCACCGCCGAGACACCCGGTTGCCGGTGAGGACAAGCGTCCCGCCCGGTCGCCTCGGGCTCGCCGGCTATCGTGCACGTCCCGGTGCGCTCCGGTACTGTGGTGTATGCTTGCCGAACCGTTCCGGCCGACCGCCCACGCCGACTGCTCGGCCCGGCTCGGCATCCGAGGCAGGGTCGAGCCGCTGCGGCAGGTTCTCGATGGCGCATGAGAGCCGCCGATGTGGCGCCATCTCATCCGTTGCCCATGTGCCGCCCCCCATGCGGTGTCGTAATTATTCAACGGGACCGGCGCTCCGGTACTCGAAAGCCCGGGGCCGGCATCCGCATGATTACCGGTCAACTGCCCGCGCGAGGCCACTTTGAACACGCATTCGAAAAATGGCGGCACTCATGGTGCCGACAGCGGCATGGAGCACTTCGGCTACAAGGAATCGCTGGCGCGCAGCATCGGGTCGTTCGGCAGCTTCGCCGCCGGCGTCAGTTATATCTCGATCCTCACGGGCACCTTCCAGCTGTTCTACTTCGGCTTCGGCACTGCCGGACCGGCCTACCTGTGGTCCTGGCCGATGGTGTTCGTCGGGCAGCTGGCCGTTGCGCTGTGCTTCATGGAGCTGTCGGCCAAGTACCCCGTGGCAGGTTCGGTCTATAACTGGTCGAAGATTCTCGGCAGCCGCCTGGTGGGTTGGTCCTCCGGCTGGCTGATGCTCACCGCCTCGATCGTCACGCTTTCTGCCGTGGTCCTGGCGCTGCAACTGAACCTGCCGCGGCTGTGGAGCGGCTTCCAGATCATCGGCAACGGCAGCGGCCCGTACGATTTCGCGACGAACGCGGTGATTCTCGGCTCCGTCCTAATTGCCTTCACCACCATCGTCAACGCACTCGGCGTGCGACTGATGGCGATGATCAACAGCGCCGGCGTGTTCATCGAGCTGATCGCCGCCTGCCTCATCGCCATCTTGCTTGCGGTCCACATCAAGCGGGGTCCCGAAGTCTTCTTCTCCACGAACGGCTACGGGGCCGGCAAAAGCTGGGGCTTTTTGAGCGACTTCCTGATCGCATCACTCGCCTCCGGATACGTCATGTACGGCTTCGATACCGCGAGCTCACTCGGCGAGGAGACACACGAACCGCGACACACCGCGCCGCGGGCAATTCTCCGGGCCATTCTCGCCTCGTTCGTCATCGGTGGTGCGATCCTGCTGTTCGCAATTATGGCCGCACCCAATCTGCATGATCCGCAGATCGGCAGCGGCAGCGGCGGCCTGCAATACATCATCGAGCAGGTGATGTGGGGCCCGCTGGGAAAGATCTTCCTGGTCTGCATCGTTGTCGCGGTGAGCGTGTGCTCGCTGGCAGTGCATACCGCGGCCATCCGCCTGACCTTCGCCATGGCACGCGACAATGCGCTGCCGTTCGGCGAGAAGCTCGCGTCGGTGAATTCCCTGACGCAGACGCCGATCGTCCCGGCGGTGCTCATCGGTGTGATTGCCGAGCTGATTCTGGTCCTGAACATCGGGCAGCCGAAGATCTTCACCGTGCTGACCTCGATCGCGGTCATCATGATCTACCTCGCTTACCTGATGGTGACCGTGCCTCTGCTGCGCAAGCGCCTGGCGGGCCAATGGCCACCGCCGGATCTCGCCGCGGGCGGCTACTTCACGATGGGCCGGTGGGGCATGCTGGTCAACATCGTTGCCGTGCTGTGGGGTGCCGGGATGGCCCTCAACCTGGCCTGGCCACGCGTGGCCGTCTACGGCGCCCCCTGGTACAACACCTGGGGCGCTTTCGTCTACATCAGCGTCATCCTCGGAGCGGGCGTGTGGTGGTACGCCGTCAAGGGGCGTCATCACATCGGCACACTCGCCTCGCATACCCTGAGCGCGGCGGCAGCGCCGCAAGCCGGACAGGACGGGATTTCCGGTTGATGGGATAGCGGAGGGCATATGCCCGACAGCGCCAATCGCTACGGTACCCACAGCGAAGGCTGTTGAGCTCGCCGCTGTCTCTCATCACGCCTCTGGTAGGCCGCCTGCCTCGCAGGCGTGACCCCTGGCGTCGAGCGCCTTGATCTGCGCTGCACCCGGGCGCACGATCCGTGCGCATCGTATCCGCCATACATTCGCACGTGAATCCGGGGCACTGGATGCAACTCTATCGTCGGATTCCTCGGATTCAGTGTGCTGCGCATTTTCCACAGGCCCGCTGCCAGCGGCGCGCAGGTGGCTTGCCTATCGGTCGCCCGAAATCGACGGTGGCGATGTCGTTGCCAACGGCTCGCCGGCCCACACCTCTTCGGCAGTCCGAGGAGAAAATCACGCACCGGCTGACCGCCCATTTTCGTCCGGTAGAAAGCCGCGTAAATCTTCTTCAGCGCAACCAACTCCACCCCGTACGTTGTACCAAAAACGGCACATAATCAAGGTAGCTTCTTCCGCGTGGCTCGCATGCCTGAGCCTCCTCGCCCATGAACGACGGTAGCGCGCTGAGCATGCCGCGTGAGCGTGCGGACTCATAGTGACGGCAGCGTCGACCGGGGAATCGAACCGCCGACACGCGGATCTTCAGCTCGCGACGTTCACGCCGCCGGAAAAAATCTGGGCGGGAACGCAGCCATTTGGCGCTACTGCTACCGAACTGCTACGAAACTGGCCTCGGCAATGGGCTGGGCCGGCTGTGATAACAGAAAGCACCTAGACTTTATGGTGGGGCGCGTGGGAATCGAACCCACGAGCGGCGGATTAAAAGTCGCTGTTGGTGTTCGCGACGACTCCAACAGACACCATCGGGCTTCTCGCAAGTGTTTGATTTACCGAAGTCGAATCTCAAATCTCACGCCAAATGCGACAAGAAGCGTGCTAGTGAGTATCGAGGAGTAAGTCATTGCACTGAATTTGCACTGAGCGCGAGCGAGCTCAGACGGCCTTCGGCCCGCGGGTTGTCGCCTCGATCGGGTTTGGCGGATCCATCGGATTAGTGCTCGCTCTCATACGCCTCGATGGGAGTCGCAAGGATATCGAGACGCTCGCCGTTGGGCGTGCCGGCCTTTGCGCCCCAGAGGAGAGTCAGCACGCTAATTGTGTCGATTTTTGATCGATACTTCACGAAGTCTGTTTGGATCAACGAGCAGCCGAAAGGCTATCCTGCCCCAACAATCCTCGCGCATGCTTAACCGCAAATGTCGATGTGCGCGGGTTCGTGAACTCGGACCCAGGTTTCGTGAATTGGTGCCAGGGAGGGTGAACTCGGTTCACGATACCTGGAACTCGCCTGCCCCCCCGGCTTAGACAAATCGGCCCCTTCGGGAACCTGATTCCTGCATATCTGCTCGGCACAGGTGCACCGAGGGAATCAGGGCACTCCCACGATCGATACCCACCCCCGAGTCCAAAAAGCCGATTCCGGGACTGCAACGGTGGTAGCGTGGCTGGCAAATGGGGGGGCAACGCGACACCGGTCTCGTCCGTGCGGTCGGGCCTTTGGGCTTGGCGGCTGCCACCATCAGCGTGATGATCGGCGCCGGTATTTTCGTGGTACCGAGCCTGCTTGCCGCTTCCCTTGGACCCTATGCACCCCTGGCGTTCATCGCCTGTGCCGTGGCGATCGGCGCGGTCGCGATGTGCTGCGCCGAGGGCGGGAGCCGCGTGCCGACGAGCGGCGGGATTTACGGCTATGTGGAGGCGGCGCTGGGTCCTCTTCCGGGGTACGTCGCGGGCACGCTCCTGTGGGTCAGCGACGTCCTCGGGATAGCCAGCGTCGCTGCAGCCCTCGCCGACGTCTCGGCGAGCCTGCTGCCCGCGACCTTCGTAACTGTAGCGCGCACGACCGTCATCGTAGGTGTCATTGGGGCCGTCGCTGCCGTGAATGTGGGCGGCGTGACGCGCGGCGCACGGCTCGTCACCGTCGCAACGGCGTTGAAACTCTTGCCGCTCGTCGTTTTCGTCGTAGTGGGCGCTGCGGCTGTCCATGGAGCGAACTTCTCGACCCCGCTGGGCTGGAAGCCCGAAAGGTGGGGCCGTGCGGTCATCCTCGCGGCCTTCGCGCTTACCGGCATGGAGACCTCCCTGTGCGCAAGCGGCGAGGTCGCCCGGCCGTCTCGGACGATTCCGCTCGCGCTCGCCATCGCGTTCGCATCGGTGACGCTCCTGTACGTCGCCATTCAGCTCATTGCGCAGGGGGCCCTCGGCTCCGCTCTGACTCATTCGGTGGCGCCGCTGGCGGATACCATGGCTCGGCTCGGTCCGGGATTTCGCGTCCTGATGCTCGCCGGAACGGCGTTCGCCATGCTCGGCATGATCTCCGGTGACATTCTCGGCACACCGCGCTTGCTGTTCGCGTTCGCCCGCGACGGCTTGCTTCCGCGGGCGCTCGGCCGCGTTCATCCGCGGAGCCACACCCCGTATGTCGCTATCCTCTCGTACGCGGCGCTCGCGATAGCCCTCGCGCTCACCGGATCGTTTGCCGAGCTCGCCGTGCTCGGGACGCTGGCGTCTGCCGGACTCTACATCGCCGCCTGCATCGCAACATGGCTGCTGGCGCGCCGTGGCGTGGCTCTCGCGGGCACGCCGCTCAACTTCCGCTGGCTCGGAGCGGCGGCCGTGATCGGAGCGGGCAGCATGCTTGTGCTCATCGCGCTGGCCTCGCGCGCCGAGATCATCGGGCTCGCTACGCTGATCGCAGTCAGCGGGCTCGTCTATCTGGTGCAAACACGGATCGCCGCCGCGAGCAGCCCGACCTGAACGCCGGGCGCGTCAGGAAGCGGACCAGAGTTTCGAGTCAGTCGCTTGCTCGGAATGGCGAGGACGCGCTGGATCTGTGCCGAGTGGGTCGGGAGCTCGTAAGCCATGTACCGGAAGAACGAGTGGACGGCGGTCAAACGGAGATTGCGGCTACGAATGCTCACGCCGCGCTGCTTCTCGAGGTGATCGAGAAAAGCGGTCACCAGCGGCGCCTCGA
>JAJZFQ010000220.1 GCA_021805275.1 Pseudomonadota bacterium
CTAGGGATCCGCGACCGCACCTTCGGCCGCGCCGGCGAGCGGGCCCGTGGGGATCTGGAACGTATGCACGGCGAAGCCTCATCGTTGTAGGCCGCGTGGATGCTGAACCCCATGGACTCCTCGGGACCCGATCTGGCGCCGCCTTGGGACGCCAACCACGACCTGAGCACTTGAGCGGACCGGGGTGGAATTCCTGGCGTCGCTGAAGCAGACACTCGTGGAATCCGATCGGCTACTCTCCTTGGCCGCGGTTACTGTGTGGCTTCTTTCGCCTCCTCCCCGCAGGCGGTGGCGTTTCTGAACCGGGGGACGCAGGAGAGCTGTATTCAGTGACGATTCGGTTAAAGTGAGTGATCGGCATATCACCGCGTTCAATCGCCTGTTCGATCGCATTCTTGAAGCGGTTGAAATCCGAAGGGCTCAGCCTCCTCAATGCGTCCGAGTATTTCAGCCCGATGAACGCTGCCGATCCCCGCATTGATGGGTCCATTCCCAGATCCCTGGTGGCCTCGAGCAGTTCGTCATCCGTCGCATCGACGAGTTCCTTGGCTAACGCTTCAAGGACGCGTTCAAACGCGGTCGCTTGATGAATGGGAGTCAGTTTGGGGCGCATGTCAATCCCTCTCTGAGCAACACGCGGCGCATACGTTTGCGCGCGGAGGCGTAGTCCGTCTCGGACAGTTCGAAGGTATGGCAGATCTCGTCAGCTGTCAGTCCCAGCTCCAATCCATCCAAGATGCTCAATGCCGCCGCGTCGTCCGAGAATAGTTTGCGCACCTCTGCCAGCTCCTGTTGGGCCATGACCGCCCTATCCGGGCTCGGCGCCGCGTCCACGAGCTCGATTTCGTGCTCCGGGACGGTGGATCTCCGTGCCGCACGCCGCCGCGCGGAGATCTCTGTCCTTTCGATTCGCTGCCAGTGCTCGCTTCTGACGCTTCGCATGACTCCAGCGATGAACGCGACGATGGGAACCCCCTCGGGTACCGGTCGCCTGCCCATGAGAATCCGGGTCAGGGCCTCCTGCAGGAGGTCCTCCCAGGTGACCTCCGGCGGTAAGCCTCTGCCGTACCAGCGGGCCAGTGTCTTCAGTCGCAATAGCTCCAGATCCGTGACCATCCCGAGCGCCAGCGCGTTCTGCGTCGGCGAGGTCACCCGCGAATCGAGAAGCGGGGGGAATTGGCGCATAGGGGTACCGGCCTCCTCGCAGGAGTATGCGCACGTCAACACTCGGCACGGACGGGTTTCGGGAAAAAAAGGCGGCGTGCTGTCCGCAGGGCGTCTCGCGCAGCGCATTGAACGACATCGCCGTGGCCGCCTTATTCAATTCGCGCCTTCATCACGATGAGGAAACCCGATGGACCGAGAAGCCGAACTCGCTATCGTACGTCAAGCCTACGCCAAGCAAGTCCTGGTCATGGCTGGGGTCACCGATCCCAAGCTCTGTGCGGCATTTGCGCAAGTCAACCGCGAGGACTTCCTGGGTCCCGGTCCGTGGCAGATCCTCCGCGCTTTCGGCGGTTACACGACTACGCCCGACGCCGATCCGGTGTATCTGTATACCAATCAGCCGGTCGGAATCCTGCCCGACCGTGGCATCAATAACGGGCAGCCTTCTCTGCACGCCATTCTCCTGGCCGCCGCGAACGTCAATGAAGGTGCGCACGTCGTGCATGTCGGGGTGGGCACAGGATACTACTCCGCGATCATTGCGGTGCTCGCCGGACCCGGGGGCCGGGTGACGGCCATCGAGTGCGACCCGCAGCTTGCTGCTCAGGCGCGCGAGTGCCTGGCAGGCTTCCCGAACGTGCACGTAATTCACGGCAACGGAGCCGCCGCCATTTTCGACGCTGCGGACGTCATTTATGTGAACGCCGGTGTCACGCATCCCATGGACGCGTGGCTCGATGGGCTGGCGGACGGCGGCCGGTTGCTGCTGCCACTGACCACGAACGAGAACTTCCCGGCGGCGAGCAGGGGTTTTTCCGATCCTTCCAGGATCATGCAAACCAAGAGCAGAATCATGCGATCCGGGCTCTATTTCCTGATCCGCCGCCGCAAGAGCACATTCGAGGCCCGTGCCTTGTGTCCGGTCGGTATGGTTCCGGCGGAAGGCGTTCGAAGCGCGGCCGCCGATGCCGCGCTCGCCGCCGCTCTGGACAAGGGCGGTTGGCATACCGTGACCCGATTGGTCCGGGGTGAGTCGGTGCCGGAAGACAAGTGTTGGCTACGCGGCGACAGTTGGTGCTTCGCGTGCGACTGACGGTCCGACCGCACGCCTGGACCTGGGTGCCAAAGTTCAGGCTCCGGCAGGGGGGGCCGGAGTGCTCAGCGACGTCCGGCTGCCCCTGAGGCAGGAGCGAGTCCCAGGCGGCGGGCATCGAGGGTGTCAAATGGTGTCAATAGGTGTGTAACGCTCTGATTGTAGAAGGCATGAGCGGCCTGCAAAGCCGTCTACGCCGGTTCGATTCCGACCCTAGCCTCCAAAAACAAAGTGTTAGGTGCGTTTTCCTTGCCCTCACGGCAGCAAGAAGCCCCGATAGCCTACTAAGATGTGCTGATTGGCGTCGGATTGAGGGGGGGCAAGGCATGATCGCGGCGCACTCGTGTGAGGCCGGCCGGCCGAGGGAGTGTCGGAGCTGGCCCATCATGACGGGCGCGACATGTGCCGCCGGCAGAAAATTGTGAACGAGACCGCCGTGCCCAGGACTGTTCTGCGCAAGATCAGACGACCCGGCATTCGAAGTGGTTAGCACGTGATCACCCAGGAATTGCAGGGGCGGGCATGCGAAGGATGGGCGACATGAGCGGCCTGACGAAGCGGAGACTCAACCCCTTCGCACCCAAGAAGCGCGCCTCGGCAATTGCTGTTTTCGCGGCCTACGTTCTCTCGGCTACGCCGAATCTTGAACCTCGGATCCGACGATGATATCATGATAGCATTTATGGAGGTGCCTAATGGCCCAAATCATAGTGCGTCAATTGGACGATGACGTTAAGGCACGCCTGCAGCGCCGAGCGGACCGGCATGGACGCAGCATGGAAGCGGAGGTTCGTGACATCCTGCGTGCTGCGGCCAAGAACG
>JAJZFQ010000115.1 GCA_021805275.1 Pseudomonadota bacterium
CTGCAGATCCCGAGCAGTCTGCAGTCGAACATTTCGTACCACTATTACAAGTCGGGACACATGATCTACGTGAACATCCCCGCGCTGAAGCAGCTGCACGCCAACATTGCGGCGTTCATCCGCAAGACCGACAACGTTTCAGGAGGCTGACCATGAGCGACACCAAACGAAGCCGTCTCATCCGGCGCGGTATTGATGTGCTGGCGGCCACCTCGGTGCTGATGCTGGGGACCGTGGTAGCTCCGGCGATGGCGAAGCCGGCGCACGCCGCGCCGAGCACCGCCCACGTGAACCCGTACTTCAGCACCGCGACCCGCACGACCTCCGGCACGGTCAAGGTCGAAGGCAAGACCATTCACTACCATGCCGTGGCCGGCATGATCCTGGTGCACGCGGCCGGCTGGAACGACGCCACGGACACCTACGGGACGGGTGAGAAATCGGGCAAGGCGAAGCAGCCGGCCGAATCGTCGATGTTCTACGTCGCGTATTTCAAGGACGGCAGCCATCCGAACAAGCGCCCGATCACCTTTCTCTACAACGGCGGTCCGGGCTCCTCGACGGTGTGGTTGCACATGGGCGCCTTCGGGCCGGTCCGGGTCGTCACCAGTGATCACACCCATACCCCGCCGGCGCCCTACCAGCTGGTGAATAACCAGTACAGCCTGCTCAACTCCAGCGACCTGGTGTTCATCGATGCGCCCGGAACCGGCTACAGCCGCGTGCGCGGCCCGGATCCGGCCAAGCATTTCTTCGGAGTGGACCAGGACGTGCACGCGTTCTCGCAGTTCATCATGAAGTTCTTGAGCCAGTATGGACGTTGGAATTCGCCGAAATATCTGCTCGGCGAGAGCTACGGGACACCGCGTTCCGCAGCCCTGATCAACGTGCTCGAGACGCACGACAACATCGACTTCAATGGCGTCATCCTGCTCTCGCAGATCTTGAACTACAACGCATCGACGGGCTTGGCTCAGTATGATCCCGGGCTCGACCTGCCCTATGAGCTGGCGTTGCCGAGCATGACGGCCACCGCGTGGTATCACCACAAGCTCCCCGACAGCTCGCAGCCGCTGAAGCCACTGCTCGCCCAGGTCGAGCAGTTCGCGATGACCGACTATGCCCAGGCGCTGCGGGACGGCTCGCAGCTCAGCGCCTCGAAGTTCGCCGCAATTGCCGCCAAACTGCACGAGTTCACCGGCCTGCCGGTGGCGTACATCGAGAAGGCAAACCTGCGCATCGATGGCGGACAGTTCGAGCACGAGCTGCTGGCGGATCAGGACGAAACGACCGGCCGGCTGGACACCCGCTTTGCGGGGCCCTCGATGAATCCGCTCAGCGAGCGCGCAGCCTACGACCCACAGGCTGCGGCCATCAGCTCCGCCTACGTGTCCGCATTCAATGCCTATGTGCACTCCGACCTGCACTACGGCAAGGGCATGACGTACCTGCCGGAGATCCCGCTGTGGCGCACCTGGGACTTCAAGCACCACGCCCCGGGAGTCTCGTACGGCTTCCCGCAGGCGCTCAACGTGATGCCCGATCTTGCCAACGCCATGAAGTATGACCCTGACCTGAAAGTCATGCTCAATGGCGGGTACTTCGATCTCGCCACGCCCTTCTACGAGGGCATTTACGAGATGGAGCACCTGCCCATGCCGCGCAAGCTACAGGCCAACATCCAGTACCACTACTACCCGACCGGGCACATGATCTATGTTCATGTCCCATCGCTGAAGACTCTGCACGACAACATCACTGCGTTCATCGCCTCGACCGAGAACCAGTAGTCATCGGACGCTCGTTGGCGCCCGGCGGGACCGCTCCCGCCGGGCGCATTCTTTGTTCTACCGCCGTCCGGTTGCGAACCGCACCCGCGTCCTGCGGCACAGGCGCATCTGCTCAATGCGCCGGGCGCTGACGGCATCGCTGCACCACTCCATCGCAACGAGACGATTGGACCAGAGCGGCATCGGCGCCCGCCGACCCTCGGTCATTCCTGAACACGTGCCCGTCACGCAGACCCGGCTGAACTCTGCAGCGGCTGGCTCCACACGCCCAGCGATCGCGATGCGCACCGGCGAGCGGCCCCAGCGGCCAGGACCGATGCGCTCGAGCGCCGCGCCCGCCCCGTGCGGACTCACGGCGGCACCTTACCGGCACCGTGCCGGGCGCGTACGACTCACACGCAGCCAAGGCCCGGACAGACCGGTCCGGGCCTTACTTTGCCCTAGGCGCGGTGTTCTCAGTGCCCGGCGTGCGGCGCCATGATCTTGGCCAGCATGTTCTGCGTGCCCGCTATCCGTACCAAGTGCGGATAGCGAGGACCGCCGAAATAGCCCACCGCGATCGTGCGGACCCCGCCATCCTGCGCCACCGTGAATCGCGTCGGCACAGAGTCCTGCGCCGCCTTGCGCAGGTAGTACTGGAGCACCCCCGGGGAGAACTTCTGGCCGTCGACCGCGAGGAGTTTCATCCCCGGGGACATCCCGGCATTCCACGCCGGCGACCCCTCGCGCACATCGGTCAGCGCGCCAGACCTGCCGACATTGAAGCCATAGGTCAACCATTGATAATCGATGTGGTCAGTCTCTTGTGCCGCGGTGATGAACGGGTTCGGCTGTGCGGTGTAGACCAGGCGCCAGCCCGAGCGCTCGAGCTCCCCGGTGGGCGGCAGCCGGGATACCTCGTACACGTGTTTCTGGAAGAAGGCGTGCCAGTCGTAAGGGCAGACCTCATTGAGCAGATGCTCGATGTCCGAGCGCGTATACGGCTTGGTGATCGGACCGGTCAGCGCCGGCTGCGAGTACAGGTGCCAGAAATCATCGAGCGACTTCTTGCCGTGCGTACGTGCACGGATGATGGTGTCGACGTCGAGCCAGAGCAACTCACCTTCGGTGTAGAAGTCCGCAGCCGAACGGCGCAGCGAGGGGTATTGTCCGTTGGCCGTCATGTAGAAATACGGCGCACCGGTCGTCAGATCGATCAACGGCTCCGTGTCCCGACCCGGCTCGGTGGCCATTTCGTTGTAAATCATCGCCAGGTACTGCGGGTACTCGCTCGGCTGGCGAATGCC
>JAJZFQ010000179.1 GCA_021805275.1 Pseudomonadota bacterium
GCTCGGATGTCGCGATGACCGGTGAGATCACCCTGCGCGGGGAAGTGCTGCCGATCGGCGGGCTGAAGGAGAAGCTGCTCGCGGCGCACCGGGGCGGCATCAAGACGGTGCTGATCCCGGATGAGAACCGCAAAGATTTGGTCGAGATCCCGGACAACATCAAGGGAAATCTCGAGATCAAGCCGGTCAAGTGGATCGATGAAGTGCTGGCGCTCGCGCTGACGCAGCAACCCGTGCCGCTGGCGCACGAGGCGGCGGCGCCGGTACCGGCGGCCGAAGCACCCGTCGCCGCCGAGGCGCGGCGCGGCCGACGCAACGGTCGCAAGCAGGTCCCGCCGGCGCATTGATCGATGATGTACGCCGCGCCATGCTCGCAGCAGCATGGCGCGGCGTACTGTTACGCGGCACGGGCGCGGGTGCTTAGCTCAGTTGGTAGAGCGTCGCCTTTACACGGCGAATGTCGGGGGTTCGAATCCCTCAGCACCCACCATTCCCTCATTTGTCCATTCCGGACAGATGGGTAACAGATTATTCCGAGGACATGGGTAACACCCTGGACTTGAATGGATGATCTGCGCATTCGACCCGTCCTGTCTCGTGGTCGAAGAACCCCAAGTCGTAGCGCATGAAGGACACCCACCAGATCGGGTCGGCGACCTCGCGGATGCCGGCCTTTGGGCCGGCAAGCCGACGAGCGCCGCCACCCTACGTCAAGCCCCGCGCCGGCTCGGTTCGGGTCCGGACCGCATCGTGCCGCAGGGATTCCGCGCGATGGCGAGCACTGCGCTCAACGAGCAAGGGCACCCGCCCGACATCATCGAGTTGCTGTGCGCGCACTCTACAACCGCTCGATCCGCCTGTCCGAGCGACGGTCGATGATGCAATCGTGGAGCGACGATCTGGACGCGCTGCGCACTGACGCAAACGTGGTGCCGTTTCGTCGACCCGGCGGCGCTGCCTGAATCATCCGAGCGCCAATCATTGCATCGCGTATCGTTACGCGATACGTTAGAAAATGATCGGAAGCTTCCGGCATGATGGCCTCGAGCGCTTCTTCCGCACCGGCTCGAAGGCCGGCATCCGGCCCGAGCGCGCCAAACGGCTGAACGTGCAGCTTGGCCGCCTGGACGGTGCGACCTGTCCGGACGATATGAACATGCCCGGCTGGCACTTGCACGGACTGCACGGCGACCTTGCCGGGTACTTCGCGGTGTCAGTGAGCGGCAACTGGCGGCTCACCTTCAAATTCGAGGGCAAGGATGCCGTGCGGGTCGATGATCAGGACTATCTCTGACGGAGACACCCATGACTCGCATGTACAACCCCCTGCATCCCGGCGCGGTCCTGGCGGATACCGTGCTGCGCAAGGACGTCGGCATCACCGTGACCGACTTTGCCAAGCGGCTGCGCGTATCTCGCGTGGCGCTCTCCCGCGTGGTGAATGGACACGCTGCGGTGAGCGCGGAGCTTGCCATCCGGCTTGCCACCGCACTCGGCGGCTCGGCGGAATCCTGGCTCAATATGCAGACCGCCTACGACCTGTGGCACGCCGAAAAGAAGCGTCGCCCAAAGATTGCACCGCTGCGCGCGGCAACGGACTGAGCTGACCTACGAATCGGCGGCGCCGACTTGCCGCCGATCCCGGCGGAGAGGAACGCCGCCATCCTGACCGGCCTGGCGCGGCGGCGCTCACTCAGACGCGCTACACGAGCGCGACAGGAGAAGCAAACCGCTGCACACCAAGGGCGCTACCACTCGAAACCGAAGACGACTGGCCCGATGCCGGTACGGCTGCGAAGCGCACGGGCACGGCTACGCGGCATTCGACCTGTCGGCGGGTCGAACGGCCCAGGCGCCGGGATGACCGAGGCCGGAGTACCCTACACCGCGGAGTCCTACGGACCGCCATGCCCGCTCCAAACACGGGCCCATCTGCGCCTTCACCGGAGCGAGCACTGGTCGCTCGTCCGCGCAACGCCTGGCGCATCACTGGATAGCAACTTCCCTGACGGGGGTCGAGGCGGCGCAGCTCAGGTGCGTGCCGTTCGCCATGACGCCGAGGTGTCCGCCGGTCGGCGATTCCCCTCGCGCACTCACCCGGTTGACACGAGACCGAAGCGAATCCCGTGGGGACGGGCTACGGCATGAGGGCGGGCACCTGGTGCTATGATCTGTTGAGCGCCTCTGTGGTTTCACCCAACGCAATCGATGGAGGGAACGCCATGAAACTTCGATCGTGTTACCTGATGGCCGTGATACTCCCCTGCGCTCTGCCGGGGTTGGCCCGCGCCGCGGCGCCCGCCGGCTGGACCATCGCGGGCAGTGCGCCCACGCATTATGTGTTTGCGCTCGAGGCGAGCAGTCCTGTGAAGCAGAGCAAGAGCGCCTTGATCGCCGCAAAGCCCGGTGCGACCCGCAACGGCTTCGGAACGCTGATGCAGATGATTGCAGCAGAAAATTATCGCGGCAGCCGTGTGATGTTTTCCGGCGACCTGCGGACTCGACGCGCCGGGCGCGCGCAGATGTGGATGCGCGTGGACGGGGCCTATCACCAGGTGCTGGCATTTGACAACATGAGTTCACGTCCCATCAAGGGTACCACCCGATGGAAGCGCTACGACATCGTGCTCAATGTGCCGAAGAACAGCGTTGCCATTGCCTTCGGGTTCCTTCTCGGCGGCCCGGGGAAAGTCTGGGCCGCTGACTTTCGGCTCAAGAAGGTAGGCGATGCGGTGCCAACGACCTCGACGGCCCCGGTGTTGCACCGAACGCCCAGGAATCTGAATTTCGAACAATGATATTCCCCGCCGCGACGGGTACACGCTGACAGTCCGATCGAAGTCGATCGGCTGATGCCGCTCACGGGTGTTTGAGATGTCCGGCGACGGCAGGAGGAGAGGCGGAAATGGGGCCGACGAAATAGTCCAAGTCGTATGCGGGATCCGACGACGGTCTGATGGAGAACGCGCTCACCGCGGGTCCGGGCTTGCCAAACCGGTGCAGCCCGCACGTGCCGTAACATGCCCAAATGCTGCCCC
>JAJZFQ010000235.1 GCA_021805275.1 Pseudomonadota bacterium
GCCGGGAGCAGAACTGCGCCGTTCCGCCGCGCTCACTGGCCGAGCAGCGCAGGATCAGCGAATTCCCGCAGTTCTCGATGATCGTCTGCGCATCGCCCGGCCCGTAGAGCGCCGCCACCTGCGCGATCGACTGAAACCCAAGCACGCAGCGACCGCCGAATTTGCGCAGCCGCGCGAGCGCATCGCGCAGCCCGTCGATCGCGCCCAACGCGTCGAGTTCATCGACGATGAACCACAGGCGCTGATCCCCCGGCGGACCGTTCATCGCCTCGAAGATCGCCAGACGCATCCAACTGGCGATGAGCGTGCGCAGCGAGGCGATCTGCCCGGCCCGATATGGCAGAAACAACACGCCGCGGCCGGCGCGCACCCACTGGCGCACCGAGCACGGCGGGGCGACCTGGTGGCACACGTGCTCGAGCGCTGCGGTGCAGGCCGCCGCGACCGAGCGGATCGAGCCGAACATGCGCGCGTTCTCCGGCTCCAGAAACGGCTGCGCGGGCGTCCCGCAGAGCAGCCCCCGCAGTTGCGCGCTCGGCGCGATCGCGATCAGGTACCAGAAGTGCCCAAGATCGGCATTGCGCGCATCGATGCGCCGCAGGAGACTGGCGAGGAACGTGCGCGCATAGCCGCGCCACTCGCGCGCCGCGGCGTCCTCGCCGGCGGCGATCAGACTCGCGGCGAGCTGATCCGCATCCTCCGGCGCGGCGAGCTCGGCGAACGGGTTCCATTTCAGCGCCCGCGGTTCGAACGGGTTGAGGATGACATCGCCACGCCCGGTGGAGTGAAAGCCGGTGAGATACCCGCCGTCCGGATCGGCAATGACCGCCCGGTCGCCGCGCGCAAGCAGCGCGGTCAGCAACTCGGCGATGGCCGTCGATTTGCCCGTGCCCGTGGTCCCGATCAGCTTGAAGTGCTTAGTCTCCTCCAACGGTGCGAGCGGCACGTTGGCCAACGTGATACCCGTGCGTGAGCGGCGCCGCCGCGGCGCACGCTCGATCCTCGCGCCGCGACAGTAGCGATCCGGCGGCGCTCGGCGCAGCACTCGGGCGAGCGCCATCGCCGCAAGTCCCGCGAGCAGCCCGAGCGCGAGCCGTGGCGCTTCACGACTCACCATCGCGCCGATCATGGCGCCTTCACCAGAAGAAAATCCCCGTGCGCCCCGAACACCGGACCGGCGCGCTGTACCCGTACGCAGAGCCGGCCCTGCGCCCCGCAGCGGCGCAACTCGACCGAACCGCCGTACTCGCGCAGTCGCCTGACGTCAGCGGCAAACAGTGCCCGGCGCGCCCGCAGCGCATCGATCTGCGCCGCACTCGGCACCAGCAGGCGCACGGCGAGCACCGTCATCGCGGCGCTCGCCAGTGCCGCCGCCGCACTCCACAGCGCCGCGCGCATTCCGACCGCGCGGCGCAGGCCGAGCAGCTGTGTTCTGACCGCATCGGCCTCGGCGCCGAGCTGAAGAAATGCCTCGCGAGCGGCGTACGCCACCTGCGCACCGACCTCCGTTTCGAGCGAGCGGAGCTGCTCACCGAGCCGCGCCAGCGTCTCCTCGGCGAGGCGCTGCTGCGACTGGACCGTCTCAAGCAGCAGCCCCACCTCCAGCGGCTGCGGCACCGGGTGGGTCTCATTCATGACTCCATCCCTCCTCAGGGCCCAGTGCCGCCGCCGGCCGCGCGCGCCCGCTCACCGGCACAGCGGCGAGGTCGCGCTGCGGCGCAAGACGCACCCGCTGCCAGTCGGGTGTTGAGGCGAGTTTCAGATAGCCGTCGAAATCGGCCAGACGCTCAAGCTGTGCATCCATCACCGCGGGCTCGACCTGCCAATGCTCCGACTCACTGCGCGTGCCGAGGAACTCCCCGGGCCGGCGCGAGCGGCTGCGCACGGTGCGCACCACCTCGCGCTCGCCGATCAGGCGCGAGGCGAAGCGCGCGGTGCCCCCGTGCTCGCTCGCCGAGCAGCGCAGGATCAGGGAATTTCCGCAGTTCTCGACGATGGTCTGCGCCTCTCCGGCGCCGTAGGTGCTCGACACCTGGGCAACCGACTGGAATCCGAGCACGCAGCGGCCACCGAATTTGCGCAACCGCGCGAGGGCGTCCTTCAGCCCATCGATCGGCCCGAGCGCATCGAGTTCATCGGCGACGAACCACAGCGGCGCGCCGCCTTCGGCGCCGTGCAGGGACTCGAAGATCGCCAGACGCATCCAGGCCGAGATGCTCGAGCGCAGCGCGGCGATCTGTCCGGCCCGGTACGGAATGAACAGCACGCCCTCCCCGTCCCGCACCCATTGGCGCACCGCAAGCGACGGCGCGCGTTGCTGCGCGACGTACTGCAGCGCCCCGACCGCCGAACTGGCCACCGAGCGGATCGAGTCGAGCATGCGGGCGTTGTGCTCCTCGAAGAACGGCTGCGCGGGGGTCCCACCGACCAACAGCTTCAATTCGCACGCATCGGCCACGACCAGCAGGTCGTAGAGCTGCGCGACGTCGGTGACCCCGGCGGCGCGCGCCTGGGCGGTGACGGCGCTGAACAGAGTCCGCGCATAGCCGCGCCAGCTGCGATCGGCGCTCTGCTGATCGGGGATCAACGCCAGGGCGAGCTGCTCGATGTCATAGGGCGCATCGATTTCGGCGAACAGATCCCAGCGCCGCCCACGGGGTTCGAACGGACTGAGAATGACATCACCGCGGCGCTCGCTCAGGAACCGGCGCGCGTAGGCGCCATCAGGATCGGCGATCACGGCGCGGTCGCCGCGTGCCAACGCCCCCGCCAGCAGCTCCGTGATGGCCGTGCTCTTGCCGGCCCCGGTGGTGCCGATGATCTTGAAGTGCTTCGTCTCATCCAGGCGCGCCATTGGGACACCGGCGAGCGTGAGTGCTCTGTCCTTGCGGTGGCCGTGCTCGGCATGAACGGATGCGTGTAGCGCCCGGGTCGCGCCAGAGGCCCCCGGGGCGCGCACGATGGCCCCGCGGACATACACCGATCGCGGCGCGGAGCGCCCGGCCGCCAACGCCCGACCCGCGCCGTAGCCGGCCAGGAGGCTCGCGCCGGCAGCGCCCGCGACCTCGAGCGCACCCCCGAACGCACTTCCGGCGTGCCACCGCGAAAGTGCCAGCGCGCTCGCCACGCCAACGCCGGCCGTGACCGCACCGGCGAGCAGCGGTGAGGCGACCCAGCGCTCGAGCGCCGCGCGCGACTGCGCCAGCGCCACCCACATCGGCGCCTGGACGCTGCCGTAGGCGATCCCGAGACCCGTCCAGCCGTGCGTCAGGCGGTCAATGACTTGCGCACTGATCATCAGCTGCACGCCGGTGGGCCGATCCGTGCACGCCGAGCGCGCGCCTCGTGGCGCGCACAACCGCTCTTGAACGCGCGGCCCGGCGGCGCACAGGCGGGCCGGAACCAGATCTCCCGCACCGTGCGACGCTGGTGGTCGAGACCGCATTGGATCACGACATCCACCACCGTGCGCAGCAGGCTGTGAATGTCGCGCCGCGCCAGCGCTCGCCCGGCCGGATGTTGTTTGATCAGCAGCACCAGCTGCTCGAAGGCGAGCTCGGCGCTCGAGGCGTGCACGCTCGTGATCGAGCCCGGATGCCCGGAGTTGACATTGCGCAGATAGTCGAACGCCTCCTCGGCGCGCAGCTCGGCGAGCAGGACGCGATCGGGCTTCATGCGCAGACACGCCTCGAGCAGCTGCTTCGGGGAGACGCGCGAGAGTCCCTGATCGTCCTTGCTGTAGAAGAGACGCACGTGATTCGGATGCGCATCGAGCTTCAGCTCCGGTGCATCCTCGATGGTGATCAACCGCTCCTCGACCGGGATCTCCGCGATCAGCGCCTTGGTCCAGGTCGTCTTACCCGAGCCGGTGGGGCCGGACACGATGATGTTGCACCGGCTGTGCACGGCAAGACGCAGAAACGCCTCGTAGCGATGCGAGTCGAGCAGCGCGCGCAGTTCGCTCTCGACGGCATCACCGGGCCGCCGGGCCACGCGTGTCTCGCGCAGCGCCCCCTGCGCGGAGAGCGCATCGATGCTCCACACCGTGGGCGCAGGACGGCGGATATTGACGGCAACGAATCCCGTCAAGGTCACCGGCGGCATGGCGATCTGCACCCGCTCGCCCCCCGGCAGCGCACCGCACAGGAGCGGATGCGACTCATCGATGCGCTGATGCGTATGGTGCGCCACCAATTTCGCGAAGCGCCGGCACCACTCGAAATCCGCCGCCGGCAGCGGCTCACAGCTCCACCCCGCGCCGGTCTCGAGAAAGGCCTCCCCCGGCCGATTGATGCACAACTCCGTCAGACCCGGCCGCCCCAGGAGCGGCTCAAGCACGCGCAGCGTCAGCTGCAGCGCCGAGCCGCTCGGACCGCCGTCGGGCTGCGCGGACGGCGGCTCAGTGTGCGCGCAGTGCATACACTGACCTGAAGTCCACGTCCCGCGCGACCAGCACCTCGATGCGCTGCCCGTTGGGGACCTTGATGGTCGGGGGAATGTCTTCGCTCCCGCGCAGCGTGTCGGTGAGCACATTCTCGCTGGCGCTCGGATCGAGGATCACGGCGTTTGCGGACCGTTGCACCTGCGACTGGAGGAGACCGGAGATCGTCGAGACCAACAGCGCCGCGCCAAAGCGCTGCCAGAAGTGCTGATCGACCGTGCCGGTCAATCCGGAGCGCCCCAGGGCATCGGTCGCCGGGGAGTCCAAGCGCACGGTGATACCCGCCGGAGTGCGCGCCTGCATCCAGATGACGAACACCCGCGCCATGCCCTGGCGCACCTCGCCGCGGGTCTGCCCGATCAGCAGCGTCCCGCGCGGCAGCAACACCACCGTGCCATCGGCACTGAAGGTATCCGTCGAGGTGATGCACAGGGTCATACCGGGTAACGTCGAGTCGATCGCCGTCTCCAGGGTGCAGTCGATGAATGTCCCCTTGGCGAGCAGCAGCCGCTGTTGCGCCAGCAAGTGCGCCCGTGTCGCGCTCATGCGCGTCGGACGCAGCAGCGCATGCAGCCGCGAGCCAGAGCGCTCGCCGCGCGCAGCGGCGAGCAGCGGCCCGTGGGTGCCTCGCCCCACCGCGCGCCCGGCACCGGCACGGGATGAGACCCGGGGCGCGATGAGCACCGCGCCTGCGAATCGGCGATCGCGCGCGGCCGGCCCACGCGGCGGGCTCACTGGCGCAGGTCCCCAAGAGGGCTGGCGCGGCTGCACGAGTGGCCAGCGCGCCAGCTCCGCGAGCGGTATCGACGGCGCGTGCGCTTTGCCGCGGTGCTGACCTGCCGGCCTGAGCGCTCGGGGCGGCGGGATGACCCCGAGCGGTGGCGGGGCGCCGATCGGATCCGCATGACGCAACGCCCCGTGCCGCGCCGACCGGCCGGTCTGCTCGTGCAGCACGCGGCTGTAGTACCACGTCAACATCGCTCCGGCGACTCCAATGGCCAATGTCGCTGCCAGCAGCGCATTGATGCGCGCTTGCAGGGAGCGCGTGCGAAGCACGAACGTCGGACCCCGTTCACCGCTCAGCGTGCCGCGCTCTTCGGCCGATGCCTGCTCGCGCTCCGCCGCGCTGCGCCCGGCCGTCGCTGCGCCGCGGGCGCGCAGCGCGCCAAACCATAACCGACGCATCAGCGCTCTCCTTCGCGTCTGCTCGCGGTTCGCCGCGCACCTCGCGTCACGCGCCACACCTGCGGGGAGATCGTCCCGGAGCGCAGCCGGTGGCCCGACCCGGAAAATCCCCGGTTCACGATGCAGCCGGTGAGCCGGCCGCGCCGGAGGATGAACCGCTGGGCAATGCGGTGAATCACCATTTGATTGCCGCGCATGTCGAAGTTGACGACCGAGTCGCTGCCATCGGCGTTGCGCACGAACACCGCCGGCAGCGGCTCGCGGGACGGAAAGACCAGGTGGGTCTCGACTCCGTCGTCCCACGCGGCGGTGGGCCGCAACGTGCGCGGCCCGCAATACCAGTAATCGGTGTTGCGGGCCGGCGCATGTTCGGCGCGGGAGAGATCCCGAGCGATGAGCGAACGCTGTCGGCGTGCCGCCGCGGCGCGTACGCGCCGCGGCGGATAGACGAACCGCAATGCATAGAGTCGCCTCTTCGCGGCGCTTGGCGCCGCAGCGCCGGTGCGATAGCTGAACACGTACGTGCGGCGGTTGGTGAGGACCGTCAGATCCGTCGCCACATGCGCGGCGCGCGGTTTGATGAACAGGTGATTCGAGAGTGCGGCGACCCGCAGCGCCTTCGCATCACCCACCCCCAGTCCACGGAACCGCTCCCCCGGGGCGAATTGCAGGTCGATCTCGTACCCGGCCACCCCGTGCAGGTGATAGACCCGGTTGGCCGCATAGCGCGCGTAGCGGATCTGCGGTGCGGGGCTCGTGCCGAGCGAAGCGTGCGCGAGGTCAGTGGAGCCGTGGGCCTCGGCCGCGGCGCCAGGCTGCTCGGCGGCGAGCAGTGCCAGGAGCCCACAGACCATCAGCGCCGATCGTGGAGCGCTCACGGGCGTACCCGCCGCTGCGGCGCAGGGCGCGCCGAGCCCAGCGCGTCGCGCTCGAGCTCCAGGGCCGTGACCTCGAATCCCAGCGGGTTCCAGCGGCGTGCGGCGGCGCGCGCCGGGGCACCCGTGAACCGATAGCCGAGCGTCGCGATCCACTGCCGGCGGCTGCGCACCGTGCCGCCCGGTTGACGGGTGATGCGCTCAAAGCGCACCTGCGCCAGATGGCCGCCGCCGCGGGCGCGCCCGAGGAAACTCACCGCCTGGATGCGCACACCCACGCTGCTGCCGTCGCGATGGATGTTGAGCGGGGAGCGCGGATTGCCCCGCGCCCAGTGCGCGTACAGCGCCTCATTCAGCCGAGCGGAGTTGAACACACCGCAGTGCCGGTAGTCGGCCGCGGCGAGGGCATAATCAAAGCGCTCGCAGACCGAGATGTAGCGCATCAGGAAGTAGCGCGCGATCGTCTTGCCGAACGTGCTCCCGCCCCGGTACGGCGGTACCACCTCGACCGCGCCCGTACGGTCATCGACCCGGATGAGGTACGGCTCGATGCGCTTCAGCGGCAGCAGGGCGGCGATCGCCAGCGCAAGTGCGAGCACGCACAGACAGGCTCCGGCGGCGACACGCCATGCGCGGCGCGCGCTACGCTGCGCCTGCAGCGCGCGCTCGGTGTCCCAGGTGACGGCCTCCTCGAGATATCCGCGCAGCGACGGCTCGGCATTCATAGCCGGTGACTCCGCTCGGTACGCGGTGCGATCGCCGATCCCGATGCGCTCGCACCGGTGCGCCGCCGCACCGCCAGCGGCCGGTTGATCGGCACCAGGCGCCCGGAACAGTGCGGTCCGGACGCGCACCCGGCCAGCAGCCCCATCAGACACATCGTGCCCAGGATTCTCATGATCGCCTCCGCAACGCCCCGCGGTTCACCATTCAGTCCCCCTCGCCCAGCTGCGCCGCGTCACCGCGGCGCAGCCGCGCTCGCGCCGCGCCACTCAGCGCCACGGCGGCACCGGCGGCCGCGGGCGCGACGTAACTGGCGCCGGCGACGAACGGGCTGGCCGCCGTGCGCATCGTGCGGCTCATCAGTCCAAAGGTACTGAGCGCGATCCCCCCGGAGAGTCCGGCGGCGATCGGCATCACCTGACGCATGAACAGGAACACCAGGACCGTCGCGAGCAGAAAATCCAGCGCATCGACCGTGTCGATCGCGGTACCGAGCGCGGCGGTCTGGGCGGCATAGCGCTGCACCAGATGCAGCAGCAGGGCGGCGACCATGACGGTGAGGATGCTGATCAGCGCGTAATTGGTCAGTTGGGCAAGCCACGCCGTGAACAGGCGACGCGTGCCGTCGAACAGCAGCGTCGCGATGAATAACGGACCGAGCGCAAGCAGTACGGAAAGGGCGATGCTCGAGAGCGCCAGTAAGAACATCGTGTAGACGCACAGCAGTCCGACCAGCACCCACACCACCGCGCCGGCCAGATAAAACCCCACATCACCGCGCCAGACGCTGCCCTGATTGAACAGTCGGCCCGCGACCTCCCCGCCGGCGTTCCAGATCGCATCGAGAGTCTGCACCGGGTAGGCCGCCCCGAGGAGTTCGGCCGCAAACTGGGAGGGCGCCCGGTAGAAGGTGTCGACGATCAAGGTGTTGTACAGCCACAGGTGCACGCTCACACCGAGCACCACGGCCAGAACCGCAATGCGCCGCAGGCCATCGCCGAGGGGCTCGCGGATCCGTCCGCTCAGCAACAGGTACCCCCAGCCCATGACGTACACGGTTGCGAGCGCGATGAGCGCCGGCTCGAGAAGATCCGCCACGCGCACCGTGGTCGCGCCGATGTAACTCGACAGCGCGCCGTTCAGCCAATTCCAGAAAGTCGCGAAGAATCCCATGACCGTTGCCCCGAACCGCCCGGATCTGTCCGCCGCCGCGCCGCCCTCAGGGCGTCGGACGGAACCGCGTGGCGAAGTCGCCCTGGGCCGCGATGGCCGCTTCGCGCTCGCGCTCGTGATCGGCCCACTGCTCGGCCTGCGCGGCGGCGAACAGCACGCGCAGCTTGGTCTGCTCGTTCTCGAGCATGGTCTGCTCGGCGCCGATCCGCGCCGTCAGATCGAGGATCGATTTCTGATCCTGAGCGGTGCCGATGGTGGCAATCAGCTGCTTCAGGCCAGAGAACCTGGCACTGGCGTCACTCAGCGCGGAGGCTGAAATCGCCTCGAGCAACGCGGCGGTGCGCCGGTTGGCGGCGAGCTGCTGCTGGGCGCTCGGGGAGAGACTCTGCAGCTGTCCGGGACTGAGATAGGCATGTGCGGCAATCGCCGCGCTCACCGCGGAGGCGAGTCCCGGGTAGCTTGCGGGACGGCCCTCGGCCGCCGCGCGCAACTGCACCCAGTTCTGCGGCAGGTAATTGCGGCGGATGCCGCCGAGCAGATCCTGCATACCGCGCGTGCCGCTCATACCGCGCAGCTGCGCCTCGGCGGCCAAGAACTGCTGCTGTTGAGTGCTCAGCGACTGCTCGAGCGTCCTCAGCTCCGCGCTCAGACGAGCGACGGCCGCCACGTCGATCACCGCCCACTGGGCGTGTGCCACAGGCGCCACCGCCGCGAACACCGCCCCGATGCACCCGATCCAACGCATTGATTTCATGACACTGCTCCGCTCGGTCACTCGGTGTCCGGTTCGGCGAGAAACGCCTCCAGCCATGCCTCGGGCGGCGTACCGCGCTCGCGCAGCAGCCGCTCGAGACGGCGCAGTCCGGCTGCCCGCGCCGAGAGCACCTGCACTTCGGCCTCAAGTCCGCTGAGCTCCAGTCTGCAGACCACGCTCTGCGGGCCCTGCTTGACGAGGAAGGCACGTGCGCCCGGGGCGAGTTCGTCCTTGATCAGGGCGAACTCCCGTCCCGACAGCGCGAATCCCTCGAGCAGCTCCTCGCCGAAGGCGCTCGGGTTCGGGAAGAAGATCTTGGTCGGGGTCTGCTCGATGATCGTGCGGCTGATGCGACTGGCGAGCACGTCGCTCGCGCTTTGGGTGGCGAGCACCATCACGCCGTTGAGCTTGCGCCAGGTCTTCGGTCCGTCCTTGGCGAATTTCTCGAAGACCGGATCCTCGAGGAGCCGCCAGAACTCATCCAGCCAGCACACCACGCGCCGCCCGTCGAGCAGCCCGCGCACCAGATGCAGCAGGTACAGCGAGATCGGCGCACGGCAGCGCTCCTGGTCGAGAAACTCGGTGATGTCGAAGCCGAACAGCCGCGCGCTGGCGAGCCGCTCGGCGATCTGATCGGCCGGATTGTCGAACACCCACGCGTACTCCCCGCCGACGCTCTCGCACCAGCGCGCGAGCCGGCCATGCACACCCTCCGGCTCGGTCGCATCCAGAAATTCGAGCAGCCGTGACAGGCGCCGCGCCGGCGGGTCGAGCGCAAGTGTGCCGCGCAGCGCCTGATCGAGATCCTTCAGCTCACGGACCGAGAGCGCCGCGCCGAGCGGCGGGCGCGCGAGCAGCTCCAGCCACTCGTGCAGAAACTGCACATTGGCCGCGCTCGGGGCGAGCTGCAGCGGGTTGAACCCGCTCGGGGCACCACTGCGCAGCGGCAGGTAAGTCCCGCCGAGGGCGCGCACCAGGATCTCCAGGCCGCGGTCCTTGTCGAGAATCACCTGGGTGGCCTCGCGGCCGGTCAGCAACGTCACGAGAAACCCGATCAGCGCCGTTTTACCCGATCCGGTCGGCCCGCAGATGAACGTGTGCCCGGTATCGCGACGCGCGCCCTCGCCGGCGGCCGCATGCAGCGAGAAGTGAAATGCCGAGTGCGCGCGGGTCTGCAGGATCGCGAGCGACTCGCCCCAGTGGTTGCCCACGGCGTGGCCGGCCGGGAAGTTGTGAAATGGCGCTAAGGCGCAGAAGTTGCGCGACGTGACGGGCGCCAGGCGGGGCCGCAGCGCGAAATTGCCGGGCAACTGCGCCCAGAAGGCCGCCTCCAGCGCGAGGTCTTCGCGCGCCACGGTCATGCCGGTGTCGGCGAGCAGCGCACGAGCGCGGGCGAGGTGCTGATGGAACGTATCCAGACCACGCTCTGCGGCGGCGCCGGCCGGTCCGTCGAGATCCGCGAGGATCTGCAGCGAGAAGTGATGCTCGCCCATGACGAACTCGTTGCTGGTCAGCGCATCGAGCGCCTCGGTGAGTTCCTCGGCCTGCGAGCGCGCGAAGTCCCCGGCGTTCGCCATGCGGGTGATCTGCCGGCTGAGCAGCTGTTGGCCGCTGGCCTTGGAGAGAAACACGAACGATTGGGTGAGCACGAAGGCGAACGGCGCGGCGAGCAGCGCATCCAACATCCCCGGAACGCTCGGCGTCGGGTATTCCTTGATGCCGAGCATCGCCCCGACACGGCGCGCACTGAGCGGCCGGTACTCGATGAGCTCATTGCCGAAGAACACCCGCGAGGTGCCGAGCGCCGCATCGAGCGGGCCACGCGGCAACGGCACGCAGCGGCGCTCCCCGTCGATCAGCTGCGCGAGAAATTCCAGCGGCTCGGAGTACCAGCGCTCCGATTCGCGGTAGCAGCCGAGCAGGTGCGGCTCGTAGCGCGCCAGCGATGCGCACAACGTCCGGGCGAGACGGGCGCAGGCTTCCAGCGCCTCGGCGAGCTCGTGCGCCTGATCGGCCGGGCGAGTCCGTTCGAGTACTCGCGCGAGCATCCGCTGCGCGCGGCCCGGTGCCGGCCGGTACAACACCGACACGTAGAGTTCGTTCACCATCAACCGCTCGGCGCTCAGGCGCTGCAGGTAACGCCCGAGCAGCCGGTCGGCGAATGGATCCGGGGTGTGCGCGAGTGCCGCCAGGGGCGCACGGCGGCGCACCACGTGGGTCCAGAGCGCCACGCCGGGCTCGGCGAGGTTGCGCCACAGCACGTTCAGGCGCTCATGCCACCCATTGATCTGCTCGGCGTCGGCGCTCTCGAAGCTCTGCCCGGCCAGACGCAAGATCTGCAGATAATCGCCCTCGCGGGTCCTCAGTACCGCGGGCGCCACGTGCGCCTGGTACGGAATGTAGCGCTCGAGTCCGATCTCGCGCCGCAGCGCACCCGGCGTGCGCCTCATCATGCGCGCCGCTCCCGGGACACCCCGGCGGCGCAGGCGGCCGGGCGGCGGCGCCGACCGGCGCGGTCCGGCAGATCGAGCACCAGGGGCGAGTAACTCGCCGCCCCCCAGACCCGCCGGTTGCCGAGCGCGCTCGGGATAGCGGTCCGCGCCGCGAGCAACAGCAGGTCGAAGTAGCGGGCATCGCGCGCGCACAGCAACGCGCTCAGCGCATGGATTGGCAGCGCAAGCAGCAGCGTCAGGAGATTGCGGGTGAGCAGAAAGGCCTCGAGGGTGAACACGAGGTTGAACAACAGTGCGCTGTACGTGACGCCCCAGCGCATCGGCGGACGGGTCGCGCCGAGGAACAGCGGATCGGCGCACAGCGGCCGGTTGCGCAGGTTCATGTTCTTGCACCCTCAGACGCCGAACATCCCGCGCACCCAGCTGACGATCTGCGGGGCGCCGAAAGCGATGGCAATTCCGAGGATGGCCCCGATGCACCAGCCCCAGGAAATCCGATTGGCCATCGCCATCGCGCCGAGCAGCATCACCAGGATGATGGCGATGGGCGTGAGCCACGCCAAAATGTTGCTCTCCAGCGCAGTGGCGCCGGTGAGAAACGGCGAGGACTGCGCCACGGCGAGCGCCGGCAGCGCCACCGCGAGGGCGAGGAACACCCCGGCGCAGGCGCGCCCCGACACGCGCGGCAGGTCCGCTCCGCGAGCGGTGCGCGGCGCGCACGCGCCATGAGTTCCGACTGCACGCGCGGCAGCCGATCGCAGCGACT
>JAJZFQ010000139.1 GCA_021805275.1 Pseudomonadota bacterium
GCTCGATGTTCAAGCAGACCTGATGAGCCGCCTGAACAGCCGTCTGGTGATTCCGCTGGTACGATCTGACATCGCGCCGACCCACATCAAGGCGCTGAACCCGATTTTTAAGCTTGAGGAGGCGACCTATCTGATGTTCACCCAACAGATGGCCGCGGTATCCGTGCAGATGCTGAAAAGACCTGTTCTGAACGTGAATGATCGACGGGATGAGGTGGTTGCCGCCGTCGATCTGCTGCTCCAGGGGTTCTGACTCGCTCAGCCGACGGCGGCGAGTGTTCAGTCTGGCCTGCGTTGATGCGGCGAGGGATCGGGTCTGCGAGCTGCAGCGGTTGCGGCTCGGGTGGATGTCCGGGTGCACCGTGGCGCGAATCGCCTCCCGGTGCTGGAGTGCAAGGGCCATGGCGGACTTGCGTTATGCCGTCGTCCGCCACGGCGTCGTGCGAGCGGTACGGCAGATCCGTATGTCCGCGGCCACTCTGTGCACAGCAGGACCGATCTTCGCTCTGAGCCTCGTGACCTTAAACCGGGCGCGGACGCTCGGCGCGGTCCCCGGCACCGGATCTGCACGAGGGCGGCGAAGCGAGCGCTATGACCTGCATCTCCCTCGCGGCACAGCGCAGACGGCGAGCGACTCTCGCCCGTCCTTCGCACGGCTCGCCGCCCGAGACTCCGGCTCAGGCGTTCGCCGTCCGCTCAGGCCGCCGTCGAATGCGCCTTCAGCCCCGCCGGCCTGGGCCGATTGTGCTCATCGACCAGCACCACCACCGGGCGGTAGGCGGCGAGTTCGGCCTCCGCGTACTGCGCATACGCGCAGATGATCAGCAGATCGCCCACCATGGCCCGCCGTGCGGCGGCTCCGTTCAAGCTGATGATGCCGCTGCCGCGCGGGGCACGGAGCGCATAGGTCGAGAACCGCTCCCCGTTGTTGACGTTGTAGAGCTCCAGGTACTGGAACTCGAGGATGCCCGAGGCCTCGAGCAGCGCCTCGTCGATCCCGCAGGAACCCTCGTAGTGGAGGTCCGCCTCGGTCACGCATACGCGATGGAGCTTGGCCTGAAGCAGAGTCTTGAGCATTGCGGTCTCGGGTCCGGATTCGGGGGCGCCCAGGATACCCGATGCGCCCCGCGCCGGCCGGTTCCAGCGCCGGTCACGCCCGGCGCCGAGCGCCTCAGGCGCCCGGGAAGAGCCCGGCGAGGTCCACCGCCGCATCCGTCAGGCCCGGCAGGAAGGTCACGCCCGGATGCTCGGTGACCGACTCCTCGGCGTAGCGCCCGGCGGTGAGTGCGCGGAAGAAATGCACGGTCGCGCTCGTCAGGTCGAGCAGCCAGACCTCCGGGATGCCGTGCCGGCCGTAGCAGGGCACCTTGGTGTCGTGGTCGTAATGCCAGGTGGCCTCGCTGATCTCGATCACCAGCAGTGCGTCCGCCGCCGAGGGCTGCCGGGGATGTACGCCGTCGCGGCCCGCTCGCAGCACCGCGAGGTCCGGGGCGGGCTCCGAATCGGCACCGAAGCGCATCGGCGCGTGGCACAGTACGCTCGCCTGGCCGTGCACCGCGACGCGCAGCCGCTCCTCGAGCCGTCGCACCGTCGAGCGGTGCGCGTGGCTTGCCGGGGCGAGGTCGAAAATCGCCCCCTCGATCAGCTCGAGCGGGGCATCGGCGCCGAGCAGGCCGAGCTCGCCCATGCGGTGGTAGTCCGCGATGCTGATGCGGTGGCGCTGGGGCCGCGCATCGCTGCGGCTGCTCGATTCTTCGCTCATGGCGGACCTCACCGGGCAAGACGCGAACCAAAGGCCAGTCTACGCGGAGCACGCGCGGAGCGCATTTCGCTTCACCGCGGTCCACTGCGGTTCACCACGGGGGTTGCCCTTGCTGCCGGCTCCTGCAATCCTTGGCGACTCTCGCGCAGGAGTACGCATGCCGAATCTCAACGCCTTCAAGGCCTACGACATCCGCGGCCGCATTCCCGATGAAATCAACGAGTCCCTGGCGTACGACATCGCCCGGGCATACTGCGCGCTGGTCAAGCCGCAGCAGGTGGCCGTCGGCTACGACATCCGCCTCACCAGCCCTGCGCTCGCCGCCGCGGTGCGGCGCGGGCTCACCGACTGCGGCGCCGATGCGCTCGACATCGGACTCTGGGGAACCGAGGCGGCGTACTTCTCGACCTTCGCCTACCAGTTGGACGGCGGCATCATGGTCACCGCCAGCCACAACCCGTCCGATTACAACGGCATGAAGTTCGTGCGCGGCGAGGCGCGCCCGGTGAGCTCCGACACCGGACTGAACGAGATGCGCGACAGGATTGCCGCCGGCGATCTGCCGGGCAAGGCGGCCACGCCCGGTCGTGAGCGCGCGCTGGAGATCCGCGAGCGCTACATCGAGCACCTGCTCGGTTACGTCGATCAGCGCAAATTGCGCAAGCTCAAGGTGGTGGTGAACCCCGGCAATGGCGGCGCGGGGCTCGCGATCGATGCGCTCGAGCCCCATCTGCCGTTCGAGTTCGTGAAGATCAACCACACGCCCGATGGCACCTTTCCGAACGGCATTCCCAACCCGATGCTCGAGGAGAACCGCGCGGCCACCGCCGAGCTCGTGCGCACCAGCGGGGCGGACGTCGGGCTCGCCTGGGACGGCGATTACGACCGCTGCTTCTTCTTCGACGAGCACGGGACCTTCATCGAGGGGTACTACCTGGTCGGTCTGCTCGCCGAGGTGTTCTTGAAGCGCGAGCGCGGCGGGCGCATCGTGCACGATCCGCGCCTGACCTGGAACACCATCGACATCGTGCGCGAACACGGCGGCGAGCCGGTGTTGTGTCGCTCGGGACATGCGTTCATCAAGCAGAAGATGCGCGAGGTGGATGGCATCTACGGCGGGGAGATGAGCGCGCACCATTACTTTCGCGCCTTCTCCTACTGTGACAGCGGCATGATCCCCTGGCTGGTGGCGCTGCAGGTGATCGCCGAGCGCGGGCCGCTCTCGGGGTTGGTCGGGGAGCGCATGCG
>JAJZFQ010000130.1 GCA_021805275.1 Pseudomonadota bacterium
TCATGTAGAAATACGGCGCACCGGTCGTCAGATCGATCAACGGCTCCGTGTCCCGACCCGGCTCGGTGGCCATTTCGTTGTAAATCATCGCCAGGTACTGCGGGTACTCGCTCGGCTGGCGAATGCCACTGCGAAACGAGAGCAGATCGCCCAGATACTGATTCATGCCCTCGTACACCCAGAGCAGATCCGTGCGCTGTGGAATTTGGTAGTTATCCGTGATCAGGTCCCACGGCCGGCGGTATTTGCCGTTCCAGGAGTGCGAAAACTCATGCGGAACGAGATCCCCACCGATCAGTTGCTGGTCAGGATCGGTCATGAAATCCGCCGCGGCGCGATCGTCACTCGACTGGTGATGCTCAATCCCGTCGTAACTGATCTGATTCGACATCGCGAGCAGTGCGTGATAGTTGTACCAGTGCCGCGAGCCGTACAATGCGAACGCCTCATCCGGCAGGCGCTGGTATGCAGCCAGCAACTTGGCAGGCACATCGAGTTCCTGCGGGGCATCGGCAAACATGTCGAGCCACATATGCGCACTGCCCTGATGCCACAATTGCACTTTGCGGTAGTAGCGCCCCATGAACAGCGGTGAGTCCCCGACATAGGTCAAGGGCTCCTCGGCAAAATTGACTCGCTGCCCCACCCGACTCACCGTCGTGAGCGCGGTGCCGTATCCCCATCCCTTCGGCAGGATGATGCTCGCCCGCAGATAATAGTCGTGGTAATTGATGTCGTTTTGATAGAAAAACGCCCGTGTCCAGCAAATGGTGGCGAGGTCCGGCGTCGCCCGCTTGCTCGTGCCGCCATTCAACAACATGGTGAATTGCACTCTGATCGAGCGCACCCCGGCGGGCACCGTCACGTGAAAGGCATACATGTCGACCTTGTCACGCCGCCAGGTGAGCGCCTGCCCGCCGGCACTGACCGTGAGCTGAGAGATATCCGCCAGCACACCGGCCGGCGAGTGGTAGCCTGGAATCCATTTCGGATAGACGAACGTAAACGGACCCGGCCGTACGGGAATGTGCAGCGTTGAGATTGCAATGCCGCGTGCGGCCATCCGCGCATCCAACACCAAGGTTTCCGGGTCGGCCTGGGTCGCATACGGCACCGCATCGGCGTTGGGCTGCGGGATTAGGCCGGCAGCGCCTGCTGCACCGCTGAGCCCAAGGAGCGCCACGACCCATACCGAATACATCGATTTTCGCTTCACAGTGATCTCCTTCCCCACGGCGACTCGCCGGCCGGTATTCCCCGGCGGCGACAAAGGCGAGCACTATGCAAGGTGCTCAATGGCCGATGCTCCCCGTCGATGGAAATTGCGATAGACCGTTCGTGCAGCACGACGATACGTGCTCGCCTCCCCGTACACCCGCTCCGGGAGGACTCAAAGTGTTCGATGCCACCGCTGCGGCACGTCGGCGCGTCGGTGCAACGCGCACCGCGTGACGGGTTTTAGCGGAGCCGGACGGCACGGGTCGTTACGAACCCGCACCCGACGGTTGCGGCCCGCGTGCGACAGGGCCATGATCAGCCCTACGCTGTGCGTCCATCGGCCGGTCAACGGGCGGGTGCGCGGCGGGCGGCTGCAGCGGAGCCATCGGGCCGATCCTCAAGCGTGACCTTCCTCGGCCGGGGAGGGCCGCTCAGGCGCCGGCCGACCCTCGAACAATGACCCCATACATCACGGGCAGGAGTGGGCATGAGCAGTAATCTCTCCGGGGGCACTCGGGACACATCAGCGGGTCGTCCATCGACACCCCTGGGGCGGAACCTGCGTCGGGTGATCCCGCTGGTCCTCGGTCTCGCCGTACTGGCCCTCCTCGCCATCATCCTGCCCGGGCCGCTGTACCGGCTGCGCGCGGTCGGACTCGGGGCAGCCTTCGGACTCATTCGTTACGGCGCGTTCGGTGGCATGGCGGCCGTGGCGCTTGCGCTGCTCGCACTCCTCTGGTGCGCCGTCTCGAGAGCCTCGGTCCGACCCATCGCATTGAGCGTTCTCGCCCTCGTGTTGGGGGCCGTCGCCTGGGGCGTCCCCTACCTGTGGCTGAAGAAGGCCGAATCGGTCCCGGCCATTCACGACATCACGACCGACACGCACAACCCGCCTCAGTTCCTACCCGACGTGATCGCTCTGCGTACCGCGGCGCATGCTGCGAATTCACCGGTTTACGGAGGATCTCGGATCGCGGCGTTGCAGCACCAGGCGTATCCGGACATTCGGCCGATGATCTTTCAGAAGCCCCCCGCTACGGTCTTCGCCGCGGCGCTGAGCACCGTGAGGAGCATGGGCTGGACACTCGACTCGCAACATCCGCACACCGGAATCATCGAGGCGAGCAGTACGACGCTGTGGTTCGGGTTCACGGACGACGTGGTGATCCGGATCGAGCCGCAGCCGGACGGAACGCGCCTGGACATCCGCTCCGAATCGCGCATCGGGGGAAGCGACGTCGGGCGCAATGCGGCGCGAATCCGGCGCTTCCGCACTATGTTGTATCGCAAGCTCGGACTACCCGCACCGAAGGTGCCCTAGCATGCTCTACCCCGAGGCAACCGCGCCTGAGTAAAGAACTCCGCGGCTGAGGAACCTCCGACGCGCTCGCGGCACACCGCGGAAGCTGCGCCGATCGCAGGCACCGCAGGGCTCCCGCGGCAGCCGCGCGAACGGGACGGCATTGTTCCGCACTGACACAAGGGGCGCGGGCGAAATTAATGTCACCCCTCGGAATCTGCCTGTGCACCGCGCAAATGCGCCGACTGACCCCGGCATCCGCCGCGAGGCCGTTGTGGATCGGGTCATCCTCTGGTTGGTCAGAATGACGTCCGAATACTCCCGCTTCGGTATGCGTGCCACATGGGTCGTGCAACGGGCGTTCGAACCGCTCCGATTGCGCTACGCCTCGGTCTGCCGCCCGAGCGGCGGTAGCGGCCACCCGGCCGGCACCGCGGTGCACCTTCGGCGATGTTATTCGGCCTAGCGGCATACGCATTGGCACGACTCTGAACGGGTGCACACCCTCGTTGCGCTCTGCATGCGCGGTCATTCCATGCTTCGCGCGACGTGCGGCGGCGAACACAGCAATGGTATAGTTCAGGGCAATCGGCCATGAGGCTGACGTCGGCAAAGCGAAGAATAAGGGAGCCATGATGCGTTCAGGACACGCACTGCGCGGATTTCTGGTCGGCGCCGCCCTACTCATGCTCGCCGGCTGTGGCGGCGGTGGTGGCACACAGGCGAGTGCCGCCTCTGCCTCGCACAGCACTACTGCCACGAGTTCGGACGGCTGGACCCCTGGAATCTATCCACCGGTCTCCGACTATGCCGAGCGCTGCGCCGTTCCGCGCACCGGTACCGATCCCTACACGGGCAAGACTTATCCCGATGTACCCGGAACGGTCACCGATCAGAATAACTGGCTGCGCTCCTGGACACATGCGCTCTACTATTGGTACAGCGAGGTGCCGGATCTCGACCCGGGGCTGTACAGTACCGCCCAGTATTTCGATCTGATGAAGACCTCTCAGACGGACGCCAGCGGCGCGCCGAAAGACCGATTCCACTTCTCATATCCCACCGCAACCTGGGAGGCCATGGAACAGGGCACGTCTGTCGGCTATGGCGTTCAATGGGCCGTAGTGAACGCCGCCCCGCCGCGCAAGATCATGGTCGCCTACACTGAACCGGGCACGCCGGCGGCGAGCGCGCCGGCCAATCTGGTGCGCGGGGCGCAATTGCTCACCGTCGACGGTGTGGATGTGGTCAACGGCAACACGGCGAGCGATATCAACACCATCAATGCGGGACTTATCCCGACGAAAGACGGTGAAACGCACAGCTTCACGGTACTCGATCCAGGTTCGAGCACCCCACGCACGTTCACGATGCAGGCGCAGAACATCACCGACCAACCTGTGCTCCTGGTCAAGACGCTGGCCACTCCCGCCGGCACGGTCGGCTACATTCTGTACAACGATCAGGTCGACATGTCGGCCGAGTCCGAATTGATTCAGGCCATCAACACGCTCAAGGCGGACGGTATCAGCCACCTGGTGCTGGATTTGCGCTACAACGGCGGCGGATTACTCGGATTGGCTAGCGAGCTCGCTTACATGATCGCCGGTCCGACACAGACCGCCGGCGAGACGTTCTACGTGCAGAACTTCAACAACCAGTATCCCACGACTAACCCCATCACCGGCACCGCGATCACGCCACTGCCGTTTCTTGACACGACGCAAGGTTACTCGGTCACCGCCGGACAGGCGCTACCGACACTCAATTTGTCAAGCGTTTACGTACTCACCAGCGCCGATACTTGCTCGGCGAGCGAAGCGATCATCAATGGCTTGCGCGGCGTCGGCGTGGAGGTCTATCAGTTCGGCTCGACGACCTGTGGCAAGCCCTATGGTTTTTATCCGCAGGACAACTGCGGTACAACGTACTTCTCCATAGAGTTCAAGGGAGTCAATGCGCGCGGATTCGGGGATTTCGGTGACGGTTTCTCGCCGCAGAACACGGCTTCCTTCCCCGGTGTGACGCTGCCCGGCTGCTCCGTGGCCGATGATTTCTCTCATGCGCTCGGTGATCCAAGTGAAGCGATCTTGAGCGCGGCGCTCGCATACATGGCCGATCCATCGAGCAGCGTGTGCCCTGCGCCCACCGGCGGCGGCTCCCCGGCGCTGCAGACGAAGCAAATGAGTCCCGCCCGCATTCGGGTTCGTTCACCGCTGCGCAAGATGCTGATCTTGCCGAATACGCCGCATGAACCGCGACCCTGACGGGCACCATCAATGCCCCCGGTGGGTACACCGTCGCAGATGCACCGTGGGATAGGACACGCGCGTCATCGTCGCAGCCGGTCGCAGCGAGGGGTATGCGGCATACCCCCTGGAGCCACGGGGGATTTGGGGACTATTCGATCCCCACCGCTCGCGAACGTGACCGGTGTCAATCGCATCGCTCTCGACCCGACCGAGTTCCGAGCGGCACTGCCGCCGCAATCCGACCTGCTGATCGAGGATCCAGGCCTGAAGCGCCTCGAGCCGCATCAAACGGTGGCGATGGGGCTCAAATGCGCTGCCGACAGCGTGGCGGGACGCTTGTGGCCGATGGGCGCGAACCGGGGCCGAGCGCTTCTGCGGTGTCATGCCATCGTGAGCCGACCCCTAGCCGGCTCACTCCGACTCGCAGTCGACCTTCCCGAATGCGGCGGGGAGGTGGCCACCAACAGCCGAACGCCGCCCGCACGACAGGCCGGCCCGGCCGCCGCGGCTTCCCCCTGAGACCTCCAGCGGCCCGCCATACTCCGAGTGCGGCGTGGCGGCCCGCTACGCCGAGCCACGCTTCATTCTCCCCAGTGGACCCAGGCACCGTGCGGATGGACTCGGGCAAGCAGCTCATCCGCCCCCCCCGGCCAAAGCGTCAGACGCAGCGCCGCGGGCTGATCGCGGCCGAGCAGTTCCAGGCGCAGCCAGGCGAGTGGTCGCTCCATCGATGCCTCGGCAGCGATCCTCGTCACATACGCCGTGATCTGCTCCTGGGCAGCCGGGGCCAAATAGCTCCAGAAGATGCTGTGAAAAACGACCCGCGTGACATACGGCTCGCTCGCCGACGGCAGAACCGACGCGAGCCATTGCTGCGCGTCGCAGGCCTCGACGCGGATCGGCGCCGTCTGCATGGCGCCAATCGCAGCGTCGAGGCGCTCAAGACGTTCGCGTTGATCCGCCCAGACATAGGCCTTTAAACGCTCGCACTGCGACAGATCGGTCACGTCCAAGGGGTGACGGTCGCAGCCGCGGCGTGAATGGATCAGCAGTGGTGCATCCAGCGGTGGCAAAGGGCCGCTCCAGCCGCAGGCGACCATCACCTCCGCACTGCCCGCACGGGCGCCCGAACCCGGTGTGTCGCTCCGCCATGGCGTGTCGCCGAACCGGTACGCATACCGGTCGGCAATGACGTTCAGCCCAGCGCTGGCGCCGAGTTCAAAGAGGCTCAGCGGATACCCGGTGCGCGCTGCGATTTCCAACCAACCGGCCACCAGCGGCGCGGCGCGGCCGACTTCATTGGTCTGCGGCGGATGACGCAGGAACTCCCGTACGAAAGCGCCGTTCTCGCCCAGTGCCGAGCGCACCGCCGCGAGCAGCCGCGGCGGATCGGCAAGAGGGTGCGGCGGGTAGAGCGCGGCGAGTGCAGGCACCCGGCCAGCACGCACCAGCGCATGCAACGCCCCAGCGAGGCGCAGCGGCAGCGAATCAGCGCATGGGCTCGGATCACCTCGCCACGCCAGGATCGACCGTTCGAGCTCGTTCGTCGAATCGACTCCATCGGCCAGAACGCGGCAGAGCAAGGCCGTCAACGGGGAGCCGAGCCGCTCGCAAAATCCTGCCTGCGCTAAAAAGGCGTCGCGCACACCAGTCGCGGTGCCGGACTCAGATCTGCTCTGGGACATCTGAACGAGCACTCCCTTGGTTCAACGACCCGGGCAGTCGGTTACAGGGTGCGGCCGCTGCACATGCCGCATCAGCTGCGCAACTCGTCCATCACACGCCGCAACATGATCTTTGCCGCGGAACGACTTCCAAGGATACCCCAATTCACACACCCCGACACCCCAACCGGTCACCGGCCCCCCCTCTCTTTAGCCCCATTCGTGCATTGCAGATGACGTCTGCACAGAAGTGACACCGATCCGTCACCGGACCGTCACACAGCGCTGCCTATAGTCGCGGCCATCGAGTTGCACCAACTCTCCATCCTCTATTTCAGATCGGACGTTCGGGGAATATACACTTGAAAATCAATCACAAAGTCACGCTCGCCGTGATGATCGCACTGGGCTCGCACGCTCTGAGCGGCCTCGCCCGTGGCGCGGAAGCCCCCCAGCCCAGCCCGGCCGGCGCGAGCGATGCGGCAAGCCTGAACCCAGACGTACTCCAGGAAGTCACCGTCACCGCCCAACGGCGACGACAATCCCTGCAGAGCGTCCCGATCACCATCCAGGCGATCACCGGTCAGCAGCTGAAGCAGCTGAACGTACAAACCATCGACCAAGTCATTCAATATCTGCCGAACGTCCAACTTGCCTCGAACGGTCCAGGTCAGGGCCAGATCTACATGCGCGGCCTCTCGGCGGGCAATGCCGGCAACCAGTCGAGCGCCACGATTGCGCCCTTCCCCAATGTCGCGCTGTACCTGGACAACCAGGCCATGACGTTTCCGGGTCGCAATGCGGACATCTACTTCGTCGACATGAAGCGCATCGAAGTGCTCGAAGGCCCCCAGGGGACACTGTTCGGCGGCGGCGCGGAAGCCGGTGCGGTGCGCTACATCACCAATAAGCCCGTTTTGAATCAGACCTCAGGCAACGCCAGCGCGACGTACGGCGTAACGGCTCACGGCGACCCCAACGCCGCAGCCGACCTGGTCCTGAACGTGCCATTGATCACCGATCGACTCGCCGCCCGCTTCGTCATCTACGACGATCATCAGGGCGGCTACATCACGAATGTTGCCAGCACCTTCACCCGCAGCAACAACGATGCCGGTAATCATTACTTCAACATCCAGCCGGGCGCCAATGGTCTGTGCGCCAACGGACTACCCACCAAGACCGGCTACTGCGCCGTCCCCGGCAGCCCGGTCGCCAACAACTACGCACTGGCAGGCCGCGCCACGAATCCTGTCGATTACACTGGCTTTAGGGCCTCCGCGCTGTACAAGATCAACGACGACTGGAACGTGCTGATCGAGCAGATGTATCAAGACATGAACGCCCAGGGACAGGACGTTCAATATCCGATCGGCTCAGAAGGCCAGACGCTCGGCCCGTGGGAAGCCACGCTATTCACTCCCGCGTACGACACGGACCGGCTGGAGAATACCGCCTGGACGGTCAAGGGGGACATCGATCATCTGCTCAAAGTCGTGTACACGGGCGGTTACACCGTTCGCAACATCCATCAGCAGGAAGACTACACGAACTATGCCCGCAGCGCCGGCGGCGGATACTACCAGTGCTCGGGCGGCACCGGCTTCGGGGCCGGCACGACGCCCACCTGCTACTCGCCGATTGGCTACTGGAACGATCGAGTCCGCAACACGCACCAGAGCCATGAGCTGCGCATCAGCACCCCGTCGCGCTGGCGGGTTCATGGCCTGTTCGGCCTGTATTACGAGGACTTCCAGATCCAGGACAACATGAATTTCGATTACAAGACGATTCCGTCTTGCACGGCGCAGAATCTTTCCGCCGCACTCGCTGGCGGAGCCCCGTGCGTCGCGAACGTGCGGCCGGCCCCCGGGTCCCCGGCCTGGGATCCGTCGGTGCGCCCCGACAACACGGCATTCGGCGAGGATTCCCAGCGTGGCTACAAGCAAACCGCTGCCTTCACCTCGGTTTCCTTCGATGCGATTCCGAAGATCCTCACGCTGACGGCCGGAACCCGCTTCTACCACTACACCGAGTACCAGACCGGCTCCCAGTACGGAACGAACGGCTCCTGCGTCGACGTTCCGAACGGGCAGTGCAGCGGCGGCATGTTCCCGATGAACTACCGCTCCAGCTACCACGGCTTCAAGAGTCGCTTCAACGTCACGTGGCACATCTCCCGTGACATGATGGCGTATTTCACGTACTCGCAAGGATTCCGGCCGGGTGCCTTCAACCGCGTGCAGAAGAACGTGGCTCCCGATGCGAACGGCAATCCGCAGTACCAGGTGCAAACCACCTACGCGCCGGATTCGCTCGACAACTACGAGGTCGGCCTGAAGACGCAGCTGCTCGATCATCGTGTGCAGCTGAATCTCTCCGCGTACCATATGCTGTGGAACAGTGCGCAATTCCTCTTCTTCAACCCTGCCGGCGGCTGGGGCAATACCTCATTTGCCTTCAATGGCCCAAATTACAAGGTGGATGGCGGGGAACTGCAGCTCAATGCCCTGGTGACCACCGGACTGACGATCCAGGGGTCGCTCTCCTACAACAACGCCACGCAGACCAACTCACCTTGCCTGGTGGACAACGAGCCGACCCTGCTCAAGACGGGCGGCACGAATCCCAATTACGGCCAGTGCATCACCGAAATCAAGGGACAGCCGACGACCAATCCACTTGGCCCGGCCGGCACCGTTCCATCCTTCTCTCCGAAGCTGGAATTCAACCTGCACGTGCGCTACACCTGGATGATGGGAAATTACGAGTCGTTCGTGCAAGCAGGGATTGCGCACGTCGGCAGCATGTACAACGAGCCCGCGTCCTACCCCGACGGACTGACGAATCCGCAGTGCGGCGGGTCATCCTTCCCCGGCACCACGCTCTGCCGTTACGAGCAACCGGCCTACACGACCTACGATGCCTCGATCGGGGTCTCGAAGGATGCATGGACGGCGACTCTGTTCGGCCAGAACCTCGGCAACAGCGATGCCAGTCAGTTCACCTCGACGGCTCAGTTCATCAAGTCCGAGGTGCCGCTGCGCCCTCGGGTGCTGGGCGTGAACGTGAGTTACCAATTCTAAGCGAACAAGCCGCGGTACACTCGCGGGGCGGGGCCTCACGGCCCGCCCCGCGAGTATCCTATGAGCCCGATGAAGTCCCAACCGCTCTCCTCTGCACCGGAATCGGACACCCCCAGGCCGTCGGCCATCGAACGGGAAGTCCGCCGCATCCAGGAACTGCACCGCGGTCGTGATTTCGAAGCGGCGGCGGCCGCCGCCGAGGTGCTACTGACCGCCGTTCCGCACAACCGCGACGTACTGTTGCTGCGGGCCTGCAGCCTGCGCGAATTGAATCATATTGACGAGGCTCTCCAGATCCTCGATCAATTGGAGCGTCTGCACCCGCGGTTCAGCCACCTGTATCAGGAGCGCGGTCGTTGCTACGTACTACGTCACGATGCGCCCCGCGCCGTCGAGTCATTCCTGCGGGCCGTCCATCTCAACCCCGCCCTGCCGGCGAGCTGGAGCATGCTGCAGCGTCTGTACGGGATGCTGGGGGACCAGGCCAATGCGGCCACAGCCGCCGAACACGTTACGATCCTACGCGAACTGCCCGCCGCCGTGGTTCAGGCCACGGATCTGTTTGCCAATGGCGACCTCGTCGCAGCGGAGGCTGTCGCACGGACCTACCTGCAGCAGCACGGTGAGCACGTGGAGGCGATGCGCCTGCTGGCCCGAATCGCTCTCGCCCAAGACGTCCTGGACGATGCCGATACACTGCTGCAAGCAGTCTTGCGCCGGGAACCGGGGTACCGAGCCGCCCGAGCCGACTACGGCACCGTGCTCGCGCGCCGCCATCGTTACGGCGAAGCGCTCACGCACGCCGAGATTCTCCTGCAGAGCGATCCGGGCAATCCCGACTACCGCGCGCTGAAGGCCACTGCACTCGTCGGCCTCGGGGCCCATGACGAGGCGATTGCGATCTACCAGACGCTGCTCGGCGAATTGACCGATGCCGCAGCGCGCGCCGACGTGAACCTGTGGCTGGCCCATTCGCTGAAGACCATTGGACGTCAATCCGAAGCGATCGATGCCTACCGGGCCGCCGCGGCCGCACGAACGGATTTCGGTGATGCGTGGTGGAGTCTTGCGAATCTGAAGACTTACTCGTTCAGCGATGAGGAACTCGCGCGAATGCGCGCCGCACAGCAGGCACCCGGAACGCACCCGGTGGACCTCTATCACCTGTGCTTCGCGCTCGGCAAGGCGCTGGAGGATCGCGGCACGTACGAGGAGTCGTGGCAGTTCTACGAGCGCGGCAATGCGCTGAAGCGCGCCGAGAGCCGCTACCGCCCGGAGTTCGTCGAAGCCAATACACGCTTGCAGAAAGAGGTGTGCACCGCGGAGTTTTTCGCCGCCCGACACAACTGGGGCACACCGCAAGGCGACCCGATCTTCATCGTCGGTCTGCCACGCTCCGGCTCGACGTTGCTCGAGCAGATCCTCGCCTCGCACTCCCAGGTCGAAGGCACTCAGGAGCTGGCGGAAATTCATCGCTACACGGTGGAATTGCGGGGAGGGTCATCTGACCCCGAGGATCCACGCTATCCGGGCATTCTGACGACGCTTCGGGCGGAGGATCTACGCTCGCTCGGCGAGCGATTTCTCGCCGAAACGCGGATCTACCGGCACACGGCCCGCCCCGTGTTCATCGACAAAATGCCGAACAATTTCCGCCATCTCGGCCTCATTCACCTGATGCTTCCGAATGCCAAAATCATCGACGCCCGACGGGAACCCATGGCCTGCTGCTTCAGCAATCTGAAGCAGCTGTTCGCCAGTGGCCAGGAATTCGCCTACAGCATCGAGGATATCGCTCGCTACTATCGAACGTATCTCGAGCTGATGGCGCATTGGCATACCGTGCTTCCGGGCCGGATTCTCACGATGCACCACGAGGATGTGGTCGCCGACCTCGAGGGTAGCGTACGGCGCCTGCTGGCGTTCTGCGGGTTACCGTTCGAGCCTGCCTGCCTGGAATTTCACAAGACCACACGCAGTGTCCGCACCGCGAGCTCGGAGCAGGTCCGCCGCCCGATCAGCCGCACGGGGCTCGAGCAATGGCGCCCATTTGAGCCGTGGCTCGCACCGCTCAACAGTGCGTTGGGCGATGCTCTGAGCCGTTACCGCGAGTCCGGAAGCACCTGCGTCTAGGGGCGAAACTCCGAGCGCAGCAGGAGGGCGGAGGGCCTCGCGAATCAATGATCCGCGGCTCCCGGATTCCCCGCCGGGGACTGCAGGGCGCGGACCCGGTCGATGAACTCGACGCGCGAATTCTCGGACGGAAACGGCGCCGACGGCGGTTCAACGTCAAGGAACCGGCACAGCGGCTCCCAGCCCTCGCCCGCCCGATAGACCAGCAGCCGTTCAGGCGCGATCGTGCCGATCACGGCCCGGGTGTGGGCCTGAAAGAACTCCGTCATCACGGCCCGGTCGTCGAGCTCCCGGGGGACTCGCTTGAGAATCCCGGCGAAGAATCTCGTCCGATCATCCTCATCCACCCGACGCGCGAGGCTCTCGGGTGCAAAAATCGTCGCATGTACCGAATCGAACCATTGGTCGGGGTCACGCACGGTGTGGATGACCTTCGCCGTCGGATAATAGTCCGTGAGCTCTCGCCAGTACGCCGCAGTGGGGTAATCCACTGCCGCGAGGTACTCTCGGAAAAT
>JAJZFQ010000060.1 GCA_021805275.1 Pseudomonadota bacterium
TGCAATCGATCGCGTAGCGGCGGTCGTGGCCCGGCCGATCCTTCACGAACTGGATCAGGCTCGCGCTGCGCTCGCCCCGCGCCGCCGGCGAGGCCCCGAAGGCTTCGATCAGCTCCGGTCGCTTCAGAAAGGCCCGGTCGGCCACCGCACAGAGCGTTTCCACGAGCGCGAGATTCTCGCTCTCCGCCCCACCGCCGATGTTGTAGACCTCCCCCGGCGTGCCCCGCTCGAGGACACGCTCGATGCCACGACAGTGATCCGACACGTGCAGCCAGTCGCGCACATTGCGCCCATCGCCATAGATCGGCAGTGGTCGGCCGTGCAGGAGATTCACGATCATGAGCGGAATGAGCTTCTCGGGAAAATGAAACGGCCCGTAGTTGTTCGAGCAGTTGCTGATCGTCGTCGAGAGGCCGTAGGTGTGATGGTAGGCCCGCACCAGGTGATCGGAGGCTGCCTTGCTCGCCGAGTACGGCGAGTTCGGCGCATAGCGCGTCTCTTCGGTGAAGGCCGGATCATCGGGCCCGAGCGAGCCATACACCTCGTCGGTGGAGACATGATGAAAACGGTGTGCGTCGACCGCGCGCTCGGTGAGCCACACGGTGCGCGCCGCCTTGAGCATCGAGTGCGTGCCCTGCACGTTGGTCTCGATGAACGCGTCGGGCCCGTGGATCGAGCGATCGACGTGCGACTCCGCCGCGAAATGCACGATCGTGTCGATCCGTTCCTCGCGGAGCAGCTGTTCCACCTGCTCGGTGTCCCGGATGTCCGCGCGTACGAAGCGCAGCTCGGCGCGATCCTTGATCGACTCGAGATTGGCCAGGTTGCCGGCATAGGTCAGGGCATCCAGCACCACCACGCGGTCCCCCGCATGCGTCGTCAGCCAGTGATGCACGAAATTCGCGCCGATGAACCCGGCACCGCCGGTGATGAGGAGCCTAGCCATGAGCGATCTCTTGCAACGTTTCGCGCAGCCGCTGCCGCCAGTGCGCGGGGTGGAATCCGAGGGTCATCAGCGAGCGCTTGTCGAGCACGCTGTAGGCCGGACGACGCGCAGGGGTCGGATAGTCTTCGGTGGCGATCGGCGTGACCTCCACGCCCGAGGGCAGCATCCCGAGCGCCGCGCCCTCCTCCGCAATCGCCACGGCAAAGTCGTACCAGCTGGCGACGCCCGCGTCGGTCCAGTGATGGATGGCGCCGATCTCGGGGCGGATCACCATCTGCCACAGCACCTCGGCGAGGGGCCGGGCGGCCGTCGGCGTCCCGACCTGATCGGCGACGACGCGCACCGCGCCACGCTCGCGCATCAGGCGCAGCATGGTGTGCACGAAGTTCTTGCCCTGGGCGGCATAGACCCAGGCCGTGCGCACGATGACCGAGCGGTCGGGGAGCGCCTCGAGCACCGCGCGTTCGCCCTCAAGCTTCGTCGCGCCGTAGACGCCGAGAGGATGCGGGTGCGCCTCGGGACGATAGGGTGAGGACGCCGTCCCGTCGAACACGAAATCCGTCGACACCTGAACGAGCCGAGCCCCACAGGCGGCGGCACTGACGGCCAGATGCGAGGGCCCCTCGCCGTTGATCCGCCGCGCCAGAGCGGGCTCGGACTCGGCCTTGTCCACCGCCGTGTACGCCGCCGCATTGATGACGGCGGCAGGCTTTACGTGCTCGAACGTGCGGCGAACCGCGTCCGCATCACCGATGTCGAGCTCGGCATGCGTGAAAGCCACCCGTTCGATGCCCTCCGGGCAGGTCGCCCCCAGCAGGCGCCCCACCTGTCCACCGGCACCGGTGATGAGCACTCTCACGGATACACCTCGGCAGCGGTCAAGGCGGGCGCGGCCGCATCCTTGCCCGAGAGCACCGGCTGCGCGCCCGCCGGCAGCGGCCACTGGACGGCGAGGGTCGGATCATCCCATCGAATCGCGCGCTCGTGCTCCGGCGCCCAGACGTCGGTGACTTTGTAGAGAAAGTCCGCCGCGTCACTGAGCACCAAATAGCCGTGCGCGAATCCCGGCGGCACCCAGAGCATGTGATGGTTCTCGGCCGACAACTCGGCGCCCACCCAGCGCCCGAAGGTCGGGGAACTGCGGCGGATGTCGACCGCGACATCGAATACCCGGCCACTCGTGACCCGCACCAGCTTTCCCTGCGGCTGGCGGATCTGGTAGTGCAGCCCCCGGAGGATGTGCCGGGCCGAGTGGCTGTGATTGTCCTGCACGAACTTCAGATCCAGTCCCGCCGCGGCGAACTTGCGCTGCTCCCAGGACTCCATGAAAAAGCCGCGCTCATCGCCGAACACCTTCGGTCGGATCCGCACGACCTCGGGGATCGCCATCGGTTCGAAGATCATCCGCGCGGTCCTTTCAACACATCGAGCAGATAGGTCCCGTAGCCGCTCTTGGCGAGCGGGCGCGCCAGACGCTCGAGCTGCGCCGCATCGATGAAGCCGCTGTGATAGGCGATCTCCTCCGGACAGCCGACTTTCAGGCCCTGGCGCGTCTCGATGGCCTCGATGAACATCGAGGCCTGGATGAGCGATTCATGGGTGCCGGTGTCGAGCCAGGCCACCCCGCGCCCGAACTGCTCCACCGTGAGCGCCCCGCGCTCGAGGTACAGGCGGTTCAGATCGGTGATCTCGAGCTCCCCGCGTGGCGAGGGCTTCAGGGCCGCGGCGAGATCGGCCACCTGGCGGTCGTAGAAATACAGGCCGGTCACCGCATGGTTCGACTTCGGCTGAGTGGGCTTCTCTTCGAGCGTGATCGCGCGACCCGCCGCATCGAAGCTCACCACGCCGTAGCGTTCCGGGTCGCGCACGCGGTAGGCGAAGACGGTCGCGCCCTGCTCGCGGCCCGCGGCCTGCTTGAGCTGCCCGGACAGGCCGTGGCCGTAGAAAATATTGTCGCCCAGCACCAACGCCACGGGCTCACCGCCGATGAAGGGCCGACCGATGAGGAAGGCCTGCGCGAGGCCCTCGG
>JAJZFQ010000116.1 GCA_021805275.1 Pseudomonadota bacterium
ATCATTCTGGGCGAGCGCCACGTGTGCCTGCGCAAACGAGATCGCCGCGGGCGGATGCGCACCGGCCGCGGCGAGCACCGTACTGGCCTGCTGGAAGTTGCGCTCGCGGAAATACACATCGGCCAGCGCGAGCCGGACCGGCAGCGCGTGCGGGTGGGCACTGAGCGCGGCCTCCAGGCGCCGGAGGGCTGCCTGGGGTTGGCCCATGGTCTGCTCGATGCCGGCCAGATCGATCAGCGAGCCGAGATCACCCGGATCGGCCGCGAGTGCCCGAGTGAGCAGCGCTCGAGCCGCCTGCAGCTGACCCCGCTGCACATCGAACGCCGCCGCAAGATTGAGCACGGCCGGATTCTTCGGTTGTTCGCTGACCAGCCGTGCCACTTCGGCACTGGCGGCACCGACACCGTGCACGGCACCCACGGCGTCGATCAGCATGCGGTCGCGACGGACGTCGGCACTGTCGTGAGTCTGCTGCAGCAGCGCCAGCGCCTGAGCGGCCTGGCCGCTGCCGAGATACACCGCGGCGAGATTGAGCTTGGCCGCTGCATCCTTCGGATGGGCGCGCACGACACCCTCGAGGGCCTGGGCGAGTGCATGCGCATTGCCGGTCCGCTCGGCGGCGGCGCCATAGAGCGACAGCAGCTGCGGATCGAGCGTCGGGGCGCTCAAGGCCGGAGCCAGCACCGAGAGCGCACCCTGCGGCTCCCCGAGTTTCAACTGCACTTGCGCGAGGAGCTTGCGCGCCTCGAGATTGTCCGGCGTGCGCTGCACCACGTCCTGCAGCTGTTCCTGCGCCTGCTCGAGGTCCCCCCGCTGCAGCAGTGCTGCGCCGAGCAGCATGCGCGCCTGCACAAATGTCGGCGTGTCGGCCACGACGCGCTCGAGCAGATTGATGCCGCCGTTGAGATCGCGGCGCGCGAGCTTGATGCGGGCCGACAGCAGGAGTGTCTCCGGGGCGGTCGGCTCGAGCGCCGCAAGACGCGCCTGACTCTTGGCGGCCGCATCGATCTCCCCGAGCGCGAGGCGCGACTCGGTGAGCGCAATCAGTGCAGTGACGCGGTGCAGCACCGGCTCGGCGCGGGACATGCGTTTCAGCGCCGAGCTCAAATCGTGTTCGGCCGCTCCGAACTGCCCCTGCCACTCATCGATACGGCCCTCGAGCACCCGGGGTTCGGGCGACTTCGGATCGAGCCGCACGGCGGTCTGCAGTTGCAGCAGGGCCGCGTCCAGCTTGCCTTGCTGGACCAGCGCCTCGGCGTAGAGATCGCGCGCGTCGGTATCGTTCGCGTGCGCGTTCAACACCGGCTTCAGCAGAGCGAGCGCGGCGTCCGATTGACCCGTCACAATCAACGCCTTCGCCTTCAGCAGCGTGCGCTGCGGCTCGGCGATCTGCACGGTGTTCTGCGCGAGCGCCGCGAGGAGTGTCTTGGCCTTGCCGGTGACCAGCCATACTCGAGCCTGCAGCAGGTTGACGTCGTCGCCGCGGGCACCGGAGAGAATCGCATGTTCAAGCGAGGCGCTGGCCCCGGTCGGATCGCCGGCGGCCAGTCCGAGCCGTGCCAGCAGCAGCCACGCGTGCGCATTGCGCGGCTGCTTCTGCACCACCGCGCGCAGATCGACCGCGGCGCGCTGCCACTGGCCCTCGTTCATCTCGCGTTCGGCGCGGTGCATCCGATAGGTCGGCGTCAGCAGCGCCCCGCACCCGGTGAGCGCGAGCGCCGTGAGTACCACACCCGGTGCGGCCCACGGGGCACGCCGGGAGTTCATCCTGTTCGTCATGTTCCAACCTCCGCATGCACTTTCGGCGCAAGCTCGGCCGAGGCAATATTCAACCGCGCCCGCGCGGCAGCACAATCCGGATGACAGATCGCCCGCAACGCCGTCAGTGAGGATACCGGCCGAGTCGTGAACGCTGCAATCCCGTACCAAAGCTGCGACAGTCGCGCATCGACGAAGTGGCGCGCGCCGATCTTCTCGCGCGACCAGATGAGCGAACGCTGACCGCTGCGGTCGACCACGGTCATTTCCTGCCACGCACCGGACGCACTATTGACGATGCGCGTGCGGATCAAGGTCAGTGCCGCCTTGTCACCGAGCAGCGAATTCCAATACCCGAGCACCTTACCCTCCTGGGTCTGGGTGCGGTAGGCGACCTCGAACGTCTCCACTGAGTGCCCGCGCGGCGTGTCGTAGCGCTGCTGGGACTGCGCGCTCGCATCCAGATATTGAGGGGACCAGGTGCTGTACGTGACGCGCTCCGGACCGGTCCATCCCGCCGGCGCGGCCGGCCAGGTGATGGCGACCGGTTGATCGGCCACCGGCGAGAGCCACTCTCGGCCATAGATCAGCATCGGCAGGACCACGAGCACCGCCAGTGTCGAGAGCGCGCGGCCGGCGGACGCCTCGCCCGCATCCGCCTCGAGCGGCGCGGCCGGTGCCGGGCTCGAGGAGCGGTCGGCGGCCGCGCGCCGGTCCCATCGGATCGCGAGCACCCCGGCGAGCCAGAGGAAGATCAGGAAGAAGACGACGAACACCGCCCAGCCGAACCAGTAGTGACTGACGGTCACGAGGTAGGTCTGCATGTTCGTCTCGTACGCCGCGACGATGATGACGAAGATGCGGATCCAATTGCCGATGAGTGCAAAGAGACCCATCAAAGCGAGCCACAGCACCCGGCGGCGCACGCTGTCGCCGGCGAGCTCGCCGTACAGGGCCGCGAGCGCCAGACCGACGACGAAGAAATGAAGGCCGCTACACCCCCAGGCGATCTCGAGCGTCCCACCCGGCAGGTGGACGAAATCCCCGGTGAGGTAGGCCGGAATACCGATCAGCCAGACCAGAAATCCATTGGCGTGCACACTCAGGGACTGCAGCAGGGAATTGGTGTCGGTCCAGGCCGGCATCGCGAAGTAGAGAAAGCCGATCGGAAAGCGCAGCGTGCGCGCCACGGGCCAGCCGAGCGTCGCGATGAT
>JAJZFQ010000285.1 GCA_021805275.1 Pseudomonadota bacterium
GCGGTGAAGCGTGCCGTGTGGCCGCGCAGCACCGCCTGATGCAGCAGGTTCTTCGCGATCATGCTTTTGCCGAGCCCGTTTGGACCGACCACGATGATGTTGGCGGCGGCTTGCAGGAACTCCAAGGTAAAGAGCTCATCGAGGAGCGCTCGATCGAGTTGCTTTGGCCACTGGTAGTCGAAGTCGGCCATGGGCTTGAAGGCGCCGAGGCGCGCCGCATCCAGACGGCGTTTGAGACTGCGCTGCAGCCGTTCGCTCTCCTCGATCTCGAGCAAGCGGCCGAGCCAGGGCTCGTTGAGCAGCTCCTCGGCGTGGGCGAGCAGGCCAAAGAGGCCGAGCTGGCGCAGGCGGCGCTTCAGTTCCTCAAGCGACAGGGTCGTTGCCGCCGTCGTTGCCGCTGTTGTCATCGGGCTTGGCGGGCTCGGGGTCGGGGGACGGATCTGAGCGTTCATCGGAGCTCTCCTGGGCGAGTTTCTCGTACTCGGCGAGGTCGTGCGGACGGACGGCGAGATCGCGCACGCGAGGATCGTCGGGCAGGGTGACCGGGATGGGCGGGGATGCCCCGCGCTGGGCGCGGTGCAGATCGATGAAGTGGCGCACGGCGGGTAGGTGCACGGCATCCTCGGCGAGGGCGGCGGCGATGGCCGCATCCAGCGCGGCAGCGCCGTGGGTATCGAGCAGTTCGGTGAGGCCTCGGGTGAGGGAACCCAGGTGCACGCCGCGGACCGCGGCGAGCTGCAGGAGCCGCACGGCGCTCGGGGCGGCATAGTGCAGTCGGTCGGTCGCGCGATGGGCGCGCCCGGCGCGCTTCATCGCTTCCAGCGCCTTGATGTGGCCGGGCTCCTCGATCTGCGCGCCGCGATCGTAGCTGCGCGGGTGCGTGGCGATGACGGTGCTGCCATCGAGGATGCGTACAGTCTCGACGGTGGCGAGTACCTCGAGGGTGCGGCGCACATGGGTGTGGGGGACGGAGTAGTCGTTGAGATCGAAGCGTACGTAGGGGGTCTTGTGAGCGCGCACGATGACCCGCTCGGCAGCCGGGAACGGCTCATCGGGCAAGGCCAGCAGATGCGCCCGCTCGGCCTCGAAGCACTCACGCACCGTGCGGCTGCGATCTTCCGGACAGGGACGATCGGCCGCCTCGCCGGCGCACCAGGCGAGCGCCTGGGCGTTGAGATCCTCGAGATCGGCGAAGCGGCGCGCGGCAAAGAAGCGCTCGCGCACGAAGCGGATCGCCCGTTCGACGCGCCCCTTCTCGTTCCCGCGCGCCACGGCCACCGGGCGCGGCGCGAACCGATACCAGGCCGAGAGCTCGAGCAGTGTTGGGTGGAAGCGGATCGCATCCGGAGCACGCTCGAGGTGCACCCGCTCGAGCACCGCGGAGCGCAAGTTGTCATACAGGACGGTACGGGGAACCGACCCGAACGCGCTGAAGGCGCGCACATGACCGTCGAGGAAGGCGCTCATCGCCGCTCCCTGGTAGAAGCGCAGGAAGAGGTACCGCGAGTACGACAGCACCATCACGAAGGCCATCAGCGGCCGCAACGCTTTACCCACGGCGAACCGACCGAAGTGCGCCCAGTCGCACTGACTCTGGTCGCCCGGCAACGTGCGCAGCCGCAGATACGCTTCCGCAACCGGCCGCGGCCGGTACCGGGCGACGATCGCGCGGAAGTGATCGGGGCGGCCCGGATAGCCACGCTCGCGCACCATCTGATACAGCCGCGAGGCCCGCAAGCTGGGATAGCGGGCGAGCGTGTCCTGGATGAACGGCACGAAGGGGTCGGCCATCGAGCCGCGTGTGGACTGCTCGGCGGCGGGGATGCCCGCCTGCGTCAACACGCGGCGCACGGTGTCGTGATGGATGTTGAGCTGCCGCGCGAGCGTGCCGATCCGCCAGTGCTCCGCGTGGTACAGGCGCCGGATCTCGGCCTCGAGCTCGCGCGAGATCACCGCCGTACCCTCGAGTGTTGGGCACGATGGGACTCATCCGCTCCAGCGCCAGGGGTGAAGCCGGGCAAAGGCCGGCAATGCTCGCCCACAGAACGCACAGCGCGTCTGCAGGAGACGGACGGGAGTACGGGGAGGCTCTTTGGAGGCGACATCGATCGGCTCGCTCGCGCTGACCAGATGCCGCGATACGCTGCACCGGCTCGTCACGAGGGGAAAGCCGTGATGCGTCACCTCGTGCCGTCGCCGCTCCCGGTAGCGCCGTTGTCGTTCAGCATGGCGGCGCGCTCCACGCAGGGTGCGCTGATAGCGGGCACCGGCGCGGCGCACAGACTCCCGGCGTGCCTGTTGCGGGCAATCTCCCGGGCAGTAGAGGTTCCCGCAGTCGCATTGCGCGCAGATGCACACCTGCATCCCGCAGCGACGGCAGTGGTAAAGCCGGTAAGTCCCCGGCTCCTCGAGTAGCCCCAAGACCCCCTCCCCGACGGCACTGGACAGCGCCGCGGCGGCGAGGCATAAAGGGCTGGCAAAGCTGCCTCCGACGGCGCTGCGCACCGAGGGCCCGGGGTCTGACGCCAATCAAACTGCCCGGGCCTTCGTCTATGTGCGTCTCGCACCTTCAGCATAGCCGAAACAGATAAAGCCGCATCCGGCTCCAGGTGTACGCACTCCCAGCCATCGAATCTCAGCGGGTAGATCTCTGCCCGGCCGGACGGCCGGTCAGACTGCGCCGCCGCTCCCGCGGCGACGCCCAAAAGAACGACGTAGAAAGTCGTAGTCGGAACAAGACGACGGATGCGGCCCGACAGTCCCGGAACTCACATGGTCAGCCCAGAACCGCGCCTCAACCCCAGAATCAGGCGGTTCCTGACCACCGTTCACAACATCCATGGTCTGGTCCTTACGGACATTGCAAGCGGATGGACGGAGTCCGCTCCCCTCGTCGTACGCGAACGAACCTTGCTGGTGGAGACCCTGGATCGCATTCGGCTCGGTCTGCCTTTCTCGCTAAGAGCGCT
>JAJZFQ010000293.1 GCA_021805275.1 Pseudomonadota bacterium
CCGGCCGCCAGCTGCTCGAGGAGAAGATCACGGTGGACGTGGCCTTTACCTCGGTGCTCAAGCGGGCCATCCGCACGCTGTGGATCATGCTCGATGAGATGGATCGGATGTGGATCCCGGTCGAGCGCTCCTGGCGGCTCAATGAGCGCCACTACGGAGCGCTGCAGGGTCTGGACAAGGCCCAGACGGTCGAGCGCCACGGCGACGCCCAGGTGAAGATCTGGCGGCGCAGCTACGACGTGCCGCCGCCGCCGCTGAGCAGCGACGATCCGCGCCACCCACGCTTCGATGCTCGCTATGCCGGGGTCCCGGCGGGCGAGATCCCCTCGGCGGAGTCGTTGAAGAACACACTCGAGCGCGTATTGCCCCTGTGGAACGCGCGCATCGCCCCGGAGCTGCGGGCCGGCCGCAACGTGCTGGTCGCCGCGCACGGCAACAGCCTGCGCGCCATGGTCAAAATGCTCGATCAGATGTCGGAAGAGGCCATCGTCGAGCTGAACATCCCGACCGGCGTGCCGCTCGCCTACGAACTCGATGCGCAGCTGAAGCCGTTGAGCCGCCGCTACCTGGGCGACCCGGCCGCGATCGCAGCGGCCGCCGACGCCGTCAAACGCCAGACCGAGCGGAAGAAATGATCGGCCCGGCCACGTCGTCCGCCCTCAGGCGGCCCAGTGGTCGTAGCGCCCGTGGTATTTCTCGGCGAGAGCCCCCATCCGCTGGCTGACCGCCTGAATATCCGGCACCAGCAGCTGCATCGACTTCACGGCGTGCAGGCTGAACGGCAGATCGCTCTCGTCCTCGATCGGCTTGACGTCGATCTGGAAACCCTCCGGCTCGAGTTCGGTGCGCGCCGCCTCGCAGGCCGCCTGATCGGGCAGGCCGAGGAAGAAATCCACGCGGTACTCGTTGAACGGATGATAGCCCGTGGCCCGCAGCCGGCCGATCATCATCTCGTCCCAGGTGTTGCGCCGCGCCATGCCCTCGCGCAATCCGCGCCGGATGCGCACATAGAGCACCGCCAGGATCACCAGGCCGCCGACCGCCAATCCGATCATCGCCTCAAGCACGGCGCCGCTCCCCCAGTTCGCGTCGCATCCGGCCGCTCACTCGTCCGGCGCGATCGTGACGCGCAGCCCGTCGAGCGCGGGCGTGAAGTCGATCTGGCAGGACAGACGCGAATTGTCCTCGTAGTGGCTGAGCTCCATCAGCAGCTCGCGCTCATCAGACATCGGCTCCGGCAGCCGCTTGAGCCAGTCAGCATCAACGTAGACGTGGCAGGTCGCACACGAACACATGCCGCCGCAGATTGCGGCGACGCCGTATTCGAGGTCCCGCAGGGTCTCCATGACCTTGTCACCGATCTTGCCTTCGACCTGGTGTTCCTGTCCGTCACGGTCGATTACTCGCAGCAGCGCCATTCAGCTACCTCTTCAGTCGATTCGTCTGCGCATCACAGGGCGTGGGGGGCGCTAGTGTGCCGGGTCGGCGCAACCCGCGCCACTGCCATGCCTGCGCTTGGGCGTATTACAGGGGCCCGAGGATCTTGAGCACGAAGGCGGCCTTGCCGCCCTCGGCTGAGCGCGCCTCGAGAGTGGCGCGGATCGCCTCGCGGACCGCCTCGAACGCCTGCTCGTACTCCCCGTACACCTGGGTACTGAGACTGCCCGGCACCACCTTCAGCGACGGGTGCGCACTCAGCCGCCCGATGCACTCGTGGATCAGCGGCGCGAAGTGCTCGGCGAGCGGGTACACGCTGATGTCGATCCCGATGTCCATGGGTACCATTCTACCGGGCCGGGCCCGATCGGCTAGAATGGCCGCCCTTCGGCGCAGCACCTGCGCGGAAGCGCGAGGCGAATGAGACCCCTATGACCCGCAAGATCCAAATTCATCAGGTGGATGCGTTCACGCTCGAACGCTTCACGGGCAACCCCGCCGGAGTGGTGCTCGACGCCGACGGACTCACCGATGCACAGATGCTGGCCATCGCCCGCGAACTGAACAATGCCGATACGGCGTTCGTGTTCGCACCCGACGGCGACGACCACGATGTGCGTATGCGATTCTTCACACCGCGCACCGAGGCCGGATTCGTCGGCCATGCCACCGTCGCGGCACAGCACGTCCTCGCCGCCCGCACCGGCGCCCCTGCGCGCCTGCGGCAGAAATCCAGGGCTGCGATCGTGGATGTGGAGGTGCGTGGCAGCGGTCCGCAGCGACGCATTGCCATCCGCCAGAACCCCCCGCCGCTCGGTCGCGAATTGAACGACCGTGAGCGCCTCGCGGTACTCGATGCGCTGGCGCTCGCCACCGATGATCTGGACCCCCGCTGCCCGCTGCGCATCGCCGGCACCAGCAGTCCGCGGCTGCTGATCGGGGTGCGCGGCACCGAGGCACTGAATCACCTCAAGCCGGACATGACGCGCCTGACGACGCTCTCGGCCCAAATCGGCGCGCCGGGCTATTTCGTGTTCGCACTGACGCCGGACTCGAGCGAGCATTTCACCGAATCGCGCATGTTCGCTCCCGCGCTCGGCATCGGCGAGGATCCGGTCAGCGGCAATGCTCACGGCCTGCTCGGGGTATACCTGGTTCACTACGGGCTGATGGCGCACGATCGGCGCACAGCGGCCTTCACCGGCGTGCAGGGTCGCTGGCTGCATCGCCCGGGACGCGTGCAGATCGAGCTGGAGATGGGCGGCGGCACGGTCTCGGCCGTCTGGATCATCGGCCAGGCGGTCTCGGTCTTCCAGACCGAAATCACGCTCGACTGATGCGCATCGGGACCTGACGCGCACTCGCCGGCACACCTGCCGCTGCGCGCCGCGCCCCTGCGCCGCGCGCAGCTCCGGTCCCGATTCGCCTCAGCGCACGGGACCGGCGTAGCGCGGCGTTCCGCTGGCGAGCTGCAGTTCGTGCGTCGTGCACTGCGGCCACTCGCTGCGCCGGTGCACGACCATGACGACGGCCGCGCCGACGGCTACACGACGCTCGATCCGCGCCTGCAGCGCCCGCTGCGTCGGTGCGTCAAGCCCGGCGAACGGCTCATCGAGCAGCAGCAGCTGCGCCCCGACCACCCAGGCGCGTGCGAACAACACCCGACGCAGCTGGCCGTAGGACAGCTCGCGCAGCGCGCGCTGCGCGTACGGCAGCACGTCGAACTCACGCATGGCGCGCCTCGCCGCGGCCACATCGGCCCCGCTCGGCGCATCGCTCAGGCCAATGCTCGCGTAGCGGCCCGACTGCACGACCTCCGCGACGCTCAGGTGCAGGGGATGATCCGCCTGCAGGTGCGGTGCCACCAGGGCCGCACGTCGACGGAAGGTCTCCAGCGGGACGCCCGGCTCGAGTCCCGCCCGTACGATGCGTCCGCCCACCGCGACGCCGTGATCGCCATACAACGTACGCAGCAGCGTGGTCTTTCCCGCCCCGTTGCGGCCGTGCACCACCCAGCATTCGCCCGTGCGAACGGTGAGGGTCACGCTGCGCAGTGCGACATGCTCATCGAGATACACGTCGGCGCCCTGAAGCTCCACCAGTACCGCACCTGGACGGCTCGAACGACCGAGCGTCGGCGCAGCAGCGCTCGCCGGCGGACCCGCTGACAGCCACCGCCGCAGCGGAGCGCGCCGCCGTGCCCCGCGATAGACGACCCGGCCCTGATCGAGGATCAGCGCATGCGTGGCCGCCGCCGGCACGTCCTCGGCCCGGTGCACCGAAAGGACCCACGGCAGCGCGGTGCCGGCAGTGCTCTGCAGCCAGCGCAGGGCCCGCGTCCGGTTCAGGGCGTCGAGTCCGTTGAACAGCTCATCGAGCAGCAGCAGACGCGGCCGGGCCGCGAGCGCGCGGGCGAGCAGCACAAGCCGCCGTTCACCGTAGGACAGAGTCAGGAAGCGGCGAGCCGCCAGCGGCGCGATCCGCAGCCGGCGCAGCAGCGCCGCAACACGTCGCTGCGCAGTCGCATCCAGCGGGTCGAGGGGAATGTCGGTGCGGTGAATGCCGGTCCCCACCACCTGCTCCACCGTGTAATTCCAGCCGTATCGCTCATATTTATCCTGCCGTTCGGGGCCGAGATACGCGATTTCCGCGCTGAGGTCCTGCGGTGCGCGCCACACCGCGGCACGCCAGCGGTACTGGCGCACGTCCGGTCCGTCGGGGGTCGGCCACACTGAACCGGCCAACACCTTCAGCAGCTGCGTCTTGCCGGCGCCATTGGCCCCCACCAGCACCCAACGTTCCCCCGGGCGGACCGTCCAGTTCACCGCCTGGAGAATCTTCTTACGGCCCCGTGTGAGGTTTAGATTTTTCAGCCGCGTCTCGATGAAACGGCCATCGGTTCGGGTCGTCATGACGATGCATCGGGATGGTGGAAGTGCCTATTTTTGCATACCCTGCCGAACGGCACGGCATCGGGCCGCGGCAGGCGCCTGCGGAACGAGAGGAACGTCTCAGACCACAGACGGACGTTGAACTTATCCTGCGGCCATGACTGGTCGAGCCCCAAAGGGGGGCACCTCGGGGCCGCTGCCGTGGCGGGGTTCCGGGCATTGAGCCCCCGCCCCCACCGCCGCGGCACCCCGGGAACCGGAGTGCTGTGCGCGCTGCTGCGGGCCGCAGGGGGCGGCGCACACGCACAGACTCTGGACTCCGCGGCGCTGCACTGGATCGCCTTCGGCACCCTGGGTGGCGTCTATCAGAACAGCCGCGGCGTGGCATTCCGTCGCGACACCGGCCAGGGGCGCGGCGCGCGCGCCGGGCGCATTGACCTGAATCTCTACCTCCTCGGTGACGCGCTCGACGTAGGCTACGCCTATCTCACCGTACGACCGCCACCGGAAGTCTATGGAATCCTCGCCACCGCCGAGTTCGACGGCGCCGACGTCACTGACTCGCGTGCGCTCGGCGCCGCGCTGATGCGGCTGCGTGCCTTTGGCGGCCCGATGCCTTTTCAATTCGCCACCGCCGACGGCAGCATCGTCAACCTCAGCCACAACGCCGTGTTCGGCCTGTCTGCCGATTGCCTCAACGGCCACTGGGAGACCCGCCTGGCGGTGGTGCGCCTCTCGGAACTCAGCGCCACGCCGTTCGCCCCTCTCGCTGCAGGACTCGAGGCGACCGCCGTCCCGCAGGCGGGGATGCTCGCCAGATCACTGCTGCATACGCCCCAGGCCACCTACGCCGCTGAAGCCGGCACTCATTACACCGGCAGCCACCGACGTGCCACGGCCATGCTGGTACGCTTCGATTCGCACCATCCGGTCGGTCCGAACGAAAACACCGGCGATGTGCTGCTCGGCGGGCGGGTGAGGAACGTGACGCCATTCATCGTTTTCTCCATGTCCGAGAACTTCGGCCAGGCACAGCCGACCGACCTGCCAGCGTTGCCCGTGTTCGCGCCACTCATCGCCGGCGCCGCCCAGGCCCAGACATCCTTTCAAATCACGCAGCGGGAGCTGTCGCTCGGAGCACGCTACGATTTTGCGCCGCACATGGACTGCGAAGTTCAGCTCGACCAGGTGTGGTTCGCACACAGCGCGCTCATTTTTGACACCAACGTCCCCCCCCACCGCGACTCGATGACAGTCGCCAGCCTTGCCATCGACTTCTGACGCCATGCGCCTGCTGCCCGTCATACTTCTGATGCTCCCAGCAGTCCCGTGCGCGCTATGCGCACCGGCGCGCGGCGCGCCCGGAGCGCGCACGGATCTCGTGGTGATCGTCAATCCGGGCGCACACATCGCCCACATGTCTCGTGTTCAGGTCAGGGACATCTTCATGGGCCGACTGCGTCAACTGCCCACGGGGGCAACAGCGCTGCCGATCGATTTGTCCGTCGAAGCCGAACGAGCGCAGTTCTACCGGTCCCTCGTGCACTGGAGCCTCACAGAGGTGAGTTCCTACTGGGCACGTCTGGTGTTCTCCGGACAGGCGAGCCCACCCTTTAGGGTACAGACTGCACGCGCGGCAGTGCAGCTGGTCGCCGACAACCCGAATGCCATCGCCTACGTACCGCGTACGGCAATCACCCCTCGCGTGAGAATCGTCCTTGATCTGGGCTCCCATTGATTCGCTGCGGCGCCTCGCGGCTCGCACCGCCCCACGCAGCCTCGTGCTGCGCGCGACTGCGCTCATTTTCGCACTGGCGCTGCTGCTCGGCCTAGCGTTTGCGCTCGTCTCCGCACGCATCGTCGAGCGACGCGAGAACACTCGGCTCGTGAATCAGCTTCAGCAACTGGTTTTGACGGTCGAAAACACCGCCGAGATCGCCTGCTACCTGCACGATCAAACCTTGGCGCGCGAAATCGCCACGGGCTTGATGAAGACAGACGCCGTCGGCGGAGTGCGCATCAGTGCGGGCGGCGTGCCTCTGTATCAGAGTTATCGCGGCACCGTCGCCGCGGCGCGCGGACCGCTCACCAAGATCGTACAGACCATTCACTCTCCGTTCGATGCGCACAGTACCGTCGGCACCGTCACTCTGTACCTTTCCCACGCGCATCTGCGGGCGCGGGCGTGGAGCTTCACGCGCTTCGTACTGGCCATTCTTGCCGCCGAGGTGCTGGTGATCTCTGCCGGAACGGCCCTCGTAGTTTTCGTCGTCGTCACCGACCCGATCAAGCGTCTGTCCGTTGAATTGCACCGGCCGCGCACGAGTGACAGCCCCGCACTGAAAGTGCCCAGCGGCAATGAGGCGGATGAGCTCGGCCAATTGGTCACGGACGTCAATACCCTGCTCAGCAACCTCGATTCGTTGGTATCGGCCGAGCGCACGCTGCGCATTCAGCATGAGCTATCCGATCGAAAACTGCGTCTGGTGCTCAACCAGACCGAGCTTGGACTGGTCATTATGGACACTCAAGGCAAGCTGCAATCCTGGAATCCCGCGTTCGTTCGCCTGTTGGCGCTCGAGCGCGAGCCGCACGAGGGTGACCTCTTCAGCCGCCTGCCGCCGCTTGCCCAGCGGACGCTTCAGATCGACAATATGCTGCGCTGTGCGCTGCTCGGCGCACAGGCTTACGAGGCCGATCTTGAACTGCCGCAGCAGTCCGAGGTGAGCCGACGTTGGGTCGAACTGTCCGTCAATCCACTCGGTCCTGATCAACTGCTCGGAGTCGTTCATGACATCACCGAGCGAAAGCGCTCGGTCGCCGCCGCCGAAGCGCTCGCCATGCGCGATGCCCTGACCGGGCTGCTCAACCGCCGCGGTCTCGATGAGGCGCTCGTACGGTTGTTCGCCGGCGGTGCCGAGCCTGGAACGCTGGCACTGCTGGCCATCGACCTCGACTGGTTCAAGGAGGTCAACGACACTCTGGGCCACGCCGCCGGCGATGAGGTCCTACGCCGAGTCGGGCGCGTCATCGAATCGGCGGTGCGCGCCGGAGATATCGTGGCGCGGATCGGCGGTGACGAATTCGTCACCGTACTGCTCGGCGTCGGGCACGTCCACCGCGCCGGGAAGATCGCCGACGACATCGTCGCGAGACTGGCGGCACCGCTGCGGCTGGAGAGCGGATCGTGGGCGCACATCGGGGCAAGCATTGGCGTTGCACAGGCATACGCGAGCGAAGATTCCCCGGCCGCGCTGCTGCGCCGAGCGGACACGGCCATGTACACCGCGAAGCAAACCGGCCGTGGCCGAGTGTGCGTCGCGCCGACGACCGCCGTCTGAGCTCAACCCGGGCCGCGCCGCACGGCGATGCGTCCGCTCCAGCTGATCCGACCCCGCACGGTGATCGCCCGATTCACCGGCGCACACCCGATGCGGGTCGTGTTCGACCGACACCTACACCGCAACCACCCTCACACGCGCTGCGCGCACACGCTGACCGAGAGAACCCCCGCCGGCGGCTTCTGCGGCGTATCCAAGCCGGCTGGCACCGGCGGGCGCACCGGCGCCCCTAGTCTCGCGGTCTCGCCTCGGGCCACGCTCGCGCCGTGGCGCACCCTCATCCGGGTGCGACCCCAGTGCAGCTCACCGCGAGCAGATCGTGCAGAGGACCGTTCGATCCGAACCAGTGGGTCACAGTGGCCGTCTTCCCTCGATCGCCGTCCTCATTGCACGGCGCGTACGCGAGCCACTACCGGTGTGGTGAGTGCTCCAACCACGACCACGCACCGGTTGCTGCCGGCAGCATCAGCCCTGTTGCGCTTAGCGAAGAGCGGTGGGCTGCGGAACGTGCCACAGTACGGACATCCGTGAAACCGAGCACCGTGCCGCCATGAGTCGCAGACCCGCATCACGCCCCCGCTCCGCGTCATCGCCTGCCTTGAAGCGACTTACGCATCTGTGCGCGGCCGCACGCCACTACACGCCGCTGCGCACCGCAGTGGTCCACCCAGTAGATGCCGTGTCGCTGCTCGGCGCCCTCCAAGCGCAGCGCGCAGGCCTGATCCTTCCGGTGTTCATCGGACCAGAGCGGCGCATTCGTACCGCCGCTCGCCGCGCGAACCTCGAGCTCTCGGCGCATTCGGTGATCTCCACCGAACACAGTCACGCTGCGGCCGAATGTGCCGTGCAGTTGGCGCGACGCGGTGAGGTCGATGCAATCATGAAGGGCGCACTACACACCGACGAACTCATGCATGCCGTCGTCGATCCGGTACAAGGACTGCGCACCGAGCGGCGTGTCAGTCATGTATTTGCGATCGACGCCCCACATTACCCTCGCCTGTTATTCATTACCGATGCGGCCGTCAATATATATCCATCGCTGGAAGACAAGCGCGACATCGTACAGAACGCCATCGATCTGGCCCATGCACTCGGGGTGCGCCTACCAAAGGTTGCGATCCTCTCAGCCGTCGAACTGGTCACGCCGAAGATCAAATCGACCCTCGACGCCGCGGCGTTGTGCAAGATGGCCGACCGGGGGCAGATCAGCGGCGCGGTGCTCGACGGACCGCTTGCCTTTGACAATGCTGTTTCACGCGCAGCGGCCGCGAGCAAGGCCATCGCTTCGGACGTTGCCGGCCGCGCGGACATCTTCGTCGTTCCGGACATCGAGGCTGGCAACATGCTGGCGAAGCAACTCGAGTATCTGGCCGGCGCCGAACTGGCCGGCATCGTGCTCGGCGCGCGCGTTCCGATCATGTTGACGAGCCGCGCCGACGGTGCGCGGGCGCGTTTGGCTTCATGCGCGCTGGCCGTGCTGTTCGCACGGCGGTAACGACTTTCAGAGGATCGTCTCGCCGTGGCAGAGACGTGGCGCGGGCCGAACCGCAGCACCGTCGGATGACTGAGCGGTCCTGAAGCGAACCGATATGCATTCGGCTCGCGTCGAAGTGACCGCGCGGCTGCGCGCCGAGCTCGCGGCCCGCTTCGGTGTATCGATGTGGCTTCTTGCCACCACGCCCGCGCGGCACCGAGCCCACCCAACCTGCCCACCATCGGCGCATGGCTGCGTCAACAAATCGTCCGGGCCGCGGACGGGGTACCCGCCTCGCGATCGCGCTCGACATTTCGGGCGTGACCTGTGAGTCGTGCGCTGCCCACGTGAGGTACGCGCTGCAACCGGTCCCCGGCGTACCCTCGGTGGAGGTGTCCTTCACCCAGAGCCGCACACGAGTCACCCTCGAGGCCCGGTACCTCGCCGGACACCGTGATCGGCGCGGTGACCACGCTCAAAGATACGGCGACGAGTTGGCAAGTTCCGTTCCTGCCCGCCGACGGACCATGCCGCGGCCCGCTTCAGCACTCTGCGCGGCCGAGCAGTAGCGCCGCTCACGGTGACGCCCCCTTGCACGTCGTCATCCTCGGCAGCGGTGGAGCGGCATGGCGGCGGCACTCAAGCCGACGGAACAAGGCGCACGCGTCACTTTGATCGAACGCCGCACTCTCGGCAGCACCCGCGTCAACGTCGGCTGCCTGCGCTCGAAGACGCTGATCCACGCCGCGCACCTCGCCCATCTGCGCCGTGAGAGCCCGTTCGACGGCGGCCTTCCACCGGCAGTACCGACGATGCTGCGCGAACGATCGTTCGCGCAGCAGCAGACTCGGATCGTGGCGCTGCGTCACGCCCAATACGAGCAGCCTCGCACACGAAGCGATCGGTGTGACTCTCGATGCGCAGGCGGGCGATCGGCGGTGACGGCGGCATGAGGACGCGCGCCGCGATCACCCTGACCGGGGGGACTGCGGCACTGAACCTCTCAGCCGCAGCCAGGGCGATCTCTACTTATTCGCACGTGGCGAGCGTGGGCCACCACGGACAGAGAGCGCCGCAGGAGAGTCTCAAGACCGACAGCCGCACGCTGGGCCTCGACAACATGGTGCGCGTTGTCGTGAATTGCGGAACCCGCGCCTTCGTCAAAATGATCGCCGAGGCGGGCACCGGGCGACGGCTCGGCGTCCGGGCAGTCTCCCCACACGCGAGCGAGTTGATTCAGGCGTGTGCGCTCGCCGTCCACCATCGCGTGACGGCGCACAATCTGGACAGCCCGCTCTTCCCGCATTTGACGATGATGGACAGGGTGAATCTCACGGCCCACGCGTTTTCCATGGACGTACGGCAACTACCTTGCTGCGCGGGATAGTCGGCTTCGGATGCCCTCGTAGGGGCGATTCTGCCCACGCTTCGTGAGTCGTGCTCGGCACCGCCGCGACATCCAACACCATGGCGCCCGAGACATGGACGTCTGGCGCACTGCACGCCCTACCGCGCAGTCCTCCGTTGAGCCGAATCGGACCACGCGGCAGTTGCGTTATGATTCCCTCGCGTACCACCTCGACATCAGCGTCACCTTCGTCTCATTTTGGAGACATACCACACACCCACCTTGAGTCGCTAGAATGCCCGGAGTCGCCGGAATTCACACCACCGCCCATGCCCCCAAGCGTCCGAGCACGTCAAGTAGTTCATGCAGGTTCCACCGTCGCTCGCTCACCCAGTCACTCGCGACTCGTCACCAACTCATGACGCGTGATTACGTAAAATTTGTGCCACTGGTCCGCTGCAGGCGACCGTCGGTCGGCGCCGACCGCAGCGACCGAGGGTTCACTGAATAATGTCGTGCATTCCTTGGAACTGTCGCTCCAAGGAGTGCACATTGTTGAGGCAAACGGGCCGGACGCCCTCGCTTGCTGGAGAATTGATCGCCATGAAATATTTTTTGCACACGTTTCTGTCTCGGCGCCGGCTGCGCACTGCGGCTCTCGCCTTGCTCACTCTCCCATTGGCCGCCTGCGGCGGGAGTAGCTCCTCGTCCGCTCCGGCCACCATGAATCTCGGCATCACTGACGGCCCGGTCGCCTCCGCGAGCGCAGTGGTCATCTCCTTCACGGGTGTCGAACTGCAGCCGAGCGGCGGGGGCAGCCCTGTGACCTTCAATTTCAACAGCCCGCAGACGATCAACCTGATCAATGAACAGAACGGCAATGAAGCGTCGCTGCTCAGCGGCGCGTCGGTTCCGGCGGGCAACTACGATTGGATTCGACTGCTGCTCAATGTCTCATCAAGTGGCACGGTGGCGAATTCGTACATCGAGATCAATGGGGCACAATTCCCGCTCATCATCCCGAGCGGCGCCCAGACTGGTCTGAAGCTGGTTCAGGGCTTCACCATGACGGCCAATCAGGTCGCGGACTTTACCGTCGACTTCATGCTGCAGCAGTCGATCACCGCTCCGCCGGGCCAGACGTCCGGCGGCACCCAGGATTACGTTCTCAAGCCGGCGCTTCGCCTGATCAATAATGTCCAAGCCGGAACGATCAGCGGCGCCGTGGCGCTCTCGACGCTACAGAGTAATTCGGCCTGCTTAGCGGGTTATTCGGGCAGTGGACCGTTGCCGAATGCCCAAATCGACATCTTCTCCGGGGCGGTCACGCCATCGACCGCCATGACCCCCGTGGTCGAGCCGGAGATTGCACTGTCGTCCTCAGGCAGCTATACCTTCGACCAGCCGTTCCTGCTCGCGGGCGGTTATACGGTGGCGTTGGCGTGTTCGAGCACCTCGAGTACCGGCACGAGCACCGTGACATTCATACCGGCTGCCGGTATGAGCGCGACCGTGACCGCCAATCAGACGACGACGGTCAACTTCTGAGTCGCTGATCCAGCTGCACGGCTCTGACTGCGTTCGGGCGGTCAGAGCCGTGCAGCAGCGACGCAACAGAAATTTC
>JAJZFQ010000173.1 GCA_021805275.1 Pseudomonadota bacterium
TCCGTCGGCCTGCGGGCACCGAGACCACGCCGTTGGGTTGGCGCCGTGCGGGCTCGTCAGGGTTGCGCGACCTGTGGCACACTCGCGCGCGGGCGACAGGGACTATGGATCAATCGAAGCAAGCGGCCAGGCAGGGGGCTCTGGAGTGTGGGCGTGCGCGCGCGGCGCGCCCGACGACATGGATGGCACTGATCTGCGTGTGCCTCGCAGGTCAGGCGTGGGCCGAGGGACCGGTGGCGCAATTCAACCTGCCGGCCGAGCCGTTACCGCAGGCGATCCTCGAGTTCTACCGCCAGTCCGGGGTCGAGGCGATCTACGCCGCGACGCCCCAGGTGCTCAAGCTCACGACCCACGCCGTCGCGGGCCGCATGGCGAGCTCGACGGCACTGGAGTGCATGCTTGCGGGTACGGGACTGACGTTCTCATTTGATTCGGCCCGGTCGGTGATCCTCCGGCCGGCACCGAAGATTCCGGCACCGCTGGCGCCGGCGGTGCGTGCCGTGATCGCTCAGCCGCATCCGCTAGCAGATATGACTGCCGAGCGGCTGCGGCCGATCACGGTCACCGGCAGTCTCATCCGTGGTGTGCATTCGGCCATCGCCCCGCTGGTCTACGTCCGGCGCGCACGGCTCCGCCAGGCGGCCTACCCGGACATCGAGCAGGCGCTGTACGCGCTGCCGATGGTCTCGTTGATCGGTCCGCGCGAGGATCTCGGTGTCGATAACAACGTGCAGTACGGCGCCGGGATCAATCTGCGCGGACTCGGCGTCGGCGCCACGCTGGTTCTGGTGAACGGACACCGCCAGCCGCTCGGCGGACTGACCGGAGACTTCGTCGACGTGTCGACGATTCCCTGGAGCGCCGTGCGGCGGATCGAGGTGCTGCCGAATGGCGCTTCGGCCCTGTACGGTGCCGATGCCGTCGCCGGTGTCGTCAATATCGTCATGCGAGATGATTTCACCGGCGCGCAGACCGAGGCGCGCTATAGCACCGCGCCCGACGGCCGGACCGAATGGATGTTCGCGCAGCTGTTCGGCACGCATTGGCGTGGCGGGCACGCGATGATCGACTACCAGTATTCGGACGCGACGCCGCTTGCGGCGGCCTCGCGGGCCTACGCGGCGGATGCGAACAAGACTGCCTACGGCGGCGCGAACTATGACAGTTACTTCTCCAGCCCGGGGAACATCCTCAATCCGCTCACCCTGCAACCGGCCTACGGGATCCCGGCACACAGCAACGGACCGCTCACCGCGGCCGGCTTGAGCACGACGATCAATCTGCAGAATCCGTTCCGTGCCGCACAGATCTTTCCCGATCGCATGGCGCACGAGCTCTACGGGTCGGTGAGCCAGTGGATCGGCTCGCGCGTCGAGCTGTTCGCCCAGGGTCGTTACGCCGCGCGTGGTACGGCACTCGCGGCGCTGTCGGACAACGCGCTGCTCGCGGTGCCGCCAAGCAATCCGTTCTATATCAATCCGTATCCGACGGCGCCGTACACGCTCGTCGCCTACAACTTCGGCGAGCTGCTCGGGCCGACGCGGTTTTCGAGCAACTCCCGCGTGTACGACGGCACGGTCGGCGCGACGGTCCGCCTCGGCCGACACTGGCAGATGACGGTGAGCGAATCGGACGGCAGGCAGTCTCTCTGGGCCGAGGAGTACGGGGTCGTCAGCCCGACCGCGCTCGCCGCCGCGCTTGCCGATCCCAACGCGGCGTCGGCGTTCAATCCGTTCGCCGCCGGTGCGCCGGCCAATGTCGCGGCGGCGCAGGCGGTGAGCCAGACGTATCCGCGCCGTTCGGCATCGGGCATCGAGTCGAGCGATCTGGTGGCGGATGGGCCGGTGGCTCGATGGCCCGCCGGAGAGGTCCGGCTCGCCGTGGGCGTGGAGCGGCGCGTTGAGGGGCTGGATCTGACCGTGCCGGACCTGCAGAACCCGCAGGTCCCTTTGCAGGCGGTGCACTACGGCCGGCGAGTCGAGTCGGTGTATTCCGAGGTGCATGTCCCGTTGGTCGGTCCGGCCACAACTGCCGCAGGAGCGGCTCGCGTCGCGCTCGATTTGGCCGGCCGGTACGACCACTACAGCGATTTCGGCGGCACGTTCAATCCGATGGCGCGGCTCGAGTGGACCGCCGCACCGTGGCTGAAGTTGCGCGCCAACTGGGGCCGCTCCTACCGCGCCCCAAAGCTCGATGACCTGTACGACACCGCGCAGAATGTGTCCGGCATGACGGTGCTGGCCGATCCGCAGTCCCCGAGCGGGCGCTCGCTGGTGTTGGCCGAGCAGGGCTCGAACCCGAATCTGCGCGAGGAGACCGCCCGGACGTGGACGGCGGGGTTCGACCTGTCGCCCTGGCGCGGCGCGCAGCTCTCGGTCACCTACTATTCGATCGATTACTGGAATCGGATCGAGCAACCCGCGACCGGCGACCCGCTGGGGATCCTGCAGCACGCCGCGGAGTGGGCGCCGGTCATCGAGCGTAATCCGAGCGCGGCGCAGATTGCCGCGATCTGCACCAGCGCACAGTTCATCGGGCCGGTCGCGACATGCCTGGGGAGTCATCCGGCGGCCATCGTGGATCTGCGCCTGGCGAATCTCGCGGCCACCCACACGCGAGGAATCGACATCGAGGCGCGCGAGCGATTCTTGAGCGCGTGGGGGCATTTCCAGGCCGATCTGATCGGTACCGATGTACTGAACTTCGATCAGTCGGTGACCCCGAATCTACCGGCGACGGACATCCTCGATACCGTCGGCAATCCCCTGTCGGTCCGCCTGCGGGGCACGCTCAGCTGGAGCCGCCGCGGGCCCGGCGAGCCGGGGTGGGGTGGTGCCCTCATCGTCAACTACACCGGCGGGTACCGTAATCCCGGCAGTACGCTCGTGCCGGTGGTCTGCGCCTGGACCACGCTCGATGCGTCCGTCCGGTACCGTCTGCGGGCGAGCCGCTTCGGGCGCACGTTGCTGTCGCTGAACGTGGTGAATGTGTTCAATCACGCCCCGCCATTCGTCGACAGCCAGTTCGGCTACGACATCAGCAACGTGCAGGCGCTCGGGCGGGTGATGAGCCTGGGGCTTACGCAGCGCTGGTAACGACGGGCGGCCTCGGTGGCGGCACTCGAGACTGCGAGTCGGGCGGACACACCGGGACACATTATGTTCAATAGAGACTGCCGTCGACGAAATATCCTGCCGCCATGGGGGGGGAGAGTTCTCCCGGCGCATCTTAAGCGGTAGGAAAGAGGGAATGGACAGGTCGGTGGGCGAGATCAGGCGCTTTCCCCCCACGGGGACGGCGGATGCATTTTTCGAGCAACTCTGCCGGGCGCACGAGGCCCAGCTGCTTGCCTATCTCACCCAGATGCTCGGCCGCGTGGATCTGGCGCGGGACGTGGCCCAGGACACCTTCGAACAGTTGCACCGGTTGTACCGTCCGGAGCAGGTGCTGTTCCCGCGCGCGATGCTGTTCAAGGTCGCCACCAACTTCGCGCTGATGCATCTGCGGCGCCGTCGGGTGGAAAGCGCGGTCGTCAGCGGTCCGGCCGGGATGGAAGAGGTGCCCGATCAGGCGGCCGGTCCCGACCGCCAGGTGATGGCGGCGCAGATCGCGCAGCGACTCGCGGCCGTGGTCGAGGAGCTGAGCCCGTCGCTGCGCGCGGTGTTCGTGCTGGCCCATGTCCAGGGCCGACCCCGTAAGGAAATTGCCGCACGGCTGGGGATTTCCGAGCGGCGGGTCGACAAGCGTATGACGCGGGCATTGCGGCAGTGCCGCGTGCGATTGTCCTCGCAAGGCATTGATCTGGCGGAGGTCGATTGAGTCTCGGCACGTTCCTTGAACGACGACGGCAGCGGCGCGCGCGAACGCAGGCCGCCCTGTGGCTCACGCGCATGGGGCGGGGGCTCACCCCGGGCCGCCAGCGCGCGCTGGAAGGGTGGCTTGCGGACCCGACTAATGCACAGGAATTCAGTGAATTACGTGCGGTGCTCGATGTCGCAGCTGAGCTGAAGGGGCCGGCGCGCGCGCGGCTCGTGGCGCGCGTGGAGGCCGAGCCGCAGCGCCGTCGCCCGAGCGCCGGGGCGCTGTGGCTCGCGGGTATCGCCGCGATGGCCGTGGCGGCGGCAGTCTCGGCGGGTGGGTTGTGGCTGTGGGATCTGGGCTACCTGCCGCGGACCTACCACACCGCCATCGGACAGGAGCGGACCGTGGTGCTGCCGGACGGCAGCGTCGCCTACCTCAACACCGACACGCGGCTGCGCTGGGTGGGCAGCCCCGCCAACCGGCGGGTGCAGCTGCTCGGCGGGGAGGTGTTCTTCGAGGTCGTGCACGACCCGCTGCGGCCGTTTCGCATCCTGCTGCCCGACAGCGAGGTGCGGGTGCTCGGCACGCGCTTTGATGTCTACCGCAAGCGTGATGGCGATGTGCGTGTGACCGTGCTCAGCGGCCGAGTATCGGTGGAGGGGCTCGGTGGCGGCCGGCAGACCCCGCCGTCCTGGGTGCGTGAGCTCGTGGCCGACCAGCAGATCGAGTATTCCCCGCTCGGACTGATCGGCGATGTGCACCCGGCACTGGCGGCGAACGTCATTCGCTGGCGCGAGGGCATCATCGAGACGCGCGGGGAGCCGCTGTCGAGGTTCGTGAGCGATTTGAGCCGTTATACGCCGCAGCGCATCGTCATCAGCGATCCGCGCGCGGCACAGATGCGGATCGGCGGGGCGTTCAGCGACCGGAATGTCGACGCCACGATCGATCGCATTGCCCGGATCGAGCCCATCACCGTCACTCACCGGGACGGGGCGCTCATTCTGGGCTATCGAGCCGCCCAAACACGGGGGAGGGGCGTTCCCCGGTGATCACGGCGGGCCGGTGTGTTGATTTGGATCATGAATTCCTAGAGAGGACCAGCAGATGCTCATTCTTACGCGACGGGTTGGGGAAACCGTGATGATCGGGGACGAAGTGACCATTACGGTGCTCGGCGTCAAGGGCAACCAGGTGCGCATCGGCATCAATGCGCCGAAGCACATCGCGGTGCACCGCGAAGAGATCTACGAGCGGATCAAGCGCGAGCAGCACGGTGGCGGCGAGGCGCCGCCGGCCGAGCCGAACTTCGCCCCGCCACCGGGAGCCTGATCCGTCCGATTGCCGCGGCGTGGGCGCGCCCCCGACGGCGTGCCGGCCGGACGGTGTCCCATCGCGCAGCGCGCTCCGGCGCGGCCTTGCGGCCGTGCCGGAGCGTCCCGCCGTTGTCCGCAGATGCGCGAGGGTGTCCCGGGGTGCTAGACTTTTACCTGAGCGTAACTTAAGAAGAATGCAACGGGTCGCGCGTCGGGCGGTATGCGTTACCAGCAATCGAGGCAAGAGAGCGCGGAGATCCTGCGCCAGGCGCTGCAGCTGATGGCGCCGCATCGGGCCGGATACCACCCTGTCAGCTACGCGGTGTGGTACGAGCATGCCGCCTCGATCAATCCCCCGCTGACCCAGGAGCTCGACAAGCTGCTCGGGGGCGAGAGCTCCCTCACCGACGGGGAGATCTGCCGCCTGCATGCGCTGCACATCGCCGCGCGCGACGCCGAGATGTTCGAGCTGGCCCAGCGCGAGCTGCGCGAGCTGATCGGGCGCAGCACGCAGGAGGCCGGCCAGGCCGAGACCACCCTGCAGGACTTCACCGTGACGCTGAGGGATGCCACCGAGCGGCTGGCCTCCCAGGGCGGGGCGGTGCAGGCGCTTCTCGGGGCGCTGCTGGCGCAGGCAGCACAGGTGCACTCGACGCTGCAGGGGCTGCGCGCGCAGCTCGCCAAGCAGCGCGAGGAAGTGGCCGGGGTGATGGAGCGGCTCGAGCGCGCGCAGAGCGAGCCGCTGCGCGATCCGCTCACTGGACTCGCCAACCTCGGCGGCTTTCGCCGCGCCTTCGAGGGACAGCAAGAGTGGGCCGACTTCAACCAGGTGGTGCTGCTCGCGCTGGACGTCGATTACTTCAAGCGCGTCAACGACACCCACGGGCACCTGATCGGGGACAAGGTGCTGATGACGGTGGCCCGGATCCTGCGCGAGCATCTCTCGCCGCAGGACGTCGCCGCGCGGGTCGGCGGCGATGAATTCGTGGCACTGCTGCGCGCGCGCTCGCTCGAGTCCGCAGCGGCCCTCGCCGAGCGGGTCCGCGCGGCGATGCAGCGCAGCCTCATCGTGCATCCGGACGGGGCGCAGTTCGCCGGCGAGGTCACTCTGTCGATCGGGGCAGCGGGCGGTCGCGCCGGCGATTCGCTCGAGACGCTGCGCCACCGCGCCGATGCAGCGCTCTACGACGCCAAGGCCGCCGGACGCAATCGGGTCGCGGTGGCGAGCGGGCCCGGGCCGGGCTGAGTCCGCTCAACACTCCGTGACGTTCACCGCCAGACCGCCCTGGGAGGTCTCCTTGTAGATCGTCGACATGTCCTCGCCCGTCTGACGCATGGTGATGATCACGTGATCGAGGGAGACCTTGTGGCTGCCGTCCCCGCGCAGCGCCAGGTACGCCGCGTTGATGGCCTTCACCGCGCCCATCGCGTTGCGCTCGATGCAGGGGATCTGCACCAGGCCGCCGACCGGATCGCAGGTGAGCCCGAGGTTGTGCTCCATGCCGATCTCCGCGGCGTTCTCCACCTGCTCGTTGCTGCCCTGCAGCGCTGCCACCAACCCGCCGGCCGCCATCGAGCAGGCGACCCCGACCTCGCCCTGGCAGCCCATCTCGGCACCCGAGATCGAGGCGTTCTGCTTGTAGAGCATGCCGATCGCCGCGGCGGTGAGCAGGAAGCGCAGCACGCCATCGTCGCTCGCGCCCGGCTCGAAGCGCCGGTAGTAGTGCAGCACCGCCGGCACGATCCCCGCGGCGCCGTTGGTCGGGGCAGTCACGACCCGCCCGCCGGCGGCGTTCTCCTCGTTCACCGCGAGGGCGAAGGCGTCCACCCAGTCGAGCGCCTCGAGCGGGCGGGCACCGCCGCTCTCGGTGAGCTGGCGGTACAGTTTCGGGGCTCGGCGGCGAACCTTCAGCGGACCGGGCAGCACGCCGGTCTGGTTGAAGCCGCGTGTGACGCACCCCTGCATGATCTCCCAGATCCGCATCACCCCGGCGCGCACGCTCGCCTCGCTCGCCCAGGCACGCTCGTTGGCGAGCACCAGCTCGAAGATCTCCAGGCCGTTCTCTCGGCATAGCGCCAGCAGCTCGCGGCCGCTGCCGAACGGATACGGCGCGACGGCCCGCGTGCTCGCCTCGCGCGCCTGGTCCTCGCCGGCGCGCACGATGAACCCGCCGCCGATCGAGTAGTACTCCTCCTCGCGCACGGGGGAGCCGCCGGCCGTGGCGGTGAAGCGCATGCCATTGGGGTGCTGGGGAAGCCGCTCGGCGCGCAGCAGCAGCAGGTGCTCGCGTTCCACGAACGGGACCTCGTGCCGCCCGAGCAGCTCGATCCGTCCGCTCGCGCGGATGCGCTGCAGGGTCGGGGCGATGGCGTCCGGATCGACGCTCTCCGGATCGGCGCCGGTCAGACCCATGAGGATGGCCTGGTCGGTGCCGTGTCCGAGGCCCGTCAGCGCGAGCGACCCGTAGAGACGCGCCGTGACCGAGTCCACCGAGCCCAGCAGCCCGTCGCGCTCGAGCCCGAGCAGGAATTCCCGCGCCGCTCGCATCGGCCCCATGGTGTGCGAGCTCGACGGCCCGATGCCAATCTTGAAGATGTCAAAAACGCTGAGCGACATGCTCTGAACCTCTCCTGGCGCCGGCTGCTGCCGACGTTCCATTGTTTAGTATCGATCGACTCCGCCGCACCCGTCCACGCGCTCACTCCCGCCCGCGCAGGCGGCGCAGTGCCTGGCGCTCGTGCTTGCCCGGGCGCTCCTTCGGCCGTGGCGCGAGCGCCGCGGCGAGGCGCATCCGCTCGGCGAACACGGCGCGGCGCGCCTGGCTCGCCTCGCTCTCGAGGTAGCAGCGCGCCGCCTCGGGGGCCGGTCCGCGGCGCGCCGGGACGGACTGCACCGTGCAGTCGAATTCGACTGCACCGCGCACGAAGCGCACGACATCCCCGGGTCGCACCGTGTGGGCGGGCTTCACGCGCGCCCCGTTGACGTGCACGCGCCCGCCGCTGACCGCCTCGGCGGCCAGCGAGCGCGACTTGAACAGCCGTACGCCGAAGAGCCAACGGTCGATGCGCGCAGTCCCCCCGGGGCAATCGTGGTCCGGACCGGTCATGGGCGGCTATGATAGCGGTCCGGCCGGGCCGCACTTGACTGCCCCCGACTCCGAACGACTGCCGACGGCCCCATCGAGTGGCCAAGGCACGACAAAATCCTTCCCGCTCGAGGCGCTTCGGCGTACACTAGCGCGGTCCGTGGGCCTCGGCCGCGGAACGTGGAGCGGCTGCGCCCTCGGGGCGAACGCTTCGACAGCGTGACAGCCAGAAAGCCCCCCGAGGGGCTTTTTGTTTTTTGGGTGACCGGCAGCCGGCCGGCGGTGCAGTGCCACCGCCCCCCGGGCGCGGGACGCCGGAGGCATTCCGGCGCGCGACGGTCCCCCGGCGGGTGCCGCGGCCGGTGCGCAGCAGTCGGACGGGCCGGGCGGCCCGTTTTGTTTTTTCGGCCTCGGCAGACGGGGGGAGCGGATCGATGACGGGGACATTGCGAGAGCGGCTGATCGCCCTCATTGAGCCCCTGACCGAGCGGCTGGGGTACGAACTGGTCGATCTGGAGTACAGCGCCGGGCGCGGCAGCGCCGTTGTGCGCCTCTACATCGATCGGGCCGAGGGCGTCGGGATCGAGGACTGCGAGCGCGTCAGCCGGGAGGTCTCGGCGCTGCTCGATGTCGAGGATCCGGTCCCGATGGCCTACACCCTGGAGGTGTCCTCGCCGGGATTCGACCGGGTGCTGCGGACCCCGGCGCATTTCGAGCGATTCCTCGGCGCGCGGGTATTTGTCGAGCTCGCCGTGGCGCGCGAGGGGCGGCGCCGCTATACGGGCACGCTGCTTGCGGCGGGCGAGCCGGGGATCGAGCTGGAGGTCGACGGGACGCGTGTGGCGGTGCGCTATGGCGAGATCGCCAAGGCGAGACTGGCCGGTTAATTGGTGCGTGACGCTCAGACGTCGGTTGCAGAGGTGACAGTAGTGAACAAGGAAATCCTGATGGTTGTCGATGCCGTCTCCAACGAGAAGGGCGTCGACAAAGAAGTGATTTTCGAGGCGCTCGAGGCTGCGCTCGCCGCCGCTACGCGCCGCAAGCACGGGGAGGAATGGGACGTGCGGGTGGCAATCGACCGGCGCACCGGGGATTACGAGACGTTCCGTCGCTGGAAGGTGTTCGCCGACGATTCCACCGAGTTGCAGGCCCCCGACCGCGAGCTGCGTCTGGAGGATGCGCTCGACCTCAATCCGGCCGCGGTGGTTGACGGGTTCGTCGAGCAGCCGATGGAGTCGGTCACATTCGGGCGCATCGCCGCCCAGCAGGCCAAGCAGGTCATCGTGCAGAAGGTGCGCGAGGCGGAGCGTCAGCAGGTGGTGGACGCGTATCAGGACCGTGTTGGCACGTTGGTGAGTGGCGTCGTCAAGCGCGTCGACCGCAATGGTATTTACATCGATCTTGGCTCCAACGCCGAGGGCTTCGTGTCGCGCAGCGACATGATCCCGCGCGAGCAGGTCAAGGCCCAGGACCGCATCAAGGCGTTCCTGCGCGAGGTGCGCTCGGAGCTGCGCGGGCCGCAGCTGTTCCTGACGCGCACCGCCCCGGAGTTCCTCATCGAGCTGTTCAAGCTGGAGGTGCCCGAGGTGGGCCAGGGGCTGATCCAGATCCTCGGGGCGGCGCGCGACCCGGGCGTGCGCGCCAAGATCGCCGTACGCTCGAGCGACCCGCGCATCGACCCGGTTGGGGCGTGCGTCGGCATGCGCGGCTCGCGCGTGCAGGCGGTCTCGAACGAGATCGCCGGCGAGCGCGTCGACATCATCCCCTACGTCGAGAACCCGGCGCAGTTCGTCATTAACGCCATGTCGCCCGCCGAGGTGCAGTCGATCGTCGTCGATGAGGACGCCCACAGCATGGATATCGCGGTGGCCGAGGAGAAGCTCTCCCAGGCGATCGGCCGCGGCGGACAGAACATCCGTCTGGCGAGCCAACTGACCGGCTGGGAGCTCAACGTGATGACCGAGTCGGACGCGGAAGCCAAGAGCGACACCGAGGCGAAGACGCTGGTGCAGCTGTTCATGAAGCAGCTCGATGTCGACGAGGACGTGGCCACCATCCTGGCGCAGGAGGGTTTCTCGACGATCGAGGAGATCGCCTACGTGCCGCAGGGCGAGCTCGCCGGGATCGCCGAGTTCGACGAGCAGATCGTCAAGGAACTGCGCAACCGTGCCCGCGACGTGCTGCTCACCCAGGCGATCGCGAGCGAGGAGTCGCTCGACCAGTCGATGCCGGCGGAGGATCTGCTGCTGCTCGAGGGCATGAGTCCGGACCTGGCGCTCGCGCTTGCCCGCCGTGGCGTGCGCACGCGCGAGGACCTGGCCGAACAATCGGTCGACGATCTGAACGATATCGAGGGATTGGCGCCGGACGAGGCGGGCAAGCTCATCATGACTGCGCGGGCTCACTGGTTCGCGCCCAGCCACTGACTCCAGGGGTGCAATACGTATGGCGGAAGTGACCGTAGCGCAGTTCGCCGAGGTCCTGAAGGTGCCGGTGGATCGGCTGCTCGTGCAGCTCGATCAGGCCGGCATCCAGGTCAACGGGCCGGACGATCGCATCAGCGACGATGCCAAGCTCGAACTGCTCACCCATCTGCGCCGCAGTCACGGCGGAGAGGAGCAGAGCGATGCCGCACCCCGCCGGATCACGCTCAAGCGCAAGACGCAGAGCGAGTTGAAGCTCTCGAGCGCACAGGGCCGGGCGCGTACCGTGAGCGTGGAGGTGCGCACCAAGCGCACCTACATCAAGCGCGACGTGCTCGAGCAGCAGGCGCGCCGGCAGAACGATGAGCTCGAACAAAAGCGGCGCGACGTCGAGGAGGCCGAGCGGCTCGAGCAGGAGCGGCTCGAGCAGGAGCGACGTGAACACGAGCGCCTCGAGGCCGAGAACCGCCGCCGCGTCGAGGAGGAGGAGACGGCCCGCAAGCACGCGCAGGAGGAGGCGCGTCGCCAGGCGGAGCAGCGCGAGCAGGAGGAGCAGCGCGAGCAGGAGCGGGAACGCGAGCGCGAACAGGCGCGCGAGCGCGAGCGCGAGGAGCGTGAGCGCCAGGGCCGCGAGACGGTGCGTACGGTCGGGGAGAGCGTCCCGGCGCCGGCGAAGCCGAAGGAAGCCGTGGCCGCGCGCCCGGCGGTACCCGCCGGGCGGGAACGGCCCGCCGCGGACGACCGGCATACTCGCTACGGGCGAGAGGAGCTGCACGTCGCCTCGGACGTCAGTTCACGGATCAAGAAGCGCCGACCGCTGAAGTCCCGCGCCGTGCGGGGCGGTGGCGAGACGCGTCACGGTTTCGAGCGCCCGACCGCCCCGGTCGTGCGCGAGGTGAGCATCGGCGAGACCATCACCGTCGGGGAGCTGGCGCAGAAGATGGCGGTCAAGGCGCCCGCGGTCATCAAAGTGCTGATGAACATGGGCGTCATGGCCACCATCAACCAGACGCTCGAACAGGAAACCGCGGTCGTGGTGGTCGAGGAGATGGGCCACACGGTCAAGCTGGTGCACGAGGAGCAGATCGAGGCCGATCTGCAGGGCATGCCGGCCGAGGAGACCGCGCTCGAGACCCGTCCCCCGGTGGTCACCGTCATGGGCCACGTCGATCACGGCAAGACCTCGCTGCTCGATTACATCCGTCGGGCCAAGGTCGCCGCAGGGGAGGCCGGCGGAATCACCCAGCACATCGGCGCCTATCACGTCGAGACGCCCAAGGGCGGGGTCACCTTCATCGACACGCCGGGCCACGCGGCCTTCACGGCCATGCGCGCGCGCGGCGCGAAGGCGACCGACGTGGTGATCCTGGTGGTGGCGGCCGACGACGGCGTGATGCCCCAGACCGTCGAGGCGATCCAGCACGCGCGCGCCGCGGGCGTGCCGATCGTCGTGGCGGTCAACAAGATCGACAAGAACGGCGCCGACCCGGAGCGGGTGCGCAGCGAACTTGCCAAGCAGGAGGTCATCCCCGAGGAGTGGGGCGGCCAGAACATGTTCGTGAACGTCTCGGCGCACACCGGCCAGGGGATCGAGGCGCTGCTCGAGGCGGTGCTGTTGCAGGCCGAGGTGCTCGAGCTGCGCGCCCCGCGGGGCGGGCTGGCGAGCGGCGTGGTGATCGAGTCGAGCGTGGAGAAGGGCCGCGGCGCGGTCGCCACGGTGCTGGTGAAGAAGGGCACGCTCAAGCTCGGCGACCCGATCATCGCCGGCACCGAGTTCGGCCGCGTCCGCGCGCTGTTCGACGAGAACGGCAAGTCGCTCGAAGGTGCTCCGCCCTCGATGCCGGTGGTGGTGCTCGGCCTCTCGGGCGCCCCGAACGCCGGGGAGGAGTTCCTGGTGCTCGAGAGCGAGCGCAAGGCGCGCGAGGTGGCGACCTACCGGCAGAGCAAGTCGCGCGACGTGAAGCTCGCGCGGCAGTCGACACGCGCCGAGGACGTGTTCTCGCAGCTCGGCGAGGAGAAGGCCGGAGTCGTCGCGATCCTCATCAAGGCCGACGTGCAGGGCAGCGCCGAGGCGCTGCGCGAGGCGCTGAGCAACCTGTCCACGACGGAAGTGCAGGTCAAGCTCGTGGCGAGCGGCCTCGGTGCCATCACCGCCTCGGACGTGCAGCTGGCGGCCGCCTCCAAGGCGCTGATCATCGGCTTCAACGTGCGCGCCGATTCGGGGGCACGCGAGCTGGTGAAGGAAACCGGCGTCGAAGTGCGCTACTACAGCATCATCTACGAGGCCATCGACGACGTGCGCCAGATGATGACCGGACTGCTGCAGCCGGAGATCAAGGAGCAGATCGTGGGCATCGCGCAGGTGCGCGATGTCTTCCGCTCGAGCAAGTTCGGCGTGGTCGCCGGCTGTCTGGTGAGCGAGGGATTCGTGCGGCGCAACAACCCAATCCGCGTGCTGCGCGACAACGTGGTGATCTTCGAGGGGGCGCTGGAGTCGCTGCGCCGCTTTAAGGATGACGTCGGCGAAGTGCGCGCCGGCACCGAGTGCGGCATCGGCGTGAAGAACTACCAGGACGTGCGCGCCGGCGACCAGATCGAGTGCTTCGCGCGTGTCGAGGTGGCCCGGACGCTCTGATGACCACTGCCGGCTCCAGGGTTCGCAAGATCGAATCGCAGCTGCAGCGTGTGATGGCGGAGCTGATTGCCCGCGAGGTCAAGGACCCGCGGGTCGGCAGCGTCACGATCACCGCGGTGCAACTCTCGGCGGACATGGGCGTGGCGCGCGTCTTCGTGGCGCCCTTCGCCTCGCGCCACGAACCGCAGGAGGTGCTGCGCGGCCTGGTCCGTGCCGGCGGCTTCCTGCGTGGGCAGATCGGGCGGGAGCTCGGATTGCGCCACGCGCCGCGACTCGAGTTCCAGCTCGACGACAGCGCTGAGAAGGCCGCGCGCCTGACCGGCCTGATCGATCGGGCCCGCGCCGAGGACGAGGCGAAGCACTGAGCCGATGCCCACCGGGATCGTGCTGCTCGACAAGCCCGCTGGGCTCTCCTCGAATGCCGCCCTGCAGCGCGTGCGGCGGCTCTACGGGGCCGCCAAGGCCGGGCATGCCGGCAGTCTCGACCCGCTTGCCACCGGGATGCTGCCGATCTGCCTCGACGAGGCGACCAAGATCGCCGGGGAGATTCTCTCCAGCCGCAAGCGCTACCGTTTCGCCATCGCGCTCGGGGAGCGCACCGCGACCGGGGATGCCGAGGGGGAAGTCATCGAGCGCTCACCGGTGTCCGAGCTCGAGCCGCGGGGCATCGAGGCGGTTCTCGCCGGCTTTCTCGGCCCGGGCCTGCAGGTCCCGCCGATGTATTCGGCGCTGAAGCGCAATGGCCGGCCGCTCTATGCGCTCGCGCGCGCCGGCGTGACGGTCGAGCGCGAGGCGCGCCCGGTCGAGCTGTTCGAGCTGACTCTCGAGGGCCTCGAGGCGCGGCGGCTGCAGCTCGCGACCGTGTGCTCCAAGGGCACCTACGTGCGCGTACTCGCCGAGGACATCGCCCGCGCGCTCGGCACCTGCGGGCACGTTGCGCTGCTGCGGCGCGAGTGGGTGGCGCCCTTCGAGCGCGAGCCGATGCACACCCTGGAGGCGCTCGAGCGCGCCGCGCACGCGGGCGAGGCGCCCCGGCTGCTGCCTGCGGATGCCCCGCTCGGCCACCTGCCGGCCGTGCGGCTCGATGCTGCGCGTGCCGAGCGGATCCGTCACGGGCAGGCAGTGCCCCATGAGGCGGTTGTGAGCGGGACGGTGCGCCTGTACGACGCCCAGGAGCGGTTCATGGGCCTCGGGGCGCTCGCGCCGGGTGAAGTGCGGCCCCGGCGGCTCTTTGCCGAGGTGCAGACACAGTCCTCCTGAGGGGCCGCGCGGGCGCGGCCCTGCCGGGGGGAGCGCCTGCGGCCCTTCAGGGGCCGCCGGTGACGCTGACCGACGGGTCGAGCATCTGCAGCGCCTTGGCGGGGTTCGTCTGGCCCGTCTGGCGTAGCTGCCGCCCGCTGTAGGTGCGGGCAAACGGCTGGCACGCCGTGGAGCCGGTCTGCCGCGCCCGCGCCGAGCAGGCCGCCGCCGTGGCGGTCCGCGCGGCCGGGGCCGGCAGGCTCGAGCAACCCGACAGAGCGATCACGCTGCCGATAGCGATGAGAAATGATCGGTTCATAGCCCCCCAAGCATAACGCCATTCTGCGAAACTTGTCCCGGGAGCCGTATAACGGGTAAAATTGTGGGCTTCATTAAAAGAGTACTTGATACAGTTACTTAGGACCGTGGTGCAATGTCTTTAACCAGCGAGAAAAAGAGCGGGATCCTGTCGCAATACCAGCGCGGACCTGCGGATACCGGATCTCCCGAGGTTCAGGTTGCGCTGCTCTCGGAGCGCATCAATGGCCTGGGCGAGCACTTCAGCGCGCACAAGGCCGATCATGCCTCCCGGCGCGGCCTCGTGAAGCTCGTCAACCAGCGGCGCAAGCTGCTTGATTATCTGAAGGCGACTCAGCCGCAGACGTATCAGTCGCTCGTCGAGCGGCTGGGACTGCGCCGCTAAACCAACACCAGCAGGGCCGCGCGATCGCGCGGCCCTCGTCGTTTTCAGGCTCTGGTGTTGGCCGCTGAACCTGTCATTTTTACGAGGATCCGACTTTGAGCGTCAGCAAGTCTTTCCAATACGGCTCGCACACGGTCACACTTGAGACCGGCGAGCTCGCCCGTCAGGCCGAAGGGGCGGTACGCGTCTCCATGGGTGACACCGTGGTGTTGGTCACGGTGTGCGCGCAGAGGAGCCCGGCCGCCGGCCGCGATTTCCTGCCCTTGACCGTCAATTACGTCGAGAAGACCTACGCCGCGGGCCACATCCCGGGCGGGTTCTTCAAGCGTGAGGGCCGACCGAGCGAGAAGGAGACGCTGACTTCGCGTCTGATCGATCGTCCGATCCGCCCGTTGTTCCCCGACGGCTTCTACAACGACGTGCAGGTCGTGGCCACGGTGGTCTCCCTCGATCCACAGATCGATGCGGACATTCCCGCGCTGCTCGGCGCCTCCGCGGCGCTCGCCCTGTCGGGTCTCCCCTTCAATGGGCCGGTGGGTGCCGCACGGGTCGGTTGGAAGGACGGCCAGTACCTGCTCAATCCGACAGTCGCCGAGCTGGCCGAGTCCCGGCTGCACCTGGTGGTTGCCGGCACCGAGAAGGGCGTGTTGATGGTCGAGTCCGAGGCCAAGGGACTCACCGAGGAGCAGATGCTGGGCGCGGTCGTGTTCGGCCACCAGCAGATGCAGGCGGCCATCGGTGCCATCCGCGAGCTGGCCCGCGAGGCCGGTAAGCCGCGTTGGGACTGGAAAGCGCCGGCGCAGAGCGCCGAGCTCGATGCGGCGGTCGGGGCGAAGGCGCGCGAGGCGCTGGCGCAGGCCTACACCATCACCGAGAAGCAGCAGCGCTACGGGCGCGTCGGGCAGATCAAGAGCGAGGCCACTGCGGCGCTCACCGCGGGCGAGGCGGCCCCGTGGACGGCCGAGCAGGTCGATGCGGCGCTGTTCAAGCTCGAGAGCCAGATCGTCCGCCACCGGATTCTCAACGGCGAGCCGCGCATCGACGGACGCGATTGCAAGACGGTGCGCCCGATCACCGTCAAGGTCGGCGTGCTGCCGAGGACGCACGGTTCGGCGCTGTTCACCCGCGGGGAGACTCAGGCGCTGGTGGTCACCACGCTCGGCACGACCCGCGATGCGCAGATCATCGATGCGCTCGAGGGCGAGCGGCGCGAGCCGTTCATGCTGCATTATAACTTCCCGCCGTTCTCTGTCGGGGAGACCGGCATGATGGGCTCCCCGAAGCGGCGTGAGATCGGCCACGGGAACCTGGCCCGGCGCGGCGTGAACGCCATGATGCCGGACATGACCAAGTTCCCCTACGTCATCCGCGTCGTGTCGGAAGTTCTCGAATCGAACGGCTCCAGCTCCATGGCGAGCGTGTGCGGCGCCTCGCTCTCGATGATGGACGCCGGTGTGCCGATCAAGGCGCCCGTGGCGGGCGTCGCCATGGGACTGGTGCTCGAGGACGGCCGCTTCAAGGTGCTCACCGACATCCTCGGCGACGAGGATCACCTCGGCGACATGGACTTCAAGGTCGCCGGCACCAAGGACGGCGTCACCGCGCTGCAGATGGACATCAAGGTCGAGGGGGTCACCCCGGAGATCATGAAGGTCGCGCTCGAGCAGGCGCGCGAGGGCCGCCTGCACATCCTCGGGGAGATGAACAAGCTCATCAGCACCCCGCGCAGCACCATGTCCGAGTGGGCCCCGTCGATCATTACCCTGAAGATCGATCCGGAGAAGATCCGCGATGTCATCGGCAAGGGCGGCGCGGTGATCCGTCAGATCACCGAGGAGACCGGCACCACCATCGACATCGAGAGCGACGGCACGGTGAAGATCGCCTCGGTGAACGGCACGGCCGGCCGCGAGGCGCAGCGGCGCATCGAGCTCATCACCGCCGATGTGGAAGTCGGCCAGGTGTACGAGGGCAAGGTGGTGCGGCTGATGGACTTCGGCGCGTTCGTGACCATCCTGCCGGGCCGCGACGGTCTGGTGCACATCTCGCAGATCTCCAATGAGCGGGTCGAGCGCGTGAGCGACAAGCTCAAGGAAGGCGACGTGATCCGCGTGAAGGTGCTCGAAGTCGATCGCCAGGGGCGCATCCGCCTGTCGATGCGCGACGTCGACGCGGCCTGAGCCGGGCACTCCGTACGGCGCACGGGGTCCGCTCCCGCGAGGGGGCGGACCCCGTTTGCGTTTGAGCCCGGCGCGCGCGGTCAGGACGGGGCGCGCAGCGCCACCTGGCGCAGGCCGTGAAAGGCCGCGGGGTTCCACTGCGCGAGCGCCCAGGCGAGCACCTCGCGGGCGGGCGCCCCGGCGAGGCTCGGCGGCGGCCCCTGGCGCAGCAGCTCGAGCACCTGAAACAACTGGGCCCCGGCGCGCCTGGGGTCGAGGGCGAGGGAGTGGCGGGACTTGGCGAGCTTCGCGCCGCCCGGCTCGGTGAGCAGCGGCAGGTGGGCATAGCGCGGTCGGGGTAAGCCGAGCGACTGTTGCAACGCGATCTGCCAGCCGGTGCTTGCGAGCAGGTCGGCCCCGCGCACGACGGCCGTGATGCCCTGCAGCGCATCGTCCACGACCACGGCCAGCTGGTAGGCGAACACCCCGTCGCGGCGGCGGACGATCACATCCCCGAGCGTTCCGGCGGGAAAGACGATCCGGCCCTGAAAGGCATCCTCGAAGGCGAGGGCGAGCTGCTCATCGATCCGCAGCCGAGTGGCACTCGGTCCGCTGTGCCGGGTGCCGCCGCGGCAGGTCCCCGGGTAGCGGCCCTGGCCGGCCGCCTCGCTCGATCGCTCGCGGCGCGAGCAGCTGCACGGAAAGGTCAGCTCGAGCGCCGCCAGCCTCTGCAGCGCCGCATGGTAGTGCTCGGTGCGCCGGCTCTGATATTCGACCGCACCGTCCCAGTGCAGTTCGAACGCCTCCAGGGTCGCGAGAATGGCTTCGGCACCGCCGGGTCGGCGCCGCGCATGATCGAGGTCCTCGATGCGAACCCGCCAGGCTCCCCTGCGGCTGCGCGCCTCGAGGAAGCTGCCGGTTGCGGCGAGCAGCGAGCCGAGGTGCAGCGCGCCGCTCGGGGTGGGGGCGAATCGCCCGACGTAGTCCGGCTCGGCCGGGCGCTCAGCGGTAGCGGTCGTCGCGGTCCCCGTACTGCTTCTCGCGCCGCTCGCGCCGTTCCTGCGCCTCGATGCTGAGGGTCGCCACGGGACGCGCCTCCAGGCGCTTGATGCCGATTTCCTCGCCGGTCTCGAGGCAGTAGCCGTAGGTGCCGTCGTCGATGCGCTTCAGCGCTTCGTCGATCTTACGGATCAGTTTGCGCTCCCGGTCGCGCGTGCGCAGCTCGAGGCTGAACTCCTCCTCCTGGGTGGCCCGGTCCGAGGGATCCGGGAAGTTCGCCGCCTCGTCCTTCATGTGCGAGACCGTGCGATCGACCTCTTCCATCAGGTCGCGCTTCCAGGAGTTGAGGATGTTGCGGAAGTGCTCGGCCTGCTCCTTGCTCATGTACTGTTCGCCGCGCTTGGGAATGTACGGCTGAACGTTGCGGGGACCGGCGAGGAGGCTGCCTGGCTCGATCAGCTCACCCTCGTCGCTGTCGGGACTCACCAGCACCCGCGCTCGGGGCGGGGCGGGCGGGGCGCCTGCGGCGCTGGCAGGGCCGTGTCGCGGAGGCTGAGACGACGTCTCAGCCGCGCTCGTTCCGGTGGCGGGCGGGTGCGAGGACTTGCCGGACGCGCTCTTGTGCGCGACCGGACGGGCCGTCTTGCGCGCGGCCGGACGCTTCACTGCGGCCGACTTCTTCGCGGCGGATTTCGCCGGCGCGGCCTTCTTACCCTTCGCGGCTTTGGCCGCGGGCTTCTTGGCCGACATCACTCGCTCCTACGCTTGAGGCTTTTGAGGAACGCGCGATTATACCGGCGCCCTACGGCCTGTACAGCGCGTTATGGTCCCGGCGGGAACCTACGGCAGACTCACCGGCGGGGCCGGCTGCCAGTGGCTCTGGCGCCGCTCGACGATCACCCGGGTGTGGATGCCCCCGCGCACCTTGAAGCGTGCCTCCAGGCGCAGAAAACGCGGCGTGAGCTCCCCGGCGAGGTAGTCGGCGATCTCATTGGTGACGGCCTCGTGGAACGCGCCGCGCTCGCGGAACGACCACATGTACAGCTTCAGTGACTTCAGCTCCACGCAGCGCGCATCCGGCACGTAGGTGAGCTCCAGGGTGGCGAAGTCCGGCTGGCCGGTGAGCGGGCACAGGCAGGTGAACTCCGGGATCCGCATGCGGATGGTGTAATCGGCGCCCGGGCGCGGATTCGGGAAGGTCTCGACGTGCGCGGCAGGCTGTGAGGGCATGACTATTTACTCTACACTAGCGCGCCTCGCTGCGGCGGCCATTCAGAAGAGAACGGAAGATAGCGTAGATGCGGCTGACCAAGATCAAGCTGGCCGGTTTCAAGTCCTTCGTCGATCCCACCCAAGTCACCTTCCCGAGCAACCTCACCGGTGTGGTGGGTCCGAACGGCTGCGGCAAATCGAACGTCATCGACGCGGTGCGCTGGGTGATGGGTGAGCTGTCCGCCAAGCACCTGCGCGGGGACAACATGGCCGACGTAATCTTCAACGGCTCCTCGGCCCGCAAGCCGGTCGGCACCGCCTCGGTTGAACTCGTCTTCGACAACGCCGACGGCAAGATCGGCGGGGCGTACGCGAGCTACAACGAGATCGCGCTGCGCCGCCAGGTGGCGCGCGATGGTTCGTCCGGTTACTACATCAACGGGGCGCGCTGCCGGCGCAAGGACATCACCAACCTGTTCCTCGGCACCGGGCTCGGCGCGCGCAGCTACGCGATCATCGAGCAGGGCACCATCTCGCGGATCATCGAGGCGCGCGCAGAGGACATGCGCGCGTTCGTCGAGGAGGCCGCGGGCATCTCCCGCTACAAGGAGCGGCGGCGCGAGACCGAGAGCCGCATCGCCGAGACGCGCGAGAACCTCGAGCGGCTGCAGGACGTGCGCGAGGAGGTCGAGAAGCAGATCCGCCACCTGCAGCGCCAGGCGGCGACCGCGCGGCGTTACCAGGGACTGAAGGAGCAGGAGCGGCGCGCGAGCGCCGAGCTGCTGGCGCTGCGCATGCGCGAGCTCGACAGCGGCGTCGAGCGTTACGATGCCGCCACGCGCGAGCGCGAGCTGCAGATGCAGGCGGCGCTCGCCGAGCAGCGTGCCGCCGAGGCGGCGATCGAGCGCTCGCGCGAGCAGCACGCCGCCGCCGGCGAGCAGCTCTCGGTGGTGCAGGGCCGCCACTACGCCCTCGGCGCGCAGATCTCCCGCCTCGAGCAGTCCATCCAGCACACCCGCCAGCTGCGCGAGCGCCAGCGGGCCGACCTCGCGCAAAGCGAGCTCGGTCTCGCCGAGCTCGCCGCGCACATCGAGCGCGAGGAGCGCGAGCTCGCCGCGGTGCGCACCGAGCTGGCCGAGTCCGCCCCGGCGCTCGAGGCCGCGCAGCACGCCGAGCGCGAGGCCCTCGAGGCACTCGAGGCGAGCGAGCGGGAGCTCGCGGCCTGGCAGGAACGCTGGGAGCAGCTCAACCAGGCGCTCGCCTCGGCCGACCGCACCGCGCAGGTCGAGCGCGCCCGCATCGAGCAGATCGACAACCAGCTGCGCCGTCTCGGCGGGCAGAGCGAGCGGCTCGCGCTCGAGCTCGAGGGGCTCAAGGCCCATGGTTCGCACGAGCAGCTGGCGCTGCTCGAGACCGAGGAGGGCGCCGCGCGCGAGGCCCTCGAGGCGCTCGGTGAGCGCCATGCCGCGGCGCTCGAGCAAGTGCAGGCGGTGCGTGCCGGGCAGCTCGAGGCCGAACAGGCGCTCGAGCGCTCGCGCGAGACGCGCGAGCGCTCGCGCGAGGAGTGCACCTCGCTCGAGGCGGTGCAGAAAGCCGCCCTCTCGAGCAGCGCCGGACAGGTGCGCGAGTGGCTCGGGAGCGCCGGGCTCGCCGGGCGCGAACGGCTCGCCGAGCGGATCGAGGTCGAGTCCGGCTGGGAGCGGGCGGTCGAGACGGCGCTCGGCGATTATCTCGAGGCGGTGTGCGTCGAGACCCTCGATGCGCTCGCCGAGCCGCTGGACTCGCTGCGCGAGGGTCGCCTCGTGCTGGTGCAGGAGGGCGTCCCCGGCGTCCCCGGTGGCGGCAGCGGTCCGTCGCTTGCGCAGAAGATCTCCGGCTCCCCCGCCGCGCGCGCCTCGCTCGAGACGGTGCGCACGGCCGACTCGCTCGCCGAGGCGCTGCGCGCGCGCGGGGCACTCGGCCCCGGGGAGTCGATCATCACCCGCAGCGGCGAGTGGGTCGGGCGCGATTGGCTGCGCATCAGCCGCGGCGTCGATCCGCACGCGGGCATCATCGAGCGGGAGCACCGGCTGAAGAGCCTGCGGGCGACGGCCGCCGAGGCCGAGGAGCGCGTGAGAGCCGCCGAGAGTCGTCTCGGGGCGGTACGCGAGGCGCTCGCCTCGGCGGAGCGCGAGCGCGATGGTGCCCAGGGGCAGATTCATGCCGCGCAGCGCCGCCATGGCGAGCGCGCCGCGGCACTGCAGGGCGCGCAGGCCCGAGCCGAGCAGGCCCGCGAGCGCCGCGAACGCATCGAGGAGGAGAACGCGGAGCTTGCGCACGAGATGCGCGCCGCCCGTGAGACCCTGAGCGTCGCACGGGCCTCGCTCGAGGCGAGCATCGAGCGGCTGGTCGAGTTGAACGTCTCGCGCGAGGGGCTCGAAGAGGAGCGCGAGAGCCGCCGCGAGGCGCTCGGCGCGGCCCGTGCCCGCGCCCAAGCCGCGCAGCTCGCCGCGCGCGACCTGCTGGTGCGCATCGAGTCGCGTCGCTCGGCCGAGAGCGCCGCGCTGACCGGCCTGACGCGCATGGCCGAGCAGCGTGCGCAGCTCGAGCGGCGGCGCACCGAGCTCGAGGCGGAGCTCGCCGGCGGCGATGCCCCGGTGCTCGAGCTCGAGGCGCACCTCAACGAGGCGCTCGCGCAGCGCCTGGTGGTCGAGAGCGAACTCGCCGCCGCGCGCGCGGCGCTCGAGGAAGCGGACTCGGCGCTGCGCGCGCTCGAGGGGCAGCGCGGGGAGGCCGAGCGGCGGGTCACCGAGGCGCGCGAGGCGATGGAGGCCGCGCGGCTCGCCGCGCAGGAGAACCGCGTGCGTCGTGAGGCGCTCTTCGAGCAGTTCGCTGCGACCCGTCACGAGCTCACCGAAGTGCAGCAGAACCTGCCCGCCGAGGCCGCCGTGCCGGCCTGGGAGGACAGCCTCGCGGAGCTGCGCGCGAGCATCGAGAAGCTCGGCCAGGTCAATCTCGCGGCCATCGACGAGCTTGCCGAGCACACCGAGCGCAAGGAGTACCTCGATCGGCAGTTCGCCGACCTCACCGGCGCGCTGGACACGCTCGAGGAGGCGATGCGGCGGATCGACAAGGAGACCCGCACGCGCTTCGAGGAGACGTTCGAGAAGATCAACACCGGTCTGAAGGAGAAGTTCCCGCGCCTGTTCGGCGGCGGGCACGCCTATCTGGAGCTGGTGGGCGAGGACGTGCTCAATGCGGGTGTTGCGGTCATGGCGCGCCCCCCGGGCAAGAAGAACAGCTCCATCCACCAGCTCTCCGGCGGTGAGAAGGCGCTCACCGCCGTGGCGCTGGTGTTCTCCATCTTCGACCTCAATCCCGCGCCGTTCTGTCTGCTCGATGAGGTTGACGCGCCGCTCGATGAAGCGAACGTGGGTCGCTTCTGCGACATTGTTCGCGAGATGTCCGAGCAGGTACAGTTCATCTTCATCACCCACAACAAGACCACGATGGAGCTCGCCGCCCAGCTGCTCGGCGTGACGATGCACGAGGCGGGCGTCTCGCGGCTCGTGGCCGTGGATGTGGACGAGGCGGTCCGCATGGCGGCCGTCTGAGGCTGCGGGGGCTCACCGTGTCACAGTTGCGCTGGACGCTGCTCATTCTCGGTGGCGTTTTCGTCATTGCGCTGGGGCTGTGGGAGCGGCTGCGACCGCGCCAGGCGCGCGGTCGCGACGCGGACGCGCCGCGCACCGGCGGGGAGCCGGTTCTCGGCGGACTGCCCCGCGAGGCGCTCCAGCCCAAGGGCGGGGAGCGCGCGGTCGAGCCGTGGATCGCCGATGGACCGCTCGAGCCGAGCGAACCGGCCGGAATCTGGCGCGAGGCAGCCCCCGGCGGGGCGCTCGCGGAGCTGCCGACGGTGCTCGTGGATGTCCCCGAGGAGCCGCCGCAGCTACAGCCTGCCTCGGTGCTGGCCGACTCGTGGGACACGCTCGAGGAGGGCGTCGGCGAGGTGCGCATCCTCGGGCAGGCCGAGCCGCAGCGCGAGCCGCCCGAGGCACGGGGCGAGCCGCTCGAGACGCCCGCAGCGCCGCTCGTGGCGCCGGCCGAACCGACCGCGCCGGACGAATCCGGCGTACCGCTGCTTGCGGCGGAACCGCCGCTGCGCGTCGAGTGGCCGCCGGAGTCCGAGCGGCATATTGTGGCACTGCGCCTAGTGGCCGGTCCCCAGCGCTTCGCCGGGCGCATGCTGCGCCTGGCGCTCGCCGCAGAGGGATTTCGGCTCGGCCGCTTCGAGATCTTCCACAAGCCCGACGATGAGGGCCGGGCGTTCCTCAGCGCAGCCTCGCTGACGCGCCCGGGCACGTTCGATCTCGATGCGATGGACGCGCAGCGCTATGCCGGGCTTAGCCTGTTCGCGGTGCTGCCGGGACCGCTTCCGGCGCCGCAGGCTTTCGACCGTCTGCTCGCCACCGCAGACAACCTCAACGAGCGTTTGCAGGGCGAGGTGCAGGACGAGCGGGGCCAGCCCTTGAGTGGCGATCGCGTCGCGCTGCTGCGCGCCGGGCTGCCGGAGGCGCCCGGCGAGGCACTCTCGTGAGCCCCGGCGCGCCTGAGCGCTGCAAGGCGCTGCGCGCCGAGATTGCCCGCCACGACTACCGCTACTACGTGCTCGACGATCCGCAGATCCCGGATGCCGAGTACGACAAGCTCATGGCCGAACTGCGCGCCCTCGAGACGGCCCATCCCGAGCTCGTCACGACGGATTCTCCCACCCAGCGCGTTGCGGGCGCCCCGAGCGGGGAGTTCGGCGCGGTGGTGCACGAAGTGCCCATGCTCTCGCTCGATAACGGATTCACGGAGGAGGATGTCGAGGCGTTCGATCGCCGGGCGCGCGAGCGGCTCGGTGAGTCTGAGTCGCTCGAGTACTGGGCGGAGCCGAAGCTCGACGGCCTCGCCGTGACGGCGGTCTACCGTGCCGGGCTGCTCGAGCAGGCGGCCACTCGCGGGGATGGCTTCAAGGGCGAGGACGTCACGGCCAATGTGCGCACCATCCGCTCGTTCCCGTTGCGCCTGCGCGGGGAGGCGCCGCCGGTGCTCGAAGTGCGCGGCGAGGTGTTCATGCCGCTCGCTGGATTCGAGCGGCTGAACCATCACAACGAGCAGCACGGGCAGAAGACTTTCGTCAACCCGCGCAATGCCGCGGCCGGGAGCCTGCGCCAGCTCGATCCACGGGTCACCGCCGCGCGGCCCCTGCAGATGTACTGTTACGGGCTCGGCCGGGTGAGCGGCTGGAGCCCGCCCGCTCGCCAGAGCGAGCTGCTCGCGGCGCTGAAGGCCTGGGGCCTGCCGGTCTGCCCGCACAGCGAGCGGGTGCACGGCGTCGAGGGGTGCCTGCGTTACTTCCGTGCCATGGGGCAGCGGCGCTCGCGCCTGCCGTATCAGATCGACGGGGTGGTCTACAAGATCGACCGGCTGGCCGACCAGGAGCGGCTCGGGTTCGTCTCGCGCGCGCCGCGCTGGGCGCTCGCGCACAAGTTCCCGGCCGAGGAGGCCATGACCGGCGTGCGCGCGATCGAGTGGCAGGTCGGGCGCACCGGGGCGGTGACGCCGGTGGCGCGGCTCGAGCCGGTGTTCGTCGGCGGGGTGACCGTCAGCAACGTCACGCTGCACAACTTCGATGAGATCATGCGCAAGGACGTGCGCGCCGGCGACACCGTGGTGATCCGCCGGGCCGGGGACGTGATCCCGGAGCTGGTGCGCGTGATCGAGGAGCGCCGGCCCGCGCATGCCGTGCCCGTGGCGCTGCCGAGGCACTGCCCGGTCTGTCACTCCGAGGTGCTCAAGCCCGAGGGCGAGGCGGTCGCCCGCTGCACCGGCGGGTTCAGCTGCCCGGCCCAGCGTCAGGAGGCGATCCGGCATTTCGCCAGCCGCCTGGCGATGGACATCGAGGGGCTCGGCGAGAAGCTCATCGCCCAGCTGGTCGAGGGCGGGCGGGTGAGCTCGCCGGCGGATCTGTACGGGCTCACGGCCGAGCAGCTGCAGGGTCTGGAGCGGATGGGGGAGAAATCCGCGGCGAACCTGCTCGATGCCCTCGAGCGCAGCAAGCACACGACCCTGCCGCGGCTGCTGTATGCGCTCGGCATCCGCGAGGTCGGTGAGGCGACCGCGCTCGCCCTGGCGCGCCACTTTGGCGATCTCGACGCGCTGATCGAGGCGGCCCGCTCACACCCCGAGCGGATCGAGCAGGTTCCCGACGTCGGGCCGGTGGTGGCGGCGCAGTTGCGTGCCTTCTTTGCCGCAGCCGCGCATCGCGACCTCATCGAGCGACTGCGCGCCGCCGGAGTGCGCTGGGAGCCGCTCGAGGCGCAGGCGGCCCAGCTGCCCCTCGCCGGCACGACCGTGGTGTTGACCGGCACGCTCGCGGGCATGACGCGCCACGAGGCCGAGCAGGCCCTGAGCGCGCTCGGGGCGAAAGTTGCCGGCAGCGTCTCGAAGAAGACGCACTACCTCGTGGCGGGAGAGGCCCCGGGCTCGAAGCTCGAGAAGGCGCAGGCCCTCGGGGTGCCGGTGCTCGATGAGGCGGGGCTGCGTCGGCTGCTCGAGGCGCACCGACGCTGAGGCGCTGCGCACCCGGACCGGCCCGTTGGCCGGCCCGGGGCGCGGAGGGTCACGGACTCGGCGGGGCGCCGGCGGCGGGAGCGGCTGCGCCCGTCGGTGCGGCCGGTGCGGCCGGGATGGCCGGCATGCCCGCAGTGGCCTTCTTCGAGAGCTCACCGGTCTGCGGGTCGAGGTAGGTTTCGACCTTCGCCGTCTTGACCAGCGAGGTGGTGTACTCGCCGAACTTCTTGTTCTCGACGGCCTGCATCAGACGGGCCTTGACCTCCTGGAAGCCCGGGGCCTGCATCGGCCGGGTGCCAAGCAGCTCGATCACGTGCCAGCCGAAGCGCGTGTGCACCGGGGCCTGGGTGATCTGACCGACCTTGAGCTTGGCAAGCGCGTCCGAGAACGACGGGACCATGTTGCTCAGCGGGAACCAGCCCAGATCCCCGCCGTTGGCCTTCGACGGATCGATCGAGTCGGCCTTCGCGAGCGCCGCGAAGTTGCGCCCGTGATCCTGATCGAGCTGGTGGATGATCTGCTCGGCCTCGGCCTGGGTCTTCACCAGGATGTGCCGCGCGTGGTACTCGAGCTTCGGGAACTTGGCGAGCTGCTGGTCGTAGATCGACTGCAGCTCGGCGTCGGTCGGCTGAGCGCTCGCCAGGTACTTGTCCGAAAGCGCCTGTTCCAACACGTTGAGCCGGGTGAGCTCGAGCATCGCCTGGGTGTGCGGGTCCTTGTCCAGACCCTGCTTGGTCGCTTCCTGCGCCACCGTCTCGGCGCGGATCAGCCCATCGAGCACCATGGCCCGCTGCTGCGGCGTGAGCTCGCTCGGGGTGCGCCCGCCGGAGATCATCTTGATGTAGGCGTCGTAGAACTGCTGGGTGATCGGCACGCCATTGACGGTGGCCACCGCCGGGGAAACCGAGGCGGTCGGCTTCGTGTGGCAGGCCGCGAGGCCGAGCACGGCGAGCGCGATCAAGGGGATCCTGAGATGCTTCATGGGGTTCTCGTTGCTGGGTGGATGGCGAGGGGAGGGCGCCGCGGGCGGCCGCCGTCCGGTTCAGCTCGCGGGGCGCCCCGGGCTCTGCGGGGCGTGCGCGATGATGTTCACGGCGTGGATGCCTCGGCCCATCAGCGGCTCGAGGGCCTGGTAGACCATGCGATGCCGCTCGAGCGGCGTGCGGCCGGCGAAGGCCGCCGAGACGACCGCGACCTGGTAGTGCCCGCCGGAGCGCGCCCCGGCGTGTCCCTCGTGTCGCGCGCTGTCGTCGCGGACCTCGAGCGAAACTGGCGCGAGGCTGCGCTCGAGCGCGGTGCGGATCTCGCTCAGTGTGGCTTTGGGCGTCGGGGTCATGCGCAGCGGCGGTCGCGGCCTCGGTTGCAGAATGCGTATCATAACGCACTCGACCGCCGTTGCTCCCCCCGCGGAGCGTTCGCTGACCGGCCGGTAAGGAGGCGGGAGCACGTGAGCCAGTACCTCGAGCTGCACCCGGTGACGCCGCAGGCCCGGCTGATCCGCATCGCGGCGGACATCGTGCGCGCCGGCGGGGTCATCGCCTACCCGACGGACTCGTGCTACGCGCTCGGCTGGCACCTCGGGGACGTGCAAGCCCTCGAGCGGGTGCGCCGCATCCGCCGCGCCGACCAGCATCACCACTTCACCCTGGTGTGCGCCGACCTCGCCCAGGTCGGACGGTTCGCGCGCCTGGAGACCTGGCAGTTCCGTATCCTGCGCAGCTGTCTGCCGGGCCCGTATACCTTTCTGCTCAAGGCCACCCGCGAGACGCCCCGCCGGCTGCAGAACCCGCGGCGGCGCACCATCGGGGTGCGCGTTCCGGACCACCCGGTGCCGCGTATGCTGATGCACGAGCTCGGCGAGCCGCTCATGAGCAGCACGCTGCTGCTGCCGGAGGAGGCCGAGCCGCTCACCTCGGGCGTGGAGATCCAGCAGCGCCTGGAGCACGAGATCGACGCGGTGCTCGATGGGGGCGACTGCGGCGTCACGCCGACGACGGTGGTGGATCTGTCGGTGAGCCCGCCGTCGATCGTGCGCATCGGGCGCGGCCCGCTCGCGCCCATCCTCGGCGGCAGCATCGGACACGGTATACTGGAGGTTTAATGGCACGAGACGAGGTTCGATGAGCACTCCCACCCCCGGCGGGCGCGTTCTGTCCGGCATGCGGCCCACGGGGCGGCTGCACCTGGGCAACTATCACGGGGCGCTGCGCAACTGGGTTCGCCTGCAGTACGAGTACGAGTGCTTCTTCTTCGTCGCCGACTGGCACATGCTCACCACCGGCTACGCCGAGACCTCGCAGCTGCCGCAGTTCGTGCACGACGTGCTCATCGACTGGCTGGCCGCGGGGCTCAATCCCGGGGTCGCGACGCTGTTCGTGCAGTCCCACGTGCCCGAGCACGCCGAGCTGCATCTGCTGCTGTCGATGATCACCCCGCTCGGCTGGCTCGAGCGCGTGCCGAGCTACAAGGACCAGCAGGAGCAGCTGAAGGACCTGGACCTCGCCACCTACGGGTTTCTGGGCTACCCGCTGCTGCAGAGCGCGGACATCCTGGTCTATCGCGCCCAGCACGTGCCGGTCGGAGAGGATCAGGTGGCGCACGTGGAGCTCACGCGCGAGACCGCCCGCCGTTTCAACCACCTCTACGGGCGCGAGCCGGATTTCGAGGAGAAGGTCGAGCGGGCGATCAAGGGGCTCGGCGGGCGCAACACGACGCTCTACCGCCAGCTGCGACGCAAATATCAGGAGAGTGGGGATCACGAGGCGCTCGAGCGCGCCCGGGCGCTGGTGAGCGGGGTGAGCCGCCTGACGGTGGCCGACCGCGACCGGCTGCTGGGCTACCTGGAGGGCACGAGCGTCAGCATTCTGCCCGAGCCGCAGGCGCTGCTCACCGAGACGCCGAAGGTGCCCGGACTTGACGGGCGCAAGATGTCCAAGTCCTACGGCAACACCATCGAGCTGCGCGAGGATCCGCAGTCGGTGATCCGCAAGCTGCGCGCCATGAAGACCGACCCGGCGCGCGCGCGGCGCTCGGACCCCGGCGAGCCGCAGCGCTGCCCGGTGTGGGATCTGCACCGCATCTACTCCACCGAGGAGGTGCGCCAGTGGGCCGCCGCGGGCTGCCGCTCGGCCGGCATCGGCTGCCTGGAGTGCAAGCAGCCGGTGATCGACAAGATCGTCGAGGAAGTCACCGGCATGCGCAGCCGCGCGCAGGAGTACACCGACAACCCCGAGCTGCTGCGCGACATCGTGGCGGAGGGGGCGGAGAAGGCGCGCGATGCCGCCCGTGCGACGCTCGAGGACGTGCGTCGCGCGATGCACCTGCGCACCGACTGACGCCGCCGATGAGCAATCCGAATCCCGAACTGGCGGTCGTGCCGAACGAGACACCGCCCGAGAGCGCGCATGGCGCGCCGCCCGAGCAGGTGGAGATGCCCTTCGCGGTGGTCAACGGCGAGCCGGTGACCGTCCTGCCGCGCGATCTGTATATCCCGCCCCAGGCGCTCGAGGTGTTTCTCGAGGCCTTCGAGGGTCCGCTCGATCTGCTGCTGTACCTGATCCGGCGGCAGAACCTGAACATCCTGGACATCCCGCTTGCGGAGATCACCCGCCAGTACATGCGCTACATCGAGCTGATGCAGGGCCTGCAGCTCGAACTCGCCGGGGAGTACCTGGTGATGGCCGCGACGCTCGCGGAGATCAAGTCGCGTATGCTGCTGCCGCGCCCGAGGAGCACCGCGCAGGACGGCGAGGAGGATCCGCGCGCCGAGCTGGTGCGCCGGCTGCAGGAGTACGAGCGGTTCAAGCGCGCCGCCGAGCAGCTCGACGCGCTGCCGCGCCTCGAGCGCGATCACTTCACAGCCGCGGCCGAACTGCGGGACCGCCAAGTGGTGCGCCCGCTCGCGCAGGTAACGCTGAAGGAGATGCTGCTGGCGTTCCAGGATGTGGTGGTGCGCGCCGAGATGTTCGCGCACCACCACATCCGGCGCGAGCCGCTCTCGGTGCGCGAGCGCATGGGCAACATCCTCGCCTCCTTGGCGGGCGATGGATTCGTGGCATTCGTCCGCCTGTTCCGGCCGGAGGAAGGACGCATGGGGGTGACGGTCACCTTCATGGCCATCCTCGAGCTGGTGCGCGAGGGGCTGATCGACATCGTGCAGTCCGAGCCGTACGCGCCCCTGCACGTACGCCCGGGCAAACCCGCCCCGCAGCTGCGCGTCGTGGGCGCGGCGGACGCGCAGGACCTGCCGGCGGACTCCGGGCCGGCCGCGGCGGTCCGGCCGCCCGAGGCGGCGGCGCAAGAGGACACCGAAGAGAATGCTGATGATTGAACCGTACGTACGCAACGTGATCGAAGCGGCGCTGCTCGCGGCCGGGCGGCCGCTCGCCGTGAGTGAGTTCGGGCAGCTGTTCGACGAGGCCTCGCGACCCGGGGAGGCCGTACTCTGCGCCGCCCTCGAGCAGCTCGGGGCCGAGTACGCCGAGCGGGGCATCGAGCTGAAGCAGACGGCCTCGGGCTGGCGCATCCAGGTGCGCCGCGAGTTCGCCGCGGAGGTCTCGCGGCTCTGGCCGGAGCGTCCGGCGCGCTACTCGCGCGCGCTGCTCGAGACACTGGCGCTGATCGCGTACCGCCAGCCGATCACCCGCGGGGAGATCGAGGACGTGCGCGGCGTGGCGGTCAATCCGAACATCGTCAAGACCCTGCTCGAGCGCAACTGGATTCGCGTGGTCGGCCAGCGCGACGTGCCGGGCCGCCCGGAGTTGCTCGGCACCACGCGCGAGTTCCTGGATTATTTCGGGCTCACGAACCTCGATGATCTGCCGCCGCTCTCGGAGTTAAAGGCGCTCTCGGAGCTGAACCTGCAGCTCGATCTGCCTGCGGATGCGGCGGCGATGCCGGACGGGGAGACAACCCCGGTTCAGGCCGATGCGCCCGCCGCCGAGGCGGCCGTGCCGCTTGAGCGCGGTGCAGCGGACGAGCAGGAGCCCCCGGGGCGCCTGCTCGCGGCCGCCGACGGAGCCGACTGAGACATGCCTCGGCCAGTGCGGCGCCGCAGTGGGGCTCGCAGCGCGCGTACCGAGCGGCACGCGCCGCCCGAGCGGCACGCGCCGCCCGAGCGGCTGCAGAAGGTCCTGGCCCGCGCCGGACTCGCCTCGCGGCGCGAGGCGGAGAGCTGGATCCGGGCCGGACGGCTGACCGTCAACGGCGAGCCGGCGAGCCTCGGGATGCGAGTCGCCGCAGCCGACCAGGTGCGCCTCGACGGGCGGCTCGTCCGCCAGCGCGAGCCGGCCAGCGGCGGGGTCGCCTTCCTCTATCACCGCTCGAGCGGTGAGCGGCTCGAGCAGGCTCCGGACGATGCGGCCGAGTCGGTGCCGTTGCTCGAGCGGCTGCCGCGACGTGCCGGCCGGCGCGTCATCGTGGTGAGTCCCATGCCACGGATCGACGGCGGGCTGGAGCTGCTCTGCACGGACGGGGAGTGCGCCGCGCAGCTGCAGCGGCGGGTGCGCCATTGGCCGATCGCTTTCAGCGTGCGGGTGCTCGGGGAGCTCACCGAGGCGCAGCTCGCCGGTGTGCTCGGCGGGGTGCTCGACAGCGGTGCGCACCTGCAGGTGCTCGGCTGCGAGGGCGCCGGCGGCGAGGGCACCAACCGCTGGTACGCGCTGCGCGCGCGCGGGGCGAGCGGCAAGGACGTTCGGCAGCTGTTCGAGCGCCAGGGCGCGCGCGTCAGCCGCGTGCTGCGCACGCAGCTCGGCACGCTGCAGCTCGAGCGTGCGTTGCCGCGCGGACATTTCCGCGCGCTCGCGCCGCAGGAGCTGGCAAGACTGCTCGCCCCGCCGGAGAGCGAGGCTGCGAGCGACGGCGGCTCAGGACTGCCCTGAACCGACGTCGCCGGGGGCTTGCACGCTGAGCGTACGCACCGGCTGCTCGAGCGGCTCGAGCTCGGCGAGCGGCGCCTCGGTTGGTACGCCGAGCTCGCTGAAGCGACGCGCCTGCGGCAGCACCTGTCGCTCGAGGGATCCCACCGCGGAGTTGTAGGCATCGACGGCGGCATCGAGCCGCTGGCCCATGCGCTGCAGGTGCGCGATGAAGCTACCGAGGCGCCGATGCAGCTCCTGCCCGAGCCCGCGAATCAGAGCGGCGTTGTCGGCCATGGCGGTCTGGCGCCAGCCGTAGGCCACCGTCTTCAGCAACGCCATCAGCGTCGAGGGCGTGGCGATGATGATGTTCTGCGCGAGCGCACCCTCGATCAGGTCGGGCCGCTCGGCCAGCGCGGCGGCGAGGAACTGATCGCCGGGCAGGAACAGCACCGCGAATTGCGGACTGTGCTCGAACTGCGCCCAGTAGGCCTTGGAGGCGAGCTGGCGGATGCGCGCCTCGAGCTGCTGGGCGTGGCGGCGCAGCGCGCTCTGGCGGGCCTCGTCGCTCGTCGCCTCGAGTGCCTCGAGATAGGCATCGAGCGGGGTCTTCACGTCGATCACCAGATCGCGCGACTCCGGCATGTGCACCACGAGGTCCGGGCGCAGCGCCCCGTCGGGGCCCTCGATATGTGCTTGCTCGGTGAAGTCGCAGTGCTCGCTGAGGCCGGCGAGTTCGACCAGTCGGCGCAGTGTCACCTCGCCCCAGCGGCCGCGCACCTCGGGACGGCGCAACGCGGTGACGAGGTTGCGCGTCTCGCGCTGCAGCTGGCTCTGGCCGCTTGCGAGCGACTCGATCTGGGTGCGCAGCGCCGCGTACGCGTCACGCCGCTCGCGCTCGAGCGACTGCACCTGCTGCTCGGTCTGCGCGAGCGCGGCGCGCAGCGGCTCGACCAGCTGCGCGATCGCCGTCTCGCGCTCCTTCAGGCCGCTCTGCGCGAGCGTCTGCTCGCGGCCGAGCGACTCGCGCGCCACGGCGAGGAACAGCTCGCTGTTGTTCTTCAGGGCCTGAGTGGCGAGCGACTCGAAACTCTCGCGCAGCCGCTGCTCGGCCTGCTCGAGCGTCGCGGCGCGCTCACTGTGCGCACGCCGTTCGGCCTCGAGCTCCGCGCGCGCCAGCGTCAGCGCCTCGCGCAGTGCCGCACCACGTTGCAGCGCGTGCAGCTGGCCGAGCAGGAAGCCGAGCAGCGCCCCGAGGGCGAGCGCCGCGGCGCCGAGCGCATCTGACATCGGCGCCACCTAGGCCTCGCGCACGAAGTGCGCGAGGTAGTTGACCGAGGGGTCCGCGGTGAGGCGCGCCCCGCCGAACGGATCGAGACTCACCCCGCGGATGGTGCGCGCGGCGAGACCGGCCGAGCGCGCCCAACGGTCGAGCTCGCTCGGGCGGATGAACCGCTCGTATTCGTGTGTGCCGCGCGGCACGATCGAGAGCAGGTACTCCGCGCCGACGATCGCCACCAGGAAGGACTTGAGGGTGCGGTTGAGCGTGGAGAGGAACAGCGAGCCGCCCGGGCGCACCAGCCGGGAGAGCGTGGCGAGCATCGCCTGCGGATCGGGCACGTGCTCGAGCATCTCCATGCAGGTGAGGAGGTCGAATCCGCCCGGTTCTGCGGCCGCGAGCGTTTCGGCCGCCGCGATGCGGTAGTCGATCGAGAGGCCTTCGGCGGCCGCGTGCAGACGGGCGACCTCGATCATGCCGGCGGCCAGGTCGATGCCGGTGACCGTGGCGCCGGCACGCGCGAGCGCCTCGGCCACCAGACCGCCGCCGCAGCCAACATCGAGCGCGCGCGCCCCGGCGGTGGCAGCGCGCTCGGTGATGAAGCGCACGCGCACGGGATTGAGCTGATGCAGTGGTCGGAACGGGCCGTGCTCGTCCCAGAAGCGCGCGGCGATTCCGTCGAACTTGCCGATCTCGGCCGGTTCGGCGTTCGGGGCGCGCTCCGGTGCGACGTTGTGCTGGGTTGCGGTTGCCATGGTCACCTGCTCGGCGGATCGCCTGCGGCCTGCCTGCCGGCCGCAAGGGCCCATTATCGTTCATCTGGCGCGCGCGCGCAGCGCCCGATGGCCCCCCCGTGCTAACATCGCTCTTTTGGAAGCACCCGGGAACCGATGTCCGAGATCGCACGCGAAATCCTGCCGGTCAGTCTCGAAGCGGAGATGCGGCAGTCCTATCTCGATTATGCGATGAGCGTCATCGTCGGGCGCGCTCTGCCCGACGTGCGCGACGGGCTGAAGCCCGTTCACCGACGCGTCCTGTACGCCATGCGCGAGCTCGGCAACGACTGGAACAAGCCGTACAAGAAATCCGCGCGCGTCGTCGGCGATGTCATCGGCAAGTACCACCCGCACGGGGACACGGCCGTGTACGACACGATCGTGCGCATGGCGCAGCCGTTCTCGATGCGCTACCTGCTCGTCGACGGGCAGGGCAATTTCGGCTCGGTCGACGGCGATACGCCGGCGGCGATGCGCTACACCGAGGTGCGCATGTCGCGCCTGGCGCACGAGCTGCTGGCGGACATCGAGAAGGAAACGGTCGATTTCACGCCGAACTACGACGAGTCGGAGCTCGAGCCCTCGGTGCTGCCGACGCGCATCCCGAACCTGCTGGTCAACGGCCAGACCGGGATCGCGGTCGGCATGGCGACCAACATTCCGCCGCACAACCTCACCGAGATCGTCAATGCCTGCGTGGCGCTGCTCGATGATCCGCAGATCACCCTCGCGGCGCTGATGCAGCACGTGCCGGGCCCGGATTTTCCGACCGGGGGCATCATCAACGGGGCGCAGGAGATCGCCACCGCCTATCGCACCGGGCGCGGCCGGCTCTCGGTGCGCGCGCGCGTGTCGATCGAGGAGGTCGGACGGGGCGACCGCCAGGCGATCGTGGTCACCGAGTTGCCCTACCAGGTCAACAAGGCGCGGCTCATCGAGCGCATCGCCGACCTGGTGCGCGGGAAGCACATTGATGGAATTGCCGGCGATGGCCTGCGCGATGAGTCCGACAAGGACGGCATGCGCATCGTCATCGAGTTGAAGCGCGGGGAGATCGCCGAGGTCGTGCTCAACAACCTCTACGCGCAGACCCCCATGGAGAGCGTGTTCGGCATCAACATGGTCGCCCTCGAGGACGGGCAGCCGAAGCTGATGGCGCTGAAGGACATGCTCGAGGCGTTCATCCGCCACCGGCGCGAAGTGGTCACGCGGCGCACGGTGTTCGACCTCGCCAAGGCGCGCGAACGGGCCCATATCCTCGAGGGTCTCGCCGTGGCGCTCGCCAACATCGACGAGGTGATCGCGCTGATCAAGGCCGCCGCCTCGCCGGCCGAGGCGCGCATCGGGCTGACGCGGCGGGCGTGGAGCCCCGGGGCGGTCACCGGGCTGCTCGAGCGCGCCGGGTCGATCTCGACTCGCCCGGCGGGCATGGACGGCGGGCTTGCCGAGGGCGCCTACCGGCTCTCCGAGGTCCAGGCCCAGGCCATCCTCGAGATGCGCCTGCACCGCCTGACCGGACTCGAGCAGGGCAAGATCATCCAGGAGTACCAGGAGCTGCTCGAGCGCATCGCCGACCTCGGCGACATCCTTGCGCGGCCCGAGCGGCTGATCGCGGTGATCCGCGCCGAGCTGATCGAGATGCGCGATACCTACGGCGATGCGCGCCGTACCGAGATCAACCGTGATCACCTCGACCTCACCACCGAGGACCTGATCGAGCCGCAGGACGTGGTGGTGACGCTCTCGCACACCGGCTACGCCAAGTCCCAGCCGCTCTCGGAGTACCAGACGCAGCGCCGTGGCGGACGTGGCAAGGCGGCCACGGCGGTCAAGGACGAGGATTTCGTGGAGAAACTATTCGTGACTCATACACATGATACGGTGCTGTGCTTTTCCAACCGCGGCAAGGTCTACTGGCTGAAGGTCTACGAGCTGCCGCAGGCCGGACGTACCTCCGCCGGCAAGCCCATGGTGAACCTGCTGCCGCTCGAGCAGGGCGAGAAGATCAACGCGCTGCTGCCGGTGAAGGAGTACGACGAGCAGCACTTCGTGTTCATGGCGACCAGCCAGGGCACGGTGAAGAAGACCCCGCTCACCGCATTTTCCCATCCGCGCGCGAGCGGCATCATTGCGCTCGATCTGCACGAGAACGACCGGCTGGTGGGCGTGGCGCTCACCGACGGGGAGCGCGAGGTGATTCTGGTCTCGAGCGGCGGCAAGGCCATCCGCTTCCACGAGAACGAGGTGCGGCCGATGGGCCGGGAGGCCGCCGGCGTGCGCGGTATCCGCCTCGCCGATGCGCAGGAGCTCATCGCGCTGATCGTGGTGGCCGAGGGCGCGGTGCTCACCGCCTCGGCGAGCGGCTACGGCAAGCGCACGCCGGTCGAGGAATTCCCGCCGCAGGGCCGGGGCGGCCAGGGCGTCATTGCGCTGCAGACCACCGAGCGCAACGGCGCGGCGGTGGCGGCGCTGCAGGTCGAGCCGGGCCAGCAGATCATGCTCATCAGCTCCAACGGCACCCTGGTGCGCACGCCGGTCGATGAGATCTCGCTGCTCGGCCGCAACACCCAGGGCGTGCGCCTGATCCGTCTTGACGAGGGCGAGCGCCTGGTCGGCATCGAGCGCATCGAGGCGCTCGAGGGCGGCGCGGCCGGCGAGGCCGAGGAGGCTGCCGAGAGCGGGCAGGCCGCTGAGGCGCCCGGGACGGGGGATGCGCCGGCCTAGGGCCTTGGGGCCGGACCTGCGGGCGGCGGCCGGCCATGCCGAAAGGCCTGAAGGGCGGCCGGGCACTTGGTAGTATCCGGGCTTCCCTGATTTGCGAACGATTGGCCGGAAGGGCACTGTGCGCGTGTTCAATTTCTCCGCGGGGCCCGCGGCACTGCCGCTGGAAGTCCTCGAGCAGGCCCGCGCGGAATTGACCGACTGGGGCGGCAGCGGCATGTCCGTGATGGAAGTGAGCCATCGGGGCCGCGCCTTCACCGAACTCGCCGAGCAGAGCGAGGCGCGGCTGCGCTCGCTGCTGGCGATTCCGAGCACCTACCGGGTGCTGTTCCTGCAGGGCGGGGCGAGTGCCCAGTTCGCCGCGGTGCCGCTGAACCTCGCCGCGCGCGGCGCTGCGGCCGACTACCTCAATACCGGCACCTGGTCGGGCAAGGCGATCGAGGAGGCCCGCCGGCTCGGCTTGGCGGTCAACGTGGCGGCCGACGAGGCCGGCTCGCGCTACACCACCGTGCCGGCACCCGGGGCGCTGCGGCTGAGCTCTGCGGCCGCCTACGTGCACTACACGGCGAACGAAACCATCGGCGGGGTCGAGTTCCCGTACGTGCCCGATAGCGGCGCGGTGCCGCTCGTGGCCGACATGTCCTCGACGCTGCTGTCGCGACCCATCGAGGTCAGCCGCTTCGGGCTGATCTACGCCGGGGCGCAGAAGAACATCGGTCCTTCGGGGCTGTGCCTGGTGATCGTGCACGAGGGGCTGCTCGAGCGCGCGCGCCCCGAGACGCCCTCGGTTCTCGATTACACGCGCATGGCCGCCCACGGCTCGATGCTCAACACCCCGCCGACCTTCGCCTGGTACATCGCGCACCTGGTGTTCCAGTGGATCGAGTTGCACGGCGGACTGGCGGCGATGGCCGCGCGCAACCGTGCCAAGGCCGAGCTGCTTTACGGGGCGATCGACGGCTCCGGTTTCTACCGCAACCCGGTCGAGCGCTCGTGCCGCTCCTGGATGAACGTGCCGTTCATGCTCGAGCGGACCGAGCTCGAGCCGCTGCTGCTGCGCGAGGCGGCCGCCGAGGGCCTGACGCACCTGGAGGGTCACCGCTCGGTCGGCGGCCTGCGCGCCAGCTTGTACAACGCCGTGCCGCTCGCGGCAGTCGAGGCGCTGGTGGCCTTCCTGCGCGAGTTCGAGCGGCGGCACGGCTGAGCGGCGATGCGTTATCGGATCCTCACGCTCAACGACATCAGCCCGCGCGGGCTCGAGCGTCTGCCGCGCGAGCGCTACGAGGTGGCCTCCGGGCTCGAGGGGCCGCACGCGGTGCTGGTGCGCTCCGCCGACATGCACACGCTCGAGCTGCCTGCCACCGTGCGCGCCGTCGCCCGCGCCGGCGCCTCGGTCGAGAACATCCCGGTGGCCGAGTTCACTCGCCGCGGCGTGCCGGTGTTCAACGCGCCCGGGGCCAACGCGAACGCGGTGAAGGAGCTGGTGCTGGCGAGCCTGTTCCTCGCCGCGCGCAACATCTGTCAGGCCTGGAGCTTCGCCCGCACGCTGCGCGGCGATGACCGCTCGATCGAGGCGGCAGTGCGTGAAGGCCGCGGCGCGTTCGCGGGCTTCGAGCTCGCCGGACGAACCCTCGGGGTGGTCGGACTCGGAGCGGTCGGCGTCGAGGTGGCCAACGCGGCCGAGGCGCTCGGCATGCGCGTGCTCGGCTACGATCCGCGCATCACCGTGCAGCGCGCCTGGCAGCTGTCCACCGGGGTCGAGCAGGCCCTCTCGCTCGATGATCTGTTCGCGCGCTCGGATATCGTCACGCTGCACGTGCCGCTCAACGAGCAGACCCGCGGCCTGGTCGGTGAGAACCGGGTGCGGCTGCTGCAAAAGGGCGGGGTGCTGCTGAATTTCTCGCGTGCCGGCATCGTGGAGGACGCCGCGGCGGTCGCCGCCCTCGATGCGGGCTGGTTGTACGCCTACGTGTGCGACTTCCCGAGCAACCTGCTGAAGGATCATCCGCGGGTGATCACCCTGCCGCACCTCGGGGCGCTCACCGGCGAGGCCGCCGACAACGGCGCGGTCATGGCGGCCGATCAGCTGCGGGATTTCCTCGAGAACGGCAACATCCGCAACAGCGTCAACTATCCCGAGGCCGTGCTCGCGCGAGCCCCGGGCTGCGCGCGCCTCGCGATCGCCACGGCCAACGTGCCCAACATGATCGGCCAGATCTGCACGCTGCTCGCGGCTAACGGCCTGAACATTGCCGGGCTGCTCAACGCCTCGCGCGGCGAGTACGCCTATACGCTGCTCGACCTGGAGGGCGTCCCGGGCGCCGACCTGATCGAGGCCGTGCGCGCCGTGCGCGGCGTGCTCTCCGCCCACCTCGTCTGAGACCCCGTGCCATGACACCCAAGCCTCCCGCCCGCCGCCGTGCCGCGCCCGCCGCCGAGACGCTCGGGGCGATGCGCGAACGGATCGACAGCGTCGACCAGCAGATCCAGCGCCTGCTCAACGAGCGGGCGCAGCTCGCCCAGCGCGTTGGGCTCACCAAGAGCCGCGACGGCGACGCGGCGCAGTTCTACCGCCCCGAGCGCGAGGCACAGGTGCTGCGCGCCGTGCGCGAGCGCAACCGCGGTCCGTTGCGCGATGAGGAAGTGGTGCGGTTGTTCCGCGAGATCATGTCGGCGTGTCTGGCGCAGCAGGAGCCGCTGAAGGTGGCCTATCTCGGCCCCGAGGCGACCTTCAGCCAGACCGCGGTGCTCGCGCACTTTGGGCATTCGGTGCACGCGCTGCCGCTCGGCTCGATCGACGAGGTGTTCCACGAAGTCGAGTCGGCCGCGGCCGACTTCGGCGTGGTACCGATCGAGAACTCCACCGAGGGCACGGTCAATCACACGCTGGATCGCTTCCTCTCCTCGCCGCTGAAGATCTGTGGCGAGGTGGAGCTGCGCATCCACCACCACCTGATGGGCGCCATGAACGCGCTCGGGCGCATCGTGCGCATCTGCTCTCATCCGCAGTCGCTCGCGCAGTGCCGCCTGTGGCTGCAGGAGCATCTGCCCGAGGTCGAGCTCGTTCCCGTGGCGAGCAACGGGGAGGCGGCACGCCGGGCGCGCGATGAGCGCGGCACGGCGGCGATCGCCGGTCAGACGGCCGCCGAGGTGTATGGCCTTAAGGTGCTGGCGGCGCAGATCGAGGACCGCGCCGACAACACCACGCGATTTCTCGTGCTGGGGCGCAACCTGCTCGCCCCGAGCGGCCAGGATCGCACGACGCTGCTGGTGTCGGTCGGGCACACCGACTCCCCCGGGGCGCTGTACCGGCTGCTCGAGCCGTTCGCGCGCCACCGGGTGAGCATGACCCGCATCGAGTCGCGTCCCTCGCATCGGCGCAAGTGGGACTACGTTTTCTTCATCGACGTCGACGGGCATGCCGCGGAACCGCACGTTGCCCGCGCGCTCGCTTCGCTGAAACGACGCGCCTCGCTGTTCCGGCTGCTCGGCTCGTATCCGCGGGCCGTGCTGTAAAGAGAGGACCATGACATCTGCTGACACAGAGGCGCGCTTTCGGGTTGCCCCCGGCGGGCGCATCGCCGGGGCGCTGACGGTGCCCGGGGACAAGTCGATTTCCCACCGCGCGCTGATGCTCGGCGGCATCGCCGCGGGCGATACCGAGATCCGGGGCTTTCTCGAGGGCGCGGACTGCCTCTCGACGCTGCACGCGCTGAAGGGGCTCGGGGTGCGCATCGAGCGGCGCGCCGGCGATGTGCTCGTGGTGCACGGTGGCGGCTCCGGCGCGCTGCACGGCTCGAGCGCCTCGCTCGACATGGGCAATGCCGGCACGGCGATGCGCCTGTTCATGGGGCTGCTCGCCCCACAGTCGTTCGACTCGGTGCTGGTCGGGGACGAGTCGCTCATGCGCCGACCGATGGAGCGGGTCGCCGCGCCGCTGCGCCTGATGGGGGCGCGGATCGAGACTCGCGAGGGCCGCCCGCCGGTGCACATCCGCGGCGCGAGCGTCCTGCGGGGCATCGATTACCGCCTGCCGGTGGCGAGCGCGCAGGTCAAATCGGCGCTGCTGCTTGCGGCGCTCGGTGCGAGCGGACGCACCCGCCTCACCGAGCCGGCACCGACCCGCGATCACACCGAGCGGATGCTCGGCGCCTTCGGCGTCGAGCTTAAGCGCGAGGGGCTGAGCGTGGCGCTCGAGGGGGGGCAGCGGCTGCGCGGCACCTCGGTCCAGGTGCCGGCGGATTTCTCCTCGGCCGCATTCTTCATCGTTGCCGGGCTGATCGCGGCCGAGGGCAGCTTCACGTTGCGCAACGTGGGCGTCAATCCCACGCGTACCGGTCTGCTCGAGATCCTCAACCGCATGGGTGCGGACATCCGGGTGCAGGCGCATGCCGGGGCGGCCGCCGAGCCGACCGCCGACATTGAAGTTCGCAAGAGCCGCCTGCGTGGCATCCACGTGCCGCGCGAGCTGGTGCCGCTGTCGATCGACGAGTTCCCGATCCTGTTCGTCGCCGCGGCGCTCGCCGAGGGCGAGACCACGGTGCGTGGTGCCGAGGAGCTGCGGGTGAAGGAGAGCGATCGGCTGGCGGTGATGGCCGAGGGGCTCACCGTCCTCGGGGTGCACAACGAGCTGCTCGATGACGGCCTGCGCATCCGCGGTGGCAGTGGCTTCGGCGGTGGCCTGATCGACAGTCACGGCGATCACCGCATTGCGATGTCCTTCGCGGTCGCCGCGCTCGCGGCCCGCGCGCCGATCGAGATCCGCAAGGTCGCCAACGTCGCGACCTCGTTCCCGGGCTTCCTCGAGCTCGCCCGCGCGGCGGGCCTGGCCATCGAGGCGCTGTGAGCGCCGTGCGGGTGCCGCTCCTCACCATCGACGGGCCGAGCGGCTCGGGCAAGGGCACCATCAGCCGCGCCGTGGCGCGCCACGCCGGCTGGCACCTGCTTGACAGCGGCGCGCTCTACCGGCTGGTGGCGCTGAGCGGCCTGGAGCTAAAGCTCGAGCGGGACGACGTCGCCGGCCATGCCCGGGTGGCCGCGGCGATGGACGTGCGCTTCGGGACCGACCCGCAGGCCGAAAGCGTGCTCCTGCAGGGGCGGGAGGTCAGCCACACGATCCGCAGCGAGCAGATCGGGCAGGAAGCCTCCCGGGTGGCCGCCTGGCCGGCGGTGCGCACGGCGCTGCTCGGCCGCCAGAGAGCCTTTGCCGAGCCCCCAGGGCTGGTGGCGGACGGGCGGGACATGGGCACGGTGGTCTTCCCGGAGGCCGAATTGAAGATCTTTCTCACCGCCAGCGCCGAGGAGCGGGCCCGCAGGCGCTATAACCAGTTGAAAGAGAAGGGTTCCAGTGCTAGCCTCTCGGCCCTTTCGCGCGAGATCGCCGAGCGTGACGCGCGGGACTCGAGCCGGGCAGTGGCCCCGCTCGTCCCGGCCGCCGATGCCGAGCGGATTGATTCGACGGACCTTGCCATCGAGGCGGTGATCGAACGCGTGATCGAGTTGGGCCGGCGCCGCTCGCTGTGGGCGTGAAGCGGTCCTGGTGATGGATTTTCAGGTGGGTATGCGCCACGGACGGGCATGCCAGTTTGCACAACTACCTGGCCTCGAGGGACATGACGGGCGCCAGTGATTGAGCACGCAGTCCAGCGGACCGTGCGAGTGAAGGTATGACAGAAAGTTTTGCACAGCTCTTCGAGCAGAGTCTCGCCAATCAACGCATTCGCCCCGGGATGATCCTCACCGGACGGGTGGTGGAAGTCACCCCCGATGTGGTCGTCGTCAACGTCGGCCTGAAGTCCGAGGCGATCATTCCCGTCGAGCAGTTCAAGGACGAGCACGGCGTGCTCGAAGTCCAGGCTGGCGATGACGTGGAAGTGGCCCTCGATTCGGTCGAGGACGGCACCGGTGAGACCCGCCTCTCGCGCGAGAAGGCCAAGCGCGCCCGGACCTGGACGCGCCTCGAGGAGGCATTCAATAAGTCCGAGATCGTCACCGGCGTGATCACTGGCCGCGTCAAGGGCGGCTTCACGGTGGAACTGGACAACGTCCGGGCGTTCCTGCCGGGCTCCCTGGTCGATGTGCGCCCGGTGCGCGACACGGCCTACCTCGAGGGCAAGCCGCTCGAGTTCAAGGTCATCAAGCTCGACCAGAAACGCAATAACGTGGTGGTCTCGCGCCGCGCGGTTGTCGAGCAGGAGTTCTCGGCCGAGCGCAGCGCGCTGCTGGAGAACCTGCAGGAAGGCGCCGTCGTGCGCGGCGCGGTGAAGAACCTGACCGATTACGGCGCGTTCGTCGACCTCGGCGGTATCGACGGACTGCTGCACATCACCGACATGGCGTGGAAGCGCGTCAAGCACCCCTCGGAAGTGGTCAAGGTCGGCGATGAGATCGAGGTGCGGATCCTGAAGTTCGATCGCGAGCGCTCGCGCGTCAGCCTGGGGCTGAAGCAGCTCGGAGCCGATCCGTGGGAGAACATCGCGCGGCGCTATCCGGCCAACACCCGCGTGTTCGGCAAGGTCACGAACATCGCCGACTACGGCGCGTTCGTCGAGATCGAGGATGGCGTCGAGGGCCTGGTGCACGTCTCGGAGATGGACTGGACGAACAAGAACGTCAATCCGGCCAAGGTCGTGCACACCGGGGAGGAAGTCGAAGTCATGGTGCTCGACGTCGACGAGGATCGTCGGCGCATCTCCTTGGGCCTGAAGCAGTGCAAGGCCAATCCGTGGAAGGAGTTCGCCGAGAACTACAACCGCGGCGATCACGTGAGCGGCCAGATCAAGTCGATCACCGACTTCGGCATCTTCATCGGCCTGTCCGGCAGCATCGACGGACTGGTGCACCTGTCGGATATCTCCTGGGACCTGCCGGGCGAGGAGGCGGTGCGCAGCTATCAGAAGGGTCAGCAGCTCGAGGCCATGGTGCTGTCGATCGACCCGGAGCGCGAGCGCATCAGCCTCGGCATCAAGCAGCTCGCGAAGGATCCGTTCTCGAGCTACATCGCCGAGAACCCCAAGGGCACGATCGTGCGGGGCGTGGTCAAGGACATCGACGCGCGCGGGGCGACCATCGATCTCGGCAACGGGATCGAGGGACAGCTGCGCGCCTCGGAACTCGGTCGCGACCGGATCGAGGATGCGCGCACGGTCCTCAAGGTCGGCGAGGAGGTCGAGGCGAAGTTCACGGGCGTCGACCGCAAGTCGCGTACCATTTCGCTGTCGATCAAGGCCAAGGAGGCCCATGAGGAGGCCGAGGCGGTGCAGAACTACCGCTCCTCGGAATCCGCGACGACCGGCACGAGCCTCGGTGACCTGCTCAAAGAGCATATCGGAGAGCGTGGGTAAGTCCTGAGCGCCGCCGCTGCCCGACGGGCAGCGGCGGCGATCGATCTTCGCTATGACCAAATCCGAGCTCATTGAAATCATCGCCGCCAAGCAGAAGCATCTGCCGGCCAAGGATGTGGAGCTCGCGCTGAAGCAGATCCTCGAGGTGATGAGCGATGCGCTCGCGCAGGGCGAGCGTATCGAGATCCGAGGTTTCGGCAGCTTCTCGCTGCATTTCCGGCCGCCCCGCCAGGGGCGCAATCCCAAGACCGGCGAGGCCGTGGCGCTCTCGGGCAAGCACGTGCCGCACTTCAAGGCCGGCAAGGACCTGCGCGAGCGGGTCAACCAGGGAACGGGCCAACCGATCCGCGGCTGAGTCGGCGCGGCGCAAGGCCGCGCAGCGCAGCCGGGCGTACTGCCGTCGCGGCGCGGCCGGCGCTCCAGGCCGATCCGGATGGCGGGCGGCACACCATGTTAAATTCCCGCGGTGATCGCGCTGCCTGCCTATCTGCTCGCGTTGGCCTTCGCCGCCATCGGTTTGGCTGCGTGGCTGCTCGGGCGGCTGACCGGCAATCGGCGCACGGTGCGCCTGCCCCGTGATTATTACGTCGGTCTCGACCATCTCATCAACGATCGGTTCGATCATGCCGTCGAGGTATTCGCGCGCATGGCCGAGACGGGCGATGCGGCGGAAATCCAGTTTGCGCTGGGGAGCCTGTTTCGTCGCCGCGGCGAGGTGGAGCGCGCGATCGCGATTCACACCCGGCTGCGCGAGCAGGGCACAGGGACGCTGCGCGACAAGGCGACACTGGCGCTGGCGCTCGATTACCTCGGCGCCGGCCTGATGGACCGCGCCGAGGAGCTGTTCTGCGAGCTGGCCGCCTCGGGGGAGTACCGCGCGACCGCCCTCGATCAGCTGCTGCGCATCTACGAGGCACAAGGCGAGTGGGCTCACGCGCTCGAGACGCTCCAGTCCCTGGCGCCGCACGTGCAGGCCGAACGGGCGCGCATCGCCGCGCACTACCTGTGCGAGCTCGCCGAGCAGGCGCTCGCGCAGCGCGACGTCGCGCACGCGCGCACCCTGCTTGCGCAGGCCCGCGAGCGCGCGCCCGACCTGCCGCGCGCGGAGGTGCTCGCCGCGCGGCTGGCCGAAGCCGATGGCGCGCGCAGCGAGGCGCTCGAGGGCTATCTCGCCGTCCTCGAGGCCCATCCGGCGCTGGCAATCGAGATGATCCCGCGCGCCCTCGCCCTCGCGCCCGAGGTCGGGGCCGCCCCGGTGCTCGCCGCGCTCTGGACCCGCCTGCGGGGAGCCGGGCAGGTGAGTCCGCGGGAGCTGGCCGTGCTGCTCGCGAGCGCGTTGCCGCCCGAGCAGCTGCAGCGCCTCGCGGACCAGCACGGGCCGCAGGCCGAGACGGCGGCCGAGGCCTATGGGCTCGCACTGCTGCTGAGGCGGCTCGGGGGTGCGGGCGGGCGCTATCAGTGCCAGGAGTGCGGCCTGTTGAGCGTCGGCTGGTATTGGCGCTGCCCGAAATGTCGCGCCTGGGACAGCATGCGTCCGGTGGCGTTCAAGGGACAGGCCGATGTGCACGAGGCGGTGTTCGTCGAGCCGCCGCGCGAGCCGGCCGTCCGCGAGGTCAGTGCTGCGCCGCAGTCCCCGAGCCCGCCACCGGCGTGAGGCCGACCGGAGCGGCTCGAACGCTCCGCCCGGTCATCCTCGATGTCACGCCGACGTCGCGCGGCCGGCGCCGGGCGCTACACTAGCGCCGTCGGCGGCCCGCGCGCGGGCCGAAGTCCAGTGTTTCAGGAGATCACCATGCGGACAGCTCCCAAGTCGATCATTCGCACGGCCGTGTTTCCGGTGGCCGGCCGCGGCACGCGCTTTCTGCCGGCGACCAAGGCCAGTCCCAAGGAGATGCTGCCGGTGGTCGACAAGCCGCTCATTCAGTACGCGGTCGAGGAGGCACTCGCCGCCGGCGCAACCCGGTTGGTGTTCATCACCGGTGCTTCCAAGCGCGCCATCGAGGATCACTTCGATTCCGACCAGGAGCTCGAGCAGCTGCTCGAGCGGCAGGGTAAGAGCGACGTGCTGAACCAGATCCGCAGCGTGTTGCCCTCCTACGCGTCCTGCATCTACATCCGCCAGCCCGCCCCGCTCGGTCTGGGTCACGCGGTGCTGTGCGCCCAGCCGGCGGTGGGGGCCGAGCCGTTCTTCGTGCACCTCGCCGACGATCTCATCCGCAGCGACGTGGCCTGTCTGGCGCAGATGGCCGAGGTGTACGAGGCAAAGCGCGCGAGCGTCCTCGGGGTGCAGGTCGTGCCGCGCGCGGACACCGACAAGTACGGCATCGTCGCGGTCGAGGCGGACAAGTCCGCCACCAGCCGCGTGCGCAGCATCGTCGAGAAGCCCAAACCGCAGGTGGCGCCCTCGAACCTGGCGGTGGTGGGCCGCTACGTGCTCGCCCCGTCGATCTTCGAGCATCTCGAGACCATCGGTCGCGGCGCGGGCGGGGAGATTCAGCTCACCGACGGCATCGCGGCGCTGATGCGCGAGGAGGCCGTCTACGCCTACCGGTTTGCCGGTACCCGCTATGACTGCGGCAGCAAGCTCGGCTATCTGCAGGCGACGGTCGAGTACGCCCTCGGCCACCCCGTGCTCGGCAAGGATTTCCGCCGCTACCTGCACGCACTGCAGCTCGAGCGCACCGCCCAGGCGGCGCCGCGCCGCCATGCAGGCAACGGCGCGAGCACGCGCCGCCGCGCGCCGCGCAGAGCATCCGTGGAGTGAGCCGGCCGGCCTAGGCGCGCACGGCGGCCGGCGGATATGCCGGTGCGCGCGCCACGATGTGGGTCAGCGTGTTGGCGTTGTCGACCAGGCGGTCGCACGCAGCGACGATCTCTGCGGCCCCGCCGCCGGCCAGAGCGCGGGCCAGTTGACGCTGCGCAGCGCGGATCGGCGGCAACGTGCGCGGCTCGCGGTACTCGCTCAGCGCCGCTGCCGCCTCGGCGAGCGAGGCGGAGGCGGCGAGGATGAACGGCTCGAGCAGCCGCTGCACGGGCGGGCGCTCCTCGTGTCCGAGCAGCGCCTCGAGCGTCATGATGGTACGCGCCAGGCGGTTGCCGTTGGTGAGCAAGGACTGGGCCAGTTCCGCCACCGCCGGTGAGGTCGCCGGCTCGGCGAGCAGGCGCTTCACGGAGGCCTCGGCGTTGACCCGAGCGACGCGGGCCCCCTGGCGGGCGTCGCGCCGTTCCTGCGCGCCGCCGCCGGCGAGCGTCGTCAGGTAGGCCGCATAGGCGCGCAGCATCTGCGCCATCGTCTCGCGTGTGTGGCCCTTCTCCCAGGTCGGCCACAGACCGTAGGCCGCCAGCGCCACTGCGCTGCCGATCACCGTGTCGATCAGCCGCGCGATTACGGTCGGCTCCGGCGCCTCGCCGACGAAGGCGAGCAGCAGCACCACCATGCCGGTGAGGGAGGCGACCGCGAGTCCGTAGTGCACGTTGCCGAAGTAGCGAAAGCCCGCGCACAGGAGCGCGAGCACCGCCAGGTGCACCCATGCGTTTGCCGGCAGAACATGCACGAGCGCGGTCGTGAGCAGCAGGCCGAGCACCGTTCCGACCACCCGCAGCAGACCATAGCTGAAGGTCGCGGCATAGTCCGCGCGCAACACGATGGCCACGGTCATCGGTATCCAGTAGCCGTGCTCGATGGACAGCACGTGGCCGAGCCAGACGGCGAATGCGAAGCATACGGCGCTGCGCACGGCATGGCGGAATGCCGCGGAGCGCGGGGTGAGGTTGGCCGCGAGGATCGCGAGCGTGGACTGCGGGCGCAGAGCACGCGGCAGCTGCAGTTCCTCGTCGCCTGCGCGATGGGCGGCCTGCGCACCGGTGCGCTCGGCGTTGCGCACCGCCGCGGCGAGCTGGCCGCTGAGGGCCTGCAGGCGCTGCCACGGCCCCTGCGGCAGCGTCGCCTCCTGCTCCGCGATGCGCCGCTCCGCGGCCTGCAGCTGCTCGAGGGGGCCGTGCAGCGTCGGGCCGGGATCGGAGCCCGCCTTGAGGGTCGCCGCGATGGCCTCGAGCACCGCGGCGCTCTGGTGCTGCACGAGCGGGCCGATTTGCGGACCGGGCTCGGTGGCCTGCAGGGCGGTGAGCTCCAGGCGGACCCGCTCGGCGAGCTCGAGCATCACGCCGAACTGATCCATCACCGGGCCGCGGGCGCGGTGCGGCCCGAGCAGCGTGTGCTGCAGCTCGGTCATCCCGTCGGTGAGCTCGAGCGCGGTACCACTGTCGCGTGGACCGCCGCGAGCCATGACCGCCAGTCCCCGGTACACCGCCGCGAGGGCTTCGCGTTCCGGTCCGTAGCGCTGCAGCGGCCAGGCGGCGATGGAGAACACCGCCAGCAGCAATCCGCCGGCAGTGACTTCGGCCGTCAGTACGAGCGCCGCCGAGAGCGTCGGGGCGGGCAGGTCGGTGGCGATCACGAGCAGCACCATCGCGGCCATCCCCACCCGGGCGATGGTATCGCCGAAGGTGACGAGCAGCGCCCCGGCGAAGCCGATGGCCAGACTCGCCACCAGCAGCGCCGGCAGCAGGTGATTGAGGGTCAGGCCGAGAAAGGTGGCCAGACCGCCGGCGGCCGACACCGCCAGCAGGCGGGCAAGGCGCTGGCGGTAGGGGCCGGGCTGATCCGAATACATGGTGGTGACGGCGCCGACCGCTGCGGCGATGCCGGCGAGCAGCTGCCCGGTGCCGATGCCCCAGGCGAGCGGCAGGACCACCGCGGCGGTGTTGCGCAGCAGCACGCGCATCGGCAACTGTGCCGGTTTGGTTTGCAGCAATGCCGCAAGCGCGCTCTGGCGCAGGGACGTGACGGCATCGGCCATCCGCAGCTCTCCCGTGTCGTCGCCGTGATCTTCGCCGGCGAGGCGTCAATTATGGCAGATGCACCGAGACAATCGCCCCGCCGCCCGGGCGATTGCTGAGCGCCAGCCGCCCGCCGTGTGCCTCGATGATTTCGCGGCACAGCGTCAGGCCGAGTCCCGAGCCGCTCGATTTGGTCGAGAAGAACGGCAGCAGCGCATCGCGCAGCGCCTGCTCGCCGAGCCCCGTCCCGCGGTCGAGCACCTCGAGGCGCACGCCGTCCGCTTGCGCGCTCGCGCGCAGTGTGATCGCATCGGGCGGTGAGCCGGACTCGCAGGCGGTCTTGATCAGGTTGATGATGACCGGCTCGAGCTGTACGGCGTCGGCGCGGCTTTCGGCCGCGGGCAGGGGGCCCGCGATGTGAAAGCGGCGCGTCGCGGCGAGGGAGCTCAAACACGGCTCCCAGCGCAGCGGCGCAAGGCGTGGCTGGGAGAGCTTGGCGAAGCGCGCGTCGCCGTCGATGAAGGCAGCGAGATGGGCGGTACGCTCCCCGATGTTGGCGAAGATCCGCTCGAGTTGCGCCGCTCGGGGGGATTTCATGCGCCGGTAGCGCAGCGGCACATCCACGTTGTCGAAGACG
>JAJZFQ010000175.1 GCA_021805275.1 Pseudomonadota bacterium
CCTAGCGCTTCATCGACTCGAAGAACTCGCTGTTCGACTTGGTGTCCTTGAGCTTGTCGAGCAGGAACTCGATCGCCGCGAGCTCATCCATCGGATGCAGCAGCTTGCGCAGGATCCACATCTTGGCGAGCTCGCCCTGATCCGTGATCAGCTCTTCCTTGCGCGTGCCGGAGCGGTTGATGTTCACCGAGGGGAACACCCGCTTCTCGGCGATGCGCCGGTCGAGGTGAATCTCGCTGTTGCCCGTGCCCTTGAACTCCTCGTAGATGACATCGTCCATCTTCGAGCCGGTATCGATCAGCGCGGTGGCGAGAATCGTAAGGCTGCCGCCCTCCTCGATGTTGCGCGCCGCGCCGAAGAAGCGCTTCGGGCGCTGCAGCGCGTTGGCATCGACGCCGCCGGTGAGCACCTTGCCCGAGGACGGCACCACGGTGTTGTAGGCCCGCGCCAGACGCGTGATGGAATCGAGCAGGATCACCACGTCCTTCTTGTGCTCCACCAGGCGCTTGGCCTTCTCGATGACCATCTCGGCGACCTGCACGTGGCGGGCGGCCGGCTCATCGAACGTGCTCGAGACCACCTCGCCCTTGACGGTGCGCTGCATCTCGGTCACTTCCTCGGGCCGCTCGTCGATGAGCAGCACGATCAGATAGATCTCGGGGTGATTGGCCGTGAGGGAGGTGGCGATGTTCTGCAGCAGCATCGTCTTGCCGGCCTTCGGCGGGGAGACGATCAGGCCGCGCTGGCCCTTGCCGATCGGCGCCACCAGGTCGATGGTGCGCGCGGTGAGATCCTCGGTCGAGCCGTTGCCGCGCTCGAGCTTCAAGCGTCGCGTCGGATGCAGCGGCGTCAGGTTCTCGAACAACACCTTGTTGCGCGAGCTCTCCGGGGAGTCGAAGTTGATTTCCCCGACCTTCAGCAGCGCGAAGTAGCGCTCCCCGTCCTTCGGCGGGCGGATCAGCCCCGAGATGGTGTCCCCGGTGCGCAGGTTGAAGCGGCGGATCTGGCTGGGACTGATGTAGATGTCATCGGGGCCGGCCAGGTACGAGCCGTCCGCCGAGCGCAGGAAGCCGAAGCCGTCCTGCAGGATCTCGAGCACGCCGTCGCCGTAGATGTTCTCGCCGTTGCGCGCGTGCGCCTTGAGGATCGAGAAGATGATGTCCTGCTTGCGCGAGCGGGCGAGATTCTCCAGCCCCATCGACTCGGCGACCTTCACCAGCTCGTAGATGGGCTTGGCCTTGAGCTCGGTGAGGTTCATCGAGTTGCGCGACTGCGCAAGCTCGGCAGGACTGATGATCTCCGACTCGTCGGCCTCGAATACGTCGTCGTGCAGCTCGTCCGGGCGCCCGCCGGTGTTGCCGTTGGCGCGGTTGCCGTCGCGCTCACGATTGCCGTGGCGCTGGCCCTTGGACCGGTTGCGGCCCTGATTACCGAGATAGCCTCTCACAGATTGCTTTCCAGAAATGCCGAAAGTTGGGATTTGGACACGGCGCCCACCTTCTGGGCCTCGACAGTGCCCTTCTTGAACAGGATCAGTGTCGGAATGCCGCGAATGCCGTACTTCGGCGGGGTCTGCGGATTCTCGTCGATATTGATCTTGGCGATCCTGACGCGGTCCTGGTACTCCCCGGCGAGCTCATCCAGGATCGGGGCGATCATCTTGCAGGGACCGCACCATTCCGCCCAGAAATCGAGCAGCACGGGCTTGTCTGACTGCAGGACGTCCTGCGCAAAAGTGGCGTCCGTGGTATGGACGATGTGCGGATTGCTCACGCGGTTCAACCTCCGTCGAAGGCAGATATTTGATGGGGATTGCGCAGGGCTGTCGACGCCGGGTGGCGGGCCGCGAACGCCCCTGCCAGAAATGCCCGTCAAACGGTTACACTAACTCGTGAAATAATGAGGTATCGAGCTTGATTCACTTAGGATGGTGCCTGCTTCGAGCGCCCCTTGGGGCCGGCAGGCGCGGACCGGATGGTCCGCCCACTAGGGAGCTTTTTAGCGCTTCCGGGGCGCTTTTGCAAGGCCCACTTGGACCGCCGTTCAACACTGTGACCGCAATGCTCCGCCGCTCACCGACGCCCGGCCCGCGACCCGTGCTCCTCGCTGCATGAGCGCCGCTGCCGGATCAATGCGGCCGCTGAAAGTGCACTTGGGATGGCGCTTGCCACCGCGCCGCCGGGGCCGCAAGGCCCCTCGAAGCGCCCTCGGCACCGGCCCGGGCCCGCATGCCGATCACCCACCCCGCCGCGCCAGCGGGTACGATGGGCGCGAAATTCACTTGACGCATAATATCACAACCGCCTAGGCGGCGCCTGCCCGCGGACTGTCCGCGGCGGCCGGCGCGCGCTGGAGAATCGATGAACCAACCCCTCACACCCACCGTGACTTTCGACAGTCTCGGTCTCGCCGCGCCCGTACTGGCCGGCATCCACGACGCCGGCTTCGCGCAATGCACGCCCATCCAGGCGCAGACGTTGCCGATCGCACTGACCGGACATGACGTGGCCGGGCAGGCCCAGACCGGCACCGGCAAGACCGCCGCGTTCCTGGTCGCCCTGTACCACACGCTGCTCACCCACTCGCCGCCACCGGGACGCACGCCGACCTCGGTGCGCGCGCTGATCGTCGCGCCCACGCGCGAACTGGCGGTGCAGATCCATCACGACGCCGAAGCACTGGGCCGGCATACGGGGCTGAAGCAGGCGGTCGTCTACGGCGGCATCGATTACGACAAACAGCGGCGCACGCTCGAGGAAGGCATCGACGTGCTGATCGGCACGCCCGGGCGGCTCATCGATTACTACAAGCAGCACGTCTTCGACCTCAAGCATGCGCAGGTGCTGGTACTCGATGAGGCCGACCGCATGTTCGATCTCGGCTTCATCGCCGACATCCGCTACCTGCTGCGCCGGCTGCCGCACCCCGAACGGCGCCAGTCGATGCTGTTCTCAGCGACGTTGTCGTACCGGGTGCTCGAACTCGCCTACGAGTACATGAACAACCCCGAGCTGGTGCGCATCGAGCCGGACAAGAAGACGGTCGACCAGGTCCGCCAGATCATGTACTACCCCTCGATGGAGGAGAAGATCCCGTTGCTCATCGGGCTGCTGCGCCAGAGTGAGGCGCGCCGCACCATGATCTTCGTCAATACCAAGCGCATGGCCGAGAAGCTCGAGGCGGTGCTGATCGCCAACGGATTTCACGCCCAAGCGCTCTCGGGCGACGTGCCGCAGGCCAAGCGCCTGCGCTTCCTGCGCGACTTCCACAACGGCGAGCTCGCGGTGCTGATCGCCACCGACGTCGCCTCGCGCGGATTGCACATTCCGGAAGTCAGCCACGTGTTCAATTTCGATCTGCCGCAGGATGCCGCCGACTACGTCCATCGCATCGGCCGCACCGCGCGCGCGGGAGCGGAAGGCGATGCAATCAGCTTCGCGTGCGAGGAATACGCCGTCGGGCTGCCGGACATCGAGGGCTACATTGGGCACAAAGTCCCCTCCGCCCCGATCGGCCCGGAGCTGCTGGCCGCCGGGCTCATCGAGGCCGAGGCGCCGCCGGATCGACGCCGCGGGCCGCGCCGCGGCGGACCGCGCCCCGGGGGGCGCCGCGGCGGCCCGGGAGGCTCCGGACCTGCCGGGCGTCACGGACACCACGGACGCGGCAAGCCCGGCCGCCCCGGCTAGAGCGGGCACGCCGCGCGCACGCGCGCGGCGTATGATAGACCGGCGCGCCGCGAGGGGGCTGTGCGGTGGCGCGCCACCGGCTCCCGCCCCTCGACCCGCGGCTGCATTGCGCCATGACGGATACCGACACCGAAGACAACATCAACCGCGAGCTGTTCCGCAACATGGAGAAGCTGCGCCAGCTGCGCATCGAGCACCGCGACCTCGACGAGGTGATCGGGCGGCTGTCCCTCGACATCCACATCGATGAGCTGCAGTTGAAGCGCCTGAAGAAGCGCAAGCTCGCGCTGAAGGACCAGATCACCCGCATGGAGAGCGAACTGATCCCGGACCTGAACGCCTGAGGCGCCCGCTAGTCCGCCGCGGCGGCGGACTGCATCAGGCTCCAGAGGGCCTCGACGTGGTGATGCTCGGTCGCCTCCACGCCGAAGGACACCCGGACCATCCAGCGCTCATCGAGCAGCCCCGGGGTGAGATAGGCCTGGCCGGATTCGTTGATGCGCCGCACCCACGCGAGGGTGTGCCGATCAAGCGCGTCGCCTTCAAGCCCGGGCGGCTCGTGGCGCACGCACACGGTCTGCAGGTCCACTGGCGCGAGGCGCCGCCAGCACTCGGCCGCATCGATGCGCTCGGCGAGCCAGCGGGCGTGGGCGAGGTCGCGCCGCAGCCGCCCCTGCAGTCCGCTCACGCCCTGCTCGCGGATGAGGAACCACAGCTTCAGCGCGCGGAACCGCCGGCCGAGCGGAATGCCCCAGTCGCGCAGATTGCGCGCGCTCTCATCGGTCGCGGTCCGCAGGTAGCTCGGGCTGCTCGACATGACGCGGATCAGGTGCTGCGGATCGCGCACGTAGTACAGCGCGCAGTCGAACGAGGCGCCGAGCCACTTGTGCGCGTTCACGACCAGTGAATCGGCTTGCTCGACCCCCTGCCACAGGGGCCGGCACTCCGGCAGGATCATGGCCGATCCGGCCATGGCCGCATCGACGTGCAACCACAGCCCGTGCGCGCCGGCCACCTCGGCGAGCGCGGCCAGCGGATCGATCGCGGTGGTGGCGGTGGAGCCGACCGTGGCCACGACCGCGCACGGCTGCAGTCCGCCCCGCAGGTCCGCCGCGACCGCCTCGCCGAGCGCCTCGGGGCGCATGCGGTACGCCTCATCCACAGCGACCGCACGCAGGTTCTCGCGCCCGAAGCCCGCCAGCAGGGCCGCCTTCTCGACCGAGCTGTTACTCTGGCTCGACAGGTAGACCGTCAGCGGCCGGGGGCTCGCCTGCAGGCCGCCGCGCGCCGCCCCGTAGTCGGTGGCCCGCTCGCGCGCGCACAGCAGGGCCACCAGCGTGGCGGTGGAGGCCGTATCCTGGATGACGCCACTCCAGCGCTCCGACAGCCCCATCATGCCCCGCAGCCAGTCCGTGGTGAGGTCCTCGAGCTCCGTGAGCGCCGGGCTGGTCTGCCAGTTCAAGCCAATCTGCGCGAGTCCCGTGCTGGCCAGATCCCCCAGCACCGCCGCGAGCGCGCTGTTGGACGGAAAGTAGGCAAAGAACCGCGGATCCTGCCACTGGGTGCAGGCCGGCAGCACCACCCGCGCCAGATCGCCGAGCACCTCGTCCATCGGCTCCGGCTCGCTCGGCGGCTCGGTCGGCAGCCGCGCGCGCACCTCGCCCGGGGTCAGCCGCGGCACGACCGGGAATGCGCCCGCGGCGCAATCGCGGCGATACTCAGCGATCCAGTCGATCAGCTGGTGCCCCAGCCGGCGGAACTCCTCGTGATCCATCGGCGGCGCTCAGGCCGTCCCGCCGACCGTCAGCGCCTCGATCTTCAGCGTCGGCTGGCCAACCCCGACCGGCACGCTCTGGCCCTCCTTGCCGCAGGTCCCGACGCCCTCGTCGAGCTTCATATCATTACCCACCATCGACACTCGCGTGAGGACGTCGGGGCCGTTACCGATCAGCGTGGCGCCCTTCAGTGCCGCGCCCAGGCGGCCGTTCTCGATCAGGTACGCCTCGCTCGCGGAGAACACGAATTTCCCAGAGGTGATGTCCACCTGGCCGCCACCGAAGTTCACCGCGTAGATGCCGCGCCCGACCGAGCGGATGATCTCCTCGGGGTCGTGCGGACCGGGCCGCATGTAGGTGTTGGTCATGCGCGGCATCGTCAGGTGTGCGAACGACTCGCGCCGGCCGTTGCCGGTCGGGCGCTGGCCCATCAGGCGGGCGTTGAGCCGGTCCTGCATGTACCCGCGCAGGATCCCGTCCTCGATCAGCGTCGTGCACTGCGTCGGGGTTCCCTCGTCGTCAACGTTGAGCGAGCCGCGCCGCCGCGCCAGCGTGCCGTCATCGACCACCGTGCAGCCGGGAGCGGCGACCCGCTCGCCGATGCGATTGGCGAAGGCCGAGGTTCCCTTGCGGTTGAAATCGCCCTCCAGTCCGTGACCGATCGCCTCGTGCAGCAGAATCCCTGGCCAGCCCGGCCCGAGCACGACCGTCATGGTGCCCGCCGGGGCCGGCACCGCCTCCAGATTCACCAGCGCCTGGCGGGCCGCCTCGCGCGCCAGGCGCAGCGGGGTGTCCGCGGCGATGAGCTCGGCCAGCGAATAACGCCCACCGGCTCCGCAGTAGCCCTGTTCCCGCCGGCCGTTGTGCTCGACCAGCACCGAGACATTGAAGCGCACCAGCGGGCGCACGTCGGCGGCGAGATCCCCGTCGCTGTTGGCGATCAGCACCACCTGGTGCACTGCGATCAGACTCGCGGTTACATGAACGACGCGCGGGTCGACGCGGCGGGCCTCGCGATCTGCGCGCTCGAGCCAGGCAACCTTGTCGGGGTCGGACAGCGTGGTGAGCGGATCGGCCGGCAGATACAGCTGATGCCCGCTGCGCTGCTGCCAGACCGCCACACGCCGGTTCGCGCCCTGCGCCGCGATCGCGCGCGCGGCATGCGAGGCCTCGGTGAGGGCCGGCAGGACGATCTCGTCCGAGTAGGCGAAGCCGGTCTTCTCCCCGGCGAGCGCCCGCACGCCCACACCCTGCTCGATGCTCGAGCTGCCGTCCTTGACGATACCGTCCTCGAGCGACCAGGACTCCTGACGCGAGAGCTGGAAGTAGACGTCCGCGAAGTCGACCGAGTGTGAGAGCACCTCGCCGAACACGTGCTCGAGGCGGCCGTCGAGACCGCTCGGGCGCAGGATCAGGTCGCGGGCCAGCGTCAGCGGATCAGTACGGGTCGGTTCGGTCATAGTGGGCTTCCAATCATGGGCAGGCAACTCCTCAGCCGAGCACCCGGTGCTCGAGGGCCGGGAAACTCCGGCGGTCGTGCTGCTCGGCCGCAAGGTCGATGTCGGCCGTGATGCAGCCGCGGCCCTGCGCCAGCCGCTCGAGCACCCGGCCCCAGTGATCGACGATCAGACTGTCGCCGTAGGTCTCGCGGCCATTGGGATGCTGTCCTGACTGCCCCGCGCCGATCACCGCGCAGAGATTTTCGATCGCGCGTGCGCGCAGCAGCACTTCCCAGTGCGCCCGCCCGGTGGCCGCGGTGAATGCCGCCGGCACCGTGAACAGTTGCGCACCGCGCGCGCTCAGCAGCCGGTACAGCTCCGGGAAGCGCACATCGTAGCAGACCGACAGTCCCAGCCGTCCGGCGGGCGTCTCCAGCACCACCGGTTCGCGGCCCGGCGCAAAATTCTCCGACTCGCGGTACCGCTCCGCCCCGCCGGGCAGGTGAACGTCGAACAGGTGGATCTTGTCGTAGCGCGCGCGCCGCTCGCCGTCGGCGTCGTAGACCAGGCACGCGGCCGCGACGCGCCCGTCAGGCGCTCCGCTCAACGGCACCGTGCCGCCGACGATCCACAGCCCGAGCCGGCGGGCCGTCTCGGCGAGAAACGCCTGGATCGGACCGCGGCCGTCCGGCTCCCCGACACGGCGACGGTCGGCCTCGCGCAGCCCCATGAAGGCGAAATTCTCCGGCAAAACCGCCAGGCGCGCATCGCGCGCCGCAGCCTGCTCGAGCAGCACGCTCGCGTCGGTGAGATTTGCCTGCACGTCCGGTCCGGACGTCATCTGGATGGCCGCAACGATCGTCATGAGGAGAGCCTACTCCCTCCGGCGGCCGTGCGCCTCAGAGCGCCACAACGTCGAACTGATCAACGCCGTAGAGCGCCTCGACCTGCAGGCGCACCGTGCGTCCGACGTCCCGCTGCAGCGCGCGCAGCGACGGGGCCTCGGCCTCAAGCAACCGGTCCACGACCGCCTGGTGTGCCAGCACCAGCATCTCGCCGCCGCCGGCGTGCTCCTGGCGCAGCAGCTCGCGGAAGATTTCCTGACACACCGTCTCGGCGGTCTTGACGAACGCGCGCCCCGCGCACGCCGGGCACGGCTCGCACAACAGGTGCGCGAGACTCTCGCGCGTGCGCTTGCGCGTCATCTCAACCAGCCCGAGCGGCGAGAGACTGACGATGCGCGTCTGCGCACGGTCCCCGGCGAGGGAACGCTCGAGCGCCGCCAGGATCTGCCGCCGGTGCGACTCGGCGTGCATATCGATGAAGTCGATGATGATGATGCCGCCGAGATTACGCAGCCGCAGCTGCCGGCCGATCGCCTCGGCCGCCTCCAGGTTGGTGCGAAAGCTCGTTTCCTCGAGATTGCGGTGACCGACGTATCCGCCCGTGTTGACATCGATCGTGGTCATCGCCTCGGTCTGGTCGATCACCAGGTGCCCGCCGGACTTGAGCATCACCCGACGCTCGAGCGCCCGGGCGATCTCCTCCTCGACCCCGTGCAGATCGAATATCGGACGCGCCCCCTCGTACAGCTCCAGGCGCGCCGCCGCGCCGGGCATGAACTCGGCGGCGAATGCGCCCATGCGCGCAAGCGCCTCGGGCGAGTCGACCCGCACCACGCCGATACCGAGCGAGAGCTCATCGCGCAGCAACCGCAGCGCAAGCGGCAGATCCTCGTGCACCGCCGTGCCGGGGGGCGTGTCGGCGGCGAGCCGGCGCACGTGCTGCCAGAGCCGCTCAAGGTATGCCATGTCCTCGCGCAGCGCCTCGGCGCTGACGCCCTGGGCCGCGGTGCGCAGGATGTAGCCGCCGCCCGCGCCCCCCGGGCGCAGACCGGCGACCAGCGACTTCAGGCGCGCCCGCTCGATCTCCTCGTCGATCTTGGCCGACACCCCGACGTCCTCGCCCTCGGGCAGATACACCAGGTAGCGCGCCGGCAGCGTGATGAACGTCGTCAGGCGCGCCCCTTTGGTGCCGATCGGATCCTTGATGACCTGCACGAGCAGCTCATCGCCGGGACTGATCAGCCGGCGCACGTCGATCTCCTCGCGGCCGCCTCCGGCGAGAACCTCCGGCTCCTCGTGCGGCGGGCTGACGATGTCATCGACGTGCAGGAACGCGGTGCGTTCCAGTCCGATGTCGAGAAATGCCGCCTGCATGCCCGGCAGCACGCGCATCACGCGTCCCTTGTAGAGATTGCTGACCAGGCGGCGGCGGCTCGCCCGCTCGATGAAGACCTCCTGGACGATGCCATCCTCGATGAGCGCGGCGCGAGTCTCACCCGGCCCAACGTTGACCAGGACTTCCCTCAAGCGCACCTTCCCCGCCAATAGCCGATCCCTGCGGCGCGCAGCAGCTCCGCAGTCTCCAGGAGCGGCAACCCGACCACCCCGGAGTAACTGCCCGAGAGCGAGACGACGAACACGCTGGCGAAGCCCTGGATCGCGTAGGCGCCCGCCTTGTCGCGCGGCTCGCCGGTCTGCCAGTACGCCTCGCGCTCGGCCAGCGACAGGTCGCGGAAGCGCACCGAAGTCTCGCTCAGGCGCACCTCGACGCTGCGCTCGCTCGCGAGCGCCACTGCGGTGAGGACCTGGTGGACGCGACCGGAGAGCCGGCCGAGCATGGCCAGCGCGTCGGCCCGGTCGAGCGGCTTGCCGAACAGCGCGCCCTCGAGCACCACGGCGGTGTCGGCGGCGAGCACCGGGAGGCGCTCGCCGCGCTGGCGCACGGCCATCGCCTTGGCCAGCGCCAGCCGCTCGACGTAGTCCTGGGGCGTCTCGCCCGGACGGGCCGTCTCATCGACGTTCGCCGCCGCCGCCGTGTGGGCGACGCCGATCTGCCAGAGCAGATCGCGCCGCCGCGGCGAGGCAGACGCAAGGCACAGGACCGCGGTGGCGGGCTCGAGACTCATCAGGGGCGATGATACGGGTGATGGGCGAGGATGCTAAGCGCCCGGTAGAGCTGCTCGGCCAGCACGACGCGCACCAGGGCGTGAGGCAGGGTGAGCCGCGAGAGGGCCAGCAGCAGATCCGCCCGGGCCCGCACCTCGGGGGCAAAGCCGTCCGGACCGCCGATCAGGAAGGCCAGGTCCTGCCCGGCCTGCATGCGCTCGCCCAACCAGTCCGCGAGCGCCGCGGAATGCAGCTCGCTGCCGTGCTCATCGAGCGCGATCACGAATTCCCCCGGTTGCACCGTGGCGAGGATCTTGCGGCCCTCGGCCTCGACGGCCCGGCGCGGATCCTGGCTGGGCGCGCGCCGCCCCGGCTCGATCGAGACCAGCGTGAGCTTCAGGCGCGGGCCGAGCCGCCGGGCATAGTCCTCGTAGCCCTGACTCACCCAGGACGGCGGGCGGGTCCCGACCGCGATCAAGCGAACGCGCATGGCTCGCGCCGCTCGCCGGCCGCTAGGGGTGCTGAGCCGTGTGCACGGGCGTCTCGGGCGCCGCCCCGGCCTCCCAGAGCCGCTCCAGAGCGTAGAACTCGCGCACCCGGGGCAACATGACGTGCACGACGATGTCCTGCAGGTCGACCAGCACCCACTCCCCCTCCCGCTCACCCTCGGCGCCCAGCGGCCGCACGCCGTGCGCCTTGGCCTGCTCGATCACCCGCTCACAGATCGAGCGCACGTGCCGGTCGGAGGTCCCGGAGGCGATCACCAGGGTATCGGCCACGTCGGTGAGTCCGCGCACGTCGATCGCGACGACGTTGACGGCCTTCATGTCCTCGAGCGCAGCCAGCACCACACGCAGCAGCGCCGCGGCGCCCTTGGCTCGGGAACGGGTCGTCTTGCCGCGGCGGGCAGCGGTTCGGGTGCTCATGCGGGCGCAGCATAGCACTGCGTGTCGAGCAGAATGCGTCGCACCTCATCGGGGACCAGGTAGCGCGGATCGCGCCCGGCGACGATGAGTTGACGCAGTTCGGTCGAGGAGATCTCCAGCTGCGTGACCGCGTGCACGTAGATGCGCCCGGCGGTCTGCTCGTGCAGCTCGCGGATCGAGCCGGTCCCGCGATCCACCATCACCTCACCGAGCGGCCCCTGGGTCGGGGCCTTCCAGCCCGGGCGGTGCGCGACGACGACGTGCGCCAGCTCCAGCAACTCCCGCCACCGGTGCCAGTGCGGTAGTCCGAGGAAGGCATCCATCCCGAGCAGCAGGCACAGCGAGCGGCGCGGATGCTCGGCGCGCAGCTCCGCGAGCGTCTCCACCGAATACGACACGCCGCTGCGGCGCATTTCGCGGTCATCGACGGTGAAGGCCGGCTCGCCCGCCACGGCCGCGCGCACCATGCGCAGCCGCAGCTCGGCACTGGCGAGCGGCTGCTCGCGGTGCGGCGGATTCCCCGCCGGCAGGAACCGCACCTCCGTCAGGCGCAGCATCTGCCACAGCTCGAACGCCGTGCGCAGGTGCCCGTAGTGAATGGGATCGAACGTGCCGCCGAAAAGACCGATAGGTTGCATGAGTTCCGCGTGTCCTGCCGCGCCCGCGGCACGGCCAATCGGATGCTATTTGACCATGGATCGGGGCGCGGGCAACGCCGGACGCGCGCACAGGTCGGCCGCGAGCAGCGCCATCTCGTCCCAGGGGTCGCCGCCGAGACGTCCCTTGATCATCCGATCGGCCCGCGCCGCGCGCACCATCAGGGCGCGCAGCGACAGGCGGCCGGCGCGGCGCACGGCCGCATCGAGCCCCGGACTCGGGCGCTGCCAAGTGCGCCCGCCGCCACCCGACCGGCCAAGTGCGCCCGACAGGTCGCGCAGCGCCTTGACCAGGGCCCACAGGACCAGCGTCGGCTCGGTGCCTTCGGCGCGCAACCCGGCGAGCACACGCAGCGCCCGGCCGGCATCACCGCCGAGCGCCGCCTCGGACAGACGGAAAACGTCGAACCGCGCGCTGTCGGCGACGGCCGCGAGCGCCGCTGCGCCACCGGGCTGCCCCGGTCCGAGCAGTCGCAGCTTCTCGAGCTCCTGATGGGCCGCCAGCAGGTTGCCTTCGGTGCGCTCGGCCAGCAGCTCGAGCGCCGGTGCCTCGAGCGTCAGGCCCATGCGCCGGCTGCGCGCGCGCAGCCAGGCGGCGAACGGTCCGGCCTCGAGCGGCCAGACCGGCACCCAGGCACCGTGCGCCTGCACCGCCTGCACCCACTGGGCCGCCTGCGCCTCGCGATCCAGACGCGGGGCGAGGATCAGCAGTACCGTCTCCGGATCGCCGCGCTCGGCGAGCGTGGCGAGCACGCCGCCACCGGCCGCGCCGGGTCGCGCGCTCGTCAGGCGCACTTCGAGCACGCGCCGCGCGCCGAACAGCGAGAGCATCCCGGCGCAGGCGCGCACCGCCTCCCAGTCGCCCGCCCGCTCGATGAAATAGACCTCCCGCTCCGTGAACCCCGCGGCGCGCGCGTGCACGCGCACCTGGTCCGCCGCCTCGCCGGCGAGCAGCGGTTCATCACCGGAGATCAGGTACACCGGCAGCAGCTTCTGCGCCAGGTGCGCCTCGAGAGCGTCGGGAGTGAGTTTCAAGCAAGTGCGCCTCGGAGGCCGGCCGGCATTATAGCCGCCGAGCGCCGCCGGCCGCTCGTGGCCACTCGCCGCACCGATCTGCTAGGCTGGCGCGATGATGAGCCCCGCACGAGCCGCGCGCGCCCGTCGCCGGCTGTACCCGCCCGTCAAGCCGTACCGCACCGGGCGGCTGCGCGTGTCCGAGCTGCACGAGATCTACTTCGAGGAAAGCGGCAATCCCCAGGGCAAGCCGGCGCTGTTCCTGCACGGCGGCCCCGGCGGCGGTACGGATCCGAAGATGCGCCGCTTCTTCGACCCCCAACATTACCGGATCGTGCTGCTTGAGCAGCGCGGCTGCGGCCGCAGCCGCCCGCACGCGGAGCTGACCGACAACACCACCTGGCACCTGGTCGAGGACATCGAGCGGCTGCGCGAGCACCTCGGCATCCCCCGCTGGCTGGTGTTTGGAGGATCATGGGGCTCGACGCTGGCGCTCGCCTACGCCGAGACGCACCCGGCGCGCGTGACCGAGCTGGTGCTGCGCGGGATTTTTCTGCTGCGCCGCTGGGAGCTGGAGTGGTTCTACCAGAGCCCCGGCGGCGCCGCGGCGCTGTTTCCCGATCTGTGGGAGCGGTACGTCGAGCCGATTCCGATGGAGGAGCGCGGCGAGATGATGCGCGCCTACTATGCGCGCCTCACGAGCAGCGACCCCGCGGTGCGCGTGCGGGCCGCCCGGGCCTGGTCGAGCTGGGAAGGGGCGACGAGCTACCTGCTCACCTCGGCCAACTACGTCGCGAAGTTTGCCGACGGCGCCTACGCGGAGGCGTTTGCCCGCATCGAGTGTCACTACTTCGTCAACCGCGGATTCTTCCACTCGGATGGGCAGCTGCTCGAGGACGTGCAGCGCATTCGTCACATTCCGGCGGTCATCGTGCAAGGCCGCTATGACGTCGTGTGTCCGATGCGCAGCGCCTGGGACCTGCACCGCGCGTGGCCTGAAGCGGACCTGCGCGTCGTGCCCGACGCTGGCCACTCCGCGATGGAGCGGGGCACCGTGCACGAGCTGGTGAGCGCCACCGACCGCTTCCGCTAGGCGCGACGTCCCCGGCCGCCGACGGACCGCGCGCCAGACTTTGTTGTACGATCCAACCGTGTCAGAACCGGTGCGCCATCGAGGAACGAGCATCAGGGGCCGACGTGCCGCGATCCGCGTGCGCCGCGCCGGCCTCACCGCGCTCGCCCTGATCGGGGCGCTGCTCGGGGCAGCACCGGGGACGGTGAGCGCGGGCACGGAGGTGACCGTGCTCTATGCCGGCTCGCTGGTGAACTTGATGGAGCGCTCGGTCGGCCCGGCCTTCGATCGGGCCAGTGGGGATCGCTTCCGTGGCTATGCCGGCGGCTCACAGCTGCTGGCGAACGAGATCGCCGCGCATCTGCGCCGTGCCGATGTCTTTCTCAGCGCCGCCCCGGCGGTCAATGCCCGACTGATGGGTCCGCGCCATGGCAACCGGATCGGGGCGTACCTGCAGTTCGCCCGCTCGCCGCTGGTGATCGGCTACAATCCGCACAGCCGCTTTGCGGCGCTGTGGCGGTCGCGGCCCTGGTACCAGGTGCTGCGCCAGCCCGGCCTGCGTCTCGGCCGCACCGATCCGAAGCTCGATCCGAAGGGGCGGCTGACGATCGTGCTGCTCAACCGCGCCGCCACCTACTATCACGAGCCGGGGCTCGCACGCCGCGTGCTCGGCGCGGCGGAGAACCCCGAGCAGGTGCTGCCCGAGGAAGCCCTCGTCGGGCGATTGCAATCCGGGCAGCTCGATGCGGGGTTCTTCTACTCGACCGAGACCGCCGCGGCGGATATTCCGATCGTGCAGCTGCCCCGCGCGATCACCCCGCAGGCCCGCTACACCATCGCCATCCTGCGCGATGCGCCGCACCCGCGCGCGGCCGCGGCCTTCGTGGCGTTCCTGCTCGGTCCCGAGGGCCGCCAGCGCATGCGCGCTCACGGCCTGAGCGTCGAACGGCCGGTGCTCAGCGGCGAGGCCGCGGCGCTCCCAGCGGTGCTGCGTCCCCTCCTGACAGGCGGCCGGCGACCATGAGATCCGCACCCGGCGGGCGCTGCCGGACGCGGGGTGCCGCCTGAGCGAGCACGGGCGTCGCGCATGAGGCGCAAGGTCGCCTCGCCCCTGCCCTGGCTCGCCGGGCTGTTGGCGCTGTATCTGCTCGCGCCGCTGCTCGCCGGCGTGCAGGCTGCGCTCCAGACGCGCTGGAACGGCGTCGACTATGCCGCGCTGGCGCGCGCCTGCGTGACGTCCGTCGCCAGCGCGAGCGTCGCCACGCTGCTGACGGCGCTGTGCGGCGTCCCGCTCGGATTTCTGCTGGCACGGGTGCGTGGCCGGGCCATGGGCCTGCTCGGCTTCCTGGTCCAACTGCCGCTGGCGCTGCCGCCGCTCGCGAGCGGCATCCTGCTGCTGTTTCTGCTGGGATATGACGCGCCGCTCGGCCGCTTGACCCACGGCGCGCTCACCGACTCGTTCGCGGGCATCGTGCTCGCCGAGGCATTCGTCTCCGCCCCTTTCGTCATCATCGCCGCCCGCTCGGCATTCGAGGCGATCGATCCGGCCCTCGAGGACGTCGCGGCGACCCTCGGTCGCGGCCGCCTCGCGGTGTTCGTGCGCGCCAGCCTGCCGGCCGCCCGGGGGGCGCTGCTCGCCGGGCTGCTGCTGGCCTGGCTGCGCGCCTTCGGTGAGTTCGGCGCGACGGTGATGGTCGCCTACCACCCCTACTCGCTGCCGGTGTACACCTACGTCGCCTTCGGCGAGCAGGGCCTGCCGGCGATGCTCCCGGTGCTGCTGCCGGCGATCGCGCTTGCCCTTGCGATCCTGATGCTCGGCAACCGCGCGGGTGTGCGCCGAGCGCCGCGCCGGTCGAGCCCGCCCATCCCGACCGCGCCGCGCCCTGCCGCGTGGCCCGCGGCCGCGCCCGGCGGGACAGGCGGGCTGCACCTGACGCTCGACAAACCGCTGCAAGGCTTCCGTCTCACGGTGGACTGGTCGAGCCCCGCACGCCGCCTGGCGATTCTCGGGCCGTCCGGCTCGGGCAAGTCGCTGACGCTGAAGCTGATCGCCGGAGTGGAACGCGCCGAGCACGCCGTGGTCCGCCTCGGCGGTCGGGAGCTCGCCGGACTCGAACCGAACCTGCGGCGCGTCGGCTACGTACCGCAGAGCTACGCGCTGTTTCCACACCTCGACGTGCGGCGCCAGCTGCGCTTCCCGGCCGGTGCCGACCCGGCACTCGCCGAGCGCTGGCTCGAGCGGCTCGAGCTGACCGACCTGCTCGGTCGCCGGCCCATGCAGCTGTCCCTCGGCCAGCAGCAGCGGGTGGCCCTCGCCCGCGCGCTCGTCCGACCGGTGGATGTGCTGCTGCTCGATGAGCCGTTCTCGGCCCTCGATGCACCGCTGCGTGCCGCCCTGCGCCGCGAGCTGCGGGCCCTGCAGAACGAGTTGCCGCTCACCACGCTGCTGGTCACGCACGACCCCGGCGAGGCGCTGCTGTTGGCCGATGACATCCTGCTGCTCTGCGACGGTCGAGCGCTGCAGAGCGGGCCGGCCGCCGAGGTGCTGCGCCGCCCGGTCAACGAGCGGGCCGCGCGCCTGCTGGGCGCCGACAACATCGCCGCCGGACTCGCCGAGGCGCCGGGGCGCCTCGCTCTCGGGCAGGGCGTGGCGCTCGAGCTGCCGGGTCCGCCGCTGCCTCCCGGGCGGCTCGGCTGGAGCGTGCCGGCCGACCGCGTCTGGCTGCACGCGGCCGGACGCTGTCACGGCACCGTGCAGGCGCTCGTCCCCGGCCCGCTCCCCCGGGCGATAATCCGCTGCGGGGATACGTGCATCGGCGCGGCCTGCGGCGCGGACCTGGGGCCCGGTCAGTCCGTGCGATTCGACCTCGACGTCGAGCGGGTGCAGGTCTGGCCGCTGCCCTAGACCCTCACCGGCCCGGCGCGTTGTGAGGGTCCGGCGCCCGGCGTATCATCGCCGCGGCACGAGAACAACACGGGCCGGCGCGCCCCGGAGCGCGATCGGCAGAGGCGACCTCGGCGGGGTTTCACGCAGCGGTTCAACGGGAGGGGTCATGGGCATCATCACGTGGTTGATCGTCGGTCTCATCGCGGGTTGGGGAGCCGGCAAAGTCATGAAGGGCGGCGGCTACGGCATCGTTGTCGACATCATTCTCGGCATCCTCGGCGCCATCCTCGGCGGCTGGCTGTTCGGGATGCTGGGCATCTGGCACGGCGGCGGACTCATCGGCTCGATCATCGTCGCGTTCATCGGCGCGGTCATCCTGGTCTGGATCACCCGCCTCCTGAAGAAGGCCTGAGCGGCGCGGCACGGCGGAACGGCTCGTTCCGCCGTGCCCGCCTCGCCCCCGCCATCCTCGCTGGCGGGCAGCACGCTGCGGCCGCTCACGGCCGCAGACGTGCCCGAATGGCTCGCGTATCCATCGATCCCCGAGGTGATCGAGCACACCCGCTGGGAGCTGCGCGGACCGCAGACGCTCATGGCGCTGGTGCGCGCGTACGAGTCTGCCGATCTGCGCTCCGCGCTGCGCTTCGCCATCGTCGAGGAGCGTCGGGCGGCGCTCGCGGGCACGATCGGTCTGCACTCGATCTCGGGCTGGGATCGGCGGGGTGAGATCGCCTACGAGCTTGCTCCGCCGTACTGGGGCCGGGGCATTGCCACGGCGGTGTGTGCGGCGGTGACACGCGGGTCGTTCGCGACCCCCGCGCTGCAACGCGTGCAGGCCACCGTCCTTGCGACCAACACGCGCTCCGAGCGTGTGCTCGAGCGTTGCGGCTTCAGCGGCGAAGGCCTGCTGCACGGCTGCCGGCTGGTGCGCGGCCGCCCGGGCGATTTCAAGATGTTCGCGCGGCTGGCCGGTGAGAAGCAGCTCCCCTGATGCGGGGCAGCACGGCCCGCGGCAGCGCGGGTCAATCGGGTTAAAATCCGCTCCGACCGCAAACCTGCGACGGAGAACCCTGCGCCGTGGACGCCGACCCGATCGAGCGCCTTGAGACCAAGATCGCCTTCCTGGAGCGCGCGAATGCCGAGCTCAGCGACGTCGTCTTCCGTCAACACCGTGACATCGAGGCGCTACGCGAGCAGCTGGCCACGTTCGCGGCTCGACTACAGACGCACGAGGAGGACGTCACGCCGCGCACCGCGCAGGACGAGCGGCCACCGCATTACTGAGGCGCCGGCTCCTCAGTCGAGCACCAGGCGGGCCCGCGCTGCGCTCCATCGCTTCCTGCGCAGGGCGAGAACGATGAACGTCAGCCCGGCCAGCAGGCAGATGAGGACCGCGACAACTGATGCCTCCGGACCGAATTGCCCGCCGGTGAGCAGGGACGGACCCGCCAGGGAAACCGCCAGGATGCCGCCGGCTCCGTGGTAGCCGGATACGGATACCCCGAACAGCCCCCCCTCCGTGAAGTTCCAGCCCAGGTGCAGCCCGATGGGCAGCCAGAGATTGTCACTGTAGGCATAGGCCGCACCGAGCAGCACACCGGCCTCCAGCACGATGGCCACGCTCGAGAGTACCGTCGCGCCGGGATTCAGGGCATGGAGCAACCCGAAGATACCCGCCGAGACGACGAGTGCCGCCGTCGTGCCGAAGCCGTCCACAAGCACCCGGAACAGCCCCCCGCGGAACGTCAGTTCCTCACCGACGGCCGCGATCAGGGCAGCCGCGAGCTGCGGGAAGACATCGGCGTGCGGGGACAGTCCCCGCCATTGGACAACGCCCAACGCACTGAGCACGCCGAACACCGTCGTGAACAGCGCGGTGCCCACGCCGACCCCGAGCATCAGCCGGCGCGCGCTGAATCGCGCCTCGAGCGCCTTGCGCCGCTCGAGGACACGCACCAGGCCCCCGTAGAGCGCAATCAGCGCCGCGGCGAGCACCGCCGCCCCGCCGAGCACAATCCAGTCACTGCCCCACTCGGGCGCATGGCGCATCAGCACGATGCGCGTCAGCTGGGCGGCGGTATCGCCCGCGAGCAGCACGATGCCGAAGACGATCAGCCTGACAAACGTCCATCGCCTCACGGCAGTTGTGCTCATACGCTCATCCGGGCAGTCAGTACGAAGCTGCACCACGTCACAGAGGACCGCTCGAGATCACGCGCCCCGCTGACACGGGCACGGAATTCTACGGCACGGGCAGCGGGTTCTCCACGCACCGCGGCAAGCGCCCGCTCGCGAGGCGCGCCGCCTCGATTGCCGCCGCTCAGCCGCGGCAGCGGCCGCTCGGCCGGTCTGCCGGATCGGTCAGGCCGTGCTGCTGCAGCCATCGGCGTGCATCCTCGGCATCACGCTCGAACCAGGTGCGCGCGCTGCCGAGACGGAAGCTGTAGCCCCAGGCGTCCATGTCCTCGAACAGCCGCTCGCGGCCCACCCCGGGCAGGGCGTCGGCGAGCAGCACCTGCAGATAACACACGGCGTTTTCCTCCGCGTCATCGCCCCCGGCATCCGTATCGAGCGCCGCGCGGCGCGCGGGACTCATGCAGATGAAGTGACAGGCCTCGTGCAGGATGGAATGCACCGGGGTGTCCGGCCGGACATACAGCCGCTCGGCCCGCAGCCCCGCCTCGCGCTCCCCCCAGTACGAGCCGGGAATCGGCACCCCCGGGGCGAGTCGCTCGAGCGCCAGGCCGTACCGCCCGAGCAGCGCGGCGAGCGCCGCCGGCGCGAGGCTCTCGAGCGTGAGCACCGATGCGCTCACAGCTTGGCGAGGCGGCGCATCACGATGTCGGCGAGATTGCGGCCCATGGCGCCGGTGAGGATGGCCTGCTCGTGCTCGGTGGCGAGCAGGAGACTCTCGTTGAAGGTGTACGAGCGCGTGGCACTCAGCGTCTGGGGCTCGAGCAGCGTCTTGCCGCCGGCCGACACCGAAAAGCCGACCGTGTAGGTCACCTCATACTCGGTTGGCCGGTTGGTGGCCGACACCGACAGGACGCGCCGGCGGACCTGGTCGGTGCGGACCTCGATGACCGCGGAGGCGCCGGGCGCGCTGTCCTGCGGCCGGGCGCCGGAAATCAGCAGGTCGCGGCGCAGACTCTGCACGAAGTCACTTTGCTGGTTCGAGGCCTCGATGTAGGGACGGCGCATCACCGCGGGCAACACCGTGCGTCCCTCCAGGTGAAAGCCACACCCCGCGAGGAGCGCGGTGGCAGCAAGCGCGAGCAGCACGGCAAGCAAGCGGACGACGGGGAATTTCACGGCGGCTCACACCACGATGTTGACCAGCTTGCCCGGCACGACGATCACTTTGCGCACCGGCTTGCCGGCGACGAAGCGACTCACCTGCTCCTCCCCGAGCGCCACCTCGCGCACCGTGTCTTCATCGGCGCCGGCGGTCACCTGGATGCGCCCGCGCAGCTTGCCGTTGACCTGCACGACCAGTTCGACCGTCGCCTGCACCAGCGCCGCCGCGTCGAGCACAGGCCAGCGCTCATCCACGACCGCCCGCTCGTGCCCGAGCGCGCGCCACAGCGCGTGACAGAGGTGCGGGACAATCGGCGCGAGCACCAGCACGATGATCTCGAGTGCCTCCTGGCGCACCGCGCGCGCTGCCGGCGTCTCCTCCTGGAAGCGCCCGACGGCGTTCAGCAGCTCCATGCAGGCGGCGATCGCGGTGTTGAAGTTACGCCGCCGGCCGATGTCGTCGGTCGCCTTGGCGAGGCCCTGGTGCGCAGCGCGGCGCAGCGCGCGCTGCGCCGCGCTGAGCCCGTCGAGCTCGAGCCGCGGCGGCGGACCGTGCCGGACGTGCTCGTACACGGCGCTCCAGAGGCGGCGCAGGAACCGCGCGGCGCCCTGCACGCCCTCGTCCGACCACTCGAGCGTCTGTTCCGGCGGCGAGGCGAACATCGTGAACAGGCGTGCGGTGTCTGCGCCGTAGCGAGCCACCAGTCCCTCCGGATCGACGCCGTTGTTCTCGGACTTGGACATCTTGCCGAGCCCGCCGTACTCGACCCGTACGCTCTGCCCGTCGGCGCCCGGGACCTCGAAGATCTCCGTCGCGTCGCTCCCGCGCCGGGCACGCACGTCGGCCGGATTGTAGTACCGCCGGCGCCCGTCGGCCGAGACGTTGGAATAGATGTGATTGAGCACCATGCCCTGGGTGAGCAGGTTGGTGAAGGGCTCCGCGCAGCTCACCAGACCGAGGTCGCGCATCACCTTGGTCCAGAAGCGCGAATAGAGCAGGTGCAGGATGGCGTGCTCGATGCCCCCGATGTACTGATCGACCGGCAGCCAGTAATCGGTGCGCGCATCGACCATGGAGGCGGCCTGATCCGGGCAGGCGTAGCGCAGGTAATACCAGGACGAGTCGACGAACGTGTCCATGGTGTCGGTTTCGCGGCGCGCCGGACGGCCGCAGCGCGGGCACGTGCAGCGGTAAAACGCGGCCGACTTGCCGAGCGGATTGCCGCTGCCATCGGGCACCAGGTCCTCCGGCAGCCGCACCGGCAGCTGCGCGTCCGGCACCGGCACCTCGCCGCAGTGCTCGCAGTGGATCAGCGGGATGGGACAGCCCCAGTAGCGCTGGCGCGAGATGCCCCAGTCGCGCAGGCGGAACTGCACCCGCTTGCGCCCCAAGCCGCGCTGCTCGAGCGCCGCGCTGATCGCATCCACCGCACTCTGGAAGGTGAGGCCCGAGAACTCCCCGGAATCCACCGTGATTCCGTGCTCCCCATAGGCGGCGATCCAGGGTGCCTCGATGCGCTCGTAGGCGCCGCTCGAGGAGCGCACCACCATGGCAACCGGCAGGCCGTGGCGTCCGGCGAACTCCAAGTCGCGCTCATCGTGGGCCGGCACACCCATCACCGCGCCCTCGCCGTAACCCATCAGCACATAGTTGGCGACCCAGACCTCGATCGGCTTGCCGGTGAAGGGGTGCAGCACGTGCAGCCCGGTCGGCATGCCCTTCTTCACCTGCGTGGCCACGTCCGCTTCCATGACGCTGCCGCGGCGGCACTCCTCGATGAAGGCCGCAAGCTCGGGACGAGCGACGGCGGCAGCGAGCGCCACCGGATGCTCCGCGGCCACGGCCATGAAGGTGACGCCGAAGAGTGTGTCGACGCGCGTGGTGAAGACCTTCAGGGCCCCCCGCGCCCCGATCGCGGCGCTGGTGTCGGGCGCGTACGGAAAGGCGACCTCGCAGCCCTCGCTGCGACCGATCCAGTTGGCCTGCATCAGCTTGACGCGCTCGGGCCAGCCGGGCAGCTGATCCAGATCGCCGAGCAGCTCCTCGGCGTAGCGCGTGATGTTGAGGTAGTACATCGGGATCTCGCGCTTCTCGATCAGCGCCCCGGTGCGCCAGCCCCGCCCCTCGATCACCTGCTCGTTGGCGAGCACGGTCTGATCGAGCGGATCCCAGTTGACCACTCCGGTCTTGCGGTAGGCGATGCCCTTCTCCAGCATGCGCAGGAACAGCCACTGGTTCCAGTGGTAGTAGGTCGGATCGCAGGTCGCGAGCTCGCGACTCCAGTCGATGCCGAAGCCGAGCGATTTCAGCTGCTGGCGCATGTACTGAATGTTCTGGCGCGTCCAGCGCGCCGGCGGCACGCCGTTGCTCATGGCGGCATTCTCGGCCGGCAGGCCGAAGGCGTCCCAGCCCATCGGCTGCAGCACGTTGCGGCCCTGCATGCGCATGAAGCGCGCCAGCACATCGCCGATGGTGTAGTTGCGCACATGGCCCATGTGCAGCCGCCCGGACGGGTAGGGGAACATCGACAGGCAGTAGAACTTCTCCCGCCCCGGCTCCTCGCGCACCTGGAACGTCCGGTGCTCGTCCCAATACTGCTGCGCGGCGCGCTCTACGGCCGCCGGATCGTAGCTCTCTTCCATCGGACAATGGCCTGGTTTGTCTGTGCTCATCGGTGCTGGATGGCGGCGCGATCCGCCGCGCGTTACGGGCGGCTCATTGTACGGCGCCGCTCGGACCGCCGCAGCGCGAACGCAGCGGCCGCCGCCGCGCCCGCCAGCAGCACGGCGAGCCCGTTGCCGAGGCGCGCGAACGGCGTCATTCCGCTCATGGGAGTCACCGCCGAGTGCAGCACGACCTGTCGCATGGCCGGCGCGCGCGCGAGGACCTCGCCGCGCGCGTCGATGACGCCGCTGATGCCGTCATCGGTGGCGACAATCATGTAGCGCCCCTCCTCGCGCGAGCGCATCCGCGCCATCTGAAACTGCTGGTCGAGCTCGGAGCTGTCGTCGAACCACGCATCGTCCGTGACGTTAACCAGCGCGTTCGCCTGCGGCAGCATGTGCAGCATGTAACCACCGTACGCCACCTCGTAGCAGACGGTCGCGCCGAGCTCGAGCCCGGCCACCGGCAAAGGCTTCTGGTGCCTGCCGCCGGCGGCGAAGCTCGCCGACGGGAGGTTCATCCGCGCGAGCCAGCGCAGCACGAAGCGCGGCAGGGGGATGGTCTCGACGAGCGGCACCAGATGGCTCTTGTCGTACCAGCTCGCCTGCCGACCGAGCGCCAGGATGGAATTGTAGTAATTTCCCGAGGACGACTCGCGCAGCACGCCGAGCACGAGCGCCGAGCCGTGGGCGCGCGCCGCCCGATCCAGGCGGGCCACGTACGGGAACAGGTTGTTCACCAGGTCCGGCAGCGCGGATTCCGGCCAGACGATCAGGCGCGTGCCGAACGCCGATTCGGTCATGCGCTGGTAGCGCTCGAGAATCCGCCCGGAGCGCCCGTCCTGCCACTTTTCCTCCTGCGGGATGTTGGCCTGCACGATGGCCACCGAGACCGCCGGGCCAGAGGGATGGGTCCAGGCGATCGTTCCGAGTCCGGCGGCGGCCAGCCACGGTACGAGCAGCACGGCCGCCGCGATGATCCGCACGTGTCGTGAACCACGCAGCAGCGCCACCAGCGCCCCGGCGCTCGTGAGCAACACGAGGCTGACGCCATACACCCCGCCGAGCGGCGCGAAGTTCGCGAGCAGCGTGTCGGTCTGGGTGTAACCGAGCGTCAGCCAGGGGAATCCCGACAGCAGCCAGCCGCGCAGCCACTCGACCAGCAGCCACACGCCCGGGGCGCCGAGCAGCCAGCGGGCCGGCCCGGCCGGAAAGACGCGCACCACGGCGTAGCCCGTGAGGGCGTGGTAGGCGGCCATCAGGCCGATCAGTCCGAGCGTCGCCAGCAGGGCGAGCCACACCGGGGCGTCCAGATGGATGGCGTGGTAGAGCCAGTCAGTGCCGACGGCAAACAGGCCGAACCCGAACCAGAAGCCCAGCCACGCCGCCCGCGGCGCCGAGGCGCGCTCCCACAGCCCGATCAGCACCGCGGGGCAGAGCAGCCCGAACGGCCACCACCCCGCGGGCGCGAAGGCCAGGGCGAGCAGCGCCCCGGCGCCGAGCGCGACGGCATACGGCACAAGCACCTCCCGCGCCTGCGGGGCGAACCGCGCGCGAACCGCGCGGCACGCGCGGGCCGCGAGCCCCGGCGCTCGATCGCCGGTCAAACAGCCGACTCCGGTTCGCGCGGCAGGTTCGCGCCCGTGGGCAACACGACCCGCAACGCATCGATGCGCCGCCGGTCCGCCCGCGTGATGCGGAACTCAAAGCCCTCGATGGTGACCGCCTCGCCGCGGCGCGGCAGGCGGCCGAAGCGGCGCATCAACAGTCCCGCCACGGTCTCGAACCCCTGCTCCTCGGGCAGCCGCGCCCCGAAGAACTCGTTGAACTCCTCGATCCGGGTCACACCACGCACCAGGTACTGGCGGTCCGCCTCCTTGCGGATGTTCTGGTCGTCCTCGACGTCGAACTCGTCGTCGATTTCCCCGACGATCTGCTCGATGACGTCCTCAATGGTGATCAGTCCGGCAACGCCGCCGTATTCGTCAACCACGATGGCCATGTGTTGGCGATTGCCGCGGAACTCCTTCAACAGCACGTCGAGCCGCTTCGACTCGGGCACGAACACCGCCGGGCGCATGTACTCGCGGATGTCGAACCGCTCGGACTCCTCCTGACCGCACAGACGCAGCAGGTCCTTGGCCAGCAGAATCCCCGCGATATCGTCCCGGTCCTCATCGAGCACGGGAAAGCGGGAGTGTCCGGACTCCACCACGATCGGCAGGATGCGCCTGACCGGATCGTCGCGCTGCACGCAGACCATCTGCGCGCGCGGCACCATGACATCGCGGGCGTGCAGGTCCGAGACCGCAAGCACGCCCTCGATCATGGTCAGCGCATCGGCCTGGAACAGACCGCGCTCGCGCGCCTCGCGCAGCAGCTTAAGCAGGTCCTGGCGGTCGCGCGGCTCGGCGGCGAACGTCCGCCACAGCCGCTTCAACCACTGGCGCGTCTCCCCTGGCGACCTCATCGCGCGCTCCGGTACGGGTTGGCAAAGCCAATCGCGCGCAGTACCGCGATCTCGCGCCGCTCCATGCGCCGCGCGTGCGGCTCGTGCTCGTGGTCGTACCCGATCAGGTGCAGCGCGCCGTGCACCACCAGGTGCGCCCAATGCGCGCGTAGCGGTTTGCCCTGCTCGAGTGCCTCGGCGCGCACGACCGCCGCGCAGATGACCAGATCCCCGAGCGGATGCTCGGCGCCGCGCGTGCGCGATGGCAGGGGCGCGGCGGGAAACGACAGCACGTTCGTGGCCTTGTCCTTGCCGCGGTAGCGGGCATTGAGGCGGCGGCTTTCGGCCGGACCGACTACGCGTACGCCGATCTCCCGGCCGGCCGCGTGCCGGCCGAGCGCACGCCCGGCCCAGCAGGCGATGTCGGCATCGCGCGGCGCCCAGGCGCGCACGCGACGTTGCACGTCGAGCTGCACCGGAGGCGGCCGGAAAGGGATGCGCGCAGCCGGCATCAGGACGGATCCCCCTGGCGAGGGCTGCCCGAGCGCGACTCGTACGCCTGCACGATGCGCTGCACCAGCGCGTGGCGCACGACGTCGCGCGCATCGAAGAACGTGAAGGCCACGCCCTCGACACCGCGCAGCACGTCGATGACATGGCTCAGGCCCGACTGGCGTCCGGGCGGCAGGTCGGTCTGGGTGACATCGCCGGTGACCACGGCCTTGGAGCCGAAGCCGATGCGGGTGAGAAACATCTTCATCTGCTCGACGGTGGTGTTCTGCGCCTCATCGAGAATGATGAACGAATCATTGAGCGACCGGCCGCGCATGAAGGCGAGCGGCGCCACTTCGATCACGTTGCGCTCGATGAAGCGCGAGACCCGGTCGAACCCGAGCATCTCGTAGAGCGCGTCGTACATCGGCCGCAAGTAGGGGTCGACCTTCTGGGTCAGATCGCCGGGCAGAAAGCCGAGCCGCTCGCCGGCCTCCACCGCCGGACGCACCAGCACCACGCGGCGGATGGCCTCGGCCTGTAGCGACTCGACCGCGCAGGCGACCGCGAGGTAGGTCTTGCCGGTACCGGCCGGTCCGATGCCGAACGTCAGGTCGTGCGAGCGGATGTGGGCGAGATACTGGCGCTGATGGTGTCCGCGGGCGCGCAGCCCGCCGCGCGGCAGACGGATCGCCGAGTCCGCTTCGGGGCTCTCCGGGGCGCGCCCCGACTCGTGCTCGCGCAGCGCCAGGTGCACCCGCTCGGGCGTCACCTCCTCGCGCTTGGCGAGCGCGAACAGCTCGCGCAGCGTCTGCTCGGCGCTGTCGGCGCGTGCGCCGAGCACCCGGAAGCTGTCCCCGCGCCGGCGGATCTGCACGTCGAGCCGTGCCTCGAGCAGGCGCAGATTCTCATCGAGCGGTCCGCACAGGTTGGCGAGTCGCGCATTGTCCGCCGGCTCCAGGGCGAACTCGCGCGGCGCGTCGATTGCGCTCACTGACACCACCGCCCGCGCAGACTGTGCGGCCTCGCCGCCGTGACGGCGACCGCGGCGAATCGACCGATCAACTCGGCAGGACCGGCGAAATTGATCCAGCGGTTGTTCTCGGTGCGCCCGGCGAGCTCGCGCGCATCGCGCTTGGCCGCACGGGCGACCAGCACGCGCTGCACACTGCCGACCATCGCCTCGCTGATGCGCAGCGCCTGCGCATCGAGCAGCGCCTGCAGCCGCTTCAGGCGTTCGTGCTTGACCGCCTCGGGCGTCTCATCGGCCAGCGCCGCCGCGGGCGTGCCCGGGCGGCGGCTGTAGAGAAAGCTGAAGGACTGGTCGAGGTCCGCATCGCGCACCAGCGCGAGCGTCGCCGCGAAATCCCGCTCGCTCTCCCCGGGGAAGCCGACGATGAGGTCCGTGGAGATGCTGATGTCGGCTCGAACGGCGCGCAACCGGCGCACTTTGTCCTTGAATTCGAGCGCGGTGTAGCCGCGCTTCATCAGCGCGAGCACCCGGTCCGAGCCGCTCTGCACCGGCAGGTGCAAGTGGTTGGCGAGCTTCGGGACGTTGGCGTACGCCTCGATGAGGCTGTCGTCGAATTCCAGCGGGTGCGAGGTGGTGAAGCGGATGCGCTCGACCTCGGGCAGCGCCGCGACGTGATGAATCAACGTGGCGAGATCGACCTCGGCCCCGTCGCTCATCGCTCCGGCATAGGCGTTGACGTTCTGGCCGAGCAGCGTCACTTCGCGCACCCCTTGCGCGGTGAGCGCTCGCACCTCCTCGAGCACCGACTCGAGCGTCCGGCTGACTTCCTCGCCCCGCGTGTACGGCACGATGCAGAAGCTGCAGTACTTGGAACACCCCTCCATGATGGACACGAACGCCGAGCTGCCCGCCACGCGCGGCGCGGGCAAGTGGTCGAACTTCTCGATCTCCGGGAAGCTCACGTCCACCTGCGAGCGCCCCGTGCGCCGCAGCGCCGCGATCATCTGCGGCAGGCGGTGCAACGTCTGCGGGCCGAACACCAGATCGACGAACGGCGCGCGCGCCGTGATGGCCTCGCCCTCCTGGCTGGCGACGCAGCCGCCGACGCCGATGAGCACCTCGGGACGTCGGGCCTTCAGAGCGCGCCATTCTCCGAGCAGCGAGAACACCTTCTCCTGCGCCTTCTCGCGCACCGAGCAGGTGTTCATCAACAGCACATCGGCCGCGGCGGGATCCTCGGTCGGCGTCAGGCCCACGCCCGCACGCAGCACGTCGGCCATGCGGGCGGAGTCGTACTCGTTCATCTGGCAGCCGAAGGTCTTGATGTAGTAGTGGCGGGACATGGGCACTTAAGTCAGGGGAAGCGGAATTTTACGGCCTGCGATGCCCGGCCGCACGGCGGCGAGAAGGTGGCCGCGATGAAAGTGATTTTCTCTCGATTATTCAATAGCTTATAGAACACCCCTATTCCTCCGGGACCGGGACGCACCCGGATGGCACGGGCCCCCTGAACGCGCCGCACCGAGATACCCCCGCGCCGCTGAAGCGGCCCAGTCGCCCGGAGGCCACGCCAAGCCATTGAATGGACAGCGATCTACGGCCAACCCCCGGGAGCGCGGCGAACGGCGCGGCCGCCCGCAGAGGGGAATCTGCGGTGCCGCCATGCGGTGCCACCCTGATGCACGCCCCGCAGGACGGCTACCGCGGTCCTGCGGCGATGCGTCACTCGGACCGGGCGGCCCGTTTCGACCGACTGCCACTGTCGCGCTCGCCGGTGCCCGCCGCGACGGTCGATCGCTTCGGTCGGCCGCGCGAGCGGTAACGGCGAGCCTCCACCGGTGTCTCCGCGTAGCGCGGGCGCGCCTCGGCCACACTAGTCTTGAACCGGTTACGCACGATCACCAAACCGTAGTGGCAGCCGTCGTGCAGGTCTTCGCTCAACAATACGGCACAGGCCTGCGATTGCGCGGCCGCGGCCACGAGACTGTCCCACCACGACAGGTTGTAGCGCGCCTCGACGGCTCGCCCGTGTTGCAGCGGCGCGTGATCGACGGCCTGGGGATTCCAGGCGAACAGCGCGTCAACCGAGTCCCACGCCGCAGCGGGCGCAACCGGGGGCCTCATCTTGCGGGTCAACGCGCTGTAATACTCGTTGAGCACCTGCCCGCTCGTGCGTCCCAGCTGCTCCCCCCACAGATATTCCAACCACTGGCAGGCACGCGCCCGCTTGTGCGATTCCCTGGCGTTCCGCGAGTAGACGAAGACGTTGGTATCGACGAAGAGCGTCCCGGTCATGCAGGTCTTCCCGTGCCGGCCGACGACCGCCCACCCATCTGAACTCCAGCGGCGCCTCGTTCAGGAAGCGGCGCATCGCCTCGTCATAGGCCAGCGCACCCGTCATCCGCTGCTCCAGCATCTGTCCGACGAAGCGCGAAACGCTCAGGTTCTGCTTCGCCGCCTGGATGCGCAGCCACGCCGCCGTACGCTCATCCAAGACGATGGTGAGGTTCCTCACGACCCGCCACACGGCCATCGTGACATCCCGTCGAATAATACCGCGAAATTCGTGTATTTTTCGGGCAGCCCCTTCGCGGCCGTGCAAAACGCGAAAAAGCCCCGGGATTTAAGTCTCCCGGGGCTTTTATTTACAGAAATGAAATTGGTATAGCCTAAAAGGGAATGTCGTCGTCGAAGTCCGTGCCTTCGCCGGAGCCGCTTCCGCCGCCACCGCCACCCGTGGACTGACCGTCATCGGCGCTCTCGCGCGGAGCCGAACCGCCACCACCGCCACCGCCACCGCCACCACGGCCGCCGAGCATCTGCATGTCGTTCGCCACGATCTCGGTGGTGTAGCGCTCATTGCCCTGCTTGTCCTGCCACTTGCGGGTGCGCAGGCTCCCCTCGATGTACACCTGCGAGCCCTTGCGCAGGTATTCCCCGGCGACCTCCGCCAGACGCCCGAACAGCGCCACCCGGTGCCACTCGGTTCGCTCCTGCTGCTCACCGCTTTGCTTATCGCGCCACGATTCGGTGGTGGCGATACGCAGGTTCGCCACCGAGCTGCCCGAGGGCATGGCGCGCGTCTCCGGGTCGGCGCCCAGGTTACCGATGATAATGACCTTGTTGACCCCTCGCGCCATAAGCAAGCCCTCCGGAAGGAGAGCGCATTGTAGACGGCCCGCCCGCCCGGCGCGACGCGATTCGAGCGTCGTCCTCGTGCAGAAAGGCCGCTTCCTGCCCCCTGAGCGGCCCGATGCGCAACGCGCGTACACTGGACGGCCATGCAGGAAATTCGCATCCGCGGGGCACGTACCCACAACCTCAAGGGCGTCGACCTGGACCTGCCGCGCGAGCGGCTGATCGTGCTCACCGGTCTTTCGGGCTCGGGCAAGTCCTCACTGGCCTTCGACACGCTCTATGCCGAAGGCCAGCGCCGCTACGTCGAGTCGCTCTCGGCCTACGCGCGGCAGTTCCTCTCGGTCATGGACAAGCCGGACGTCGACCATATCTCCGGTCTCTCCCCGGCGATCGCGATCGAGCAGAAGGCCACTACGCGCAATCCCCGCTCGACCGTCGGCACCGTCACCGAGATCTACGACTACCTGCGGCTGCTGTTCGCGCGCGCCGGCGTGCCGCGCTGCCCGATCCACGGCCAGGACCTCACCGCGCAGACGGTCAGCCAGATGGTCGACCAGGTGCTGAGGCTGCCTGCCGGCAGCCCGATCGCGCTGCTCGCGCCGCTGGTCAGTGACCGCAAGGGGGCGCACGAGGATCCGTTGCGTGCGCTCGCCGCCCAGGGGTTCGTCAGGGCCCGCATCGACGGTCGAATCCACGAGCTCGCCGAGGCGCCCGATCTCGATCCGAAGCGCAAACACACCATCGAGGCGGTCGTGGACCGCATGCGCGTCAAGCCCGACGTGCAGCAGCGCCTGGCGGAGTCCTTCGAGACGGCGCTCGCGCTCTCAGGCGGGGTGGCGAGCGTGGTGCGGCTCGCGGAGCCCGAGGCGGGCGAACCCCCGGGCGCCGAGGAGCAGCTGTTCTCGAGCCGCCATGCCTGCCCGATCTGCGGCTACAGCGTGCCGGCGCTGGAGCCGAAGCTGTTCTCGTTCAACAGTCCCGTGGGTGCCTGTCCGGCCTGCGACGGCCTCGGCACGCAGCATTTCTTCGACCCCGAACGCGTGGTCGCCCATCCGGAGCTCTCCCTCGCCGGCGGTGCGGTCCGGGGCTGGGACCGGCGCAACGCGCACTTCGTGCACCTGATCCAGTCCCTGGCGAAGCATTACCACTTCGATATCGAAACCCCGTGGCAGGACCTGCCCGAGACGGTGCGCCACGTGCTCCTGCACGGCAGCGGCACCGAGGCGATCGACTTGCGCTATGACACGAGCGGCAGCTCAGGCGGCAAGCGCCAGCCCTTTGAGGGGATCCTGCCCAACCTCGAGCGGCGCTATCGGGAGACCGAATCGAGCGCGGTGCGCGCCGAGCTCACCCGGTTTCGCGGCATACGCACCTGCCCGGAGTGCGGCGGGACGCGCCTCAGCCAGGCGGCCCGCTGGGTGTTCGTCGGGGAGATGAACCTGCCGCAGCTCGCGGCCCTGAGCATCGAGCGTGCGATGGATTACCTCGGCGCGCTGCAGCTGCCCGGCTGGAGAGGCGAGGTGGCCGGCCAGATTGTGCGCGAGGTGCTCGCCCGATTGCACTTCCTCACCGACGTCGGGCTGCGCTACCTCACCCTCGATCGCAGCGCCGAGACACTTTCCGGCGGCGAGGCGCAGCGCATCCGGCTCGCCAGTCAGGTCGGATCCGGACTCACCGGCGTGATGTACATCCTCGATGAGCCCTCGATCGGGCTGCATCCGCGTGACAACCGGCGGTTACTGGCGACGCTGAAGCGGCTGCGCGACCTCGGCAACACCGTGATCGTGGTCGAGCACGACGAGGAGGCGATCCGCGAGGCGGACTACGTGGTGGACTTGGGCCCGGGCGCCGGCGCGCACGGTGGACAGGTGGTCGCGCGCGGCACGCCGGCGCAGATCGAGGCCGACGAGGCCTCGCTCACCGGACAGTACCTGAGCGGCCGACGCAGCATCGCGTTGCCCCGCAAACGCCTGGCGGGCTCGCCCGAGCGGCAGATCCGCATTCGCGGCGCGACGGGCAACAACCTGCGCGCAGTGAACGCCGACATCCCGGTCGGACTGCTCACGTGTGTGACGGGCGTTTCCGGCTCGGGCAAGTCGACGCTCATCATCGATACGCTGTTCCATCACGCGCGCGCACACTTCACCCCGGGCGGGGCGCAGCCGGCGCCCTGCCAGAGCCTCACGGGCCTGGAGCAGTTCGATGCGGTCATCGACATCGATCAGAGTCCGATCGGACGCACGCCGCGCTCCAACCCCGCGACGTACACGCATGTCTTCGGCACCGTGCGCGAGCTGTTCGCCCAGGTGCCGGAATCCCGCGCCCGAGGCTACGACGCGGGGCGGTTCAGCTTCAATGTCAAAGGAGGACGCTGCGAGGCCTGTCAGGGCGACGGTTTGCTGCGCGTCGAGATGCACTTCCTGCCGGACGTCTACGTGCCGTGCGACGTCTGCCATGCTCAGCGCTACAACCGCGAGACGCTCGAGATTCGCTATCGCGGTCGGAACATCCACGAGGTGCTGCAGATGACGGTCGAGGAGGCGCTGCAGTTCTTCGCCAACGTGCCGGCCGTCGTCACCAAGCTGACGACGCTGCGCGATGTCGGCCTCGCCTACCTGCACCTGGGACAGAACGCCGCCACGCTCTCGGGCGGAGAGGCGCAGCGCGTCAAACTCTCCCGGGAGCTGGCCAAGCACTCCGCGGGCCGCACGCTGTACATCCTGGATGAGCCGACCACCGGACTGCACTTCCACGACGTGGCTCAGCTGCTGCACGTGCTGCAGCGCCTGCGCGACCAGGGCAACACGATCGTGGTGATCGAGCACAACCTCGACGTCATTAAGTGCGCCGACTGGGTGCTCGACCTGGGGCCCGAAGGCGGGGAAGGCGGGGGACAGATCGTCGTCTGCGGAACGCCGGAGGACATCGCCGCCGAGCCGCGCTCGCACACCGCCGGGTTTCTGCGGCCGCTGCTGGCGGCGCAGTATCAACTCAGGAATTCAGCTCCCTAAAGACACACGGCCCGGACGGTGCGTGTTGGCGCACCGCCCGGGCCGCGTGAAGCTGAAGTCAGCCGGGGCGTACGCGCCCCGTGGACGACTGCTTAGTTCTGCTTCGGCGGCGTGCTGCCAGAGGCCGGCGGCGTGCTGCCCGAAGCCGGCGTGCTGCTGCCCGAAGCCGGCGGCGTCGTGCCGGTGTCCGTGCTGCTGGTGCTGCTGCCCGAGGTCGCGGGCGCGGCGGTGCTCGAGCCGGCAGCCGGCGCGGCAGTGCTGGAAGCCGGCGGCGAAGCGGCCGGAGCGGAAGCCGACTGGTCGGACGGCTGCTTGGCGCAGGCGGTCAGAAGCACTGCGGCGGCAAGCGCGCTAAGAGCAACTTTCGTATTCATCGATGGTACCCCGGTGGAATAAGCTTCAGAGGAAAGAACAGTTTTCTGAACGAGTTATAGTCGTTCCGCGAGTCCTTCACGGGTCGCGCGGGCAGGGATTTTATAGGTTAATAATCTGATTTGAAACCGTCTCCCTGTCGCCGGACGCCGACAACGCGGTTTTCCGCATGGCCTCGCGGCGCTGCGGCGGGTTCGCGAAAGCGGCGCGGGTACCGGGGCGGCGCTTCCAGGAGGACTGACCCGGCGGCATTACCCGAGTTCCCCGGGGGTCGTAGAATGCGGCAAATTCCCTTTTTACGAGCCCCACGCCATGCCGCTTGACGCCTCCGCCGCCCCCGCCGGGACCCTGGCCGCCCTGTTCGGACCGCATCTGGACGCCGTCTGCCGGCGCACAGAGGCCGCCCTAGCAAACTGCGGCTTCGAGGCGCTGCTGGTGCACTCCGGATCGCTCCTGCCGGTGTTCCAGGACGACCGGACCTACCCCTTCGAGGCAAACGCGCCGTTCAAGGTGTGGGCCCCCCTCTCGGACGTGCCCGACTGCTTCGTGCATTTCGTGCCGGGGGGCGCGCCGCGGCTGCTGTTCCACTGTCCGACCGATTACTGGTACCAACCCGGCGCGCTCCCGCAGGACGAGTGGGCGAGGCGCTTCGAGATCGTGCCCTGTGCCGACCTCAGAGCGGCCCGCACGGCACTACCGCCGAGCCTGGCGCGTACGGCCTACCTCGGCGAGGCCTTCGGGGCGCTCGAGTCCTGGGGCGTCGGAGCGGTCAATCCCGAGCGGCTGATACGCCACCTGGACTTCGGCCGGGCGATCAAGAGCCCCTACGAGCTGGAGTGCCTGCGGATCGCGAGCCGCCTGGGCGTACGCGGGCACGTCGCAGCCGCGCGCGCCTTCGCCGCCGGAGCGACGGAATTCGAGATCGAGCTGGCGTTCCTCTCCGGATGCGCCCAGCGCGAGCAGGAGCTGCCCTACAACCCCATCATCGCCCTCAATGAGAACGGCGCGGTGCTGCACTACCAGGTGCTCCAGAGGCATCCGCCCGGGCAGCGCCGCTCGCTGCTGATCGACGCCGGCGCAGAATTCGGCGGCTACGCCAGCGACATCACCCGCACCCATGCGGCCGCCGGAGGCGACTTCGCGGCGCTGATCGGCCGGATGGACCAGATGCAGCAGCGGCTGTGCGCCGAGGTACGGGCTGGGCTCGACTGGCGCGAGATCCACCTGCTCGCCCACCGGTTGCTCGCCGAGGTGCTGCGCGAGGCGGAGCTCATCACCTGCAGCGCCGAGGAGTCGCTCGCGAGCGGCGTGACGGGAGTCTTCCTGCCGCACGGCATCGGTCACCTGCTGGGCCTGGAGGTGCACGACGCCGGCGGGTTCATGCGCTCCCCGGACGGGGGCGACATCGAGCGGCCGCAGGGGCACCCGTACCTGCGCCTCACCCGCACCCTGGAGCGCGGCTTCGTGGTCACCATGGAGCCCGGGCTGTACTTCATCGAGCCGCTACTTGCGGCCGCCCGCGCCGATGCGCGCTCGGGCCTGATCCGCTGGCCGCGGGTCGAGGCGCTGCGCCCCTATGGCGGCATCCGCATCGAGGACGATCTCGCCGTCACCGCCACCGGCTGCGAGAATCTCACCCGCGACGCGTTCGCCGCCGCGGGCGGCGGCTGATCACCCTCAGCGCTTCGCCAGCAGGTCGCGGATCTCCCCGAGCAGCGTCTCGGACTTGGTCGGCGGCGGCGGGGCGGCCGGGGCCGGCGCCGGGGCGCGCTTCAGTCGGTTGATCAGCTTGATGACGAAGAAGATGGCGAGGGCGATCAGGATGAAATCGAAAATCGTCTGGATGAACAGTCCGTATTCCAGCATCACCGGCTTGCCGTCCGGACTCGAGCCGATCTGCAGCGCCAGCTTGCTGAAACTCACTCGCCCGATGACCAGGCCGAGCGGCGGCATGATGACGTTCGCGACCAGCGAACTCACGATCTTGCCGAATGCCGCACCGATGACCAAGCCGACCGCCATGTCGACCACATTGCCCTTGACTGCAAATTCTTTGAATTCGGAGAAGAAGCTCACGGCGGGATACCTCCTGCGGGGCGTTGAACCGGAAGCGTAGCCGAACGCCGCGGGCACCGCAAAGCGAACGGGCGGACGGCTTGCGCCGTCCGCCCGTGTTCCGAGCAGCCCCTGCGTCGGTGGTTCAGGCCGTCTTGGCCTTGCGCCGCCGCGGGGTCTTGGCCTTGGCACCCTCTTGCGCCGCAGCCGCTTCAGCCGCCGGCGCCTCGCTCTTCGGCGCGGCACGCTTGCGCGCAGCCTTCTTCGGCTGCGGTGCCTCGGCCGCCGCAGCCGGCCCGTCGACCAGCTGCATCAGCGCCATGGGGGCGGAGTCTCCCGGCCGCGGCATCATGCGCAGGATGCGCGTATAGCCGCCCGGGCGGCTCTTGAAGCGCGGACCCAGATCGGTGAAGAGCTTCTCGACGATCATCGCATCGCGCAGCCGGGCGAACGCCAAGCGGCGGTTGGCATCCCCGTCGGTCTTGCCGAGCGTGATCAACGGCTCGACGACCCGGCGCAGCTCCTTGGCTTTGGGCAGCGTCGTGCGGATGGTCTCGTGCCGCAGGAGCGACACGCTCATGTTGCGCATCAGCGCGTGCCGGTGCGAACTGTTACGCGACAGTTGCCGGCCAGTCAGGTGGTGACGCATTGCAGGAAATCCTTAGATCGTAGGTTCTTCGCCGTGCTTGAGGCTGGTCGGCGGCCAGCCGTCGAGCCGCATTCCAAGCATCAGGCCATGGCTGTGCAGCACTTCCTTGATCTCGGTGAGGGACTTCTTCCCGAGATTCGGCGTGCGCAGCAGCTCCACCTCGGTGCGCTGCACCAGGTCGCCGATGTAATGGATGTTTTCGGCCTTGAGGCAGTTGGCACTGCGCACGGTGAGCTCGAGCTCGTCCACCGGACGCAACAGAATCGGGTCGAACTGCATCTCGGTGACCTTGGCGGTCGCCTCTTCCTCGCCCTGCAGGTCGACGAACACCGAGAGCTGATCCTTCAGGATGCTGCCGGCGCGGCGGATAGCCTCTTCCGCGTCGATCGTCCCGTTCGTCTCGATGTCGATCACCAGCTTGTCGAGGTCGGTGCGCTGCTCCACGCGCGCCGCTTCGACGGCGTAGGTGACGCGCCGCACGGGCGAGAACGAGGCATCGAGCTGCAGCCGGCCGATCGGGCGGGTCTGCTCCTCGAAGGCCGCACGCGCGGCGGCCGGACGGTAGCCGCGGCCGCGCTCGATGCGCAGCGCCATGCTCAGCTCGCCGGCCTGGGTGAGATTGGCGATCACGAGATCCGGGTTGACGACCTCGACGTCGTGATCGGTCTGGATGTCACCGGCGGTCACTGGCCCCGGGCCCTTCTTGTGCAGGCGCAACTCCGCGCTGTCGCGCGCGTGCATGCGCAGGGCCACCGATTTGAGGTTCAGCAGGATGTCGACGACATCCTCCTGCACGCCCTCGATGCTGGTGTACTCGTGCAGAACGCCGTCGATCTCCACTTCAGTGACCGCACTGCCGGGCATCGAGGAGAGCAGCACGCGCCGCAGCGCGTTGCCGAGGGTATGACCGAAGCCGCGCTCGAACGGCTCGATGGTGACCCGCGCCTGGCGAGGCGCAACGGGCTGCACCTTCACCATGCGCGGCTTGAGAAATTCTGTGACGGATCCCTGCATTGCAGTCTCACCTTGCCGGCCCGTGGCCGGCGCAAATCGAAAACGTGGGCGCTACCGCCCGGACGGCGCCGCCGCCCGCGATGCGCGGCCGATTACTTCGAATAAAGCTCCACGACCAGGTTCTCGTTGATATCCGGCAGGACATCCTCGCGTCCCGGTGCCGCCTTGAACAAGCCGCGGAACTCCTTGTCGTTCACTTCCACCCACTCCGGCAACCCCACCTGCTGGGCGATGTTGATGGCATTCTGGATGCGCAGCTGCTTACGTGCCTTCTCGCGCACCTCGACCGTGTCGCCCGCCTTGACCTGATAGGAGGCGATCGTCACCGCCCGGCCGTTGACGTTGATGCCCTTGTGGCTGACCAGCTGACGCGCCTCCGAGCGCGTCGCCGCGAAGCCCATGCGATACACGACGTTGTCCAGCCGGCACTCGAGCAGGCGCAGCAGATTCTCGCCCGTGGCGCCGGTGCGGCGGGCCGCCTCGGTGTAATAGTTTCCGAACTGGCGCTCAAGCACCCCGTACATGCGGCGCAGCTTCTGCTTCTCGCGCAGCTGCATGCCGTAGTCGGACAAGCGGGTGCGGCGCTCGCCCTTGATGCCGCCAGGCGGGACACTGAGCTTGCATTTGCTCTCGAGGGATTTGACACCGCTCTTGAGGAACAGATCCGTGCCCTCGCGACGAGCGAGCTTGCACTTGGGACCGAGATAACGCGCCATACTGTGTTGCTCTTAAGTTCGGGACTGACTTGCCGTGCCGGAAGCGATCAGACTCTGCGCTTCTTCGGCGGGCGGCAGCCGTTGTGCGGGATCGGGGTGACGTCCGCAATGCTGGTGATCTTCAGTCCGCAGCCGTTGAGGGCTCGCACCGCGGACTCGCGGCCGGGACCGGGACCACCGACTCGAACTTCGACGTTCTTCACGCCGTGTTCCTGAGCCGCAACACCGGCCTTCTCAGCGGCCACCTGCGCCGCGAACGGCGTGCTCTTGCGCGAGCCGCGGAATCCGCAGCCGCCCGAAGTCGCCCAGGACAAGGTATTGCCCTGCCGGTCGGTGATGGTGATGATGGTGTTGTTGAACGAGGCGTGCACGTGCGCGATCGCATCGAGCACGTTCTTGCGCGCCTTCTTCGGCTTCTTGGCGGCGGCGCCGCCCTGCTGCTGCTGTTGCTGCTTCTGTTCAGCCATGTTGCAAAATCCTCAGCTCAGACCTTGCCCGGAGGCGCGTTCAGTTTGACGGCCTGCTTGCGTGGGCCCTTGCGGGTGCGGGCATTGGTGCGGGTGCGCTGACCGTTGACCGGCAGTCCGCGGCGGTGGCGGATGCCGCGGTAGCAACCCAGATCCATCAGTCGCTTGATGTTCATAGACACTTCACGACGCAGATCGCCCTCGACGGCGAACTTGGCGACTTGGCTGCGGATCGCGTTGATCTCGGCCTCGGTCAGATCCTTCACCCGGGTTTCCGGGTTGATCCCCGCCGCCTGACAGGCGTTGCGGGCGCGCGTGCGTCCCACGCCGTAGATGTGCGTGAGCCCCACCCAGACGTGTTTGTTCAAAGGAATATTGATGCCGGCTATGCGTGCCATATTGCTGTACCGAAACCGCGGGGAAAACGCGGTAGTTTAACAAAAAAACGACCTGAACCAAATACTTGCAATGCCCGGGCGCAGCCGCCAGCGCGACGTCCGGCCGCACGGGCCAGCCGAACCGCAACCGTGGCCGCAGCGCAACTGCTCATCCCTGGCGCTGCTTGTGCCGCTGGTCCGAGCAGATGACGTACACCACGCGGCGGCGGCGTACGATCTTGCAGTTCTTGCAGATCTTCTTGACGGAGGGTCTGACTTTCATGATGCGCTCCGCGCAGTCTTAAGGGCGGACCGATTCGATCCGCGGCTTGGGATGGCGCCGTGCGCCGGGAAACCACGATTCATCATCGGCGCGGCCTCATCCGCCCTGGCCCGAACGGCCATAGCCGAGCAGGTTGGCCTTCTTCATGAGACCCGGGTAATGGTGGGACATCAGGTGCGCCTGCATCTGCGCCATGAAGTCCATGACCACCACCACCACGATGAGCAGCGAGGTGCCGCCGAACTGGAAGGAGACGCCCTGCTGGCCTTCGAGGAACACCGGCAACAGGCAGACCGCGGCCACGTACAGCGCGCCCCACAGGGTCAGGCGGGTCAGCACCTTGTCGATGTACTCGGCGGTCTGCTGACCGGGCCGGATGCCGGGAATGAACGCGCCGGACTTCTTCAGGTTGTCAGCCGTCTCGCGTGAGTTGAACACGAGCGCGGTGTAGAAGAAGCAGAAGAAGATGATCAGCGTGCCGTAGAGCATCATGTAAAGCGGCTGTCCGAAACCGAGCGCCGCGGCGATGTCCTGCATGACGCTGGCGACTCCGCCCTTGGCGCCGGTGCCGAGGAAGCTGGCGATGGTGGCCGGGAACAGCAGGATGCTCGAGGCGAAGATCGGCGGGATCACGCCCGACATGTTGATCTTGAACGGCAGGTGGCTGCTCTGCCCGGCGTACATGCGCCGGCCGACCTGGCGCTTGGCGTAGTTCACCGCGATGCGCCGCTGCGCCCGCTCCATGAACACGACGAAGAACGTGGTGCCGACCACCAGAATGATGAGCAGCAGCGCGAACGGTCCCTGCATGGCGCCCGAGCTGACCGCCTCGGCCGCTGAACTGATGGCGCCGGGCAGCCCCGCGACGATGCCGCCGAGGATGATCATGGAGATGCCATTGCCGATGCCACGCTCGGTGATCTGCTCGCCGAGCCACATCAGGAACACCGTACCGGTGGTCATGGTCACCGTGGCGGTGAACATGAACTGCCAGCCGCCGACCAGCGTCATGCCGCCCTTGACCAGCGCTCCGGCCGCCGCAAACGACTGGAAGATCGCAAGCGCGACCGTGCCGTAGCGGGTGTAGTCGGTCATCTTGCGCTGCCCGGCCTGCCCTTCCTTGCGCAGCTCCATCAGGCTCGGCACCACCATCGACATCATCTGGATGATGATCGAGGCAGAGATGTAGGGCATCACGCCCATGGCGAAGATCGACAGCCGCGAGAGCGCCCCGCCGGAGAACATGTTGACGATGCCGAGGATCGTCCCGGAGCTCTGGCTGAAGAAGCGGGCCACCTGCGCCGGATTGATGCCCGGCACCGGGATGAACGTGCCGATGCGGTACACGATCATGGCACCGATCAAAAAGAACACGCGCGAGCGGATGTCCCCAAGACGGGCCGCTTCGCTGAGCGCGACAGCTGGATTGTTGAGCGTGTTCGCCACGGTGCCTTCCGGATGGGTGGGTGCAGTCGTCCCGGCTTACGCCTCGATCTTGCCGCCGGCCGCCTCGATGGCAGCTCGCGCGCCGCGCGTGCTCGCCACGCCCTTCAGCGTGACCGCCTTGTCGAGCTTGCCCGAGAGCACGACCTTGGCGCGCTCGGTCCCGGCCGGCACCACGCCGGCCTTGATCAGCGCCTCGACGTCGATCACGGCCGCATCAATCTTGGCGAGTTGATCGAGCCGTACCTCGGCACGGGTCGCCGCCATGGCGGAGCGGAAGCCGACCTTCGGCAGGCGGCGCTGGATCGGCATCTGGCCGCCTTCGAAGCCGACCTTGTGGTAGCCGCCCTTGCGCGCGCGCTGTCCTTTCACCCCGCGGCCGCAGGTCTTGCCCTGGCCGGCGGAGGCGCCGCGTCCGACACGCAGCCGCGGGCGCTTGGCGCCGGGGGAAGGCTTCAGTGTGTTCAGTCGCATGTTCGAAATTCCTCTCAACGGGCCTGCTCAACCTTCAGCAGGTGCACGGCGGTCTGAATCATGCCGCGGTTGGCGGGCGTGTCAGCCACCTCGACGGTCTGATGGATCTTGCGCAGCCCGAGACCGCGCGCCGAAGCGGCGATGTTGGCGAGCTGGCCGTGCAGACTCCTGACGAGCGTGACCTTGAGCGGCTTGGCTTGCTTGCTCATGTGCTTCAGCCCGTGATCTCTTCGACAGTCTTGCCGCGCTTGGCGGCGATGTCATCCGGCGAGCGCACATCGGCGAGCGCCTTGACGGTCGCGCGCACGACATTGATCGGGTTGCGCGAGCCGTAGCTCTTGGCGAGCACGTTGCGCACGCCCGCGCACTCGAGCACCGCGCGCATCCCGCCGCCGGCGATGACGCCCGTTCCGTCCGAGGCCGGCTGCATGAACACGCGGGTCGCCCCGTGCACGCCCTTGACCGGATAGAACAGGGTGTTGTTCTTCAGCGCAACGGTGACCATGCTCTTACGCGCCTGGGCCATGGCCTTGGAGATGGCCACCGGCACTTCGCGCGCCTTCCCGAAACCGAAGCCGACGCTCCCGGCACCGTCGCCGACCACCGTCAAGGCGGTGAAGCCGAACTGGCGGCCGCCCTTGACGACCTTCGCCGTACGATTGACGGCGACCAGCTTCTCGACGAGCTCATCGGCCGATTGGGGCTTTTCCGTTCTTGCCATAGGATGTACCTGACCTTAGAACTCGAGACCCGCTTCGCGGGCCGCATCGGCGAGCGCTTTGACGCGCCCGTGGTATTTGAATCCCGCCCGGTCGAACGCCACCTGAGTGACGCCCGCGGCCCGCGTACGCTCGGCGATCGCCCGACCGACGACCTTGGCCGCCTCGACGTTGCCGGTCCCCTTCAGGCCCGCACGCAGCGTCTCCTGCACGGTCGAGGCGCTGGCGATCACCTTGGCACCGGCCGCATCGGTGACCTGCGCGTAGATGTGCCGCGGCGTGCGGTGCACCGTGAGGCGCGCCATGCCGAGGTTGCGGATGTGTGCGCGGGTCTTGACGGCGCGGCGCAGCCGCCGGTCCTTCTTGCTCAGGCTCATTTCTTCTTCCCCTCTTTCAGGGAAATCTGCTCATTGGCATAGCGGACGCCCTTGCCCTTGTACGGCTCCGGCGGACGCACCTCGCGGATCTCCGCGGCGACCTGGCCGACCTTCTGACAATCGACGCCCTTGATCACGATCTCGGTCTGACTGGGCGTCTCGATGGTGATGCCCTCGGGAACCGGAAACGTCACCGGATGCGAGAAGCCGAGCGTCAGGTTCAGGATCTTGCCCTGCACCTGGGCACGAAAGCCGACGCCGACCAGCTCGAGCTTCTTCTCGTAGCCCTTGGTCACGCCGTGCACCATGTTGGCGAGATGCGCGCGCGTCGAGCCGGCGTGCATGCGCGCCGTTGCCGGGTCGTTGTACTTGACCTCGAGGCGCTTGTCGGACTGCACGACCGACACGCCGGGACTCAGGCTCAGACTGAGCGAGCCCTTGGTGCCCTTGACGGTCACGGCGCTCTCGGCGACCGTCACGGTCACGCCCTGCGGCAGGGCGATCGGAGCTTTGGCGATTCTGGACATGGATCAGTCTCCGCTCACGCGACGATGCACAGCACTTCGCCGCCCTGGCCGATCGAGCGCGCCTGCTTGTCAGTCATGACGCCCTTCGGAGTGGAGACGATCACGGTGCCCATGCCGCCGAGTACCTTCGGCAGCTCGTCCTTGCCGCGATAGATGCGCAGCCCCGGCCGGCTCACCCGTTCCAGGCGATCGATCACGGGACGGCCCTCGTAGTACTTCAGGCCGATGGTGAGCGTTGGCTTGCCGCTCTCCGCGTCGAGGCGGAAGTCGGCGATGTAGCCTTCGTCCTTCAGCACCTTCACGATTGCGTTCTTCAGCTTCGAGGATGCGAGCTGCACCTCGGGCTTGCCCGCGGCCTGGCCGTTGCGGATGCGCGTCAGCAGATCGGCGATGGGATCGGTCATGCTCATTGGGCGCCCCTCACCAGCTCGCCTTGGTCAGACCCGGGATTTCGCCACGGTTGGCGACCTCGCGGATCTTCACGCGCGACAGCCCGAACTTGCGATACACGCCGCGTGAACGCCCGGTGATCGCACAGCGGTTGCGCCCGCGCGAAGGACTGGCATCGCGCGGCAGCGTCTGCAGCTTCGCTTGCGCGGCCACCCGGTCCTCGGGCGAGGTCTTGGGGCTGCGGATCAGCTCTTTCAGCTGCGTCCGCTTGGCCGCGTACTTCTTCACGATCTTGGCGCGACGCTTCTCGCGCTCGACCATGCTCGTCTTCGCCATAGGCGTACCAGTTCCTCTTACTTCCGGAATGGGAAGTTGAAAGCCTCGAGCAGAGCTCGGCCCTGACGGTTATCCCTCGCCGTCGTCGTAATAGTGATGTCCATGCCCCGGATCTGATCGATCTGGTCGTACTGAATCTCGGGAAAAATGATCTGCTCCTTCACGCCCAGGCTGTAGTTGCCCCGGCCATCGAACGAGCGCGGTGATACGCCGCGGAAGTCGCGGATGCGCGGCATCGCGATGCTGATCAAGCGGTCGAGAAACTCGTACATGCGAGCTCCCCGCAGTGTGACCATGCACCCGATGGGCAATCCGGCGCGGATCTTGAACGAGGCGATCGCCTTGCGCGAGCGGGTGATGAGCGGCTTCTGGCCGCTGATCTTGGTCAGATCGCCGATCGCGGCGTCCATGACCTTCTTGTCGGCAACCGCCTCGCCAACTCCCATGTTCACCGTGATCTTGGTGATGCGCGGGACCTGCATCGGGTTGCCGATGCCGAGATCCTTCTGCAGGCGCGGAACGACCTGCTCGCGATAATACTGCTGTAGCCTGACCATAGGTTGCTCTCGGGACCGACGCCTCAGGCGTCGATCATCTCTCCGTTGGATTTGAAGAAGCGCACCTTCTTGCCGTCGGCAAGCGTCTTGAATCCGATGCGGTCGCCCTTCTTGGCGGACGGATTCCACACCGCCACCTTGCTCACCGGCAACGGCATTTCCTTGTCGACGATGCCGCCCGGACTGTTGGTCTGCGGATTGGCGCGGGTATGCTTCTTGACCTTGTTGACGCCCTCGACGATCACCTGATCGCCCTCGAGCACCTTCAGCACGGTCCCGCGGCGCCCCTTGTCGCGGCCGCTCAACACGACGACGTTGTCGCCCTTGCGAATCTTGCTGCTCATTTACAGGACTTCCGGCGCGAGCGAAATGATCTTCATGAACTGCTGGGTGCGCAGCTCGCGGGTCACGGGCCCGAAGATACGGGTGCCGATCGGCTCGAGCTTGTTGGTCAGCAGCACCGCGGCGTTGCCATCGAAGCGGATCAGCGAACCGTCGGCGCGGCGCACGCCGCGACGAGTCCGCACGACGACCGCGTCGTAGACCTCGCCCTTCTTGACCTTACCGCGCGGGATGGCGTCCTTGATGCTGACCTTGATGACGTCGCCCACGGTGGCGTAACGGCGGCGCGTGCCGCCGAGCACCTTGATGCACATCAGGGTGCGTGCGCCGCTGTTGTCTGCGGCCGCAAGCATGGTGCGCAGCTGGATCATGCCGAGGTCCCCTTCAGCTCAGCGGCCTTCTTGACCACCTCGAGCAGCCGCCAGGACTTGCGCTTCGAGAGCGGGCGGCACGGGACGATGATCACCACGTCGCCGACGTGCGACTCGCCGTTCTCGTCGTGCGCCAGCAGCTTGGTCGTGCGGCGCACGAACTTGCCGTACTGCGGGTGCTTGATCAGGCGCTCGACTTCGACGGCCACGGTCTTGGCCATCTTGTCGCTCACCACCCGGCCGGTGAGAGTGCGCTGACCCTTCTGAGCCGTGCCCTCGGACGCGGCCGATTTGTTCTGCTCTACGCTCATGCCTTCTCTCCGCCCGCGCGCGCCTTGCGCAGCACGGTCTTCACGCGCGCGATGTTGCGGCGCGCCTTGCCGAATTGGTCCGGCTTCGGCGCCTGACCGCTGGCCCGCTGCAGGCGCAGCGCGAACTGCTCCTTGCGCAGCTTCACCAACTCGTCGGCAAGCTCGGCCGGCGAGGACTTCGCGAGCTTCTCGCGGTACTGCTTGATCTCTCCGAGCTTCATTACCGCACCTGACGTTTGACGAACATGGTCGACACCGAAAGCTTCGAGCCGGCCAGCCGGAACGCCTCGCGCGCGGTGGCCTCGTCTACGCCTTCCATCTCGAAGAGCACCTTGCCGGGCTGCACACGCGCGACGTAGTACTCGACGTTGCCCTTGCCGCTGCCCATGCGGACCTCGAGAGGCTTCTTGCTGATCGGCACGTCGGGGAAGACCCGGATCCAGATCTGGCCGCCGCGCTTGACATAGCGGGCCACTGCGCGGCGTGCCGCTTCGATCTCGCGCGCGGTCATGCGCGCGCGGCTCGTCGCCTTCAGTCCGTAGTCGCCGAAGGACACGTCACTGCCACGGTGCGCCAGGCCGCCGTTGCGGCCCTTGAACTGCTTGCGGTACTTGGTGCGTTTTGGCTGCAGCATGTCTTAGCGCTCCTCAGGCCTGCGCCGGGGCTTCCGCGGCCGCAGCCGCGGGGGGAGCACCGGCCGCTGCGGCATCCGCGCCCGCAGCTTCAGCCGTCTCGGTCTTCTCGAAGACCTCGCCCTTGAAGATCCACACCTTCACGCCGATCACCCCGTAGGTGGTGTGAGCCTCGGACAGACCGTAGTCGATGTCTGCGCGGAAGGTATGCAGCGGGATGCGGCCCTCGCGATACCACTCGGTGCGGGCAATCTCCGCGCCGTTCAAGCGGCCGGACACGCGCACCTTCACGCCGAGCGCGCCGCTGCGCATGGTGCTCATCACCGCGCGCTTCATGGCGCGGCGGAACATCACGCGCTTTTCGATCTGCTGGGCGATGCTGTCAGCAACCAGCTGGGCATCGAGCTCGGGCTTGCGGATCTCGGCGATGTTCAGACGCACGTCGCCGACCGACATGACGAGCAGCGCCGCCGTCTCGGCACGCAGTTTCTCGATGTCCTCGCCCTTCTTGCCGATGACGATGCCGGGCCGGGCGGTCTGGATCGTGATGTTGACCTTCTTGGCGGCACGCTCGATCAACACACGGCTCACCGACGCCTCGGCCAGCCGCTTCTTCAGGAACTCGCGGACCCGGAAGTCGGTGTGCAGTTGCTGGGCAAACTGCTCGCGGCCCGCAAACCAGCGCGACGTCCAGTCGCGGGTGATGCCGAGCCGTATGCCAATCGGATTGACCTTCTGACCCATGCGTTAATCCTTCTTGCCGTCGCTCACCGCGACGGTGATGTGGCTGTTGCGCTTGATGATGCGCGCGCCGCGGCCCTTGGCGCGGGCCGCGAACCGCTTCAGCACCGGAGCGGTGTCGACGTTAATGACGCTGACCTTCAGCTCGTCGATGTCCGCGCCGTGGTTGTGCTCGGCGTTGGCGACGGCAGCGGCGAGCACCTTGCGCACCAGCTCCGCGCCCTTCTTCGGGCTGTACTGCAGAGTGGCGAGCGCGTTGCCGGCCGGCTTGCCGCGCACCAGATCGGCGACCAGCCGACACTTCTGCGGGGAAATGCGCGCGTGGCGCAGCTTGGAGGTGACTTGCATCGTGTGTCTCCGGTCCCGCTTACTTGGCGGCCTCGACCTTGCGATCGCCCGAGTGCGATTTGAAGGTGCGCGTCGGGGCAAACTCGCCGAGCTTGTGGCCGACCATGTTCTCGCTGACCAGCACCGGGATGTGCTGACGGCCGTTGTGCACGGCGATGGTCAGTCCCACCATCTCGGGCACGACCATCGAGCGGCGCGACCAGGTCTTGATCGGCTTGCGGTCGTTCTTCGCGCTCGCAACCTGCACCTTGTTGGCGAGGTGCAGATCGACGAAGGGACCCTTCTTCAGTGAACGTGGCATCTTGGCTCGAGCTCCCGCTAGCGAATCCGGTTCTTGCGACGCTGAACGATCATGTTGTCGGTGCGCTTGTTATTGCGCGTCTTCAACCCCTTGGTGTTCCAGCCCCACGGGGAGACCGGATGGGGATTGCCCTGACCGGACTTGCCCTCGCCACCGCCGTGCGGATGGTCGACGGGGTTCATGGCGAGGCCGCGCACCGTCGGACGGATGCCGCGCCAGCGCTTCGCACCGGCCTTGCCGTAGCTGCGCAGGTTGTGCTCGTCGTTGCCGACCTCGCCGATCGTGGCGCGGCAGTCGATGTGCACCTTGCGCGTCTCGCCCGACTTCAGCCTGAGGTATGCGTAGCTGCCCTCGCGCGCGGTGAAGGCCACCGAGCTGCCGGCGCTGCGCGCGAGCTGCCCGCCGCCGCCCGGCTTGAGCTCGATGTTGTGCAGCGTGGTGCCGACCGGAATGTGGCGCAGCTGCATCGCGTTGCCGGCCTTGATGGGCGAGTCGGCACCGGAGCGGACTTCCTCGCCCGGCTGCACGCCCTTCGGGGCGAGGATGTAGCGGCGCTCGCCGTCGGCGTACTTCAGCAGCGCAATGTGGCTCGTGCGGTTCGGATCGTATTCCAGACGCTCCACGACGGCGATGATGCCGTCCTTGTCGCGCCGGAAATCGATGATGCGGTACTTCTGCCGCGAGCCGCCGCCGACGTGCCGGGTGGTGATGCGGCCCGAATGGTTGCGCGCGCCGGTCTTGCTCTGCGCCGTGGTGAGCGGCAGGTAAGGGCCGCCCTTGTGCAGGTGCGAGCGATCGATCTTGACGACCGAGCGGGTGCCGGGCGATGTGGGTTTGTACTTGATGAGCGCCATGTCAGTGCTTCCGATCAGACCCTTGAGCGGGCCTCGTAGTCGATCGCCTGACCCTCGGCCAGGCTGACGTACGCCTTCTTCCAGTCCTGGGTGCGGCCGATCGTCTTACCGAAGCGGCGCTGCTTGCCCGGCTCGTTGACCACCTGAACGCCGCTCACCTTCACGTCGAACATCAGTTCGACGGCCTTCTTGATGTCGACCTTGGTCGCCGTACGGCGCACCCGGAAGGTGTACTGGTTGTGGTTCTGCATCGCGCGCGAGGTCTTCTCGGTCACGTGCGGTGCGATGAGAACGCTCATGAGCTGTTCTTTGTTCACTGCAGCCGCTCCTCGATCAGCTTGACCGCGCCGACCGTCATCAGCACCTTGTGATGCCGCACCAGCGACAGAGGATTCAGCGCGCCGGCCTCGATCACCTCGACGTGCGGGAGGTTGCGAGCCGCCAGAAGCAGCTTCTCATCGAGCGCCTCGACGACGATGAGCACGCTCTGCAGCGACCAGGACTTCAGCTGTCCGGCGAGCAGGCGGGTCTTTGGCGCATCGAGGGCCAGTGTCTCGCTCACGACCAGCCGCTCGGTGCGCGCCAGCTCCGAGAGCATGGAGCGGATCGCACCGCGGTACATCTTGCGGTTGACCTTCTGCTCGAAGCTGCGCGGCTTGGCCGCGAACGTCCTGCCGCCGCCGACCCAGATCGGGGAGCGGTTCGAGCCGGCGCGGGCTTGACCGGTGCCCTTCTGGCTCCACGGCTTCTTGCCGCCGCCGCTGACCTCGGCGCGACTCTTCTGCGCCTTGGTGCCAGCGCGCCCGGCGTTGCGGTACGCCGTGACCACCTGGTGCACCAGCGCCTCGTTGAATTCGCGCCCGAAGGTCGCCTCGGACACCTGGAGCTCACCGGCTCCGTTGACCATCTTGAGCATCATGGCCGCTTACTTCTTGGATTGCTTCATCGGGTTGGCCGACGGACTGGAACCGACCTTGGTCGGCACGATGGTCTTGCGCAGCGCGCGGCGCGCGGTCTTCAGCGCCGGCCGCACGATGACCTGACCGCCCTCGGCGCCCGGAACGGCACCGCGCACCAACAGCAGGTTGCGCTCCAGATCGACCAGGACGACCTTGAGGTTCTCGGTGGTGCGGCGCACCACGCCCATGTGACCGGACATGCGCCGGCCCTTGAACACGCGGCCGGGCGTCTGGCGCTGGCCGATCGAGCCGGGCGCGCGGTGCGACACGGACACGCCGTGCGTGGCGTGCTGTCCGGCGAAGTTGTGCCGCTTCATGACACCGGCAAAGCCCTTGCCGATCGTGGTGCCGGTGACATCGACGAACTGGCCGGCGGAGAAGATGTCGACCTTGACCTCGGTGCCCGGGGCCAGCTCGGCCTTGTCCGCAGCCGTCAACCGGAATTCGACCAGGGAGCGGCCCGGCGCCACGGCGGCCTTGGCGTAGTGACCGTTCAGCGCCTTGGAATACAGTTGCGGGCGGCGCGTGCCGAACGTCAGCTGCACGGCGCGATACCCGTCCTTGTCTTCGGATTTCACCTGGGTGACGCGATTGGGCAGCACCTCGATGACGGTGACCGGCACGGTCTCTCCGCTATCGGTGAAAACCCGCGTCATGCCCGCCTTGCGGCCGACGACTCCGATTGCCATTGCCTAGCCTCTCTATAGCGCTCAATGCGCGTTTTTCCCCGTCCTACGCCCCCGCTCTGAAACGATTGCCAGAACGGGCACCGGCGCCGGACTGCCCGGGCGAGGCGAGACGACTTGAGATGTCGCGGCCAACCAGGGCCGCCGCGCGGAGAACCCGCCAATCTCGAGTGGTCTTGGGGCCGATGCCCCAACCTCGCCCGATGCAGAAGGGGCGCGAAGTATACGCGCCCGTCGCGATCAGTTCAACTTGATTTGGACGTCCACGCCGGCCGGCAACTCGAGCTTCATCAGCGCGTCGACGGTCTTGTCGGTCGGGTTGAGGATGTCCATCAGCCGCTTGTGTGTGCGCAGCTCGTACTGGTCGCGCGCGTCCTTGTCGGAGTGCGGAGAGACCAGGACCGTGAAGCGCTCCATCTTGGTCGGCAGCGGCACCGGGCCCCGCACCGTCGCGCCGGTGCGCTTGGCCGTCTCGGTGATCTCGCGGGCCGAACTGTCGATCAAGCGGTGATCGAACGCCTTGAGCCGGATGCGGATGTTCTGGTTAGCCATGGCGCCGCCTTTACTTCAGAACCTTGGCGACGACGCCGGCACCGACGGTGCGGCCGCCCTCGCGGATGGCAAAGCGCAGCCCCTCTTCCATCGCAATCGGGCTGATCAGCTCCACCGTCATCTTGATGTTGTCTCC